>NZ_QTNQ01000007.1 GCF_018424695.1 Vannielia litorea
GCACCAGAAGCGCCCGGCCCCAAAGCGCCCCGTCCCCGGAAAAACCCATTTTGAACAAGACGTAAGCCAGGAGCGCAAACATCGCTGCGGCAAAGATTCGACGCAGCAGAGAGGCGCCGATGCGGAAGTCAGGTTGCTCTGTCATGCCCCCTCATAGCAGCCCGGCGGGGCGGCGCAATACTGTGCACCAATGCACTGACGTGAGGCATGCGGCGCAGGTCCGCGCGTATTGCGAGAGAACCGCCTGCCTCCTATCTTCCTTTCTGAAAGGAGACGCTCTCATGTCCATCCGTCCCGTCACCGAAATCCGCCCTGCACAGCCCACTCTGGAGGGCGCGGGCGTCAAGCTGCACCGTGCCTTCGGGTTCCATAACCCCAAGGAACTGGACCCTTTTCTGCTCTTCGACGACTTCCGCAACGAGCGGCCCGAAGACTTCATCAAGGGCTTCCCCTGGCACCCGCATCGCGGCATCGAAACCATCACCTACGTGCTCGCCGGCTCCGTCGAGCACGGCGACTCTCTCGGCAACCGCGGCGTGCTCGGCCCGGGCTCGATCCAGCTCATGACGGCCGGCTCCGGCATCATGCACCAGGAAATGCCGTCGGGAAACGAGAAGGGCCAGATGCACGGCTTCCAGCTCTGGGGCAACCTGCCCGCCTCGCTGAAGATGACCGCCCCCCGCTATCAAGACATTGCAGGCACCGAACTGCCTGAAATTCTTGACGATGACGGCACCCGCATCAAGGTCGTGATCGGTGATTACCGGGGCTACAAGAGCCCGGTGGACGGCATCGCCGCCGACCCTCAGTATCTCGACATCTGGGTGCCTGCTGGCGTGCGAAAGACCTTCAAGGTCGATACCTACCGCCGTGCTTTCGCTTATGTTTTCGAAGGCAATGGCCGCTTCTCCGACGCCTCCGCCCCCGGCGGCGTGCTGCTGGAAAAGGAAGTCATGGGCGAGGAGGTCAACATTCGTGACCTGTCGGGCGACCGCACCCTCGTGCGCTTCGGCACCGGCGAGGAAGTCACTGTTCAGGCCGGCGAAAACGGCATCCGCTTTTTGCTGATCTCCGGCGCCCCGATCGAGGAACCGGTGGCCTGGCACGGCCCGATCGTGATGAACACGCCCGCCGAGCTGCAACAGGCCATGGCCGACCTGCGCAACGGCACCTTCGTGAAGCCCGCGCACTGACGAGCCAGCTGCTCTTCGGCCCTTCCGGCCCTCATCGCAGCTGCGAAGAGGGTCCGAAGGGCCCGATGAGCTGACAGCGTCGCGGTATTAAGGCCAAATTAACCGGCGGGCGTGATACTGCTGTGACCAAGCAAAAGGATCACGCCCCCTTCACAGCCCGCCGCACCATATTCCAATAGATCCGTTCCACCCGCTCCTGGCTGAGCCGCCCGCCTTCGCGGTACCACGTGTTCACGCCGTTGAGCATGGCAATCACGGCCATGGTGGCCAGCCGGGTGTCAGGAATCTGGAACACACCCTTCTCCTGGCCCTCCACCAGAACGGCTTCCACCGCGTCCTCGTAGCGCCGGCGCAGCTTCGAGATTACCTTGTGGTTCTCGGGCTCAAGGTTGCGCAACTCCATGTAGTTGATGAAGACGCCATCCTTGTGGCTGAGGTTGTAGCCGATGTGAAAGCGCACGATCCACTCCAGCCGCTCTCCCGGGCTGCCGTCGGGCATGGTGGCGAGGCCTGCAAGCACTTCGCTCATGTGGTCATGCATCAGATCGAATAAAAGCGCTTGTTTATCAGAGGTATAAGTATAAAGCGCGCCAGCCTGAACGCCCACTTCACGCGCGATCTGGCGCATCGAAACCGCCGCGTAGCCATATTGCGCAAAGAGCCGAAGTGCGGCCTCGCGCACCTTCGGCCCAGTGATTTCCGCATGTGAGCCCGTCTTCCTCGCCATGCCCGCCAGAAAAACCTGAACGCGCGTTCAATTCAAGCGTGGATGTTAGCGCCCACATCCCGCTTCCCTCCCCCTGCGCCAGCCGATACCTTGGCGCCATGAACCGCGCCGCCCTCCTCCTTTTCCTCGCCCTCGCGGGCTGCACCCAGTTTCCGGAACTGGATGCGGTGGTGAGCAGCTCCGCCAAATCCGCCGCCTACCCGAGGCTGCAGCCGCTCGACAGCGTGCTGGCCCGGGCCAACGCCTCCACGACCGACCCGCAGGCGGTGCGCGGCAATCTCGCCGCTCGCGTCGCAGCTTTGCGCGCCCGCGCCGCCCGGATGCGCGGCCCGATCATCGAGCCCGCAATCCGGGCCAGGATGAACGCCGCGCTGCGTCGCCATTCAGGTTGAGCCTGCCCGCGCAAAGGGCTATGCCCGCGCAGGATTTGCGCAATATGGAGGCCCGACATGTCTGACCCGCTTCGCCTTGGTATCGCCGGGCTCGGCACTGTCGGCGCAGGTGTCGTCAAGATCGTCCGCCACCATGCTGCCCTGCTGGAGGCCCGCACCGGGCGCCGCATCACCATCTCGGCCGTCTCCGCCCGTTCCCGCGACAAGGATCGCGGCGTGCCGCTGAAGGATTATGCGTGGGAAGACAACGCGGTCGAGCTCGCCACGCGCGATGATGTCGATGTGTTCGTCGAGCTGATGGGCGGCGAGGATGGCCCGGCCAAAGCCGCCACCGAGGCCGCCATTGCGGCGGGCAAGCACGTGGTCACCGCCAACAAGGCAATGCTCGCCATCCATGGTCAGGCGCTCGCCGAAGCTGCCGAAGCCGCCGGGGGTCAGGTTCGCTACGAGGCCGCCGTGGCGGGCGGCATCCCGGTGATCAAATCCCTCACCGAGGGGTTGGCCGCCAACGAGATCACCCGTGTGATGGGCGTAATGAACGGCACCTGCAACTATATCCTCACCCGGATGGAGGCCACCGGCCAGGGCTATAACGCGCTGTTCGATGAATGCGCCAAGCTGGGCTATCTCGAGGCCGACCCCGAGCTTGACGTGGGCGGCATCGACGCCGCGCACAAGCTGGCCATCCTTTCCTCTATCGCCTTCGGAACGCAAGTAAATTTCGATGGCATCGAAATCGAAGGCATCCAGCGCATCACCCTCTCCGACATCCGCCACGCCGCCGACATGGGCTTCCGTATCAAACTGCTCGGCGTCGCCCAGATGACAGGCCGCGGCCTCGAACAGCGGATGACCCCCTGCCTCGTGCCCTACGACTCCCCGCTCGGGCAACTCGAGGGCGGCACCAACATGGTGGTGATCGAGGGCGACGCGGTGGAGCAGATCGTGCTGCGCGGCCCCGGTGCCGGCGAAGGCCCCACCGCCTCTGCCGTCATGGCCGACATCTGCGACCTTGCCCGCGGCGCCCGCCTGCCTGTCTTCGGCAAACCCGCGACAACGCTGGAAGAATCCAGGGCCGCCCGCTCCGCCTCCGCGGCGCCCTACTACCTGCGGATGGATCTCCACGACAAGCCCGGTGCGATGGCCAAGGTGGCCGCTGCCCTCGGCGAAGCAGGGGTGTCGATTGATCGGATGCGTCAGTATGGCCACGACAATGAGGCCGCCCCGGTGCTCTTCGTCACCCACAAAACACCGCACGCTTCCCTGACCGAGGCCCTGCACGCCATCACCGAGACGGGGGTGGTTCTGGGTGATCCGGTGGCGCTGAGGATCGAGCAGGTCTGATCCGCGCCTGATCAAGCCTGTCTGACGGCCATTGTCACTTGAGCCGCGCCGTAACGCGCGGCATCTTCAGCCCATGCTGCGGCTCGTCCTCCTTCTCTCGCTGGTGGCTCTGCCTGTCCGGGCAGACAGTCTCTCCGACCGGGCGTTTCAGGCGGCCCAGCTCGCCATGCTCTCCTCTGCCGGCAGCGCCATCCGGCAGGCAGAGCTGCGCCGTGCCGCGGGCTCCGGCCCCCTGGCGGACCTGCTGAAGGCGCGCCAGCGGGTGGCCGACAGGCGCGCCCGGGCTGAGGCCGAGCTGGGCGCGCTCGGCCGCAGCGGCACCTCGCAAACCTCTGACGCCACACGGCTTTCCGGCGAGATCGAGGCTTTCGGCACCGAAATTGCGCGGCTCGACGCGCAGATTGCAACCAGCTTCCCGCGCTTTGCCGAACTCACGCGCCCCCGGCCCATGGCGCTCAGCGAGGTTCAGCAGGCGCTCGCGCCGGACGAGGGGCTTCTGTTCATCTACACCGGCGCAACCGAAACGCACATCTGGGCCGTCACGCCCACCCGCACGGCGTGGCAGCGGATCGGGCTTGGCGAGGCAGACATCGCGGGCGACGTGGCCGCGCTGCGCCAATCCCTCAGTGTCGCCAGCAATGCGAGGGGGGCCGAAGCCCTCAAGCGCCTTGGGCAAAAGCCGCAGATCACGCCCTTCGACCGAACCCGCGCGCATCTCGTCTACGCCGATCTTCTGGCCGACATGATGCCCGCGCTTGCCGAGGCCGAGCGGCTCTACACCGTTGCCCGTGGCCCTCTCACCGGCCTGCCGCTGGGGCTGCTGGTGATGGAAATGCCTACCGACCCCGCGCAGGACGGCGATCCGGAGGCGCTACGTGCAACCCCTTGGTTTTTCCAGCGTTTTGCTCTCGCTGCCCTGCCCACGGTCGAGAGTTTGCGGGCCATCGCCGCGCCAGCCCCGGCCCTCGCCGCCAACACCCCCACCAGGCGCTTTCTTGGCATTGGCGCACCGCGCCTGACCGGCGGGGCGAACGGGTTGCGCGGGGTCACGATGTCGGGCGCAACCGCCGACCCAGAAAGCATCCGCGCCCTCGCCCCGCTGCCGGGCACTCTTCGCGAGTTACGCGCCATTGCCGCCACGCTGGACGCGGGGCCGGCCTCCCTGCTGACGGGAGATGCCGCCGTAGAGCCCGCGCTGCGCGAAGCCGGGCTGGAAAAGGCAGAGGTGGTGGTTTTTGCCACCCACGGCCTGCTGTCTGGCGAGTTGGAGGGCCTTGCCGAACCAGCCCTCGTCCTCACCCCGCCAGAGGTGGCAAGTGCCACCAATGACGGGCTGCTTACCGCCTCCGAGATCGCAGATATGTCGCTCTCCGCCGAGTGGGTCATCCTTTCGGCCTGCAACACGGCGGGCGGCGATGGTCGCCCCGATGCAGAAGGCCTTTCAGGCTTGGCCCGGGCCTTCCTCGTCGCCGGGGCCGAGACCCTCATGGTCAGTCACTGGCCGGTCCGTGACGATGCCGCTGCCCGGCTGACGACCGATGCGTTTTCCGCCCTCACCCGGGACGATATTCAAAGCAAATCCAGCGCCTTGCAGGCCTCCATGCAAGCGATGCTCGAAGACGGGAGCGACCCGACGCTGGCGCATCCCGCAGCCTGGGCCCCTTTCATCCTCGTCGGAGACGGGTCATGATGCGGTGGCTCGCGCTCATCCTCTTTCTTACCCTGCATCCCACGCTCGCACTGGCGCAGGACACGGGGCCTGACGGCCCGGCGTTCGATGCCATGCTCTCGAGAATGAACAGTGCCGTCGCCACCAGCAATGACGACGAGATCTATGCCACCCTGAATTCCGGCATCCGCGACGCCCGCGAAACAGGGCAGCTCACGCCGGGCTGGTCGATCTTCTATGCCATGCTCACCGACCTCGCCCGCCTGCAAAAAGACAACCCCGCCTACGCCCTGCAACTGGCCGAGGATGGCCTGGCACTGGTGGCTCGCGCCGACGGCACGCAGGACGAGGTTGGCTGGGCCCTGATGGTCTCCAAGGCCTACGCGCTCGCGGATCTGGGCCGATACGCCGAAGCCGTGGAGGTTGGCCGCCAAGCTCTTCCCCTCTTCCGCGGCACCTACGGCGACGAGGCGGCAGACGAGTTTGCAGGCTATGTAAACCAGTGGGAGCGCGGCGAGTTGGGCGATTTCAACCGCTCCGCCCTCGACATTGCGCAGGAGCGGATCACACGGGCGGAGCAGGCCTATATGGCCAATGAATTCGGGCGCACGATCGAACTGGCGCAATCCGCGCGCCTGCCCGGCATTGCGGGCGCTGGAGAGGCCGGCGTGCGCGTGCGCGGCATGAACTTTCGGGCCGAAAACCTTGTCGGGCAGGCGCAATTTCAGCTTGGGCGGCAGCGTGATGCCTGCGGCAGCCTGCTGAGCGCCCTGCGCCACGTGGCGGCGCCGTGGGACGGCAGCACGCGCATTTCCTGGCACCTGCCACCGGAGTCACCGGCAGACCGGCAGCTGTTCTACATGCATATGAGCCGCCTGAGCGCCTGCGCGTCGCATCTCGGCCAGCCTGACCTTGCCAATGCGGCCCTGCTGGAAGCCGAGGCCCTCGCCAACCGCCCGGACCAGAAAGCCGACGCAATGACAAGCAGGGCCTCCCTGCTGGCGCAATCCGGCGATTGGGAAGGCGCGCACGACCTGTTGCAAGAGGCCGTCGATGTGGCCCGCACCTCGGGCAACCCGCTGATCATAGATGCAACCCGTTTCTACGCCGCGCTCGTCGCGGTCAAGACGGCCGCCCTGCGAGGCGTGACCGCTCCGACCGAGGCACTTGCCGAAGCCGCCGAAGTGATCCTCCGCCAAACAGAGCCGCCTCTGGGCCATGTCTTCGTTCTGCGCGAAACAGCGGAAACGCTTTTGGGCATTGGAGAAACCACCGCCGCGCTCGAGTTCTCCGAGCGCTCTGTGAACATGTTGCGTAGCTTCCTCGACACCTCGACCGACAGCCAGTTCGGCACCGACCAGGCCCGCGCGGGCATGTCGAACGCGGTTGAAACCTTCCTCTCCGCCGCGCATCGCACCGCGGAGGCCAGAGGAGCGGCGCATTGCCCCGCCGCCAAGTATCGCCACTGCGTCATTGAAGAGTGATCCGCTTGCGCTAACACCGTGCCGAAGGGTTGCGCCCTCCCGGGGGGAAGGCTACCCAATCGGCAACAGCATCTGCGCACGAGGGCCGCCGACATGACCACCAAACCCGAATTTCACGACCGGTTGCTCTCGCTGGGCCTGGCCCGCGTCTCCGAGGCGGCCGCGCTCCATTCCGCCCGGCTCATCGGGCGCGGCGACGAGAAGGCCGCCGACCAGGCTGCCGTGAACGCCATGCGCGACCAGCTGAACCTGCTGGATATCAAGGGCACCGTTGTGATCGGCGAGGGCGAGCGTGACGAGGCCCCGATGCTCTTTATCGGCGAGGAGGTCGGCACCGGAAACGGCCCCGAGGTCGACATCGCCCTCGACCCGCTCGAAGGCACGACCCTGACGGCAAAGGACATGCCCAACGCGCTCACTGTGATCGCCATGGCCCCGCGCGGCTCGATGCTCCATGCACCCGACGTCTACATGGAAAAGCTGGCTGTCGGCCCCGGCTACCCTGAGAACATCGTCAGCCTCGATCAATCGCCCGCCGAGCGTGTGCGCCTGCTGGCCGCCGCTAAGCAGGCCACTCCCGAAGATATTACCGTCTGCATCCTCGAACGCCCGCGCCATGAGGAGCTGATTGCCGAGGTCCGCTCCACCGGCGCCGCAATCCGGCTCATCACCGATGGAGACGTCGCCGGGGTGATGCATTGTGCCGAACCCGAGAAGACCGGCATCGACATGTACATGGGCCTGGGCGGCGCCCCCGAAGGCGTGCTGGCCGCGGCAGCTCTCAAGTGCATGGGCGGCCAGATGTGGGGCCGCCTGACCTTCCGCAACGATGACGAGAAGGCCCGCGCCAAGAAGGCAGGGATCGAGGATCTCGACCGCATCTACAGCCGCGACGAGATGGTGCAGCATGATGTGATCTTCGCCGCCACCGGCGTGACCGACGGCTCCCTTGTGCCCGGCATCAAGCGCGAAGTCGGCTACCTGACTGCGGAGACGCTGCTGATGCGCTCCAAGACAGGGTCGGTCCGGCGGATGCAGTATCGCAACCCGACCTCCGCGATGTGATGGAGGCTTTCCTCGGTGTCGAGGAGTCGCTGACCGGGCGGCGCTGGGTCGGCCCCGCACCCGAAGAAGACCGTCTGGCCGAAGCGATGGCACAGGCCACGGGCCTGCCGGGCCCGGTTGCGCGGCTGCTGGTGCAGCGTGGCGTGCCACCCGAAGAGGCGGCCACCTTCCTAAGCCCCTCTCTGCGTGAGTTGTTGCCAGATCCGCGCAAGCTGCGTGACATGGAGACCGCCGCGGCACGTGTAAACGCAGCGGTGGAGCAGGCTGAAAAAGTTGCGATCTTCGCCGATTACGACGTGGATGGCGGGGCCTCTGCTGCCTTGCTCATCCGCTGGCTGCGCAGCTTGGGGCGTGAGGCCACGCTCTATGTGCCGGACAGGATCGGCGAAGGCTATGGGCCCAACGCGCCTGCAATTTCCGAACTGGGCCGAAGTCATAGCCTGATCATCTGCGTCGATTGCGGCACCCTTTCGCATGAGGCGCTCGCCGCCGCGGGCCGTGCCGACGTTCTGGTGCTGGATCATCACCTAGGCGGTGAAACGCTTCCGCCCGCCGTGGCCGTGGTCAACCCGAACCGGCAGGACGAGAGCGGCGAGCTGGGTCACCTCTGTGCTGCTGCCGTGGTTTTCCTGTGCCTCGTTGAGGCCAACCGCCAGCGCCGCGAGGCCGGCGCAAGCCCCCTGCCCGACCTTATGGGCCTCTTGGATCTCGTCGCGCTCGCCACAGTGGCAGATGTTGCCCCCCTCGTCGGCGTCAATCGGGCGCTCGTGCGGCAGGGGCTCAAGATCATGGCACACCGCGCCCACTCCGGCCTTACCGCCCTGGCCGACGTCGCCGGTGTTGACCGCGCACCGACGCCCTATCACCTTGGCTACCTCCTTGGCCCGCGGATCAACGCGGGCGGGCGCGTTGGGCGCGCCGATCTGGGCGCGCGGCTGCTTGCCACCGATGATCCGGCGGAGGCAAGTGAGCTGGCCGAGCGGCTGGACCTGCTGAACAAGGAACGTCGCGACATCGAGGCCAGCGTGCAGCAGGCAGCGCTCGAACAGGCCGAAGCGCGCGGGCTGGACGCTCCGCTCGTCTGGGCGGCGGGCGAAGGCTGGCACCCCGGCGTGGTCGGCATCGTGGCCTCTCGGTTGAAGGAGGCCACTGGCCGGCCTTCGGTGGTGATCGGCATGGAGGGGGACGAGGGTAAAGGGTCCGGCCGGTCCGTCTCTGGTGTGGATCTGGGCGGATGCGTGCATCGTCTGGAGGCGGAGGGGCTCATCACCCGGGGCGGCGGACACAAGATGGCGGCGGGCCTCTCGCTTACCGCAAGCCAACTGGAGCCCGCAATGGCGCGCCTGTCCGAGCTTTTGGCCCGGCAGGGTGCCGGCGCAGATGGCCCGCGTGATCTGCGGCTCGATGGGCTGATCCTGCCTACGGCAGCCACCGCCGAGCTGATAGAGGCGATTGAACAGGCCGGCCCCTTCGGCGCCTCCGCGCCTGCGCCCCGCTTCGCCCTGCCCGAGGCAGCCCTTGCCGACGCCCGCGTCGTGGGCGAAAACCACCTGAAAATCTCGGTGCGTACCGCGACGGGCCAGCGGCTCGATGCCATCGGCTTCCGCCTTGCAGACTCGCCGCTGGGCCAGGCCATGCTGGAGGCGCGGGGCGGCACGTGGCACCTTGCAGGCCGGCTCGAGGTGAACCACTGGCAGGGGCGCTCCCGACCGCAGCTGCGGCTGGAAGACGCGGCAAGGGCGTGACGGCGCTGGTGGTGCTGGCCGGCCTTCCTGGCACCGGCAAAACCACCATCTCCCGCACACTGGCGGCGCGCTCTGGCGCGCTTCACCTGCGGATCGACACCATTGAAACCGCCATATGCGCCTCGACGCTGGCACCGGGAAATGCCGCAGACGCGGGATATCTCGTGGCCCGGTCCCAGGCGGTAGATTTCTTGGCCGCCCGCCATTCCGTGATTATCGACTGTGTGAACCAGTGGGAGATGACGCGCGACTGGTTCACTGAACTCAACCCAAAGCATAGCCGTCTGGTGACCTGTGAAATCACCTGCACCGACGAGCATGAGCACCGCCGCCGAGTCGAGTCGCGGCGGGCTGACCTGCCAGGGCACAGGCTGCCGAGCTGGCTTGACGTGCAGGCGCGGGATTATCACCCTTGGGTTGATTGCGAGCTGCACATCGACACCGCCCGCATAGAGCCTGAAACCGCAGCAGGCCTGATTTTCAAGGCGATGACGACCAACTGAATTTTTCGCATCGTGGGCCGCAGAATCTTCTTGCGCTCCCCCCGCGCTTTTCCTAAACACCCCCCCACGGCTGGACCCTGCCCCGTTCGTCTATCGGTTAGGACGCCAGGTTTTCAACCTGGAAAGAGGGGTTCGATTCCCCTACGGGGTACCAGCCGTCTTCTCCCCCTCAGGTCGTGATTGCCGGAAACGGATATTGGTTGCGGGCCCAAGGCCATGGCGCAGGCACAACCAGATGACGCCCAGGCTCAGGAGCAGCCAGAGACCGCCCCACATGATCGTTGCGCCACCGAACTCCTCGGCGAGCATGCGCGCGTCAGAGCGCAACTCGCTTCGGCGGATCGTGTCGTCAAAAATGTCGTAGGGCACGTAAATGAGACTTGTCAGCCCGATGACGCGCAGCGTCAGATCCGCGGCCTGGTGCGGCAGATAACGTGCAGCAGCCAGCATCACCGCCCCTGCAGCGACACAGAACAGCAGGCCAAAACCGTTACGCACCCAAAAGGCCGCAATCAACAGCAGGGCGATGCCGCAGAGCGCCAGCGCGGCGCGATCGGCGCTGGAGCGGAGCGCCGTCAGGAGAATCAAAGCGCCGAGCACGAGAGAGCCAAGGTAGCCCGCTGAAAGGGTCAGAAAGCGACTGCCGCCGCGCGTGATCGCATGGCCGCCCTCTCGCGGGTCAAGCGCGATGTCGACAATGCTGCCGCCTGTGGCCAGCGCCGCGAGACCATGAGACAGCTCGTGCAGGAACACGACAAGAATACGCAACGGGTACACCACAGGCGTATGCCAGAGCGCAAAGACCAGCACGAGAATGAGCAGCACCTGCCAATGACCACGGAGAAATGCCATGCCCCATGGGGCTCCTCCGACCGGCGCTTGTCAATCGCCCGGAGCGCTTTCTCCGATCCCGGGCAGATCCTCCGAATAAACAGTAACTTGGCCGCGCCCGTTGCGCTTGGAGGCGTAGAGGGCCATGTCGGCGTGCTGCATCATCAGCTCGGCATCAGTCGCGGTGTAGAAATCGCTCACCGTCAGGCCGATGGAGCCGGAGATATGGCAGGTGTCCGCCTCGAACGGGATTGGCACCTCGAGACGCGCGATGATCCGGCGGCCAAGGTCGGCAAGCCGCTCGGGGTTCGACAGTCCCACGAAGATCAGGACGAACTCATCGCCCCCTGCGCGCACGATCACGTCGTTCGCCCGCGTCTCTGCCTTCAGGATATCGGCCACCCGCCGCAGCACGTGGTCTCCCGCAGCGTGACCGAGGGTGTCATTCACCGATTTGAAAAAGTCGAGATCCAGATTCATCAGGCCGAAGGGGGTTTGCGCCGTAATCAACCGGTTCAGCACCTCCTCCATCGCCCTTCGGTTGGCGAGTCCGGTAAGCATGTCCGATGAGGCTTGCTGCTCGGCCGCGGTCATTGCGCCCTGGAGCCTCTGGTTGAGCGCTTTCCACTCTCGCAAGGCGGCGGTCTTGGCTTCGACGAGATAGAGCATTTCAACCGCCAGATCGGTGGCGGCGAAGTCTGCGCTCGTCAGGTCATTGTCCTGCACGGCGTCGATGATGTTGAAGCCGAAGGAGATGTTGACGATCAGCGTGTCAAACGCGGGGACTGGGGCGACGAGCCCGACAAGGCCGGTGCGCGGTGCATCGCGAAGCGCAAGCTTGAGCCGCCCGCCCTCAGCGCAGGCCAGGTCGCTTACCCGGGTGAGACTGGCCGGGCGTTTGAGCTCAAAGACTTCAAGAAAGCGACGGCCAGCCAGCGGAGCATCAGGACGCAGCTTTTGCAGGCTGGGCCCTGCATGCAGGATATGCCCCGTCGCGCCGAGTTGCAGATGCATAGGCATCAGCCTGTCCAGGGCCTCCCGCAGGACCGACAGGAAGGCAGTCTCGCCATCTTGCCCGGTAGCGGCCAGCGTTTCGCGCCCCACGTCCAAACTCACTGCGCGCCCTCCGCGGGGCGTTCCAACCCACCGCCGAGGTAGAACTGCTTGGCCTCCGCGAATTCTGCGTCGAGAAGGTCGATCACGAGAACCTCGCGCGGCACCATGGCAGACTGAAGCTGGAGAAACGCCAGGGCGCCATAGTCATCCGCGAGCGCCCGGAGCACGCCTGCCATCACCGGGCCGAATCCGCCGCGGCTCGAGGCAACCTCCAGCTTGAAGCGCCCTGTCTTCAACTCAGTCAGATGCAGGGCGGGCAGCTCCAGTTCAGGCACCGCAAGGCGCGCCCGATCGGGCAGATCGTCGAGCGAATGAAGAAGCTCAGTGAAGCTCTGCCCGCCGAACCGCAGCAGCCTGCGAATGGCGCGGGTGTTGGGGTGTGTCACGAGGTAGGTGCCGATATCTTCCAGAATATCCTCTGCTGGCCGTTTCCGCATGCGGCAGAGTTCATCGAGTAGCCGAAAGGTAATCTCGTCGTCATAGGTCAGCATCGACTCGAAGCCGCCCGTGCCCACACCCGTTGCGGCACCGAGCGTGGCCCATGAGTCCGCGCCGTAGATATCGCGGACAAAGCACTGCACCGCGCGATTTATCAGACCATGCATGCCTGCACCTGTTTAACGTGTGATGCAGGTTAAACGGCACGGGTTAACAAAGACCGAAGCGCTGCCGGCCTGCCTGCGCAGGCACCTCAGAAGTCGGTCGGTGCACCACCTTCCGCCTTTCGGCGGGTCACGAAGGCTTCCAATTCGTCTCGGATCGCCTCGTCCATCGGTGGCGGCTCGAAGCTCTGGATGATCTCCCGAAACAGTGTATGTGCGCGCTCTGCCGTCCATGCGCCGCCCTTGGCCGCCCAGGCCTCGAAGTTGCTCCAGTCGGAGACGATGGGTTGGTAAAAGGCCGTTTCGTAGCGTGCCTGCGTATGCTCGATCCCGAAGAAATGGCCATAAGGTCCGACTTCCCGGATTGCGCCCAGCGCAATGTCATCAGGGGCGGTGGCCACCACTTCGGGTTCGAAGTAGCGCTGGATCATCTGGATGATCTCGCAATCCATGATGAATTTTTCCGGCGAGGCCACCAGCCCGCCCTCCAGCCAGCCGGCGGCGTGGTAGACCATATTCGTGCCCGATTGCACCGCCGACCAGAGCGAGTTGGAGGTTTCCCACATCGCCTGCCCGTCCGGCACATTGGCAGCGCAGGCCCCCGAGGCGCGCATGGGCAGTCCATAATACCGGGCCATCTGGCCCGTCATCTGGGTGGCGCGCATGTATTCGGGTGTGCCGAACGCGGGCGCGCCGGTTTTCATGTCGACGTTGGAAGTGAAGGTGCCGATCATGCAGGGCGCGCCGGGACGGACATATTGGAAGAGCGCAATGGCAGAAAGCGCCTCGGCGATGCTTTGGGTCACCGCGCCCGCCATCGTCACCGGGGCCATCGCCCCCGCCAGCGTGAAGGGCGAAACGATCACCGCCTGGCCGCGCCGGATGCAGCGCAGGCAGCCGTCGATCATCGGCCAATCATGCTTCAGCGGCGAGGTTGAGTTGATGTTGGTATACATGTGGGGAGCGGCTTCGAACTGCTCATGGCTCAACCCGGCTGCGATGCGCACCATCTCCATCACATCTTCCACACGTTCCGGGCCCAGCGAATAGGCATGCGGCACCTTGTCTGTCAGCGTGAGCTTGTCGAAGAGCACATCAAGGTGGCGGGTGGAGGGGTGCAGGTCCACCGGCTCCACGGGGTAGCCGCCGGCGAAGTGGATGCAGTTGAAGTACTGCGTGAGCCTGAACAGGTCGGCGCATTGCGCGCGGTTGCCGGGCACCTTGGTGCCCAGCGAAAGATCCCAGTAGTTGGGCGGTGACGAGACATTGCCGAAGAGGATCGCCTTGCCGCCGATCGGCAGAGCCCTGGCGGGGTTTCGTGGCGTGATCGTGAAGGTGGCCGGCGCCTTGCCCACCATTTCCATAACCCAATCGCGGCCCATCCGGACCACCTGCCCTTCCACGGTGCAACCTGCTTCGGCAAAAAGGCTGCACGCCTCTTCATTGAGGAACACGATGCCAATCTCTTCGAGAATGCGCATGGCACCATCGTGGATCGCCTGCACGCCCTCGGCGGTCAGAGGTTCGGTCGGCGCATCCGTGTTGAGCGGAATCCGCCATGGACTTTGGGCCACCACCTCAGGCCGGTTGCGGCGCGGATTGGCGGCACGTCCACCGGAACGGCGGCGTTTGCGCGGGGTCTGGTCCATCGCGGGCCTCCTGGACTCTCACGTACAGGGTGCGCGCGCGCAAGGGCCGAGTGTTTTTCCGGATGCGACGCAAAATGTCGCAAAGGGAATCTAAAGCGACGAAAAGCTTCAGCGGGCCGCGAGCCAGGCCGGCAGGTGGCCAATGTGCGGCAGCACCGCATCGGCCTGAGGCGCCAGATCTTTTGCCGGGGTGATCCCGGTGCAGACAGCCACGCAGGTCATCCCCGCCGCCCGGCCCGCCATCATGTCATGCAGGCTGTCGCCCACCATGACGCATTGCGCGGGCGCGAGACCGACCTCCGCGGCGAATGCCCTGCACATGTTCGGCGCGGGCTTGGCGCCGTGCCCCGAGTCGTAGCCCGCCAGAAAGGTGAAATGAGCAGCCACGCCTGCCGCCTTCAGATGGGCACGCGCCGCAACTTCGGCATCATTGGTGGCAATTCCCAAGACATGGCCCGCCCCGCGAAGCTGGTCGAAGAGCGCGCCGAGGTCGGCAGCGGGCACCTGCGGCGCCTCGCTCGCCGCCGCATTGATCCGCGCGGTCAGCGCCTCGAATGTCCAGCCCGGCAGCAGGGGCACCAATGGCTCGACTACCTCGGCAGGCGTGCCCGCAACGATCGCGCTCTCTGGCGAGAAACGCCCTGTCACCGGGTCGATCCCCATGGTGTCGGCCAATCTGAGCGCGAGCCCCGCATCGTCGCCCGCGAGGTCTTCGATGAACCGCAGCGTGAAACCGCCCCAGCTCTTCTGGTAGTCGAAGAGCGTGCCATCCTTGTCGAACAGCAGGCCCGGAAACGCGGGGCGGTTCATGTCCAGTTCGGCAGATCGCCGCCCGGAAGCGCGGCACGGGCCTGCATCGGCTGGGCATAGTCAAGGCCCTCGGCCTCGCAGAACGCGGTGATCCAGGCATCATCCATAGTAAGAAAGTCCAACACTGAGGCAAGAAACTCCGGATCCGCCGCGCGCGCCCGCACCTCGGCTTCCGAAACGCCTGTCGAGCCCAGAAAAACCGGTAGCAACTCATCATTGCCCGCCAGCCAGGCCAGCGCCTTCAGCGCAAGGGTTTCGGCACTTTCCCGCTCCATCCCGTCGCCTCGTTAACTTTTGGAAAGGTTTTCTTAACCATCTCCATACAGACTGAGCATCACAGGGGAAAGGCGCGGTTCGCGCGGAAGGATTGAGACGATGCCAGGGAAGGTCCTGATCGTGGATGACGTGCCGACCAATCGCGTTGTCCTCAAGGTCAAACTTGCCGCGGCCTGCTACGATGTGGTCGCCTGCAGCACAGGAGAGAATATCGTCGAGCTGGTGCGCACGATCCGGCCGAGGCTCGTTGTGCTCGACTGCGACGCGCCTCAAGCTCCGGGCCTGGTAGCCAGTCGTGTGCTGCGGGCGGACGACGAGTTGAGCTCCATTCCCATCATCGTGACAGGGGCACCGCGAGAGGGGCTGACAATGACCGCCCTGATGCTTGCTGCGCTCGAGGCGGGTGCGGATGCCTTTCATCCCAAACCGATTGCCGAAACCCTGTTGCTTGCCCGCATCCGGAATCTCATGCGCATGCGTGAGGTCTCAGAGGAGTTGCGCCTGAGAGGCACCACGAGCCGCGCCCTCGGTTTTGCGGAAGAGCCGGAAGGCTTCGAGCGCCCGGCGCGCATTGCCCTTGTGGGGGCCGACATCGCCATGGCGCAACGCTGGCGCGACGGGCTGGCAGGCCACATGCCCCACCGCATCAGCGTTCTGGATCGCCATGCCGTCCTCAACGAAGCCACCCCGGCGCTGCAGGACATCTACGTGATTGCTGCCGACCTGCGCCAACCAGGCGACGGGCTGCAATTGATGAGCGAGTTGCGGTCGCGCCGCTGGTCGCGCCATGCGTCGGTGCTCATCGTGACGTCGCAGCAGGATGTTGCACAGGAAGCCATGGCGCTGGATCTGGGCGCCGCCGATCTCATCGCTGAGCCGGTGGACGGCCGCGAACTGGCGGTGCGCCTCGCCACGCTGGTTGCCCGGAAACGCGAGAGCGACAGGCTGCGCCGGAGGGTGCGAGACGGGCTGAAGCTTGCGGTGATCGATCCGCTGACCGGGCTCTACAATCGCCGCTACGCGCTTTCACACCTTGCGCGCATTCGCGACCGTGCTGCGGAAACGGGCCGCAACTTCGCCGTCATGGCGCTGGATCTCGACCGGTTCAAGCAAGTGAATGACAGGCACGGGCACGCGGCTGGCGATGCTGTTCTATGCGCTGTCGCCAAGCAAATTTCGAGTAACCTGCGCAGTATCGACATGGTCGCCAGGATCGGGGGAGAGGAATTTCTGGTGGCCATGCCCGACACCACGGAAGACGAGGCTCGGGCCGCAGCACAGAGGCTTTGCAGGTTGATCGAAGCTCAGCCCATCCCCCTGCCCCCGCCGGCACAGGGAACGGTGCACCAGACCGTCTCGATCGGTGTGGCCGTGGGGGGCGGTGCCACGCGTGAGCCCATGGAAGGGGAAGACGGGACCGAAACCCTGCTGGAAGCCCTCATCGACCTTGCCGACAGAGCGTTGCTGTCGTCCAAGGCGCACGGTCGAAACATGGTCACCTTGGGCCGGGACGCGGCTTAGGCCCACGGAAATTGTGCGCTCGGGTAAAGTGACGTCCAGCCAGCAACCTGAAGAACTGCCGACCGCGATGTCTTCTGCGAAGCCCTTGGCGCCAGAGAACCTCGCGAGGTCGGCGTCACATCCCAAAATCCTGCCCGGATCCTGGCACCCTGCGCCAAGGCCGTCATAGCCCCGGGAGCCAGAGCATCAGGGCCGGGACCGCGAGCAGCAGGGCTACATGCCCCACATCGGCCAGCACGAAGGGCGTCGTGCCGCGAAACATGGTGGAGAGCGGAATGTCCCGGGCCACGCCGGACAGCACGTACACGTTCATGCCCACCGGCGGCGTTATAAGCGCAATCTCTGTCATCCGCACCACGAGCACGCCGAAGAACACCGCCTTGGCCCCCTCCCCCACGACCCAGAGGTCGAGCCCCATGACCAGCGGAAAGAACAGGGGAACCGTCAGAGTCATCATCGCTGAGGCATCAAGGATCATGCCGAGGAAGAAATAGACCAGCAGGATCAGCAACAGCACAGAGAGCGGCGGAAGGCCGGAATCGGCGACCCAGCCCACGACATGCATCGGGATATTGGTTACGGTTACGAAAGCGTTGAACACCAGAGCCCCGAAAAGGATGCCAAAGATCATGCCCGTGGTCTTCAGCGTGTCATAGACCGCTTCTTTCACCTCCTGGAGGCCCAGACGCCCGCGCAAGCCAGCGATGAGCAACGCACCGAAGGCCCCCATCGCGCCCGCTTCGGTGGGCGTGAACCATCCCCAGATGATGCCGCCCATGACCAGCACGAAGAGAATGATCACATCGCCGGTCTTCTTCAGCCCGTCCCAGCGTTCGCCCCATGTAAATCGTGGGCCGGCTGGCCCGGCCGCCGGGTTGATCCGACAGCGCAGCGCGATGACGCCCATGTAGAAGAGCGCCAGAAGTACGCCGGGCACAATGCCGGCGGCGAACATGTCGCCGATCGAGGTTTCCGTGAGGATGCCGTAGATGATGAACATGCCGGAGGGCGGGATCAGCGACCCGATGGTGCCCCCCGCCGCCACTGCGCCGGAGGCCAGCGCCTTGGAGTAGCCGTGTTTGCGCATCTCCGGCAGGGCAACGAGCCCCATGGTCGCGGTGGTTGCCAGCGAGGAGGCGTTGACCGAAGCGAAGCCCGCCGAGGCCCCGATGGTCGCCATGGCCAGCCCGCCCCGGCGGTGCCCGAGGCAGCGCGCGGCAAAATCATAGAGGTCGCGGCCGATCCCGGAGGCGAAGAGAATATGCGCCATGAACAAGAAGAGCGGCACGGTACCGATGGCATAGTTGGTCGAGAGATCGAAGGCGATGACGCCGATCTTGATCAGAGCGGCCTTGAAGGTGATCAGCAGTGCAAAGCCGAAGGCGCCGACCAGCCCCATGGCGAACCCGATGGGCATGCCAAGTGCCAGTAGCCCGAACAACAGGGAAACGCCGAGAAATCCGGCGGCCACGGGGGTCATTCATCGACCTCCCGGCCCAGCGCCGCTTGCAGGGCGCGGAAGAGGATGGTGACGATCAGCAAAGCGAGCGCCGTGACCATCAGCCAGCGAAACGGGGCAACCGGGAGGTCGAGCAAAGCGGTCTTCTCGCCCTGCCCCCCCCTGCGGATCGCTTCTTCCATTGCCGCAATGAGCACGAATCCCCAGAAGGCGCAGCCCCCCGCCAGCATCAGCCCTTCGAGCGGACCACGCAGCTTTTTCGGGAACCGCTCGGTGAGCAACTCCACCCGGGTATGGGCGCTGCGCCAGGCGGCATAGGTCAGCGAGAAGGACACCGCCGGGATGAGCAACAACTCGGCCAGCACATAGGTGCCGGGAAAAGCGATGCCGAGCGCCCGGAATGTGACCGTGACCACCGTGAGGGCCATGAGCGCCACCAGCGATGCCACGCCAAAGAGCGCAGCCACGGCCACGACCCGGCCTATGATCCGTTCTGCTGCCTGCATATCTTGCCCCACGTTTCGTCCGGCGGGGCCAGTCCCCCGCCGGAAGAGAGGATCTTACATCGTGTCGCCATGGGCGGCACGAATGGCGTCCAGAACCTCTGTGCCGGGCTTGCCCATGCCATCGAGTTCCTCAGCCACCTCTTTCATCGCCGGTGCGAAAGACGTGGCATACTCCGCCCTGGCGTCCTCGGACACCTCGTTGAAGACGACGCCCTTTTCCTCGCCATATGCGCGGCCCGCAGCCTCGGCTTCCTGAGCCAGTTCCAGCGTGCGCATGGAGAGCCATTCGACATTGTCCATGAGCACCTGCTGAATATCTTCCGGCAGCCTGTCCCAGGCGGCCTGGTTGATGGCGCGGCTCGGGTAGGCCCCGCGGCTGTGGGGCAGCTCGGAGTAATAGCCCACCACCTCGGCGAAGGAGAGAGACTTCAACGCCTCATAGGGGGCGATCACCCCGTCGACCACGCCCTTTTCGAGCGCAGGGTAGGTTTCGGTCATCGGCATGGTAACGCCCTCGGCACCGTAGGCGGCCAACGGGCCGATAAAATCAACGGCTGAACGGATGCGAAGGCCTTTCAGGTCTTCAAGGCTCTCGACCGGCATTTCGCGAAGGAGCAGGTGCATGGGGGTGCCCACGTTGTAGCCCAGAACCTTCACGCCCTCGAGTTCTTCTGCGAAGACGGGATAGTCTTCCCAGAGCTTCATATAGACGTCGAGCACATTCTTTGGCTCTGTGTATCCATAGAACATGCCGGGCGTGAGACGGTTCATGTCGTAGCCGGAGCGCGCATAGATCGGGGCGATATAGGCCATGTCAGCGACACCTGCGGCCAATTCGTCGACACCTTCGCGCGAGGTGATGAGGGAGCGACCCCAGTAAGGCGTGATCTCCAGCCGCCCGTCCGTCTGCTCGGCAATGCGGGCGATCCACTCGGCATCGGCAGCCCCGTAGGGGTGGGCCTCGGTGTAGGGCGAGGCATAGGTCAGCGTGAAATCTGCCGCCATCGCGGGAAGCGCGGCAAAGCCGGCGGCGAGAAGTGTGAGGGGTCTGACAAGTTTCATGAGGTTCCTCCCTTTGATGTCAGGACGTCTGCTGTGCCGGGCTTGGCTGCGCGGTCGCGTGCATTTGGGTCGGGGCGCGGGTGAGCGCTTGGATGTCATCTGGGCCAAGCCCGAGGCGTCCCAGCACGGCCTCCGTATCGGTGCCCGGCAGGCGCGCGGGTGCCGGTGCGGGCTCGCCGCCGAGGCGCACGGGCGGGCCGAGCTGGGTGAGTGCGCCACCGGGTGCTTCAACCTCCACCACCATGCGGCGTGCCCGGAAGTGCGGCTCGGCCAGCGCTTCAGACACGTCGTTGACCGGCGCAAACTGCGTGCCCGCCTCTTCGAAGAGCGTTAGCCAATGCGCCCGCGGCTGCGTGGCAAACAGCCCGGCGAGCGTGCTGCGGATCTCGTTACGGCGGGCCGCATCAAGCTGCGCCGATGTGAACTGAGGGACACCCATCACCGTGCAGAACGTCGCCCAATACCGCGGTTCCATATCTGTGGTGCAGAGCCATTTGCCGTCGGCGCACTGCCACAGGCCCAAGTCGGCCCTGCGGGTGCCGCGCGGCGGCGCATCGGCGGGGTTTTCATGGCGCGACAGGATGTTCGCAAGCATTGTCATGGAGCAGTCGGCCATTGCCACATCCACATGCCGCCCCTGCCCCGTGGCCCTTGCCGCATGCCAGGCGGCCAGCGCAGCGAAGGCGGCGTGAGCGCCGGTCGCGATATCGGCCGCCGGGATGCCCGGCAGGCCGGGTGCGTCCGGGTCTTCGCCGCAGCGGGAGAGTACCCCCGACAGTGCGAGCGCCACCGGGTCATGCCCCGGCTTGCCCGCGAGAGGCCCTTGCGCGCCTGTAAGGGTGAGGCTGAGGTAGACCAGCGCCGGGTTTTCAGCGGCCATGTCAGTGTAGCCCAAGCCCAGGCCTGCCAGCACACCGGGGCGGTAATCTTCAACGATGATGTCACAGGTGGCCGCAAGTTGCCGCAGCACCCCTTGAGCCGTTTCGTCACCGATATCGAGCATGATGGATTTCTTGCCGCGCGCGAGCATGTCGCGACCGCGCTGACGGGCCATCTCTTCTGGCCCGAGCTTTTCCCAGCCGAAGACCTTGGCCTGCTTGGCAAGCTCGCGCGGGTTTTCCACCCGGATCACCTCGGCCCCCTGGTCGGCCATGAGCCACGTGCAATAGGGGCCCGGCAATAGACGGGAGAAATCGAGCACTCGGAGGCCGTCAAGGGCACTGGTCATGAGGCCACCTCGGGAGGATGGGTTTGAAACAGCGGGCCGGGCAACCCATTGCGGAAGAAGCCACGCGCCTTCAAATGCGCGCTTTCGCGGACCTCCGGCAGGGTCATGATGGTGGAGAGGCCCCAACCCTGCGTCAGGGACCACTGTCCCAGCTCGGCCCGGGTGTGCCGCGCAAAGAAGGCCGCCACGATGGCTTGCCACCTGTCGATCGTGGCCTGCTCCGTCTCGGCGACGAGAATGTCTTCCCATTCGATATCAGAGAGTTCACCGGCCACACCCTCTGCTTCCATCTGGGCGACGACGGCGCGCATCATGCCCGGGTTGTCGATCATCGACCAGGTGACGTAGCCATCAGCACAGGGCCAGACCTGCCGCACGCCGGATGTGCCGCGCACCAGCATGTTGCCCTGCCGACGCCCGATCCGACCCGTCCAGTCAAACATCACCGCCTCGCGGTAATTGGCGCAGGCGGCGGCCTGCAAAGCGGAAACCACGATGCGCTGGCCCCGGCCAATACGTCGGCGCGCGGCGAGACCCATCAGGGCGGCAGTGGCCACCTGGATGCCGGTGAGCGCATAGGCCTGCTCACCCGGCAACCGCAACGGGGGCGCATCCGGAGTACCGGTGACGTGCATGAGGCCGCTCTCGGCCATCAGCGTGAGGTCCGTCACCGGGCGTGGGTCACCCAAGGGAAAGCCCGTGGCGACGACATGCACCAGGGCCGGGTTGGAGCCGGCCAGGGCCTCGACCTCCGGTCGCTGCGTTGTGCGACGCCGGTCGTCGAGCAGGATGTCAGCCTCTGACAAGAGCTCTGCCAAGGGTTTGTCGGCGTGGCGTAATTCCGCCCTCCAGGCCGCTGTGCGTGCAGGCGAGAGGCCATCCCCTGCCTCCGACACAACCACCTCTGCGCCGAGTTCGGACAGCATCTTCGCGCCCAGGTCCACCAGCCTGTCGGCCAGCACGACGACCCGAATGCCGGCAAGCTGGCTCATGCGATCACCCCATTCGCCGCCAAACGGTCAATCTCGGCCCGGTCCATTCCAAGGTAACCCTCGAAAACCTCCGTATTGTTCGCGCCAAGGCACGGCGCGGGGCCAACGGCGTGCGGCGTGGCCTCCATCTCCATTGGCGGCGCGGGCATGGCGGACGGGCCCAGCACGGGGTGGTCCACCGCCACGAAATGCCCCGCTGCGCGAAGCGCGGGGTGTTCGGAGAGCGCCTTGCCGTCGCGCACAGGGGACGCCGAAACGCCCGCGGCGGCGAGCCTTTCGGCCAGCTCAAAGGCGTCGTGATCTGCCGTTAACTCCGCCAACTCGCCCTCGCCCAGCATGCCCTTCAAGGCTGCGCGTTGCGTTTCGTCCTCGCAGGCAATGGCGATCCAGGCATCCTCGCCTGCACAGGGAAACACACCGTGGGGGTCCATCAACGGGTCCGCGTTGCCGGGTTTTTCCGCGGGCATCTCGGCGAAGAGATCGGCGATGACATGGGCCATCGGCTCGATCTGGCTGACTTCAACCCAGCTCCCCTGCCCCGTGCGCTCGCGCGCCTCGAGGGCCGCCAGGATGGCCACGGTGAGGAACATCGGGGCCACGACATCGCCATAGGCGAAGGGCGGCATATGGGGCTCGGAGCCGGGCCAGCCCGTCATGTCGGCGTGGCCCGAGTGGGCTGCCGCCGAGTTGCCGTAGCCGCGAAAGCCAGCCATCGGCCCGGTGCGCCCCGCAACGGAGACCGACGCGAGGATGACACCCGGGTTCACCTTGCAGAGCTCGGCCCAGCCTAAGCCGATGCGCTCCATGTATCCGGGGCCGAAGTTCTCCACCACAACGTCCGCCCAGCCGACAAGTTTTTTTGCCAGCGCCTGCCCCTGAGGGTCCGCGAGGTTGATGGTAACACTTTTCTTGGAGGTGTTGGTTTGGGCGAAGAAGGCCGAGGCATCTGGGTTGCCACGCTCGCCTTTCGCGAAGGGCGGAGACTTGCGCCCGAGGTCCAACCGCTTCGCGCTTTCGACTTTCACCACCAGTGCGCCATTGTCGGCCAATTCTTTTGTCGCCCGCGGACCGGCGCCCACCCAGCTGAAATCGGCTATCTTGAGCCCCTCAAGTGCCCGCATGGGCTTCCTCCCTTCGCGGGCCGACGACTCCCCTCGCCAGCCCTGTTGAGTTCAAGTTGGTTCACTTAATGAACTAAGTCAATCCGTCTCATATTTCGTCGAGCGCCTTTTTCACCTGCGCTTCGACCGACGCGCGATCCCATGCGCGCGGGTCCACCATATCTGACCAGATTTCGATGACCGTCACGCCCGCCTCTTCAAGGGCCTGCTTGGCAAAAAGCGAGCCGTACCCCGAGAACCGATCATGTTCGGGGATCAGCATCAGGGCCACGTCGATCCGGGCCCGCCGGGCTTCGCGCACCAGCCATGCATTGACCCATGGCGGCTGATGAAGCTGTTCGTTCATTGCCGAGACACGAGCGGCCAGAGCGCGGAGCGGGTCGCCATGGCAGGCCCGGATGTAGCCATCGGCGGCGAAAGGCAGATACATCGACCAGGCGAAGACGGCGCCGTGGCTTGCTTCGAAAGCACGGTAGAAATCGGTATCGAACCAGAGGCCGGCACCGATCCACATCATTCGGATGCGCTCGTTTTCGCAAACCGATTCCCCGCTTGCGATCCGGTCTGCAACCTCATCGCGGAACCTCTCAGCGTGGGCGATCGCCCAGTCCGAGCCGCGATGCCACTGCGGAATCATCACGTTGGGCATCTGCTCGCCGATGCCCATGGGCACCTGCGGCGCAGCGGCGATCATTCCACTCACCTCTTCGAGGATTCTTTCCTGCCGGTCGATGGCTGCCATGTAAGCGGCGAAGGCGGCCTCGTCGAACGCCCGCCCTGCGAGAGCCTCCAAGGCAGTGATCAGGTCGCGCATCTCGGCCACCACGAGATCAAGCCGGGCGGTGCCGTAAAGCGCCTCCCAGTCTTTACGCGCATGGGCCCACCACTCTGGCGCGGGGTCGGGAACGGCAGGGGCAGAGATGACATGAAGCGGTGCGCCGGTCTCCTCCGCCCAGCGCTGAAAGATGCGCGGATGCTCGTCGGAGGAGGCGCGGGCACAGAGCAGCGCAGGCGCAGGCAGGCCACCCCAGGGCTGACGCGCAGCATCGCCCTCGATCTGCGCGATCAGGCCCAGGGAGGAGTACTTTGGCAAATGGGCGTGAAACCCCTCTTGCTCCATGAAGTCAAAATAATAAGGGGCCTGCTGCTTTGCCGAGATGACCGCAGACCACCATTGATTGGTAACCATCGGCACATCCATGAAGTGAAACAGCTCATGCGGCGTATCAGCATTGACGAAGGCGAAGGGCTCGCCCGCGGTGATACGCCCACGCAGGCCTTTCAGCCAGTCTCGCTGGTGTGCAGTTGCGGCCTTTGCACAGCTCATGTCAGTGCCTCCTCAATCTGCGCGCGCGCGTCGGAGAGCCAGCCTTCATCGGGCCGGAATGGACGAAACCCGAGATCGACAAGTGGCACGGAAAGGCTGCGGCGCAGACGGGGCAGCTCCCAGCCGAAGCTGTCGTCATTGCCGTCCACCGCAGAGATCACGAGGTCGCAGCCAGAGATCCCCGCATCGAGCGCTGCCCCGAAGCGGGCGGGAGGGTTGGTGCGGATGTGCAGCGGGGCTTCGGACACACTGCGCAAGAGACCCGGCAGGTTTCCGGGCCCGGCATGACAGGCGGGCCAACCCTGGCCATAGGGCGTGAGATCGGTGAGGCCCAATCTGACATCGTCGCATAGCCCTACCAGTGCGGGCGTATCGGTGGCGGCCCCGACCAGAGCAGCACGACGCCGTGTAGCGATGCCCTTAGGCACCAGATTTTCGAGAAGCGCCGCATGGTGTTCGGGGGCGAGCCAGCGCCCAGCATTCCGAAAGACGTAGCGCTCGCGGGCCGACAGGCCGCTTTCCTCGAGAGCCGCGCAGGCCGCTTGCCTGCGGGCCTCCCGAACCAGTGCACCCTCTGTGCGCGCGGCGTCGGGCACGGCACCGAGCACCTCATGAAGCTCGGCCAACGCCCTCTCGGCCTCTGAGAGGTTGAAGGCGTGCAGCGCGTCCGACGTTCCGTGCAGCAGGTTCCAAAGGATCAGCCGTGGCCCTGGCGCGACCCGCCCCTGTCGGCGCAGCTCAAGCGCGTATTGATAAGCCGCGAGGGCTGCCACGTCATCGCGGCAGAACAGGATGGCGGCGAAACGGCTGAAGGCCCCTGCGGCGAAGCGATGCAGAAATCGACGGGCGAACCCATCCATGAAGGGCTCCACCACGCGGGCGACGGCACTTACCTCGGGCACATCCTGCAGCGGGGCGGCCTTTACATCAACGGCGCGCCCGCCGGCCCCGGCCACCAGTGCCTCGGGGCAGCCGTCACCGAAGAGCCCGACCAACGGCGGGCCGTTCGCCTCAACCGCTTCGGCACGGCCCTCAAAGGCCTTCGTTAGCTCCTGCCTCGCGCCCACATTCCCTCCGTGGCGATTTAGTTCACTTTGGAAACTATCTGACTATCCTTGTCAACTGTTGAATTTGGCGGGCATTGTGGCGGCCACCAGCCAACCGAGAGAGAAGAAGGCGCGCATGGACAGCAAGACTGAAACCCTTCCCCCCGCCGAATTGACGCTTGGGCCACTTGCGCGAGACCTCTCTTTTGCGAGTCGGGCGCTGCGGGCGCACCTGCGCGGCCACAACTCACGTGTGTTCGAGGAGCATGATGTGCCCTCCGGCGGGATTGCCCTACTCAGCCTGATCGGCCTCAACCCCGGCGTATCGCAAAAGGATCTGGCCGGAGCCGTGGTGCTCAAGAAGTCGGCGCTCACGAAGCTGGTCAACGAGATGGAGACCACCGGATTGATCGAACGCCGCAAGGGTGCGGGCGACCGACGCTACAATGCCGTGCACCTGACAACGAAAGGCCAGCGCCTGTTCGACGCCGTCATGCCGGATATCATTGCGCTTCAGGATCAGCTCCTCGCCCCTCTCTCCGCACAAGAGCGTAAGACATATTTCGATCTCACATGGCGCCTGATCGCGCATCTGGAACAGCAACCGGCTTGACCGAAACCCGCACTTAGTTTCTAAAGTGAACTATATGACCGCGGGCAGATCGCCGGCGGCCCCGGGATGGAGGACTTTGTGGCACAACCGCTGGCCGGGCTGCGTATTGCCGATTTCAGCCATGTCATTGCCGGACCGCTGGCAACGCAATTTCTCTGCCTGCTGGGCGCGGAGGTGATCAAGGTAGAGCCACCGCAAGGCGACGCGATGCGCTATTACACCCGCGACCCGGAGCGGCGCGGCATGGCCGAGCCATTCATCGGCGCGAATGCCGGGAAGAAGTCTGTCATCCTCGACTTAAAAACCGATGAAGGCCGCGTCGCGGCGCAGGCGATCATCGCGCAATCCGATGTTTTTGTGGAAAACTTCAGGCCCAGTGTCGCCGAACGGCTGGGCCTGGGCAGCGCCGCACTTCTGGAGGCCAACCCGGGGCTGATCTGCTGTTCCGTCTCGGGCTTCGGGCAAGCCGGGCCGATGCGCGACTTCCCCGCGATTGACCAGGTGATCCAGTCTGTCTCGGGGCTGATGACCCTGACGGGAAGCCCCGGCAATGAGAAGCCGCTGCGCGTGGGCTTCCCCATCGTTGATACCTACTGCGCCCTGCTGACCGCCTTCGCGATCCTCGCCGCCGTGACGCAAAAGCGCGCCGATCCGGAGGGCAAGGGCCAGGTGATCGACGTGTCGATGCTGGATGCAACAATGGTGATGATGAGTTCGGTCATCGGGGCGATGCTGATCAATGGCACGCCTCCCATACGGAGCGGCAACCGCGGCTTTTCCGGCGCGCCCACGGCCGATACATTCGCCTGCGCCGATGGCCAGATTACCATAGGGGCGGTGCAGCAGGTGCAGGTGGAACGGCTGATGGCGTCCCTGGGCTGCGAGGCCCTTCTGGAGGATGACCGCTTCGCCACGCCGGACGCGCGCATGCAGAACGACACCGCCTTGCAGGAGGCGCTAAGCCCTTACTTTGCTGCTGAAAAATCAGATGAGCTGGAAGCGAAACTGGCTGCGGCGGGGGTGCCTGCGGGCAAGGTGCGCTCAACGGTGGAAGCCTTGGACCTGGAGCAGCTTCAGGGGCGCGAGTTGTTTATTGATGTGCCCGTTGGTGATGGTAGAGCCGAGATTCTGAACGCGGGCTTCCGCTTTGCCCATGACGGGCCGGGCCACGGGCGCGGAGCACCGGGCCTTGGCGAGCATACCGATGAAGTTCTGGCGGCGCTGGGGCTGCGGCCTGCCGCCGAATAGCTCAGAGCCGTGTGCCGAGACGCTCCAGCATGGCAAGGCACTGAGACAGCTGGGAAACCTCGAGAAATTCGTCCGGCTTGTGCGCCTGTTCGACGGAACCCGGCCCACAGATCACCACGTCGATCCCGAGCTGCTGAAACACCCCGGCCTCGGTGTTGAAGGGCACCAGCGCGCCACCATTGGACCCGGTAAGCGCACAGGCCAGGGCTGCCGCTTCGCCTTCGGTCATCGGCAGAAGCCCCGGGGTATCGCCAATGGTTTCGGTGGTGATTGCTGCTTCGGGGGCCACCGCTTGCATTTCCGGCAGGAGTATCTCGTTGATATAACTTTCCAATTCGCCGCGCACGAAGCTGGCATCGACATCTGCCACGGGACGCATTTCCCACTGCACCTCCGCTTCGGCGGGGATGACATTATGGGCAAACCCACCCACGAGCGCCCCGGTATTGATGGTCGTCCAGGGCGGCTCGAAGCGGCTTTCGGGCGGAGTGCGGGCCTTCAGCGCCTCGCGCAGCTCCATCAGTCGGGCGATATAGCGGGCCGCGTACTCCACCGCGTTGACGCCAGCACCCGGATCGGAGCCGTGGCCGGAGCGGCCACGGAAGCGGGTGGTGTATTCGCAGCAGCCCTTGTGGCCTTCGACGACGCGCATGGAGGTGGGCTCGCCGATGATGGCGACGGAGGGCAGCACCTCGCGGGTTTTCAGCTGCTCGGCCAAGGACTTGGCCCCAAGGCAGCCGACCTCCTCATCATAGGTGAAGGCGAAGTGGAGCGGGCGGGATTTGACCTGCGCGGCAAGCTGAGGGGCCATAGCGACACAGGCCGCGATGAAGCCTTTCATGTCACAGGTGCCGCGCCCGTAGAGGCGGCCATCGCGCGGGGTGAGCGTGAAGGGATCGGCGGTCCAGTCCTGGCCTTCGGTGGGCACCACGTCGGAATGGCCGGAGAGCAGGATACCCCCTTCAACGTCGAGGCCTATCGTGGCGTAAAGATTGGCTTTATCGCCACTCTCATCCGACATCACCTCGACTCGCGCACCGGCATCCTCCAGCCGTTCGGCGAGGGCCGCAATGCAGGCAAGGTTGCTGTCTGACGAGACGGTGGGACAGGCCACCAGCTCACCCAGAAGCGTGATCGTTTCATCCAGCATGGTCATGGCGCGACCCTACTCCGGCGCGGCCTCCCCCGCCAGCCCGAGCGGACGGGCGCCCGCGAGGAGGGGCGCATGGGCGGCGAATAGGGCTGAGATGCGGCGGCAGACCTCGCGGATCTCGGGGCGGTGACGATCATCATTGTGGGTCACAAGGTGTTGCCGCTCGGTTAATTCGTCGATCAGCGGCCCGGCGCGCGTGAGCCTCGGGTCGGCGTCACCGACGAAACAGGGCATGACACCGATGCCGGCGCAGCCGCGCACGAGATCATGCATGGTGGCGACGGAGGAGGCCCAGGCCACCACCTGGACCGGCTGGCGCAGCACCCAGCGCGCGGCGGGATGGCGGGCGTTGGCCTCATCGACAGCCACCCAGCCCGCCGCCCCCGGATCGGCCATGTGGCGCGCCCGGAACGGCGCAAAACGCAGGGTTTCCAGGGGCTTGGAGGCGAGGTTGCCACTTTCGGGAGCAGCATTGCGAATGCCGATTTCAACCTCGCGGTGGGCAATGTCGAGCCGGGATTCTGTGGTGCAGAACGTGATGCGAAACGGGTCTTCGGGGCGCCACAGGTCGGTGAAATGGTCGGCCATGAAGGCTGCCGTGGCAGTGCCGGCGGAGATTCGGACGGCAGGGCGGTTCCCAGCGGCATCCAACCATTGGTCAAGCGCGCGCGAAGCGGCGGCCATGGGCTTTACCCGGGCCAGAAGCCCCTGCCCTTCCGGCGTAATTTCGTAGCCATTTCTAGACCTTACGAAGAGTTGCAGCCCAAGCGCCTCCTCCAGCGCCAGCATCCGGCGTCCGAGGGTGGCCGGGCTTGCGCCGGTTTCGCGCGCGGCAGCGGAAAGACCGCCGGAGTCGGCGACATGGTAGAAAAGCCGGAGATCCTCCCAATTTTGCATATATGAAAAATCGGCTCCGGTATTGGGCAATTCTCCGCGGTTAGGATGGCGTTATCTTTTCAAAAACGCAACACATGGAGGCCGACGTGACCCCGATCCTGACCATCCTCTCCCGCCGGGACGACCGCCGAAAGCACTCTGCAGAGGAGATCGAAGACTTTTATCAGACCCATGGCGTGCGGTGGCGCAACCCTTTTGCAAAACGCGAAACCGGCGGAAAAAGCGAGGGGGCACAACCTATGCACATCCGATGCACATCCCATGCATGTGCGAAATGCGAAAGCTGAGGCGGCGGCGCGGTAAACCCACGGGCACGGTCCGGCAAGGCGGCGTTAAGCGAGGTGCGCGGCGTCACTCTTCGTCGGGCGGGTCGGTCCACACCACGAAGAACTGGTAGGCGCACCAGGCCCCGGCGGCGGCGAAGGCGATGGCCCATCCCGTTGCCCCACTGGCCATCTCGACCCCGGCCCAGGCAAAGGTGAGTGCCGTGACCAGCACGCGGCGCCAGAGGGGACGGAAGAAGGGAACCCGGAGGTCGAAGATTTCTTTCATCTGGCGGCTGCCTCTGGCGCTTTGGTTGGACGTATGAAGCCCGGCTCACACGGTGGCGCGGGTGCGGGCGTGGCCCTCGGTAATGACCTTGAGCATCGCCTTATGTGCCGCCTCCGGCACGCCGGAGGCAATGGCGCGGGCGATATCACGGTGGTTTTGCGCCACCTCGGCCTTAACCTCCTTGAACTGCTCGTTGGCCTCGATGAGGAAGAGGGAATAGAGCGCGGTTTGCACCATGTCGCCCAGGGATTGCAGGAAGCGGTTGCCCGAAAGCTTGAGCACGTGGTGGTGGAACTCGTAGTCGGCCACGGCAAAATCGGCCCGGCTGGTCGCCCCGGCGAGCGCGTCGCATAGCGCGTAGAGGCGATCACATTCTACCTCGTTGGCGCGGCGTGCGGCGGAGGCGGCGGCGGCGGGCTCGAAGATGAGGCGAATCTCGAAGAGCTCGTCGTAGAAGCGGCCCGGATTCTTGACTGAGGTGTGCCATCGCAGCACGTCCTCGTCGAACATGTTCCACTCGTCAGAAGGGCGCACATGGGTGCCGACCTTGGCCTTGGAGGCGATCATGCCCTTGGCCGCGAGGGTTTTCTTGGCCTCACGCACCACGGTGCGGCTCACGTCGAACATCTCGCAAAGGTCCGGATCGAGCGGGATCATCGTGTCGGCCGGATACTCGCCGGCCACGATGGAGCGCCCCAGTTGGTCGACGACAAAATGGGTATGGTTCGAGGCCCGCGCGGAGGGCGAGCCCGAAGCGACAATCGTCATGATGGCTGAGCGGAGCCAGTCGCTCTTTTTCGTCGGGTTGTCGTCGCCCAAGTGAGGCCTTTCTGAAGCAGGATGAATGCGAAGAGCAAAGCGCCGATGACGATCTTAGTCCACCAGCTCGAAAGTGTCCCGTCAAAGACGATGTAGGTCTGGATCAGCCCCATGATGAGGATGCCGAAGAAGGTGCCGGCGACGAAGCCGTATCCGCCGGAAAGGAGCGTGCCGCCGATGACGACGGCGGCGATGGCATCAAGCTCGACGCCCACGGTGGCGAGGGAGTAGCCGGCGGAGGTGTAGAGCGAGAAGACGATGCCGGAGAGCCCGGCGAGCCCGCCGGAGATGGCGTAGATGCCGACGGTGGTGGAGGCCAGAGGCACGCCCATCAGCCGCGCGGTCTGCGCCCCACCACCGAGGCCGTAGACGTTTTGGCCGAAGCGGGTGCGGTGGGCGATGAGCGCGCCCGCGATGAAGGTGAGGATCATCAGCCCGCCGATCAGCCGGAAGCGCCCGCCGCCCGGGGCCTTCCAGTAGATATCCTGAAGCGTATCGTAGAACTCGTGGGTGATGGGCACGCTATCGGTGCTGAGGACATAGGCCGCACCGCGGGCGAGGAACATGCCCGCCAGGGTGACGATGAAGGGCGGCATTTCGAGGTAGTGGATGGTGGCCCCCATGGCCGCGCCGAAGCCCGTAGTGATGGCCAGAACGAGGGCAAAGGCGGTGAGCGGGTGCATGGAGGTGTCGCGCAGGACCACCGCGAGGAAGACACCGGTGAAGGCAATGACGGAGCCCACCGAGAGGTCGATGCCGCCAGAGAGGATCACGAAGGTCATCCCCACCGCGACGATACCAAGAAAGGCGTTGTCTGTCAGAAGGTTGGCCACGACGCGGGTGGAGAGCATGGCCGGGTATTGCGCGGCGCAGAGCGCATAGGCCAGCACGAAGGTTGCGAGCGTGACCATGAGTGGAAGGTGGGTGGAGCGGATCATGAGGTGCTGTCCCCGGGTGCTTTGCTGGGCGCGGGTTTGGGCCGCTCTGGCAGGCTCTCAGGGCCGGAGGCGCGGAGCATGTAGATGAGGTGGCCGATCTTGGGCGACTGGATCACCAGGATCGCCAGGATGAGCAGCGCCTTGATGACGAGGTTGAACTCGGGCGGCATGCCCGAAAGCAGGATCACCGAGTTGACCGACTGGATGATGAGCGCCCCGATGAGCGAGGCGACGATGGAAAACCGCCCGCCGAGCAGGGAGTTGCCGCCGATGACCACGGCGAGGATGGCGTCCAGTTCCAGCCAGAGGCCGGCGTTGTTGGCATCCGCCCCCTTGATGTCGGCCGCGACGATGACCCCGGCAAGCGCGGCGCAGAGGCCGGAGGCGAGGTAGACGCAGATCAGCAGGACGCGGGAGTTGATGCCCGCGAGGCGAGAACTCGCCTCGTTGACGCCGATCGCCTCGATCAGCATGCCGAGCGCGGTGCGGCGCACGGCGAGTGTGGCGAGCGTGCCGAGGGCGAGCCAGATGACGATGGGCGTGGGAATGCCCAGCACAGTGCCCGCGCCGAGGCGGATGAGGCCTTCGTTGTTGAAGGTGAGGATGGTGCCCTCGGTGATGAGCTGGGCGATGCCCCGCCCGGCGACCATCAGCACCAGCGTGGCGACGATGGGCTGGATGCGCAAGACGGCGACGAGCACCCCGTTCCAGAGGCCGCAAAGCAGGCCCGTCGCCAGCGCGCCGATGAGCGCGGTGCCCCAGCCATGGCCCTCGGTGACGAGGCTGGCGGCTGTGGCCCCGGCGATGGCCATGACTGCGCCGACCGAAAGGTCGATGCCCTTGGTCGCGATGACCAGCGTCATGCCGATGCAGAGGAGCGCGACAGGGGCGCCCCGGTTGAATACATCGACGAGGTTGCCGAAGATCCGGCCATTGCGGAAGGACACGTCGAAAAAGTCGGGGAAGACCAGCACGTTGAGGCCCAGAACCACCGCGAGGATGATAAGCTGCGGGGTGATCCGCTTGAGCAGGGAGGGGGTTGTGGCGGACATCAGGCAGCCCCCCTCTCTTCATCGGCGATGGCGGCGACGATATTGTCGGCGGTGATCTCGTCGCCGGAGAGTTCCTTCACTTGCCGCCGGTCGCGCAGGACGACGACGCGGGTGGAATAGGCCACCAATTCCTCCAGTTCCGAGGAGGCGACGAGCAGGGCCATGCCGTTTTCGCGCAGGGTTTCGATAAGGGCGATGATCTCGGCATGGGCGCCCACGTCGATGCCGCGCGTGGGCTCGTCGAGGATCAGGAATTCGGGTTCGGTCGCCAGCCAGCGCGCAAGCAGCGCCTTTTGCTGGTTGCCGCCGGAGAGCAGGCGGATTGGCATGTCCAGGCTGGCGAGGCGAATATCGAGAGCCTTTACATAGTGTTCAGCGATTTCATTCACCTTGGCGCGGGGGATCGGGCGCATCCAGCCCTGGCGGGCCTGAAGCGCGAGGATGATGTTGTCGCGCACCGAGAGATCGCCCACGATGCCATCTGTCTTGCGATCTTCCGGGCAGAGGGCAAAGCGGTGGGCGATGGCCTCGCGCGGGTTGGTGATGCGGGTTTCGCGGCCCTCCAGCAGGAGCTTGCCCTGGTCGGCCTGAACGGCCCCGAAGAGGAGGCTGGCGCTTTCGGTCCGGCCCGAGCCGAGAAGCCCGGCGAGGCCGACCACTTCGCCCCTGTGCAGGTCGAGGGAGAAGGGTTCGATCATGCCGCGCTTTGCCAGATCGTTGACCTGAAGGAGCAGCTCGCCCGGCGTGCCGCCCTTCTTTTCTGACACGCGGGCTTCGAGCTGGCGACCGAGCATGAGGGTGATGATGTCGTGCTGGGAGACTTCGGCGAGCAGGCGCTCACCCACCACGCGGCCATTGCGGAGCACGGTGGCGCGGTCAGATATTTCGAAGACTTGATCCAGGAAATGCGTAATGAAAACAATTGCGAGGCCGCGTTCCTTCAACTGACGGATCACGCCGAAAAGCAGCTCAACCTCATCACGGTCGAGGGAGGCGGTGGGCTCGTCGAGGATGAGCACCTTGCCCGACATGGCGACAGCACGGGCGATGGCGATGACCTGCTGCACGGCGACGGAGTAGCGCGTAAGCGGTTCGCCGGGGTCGATCTGGAGGCCGTAGCCTTCGAGCACCTCCGCCGCCGCCCGGTTCATTGCGCGGCGGTTCACCAGACCGAACCGGGTGGGCTGGCGGCCCATGAAGAGATTTTCGGCCACGGTGAGATTGGGCAGGAGGTTGACCTCCTGGTAGACGGTGCCGATGCCCAGATCCTGCGCGTCGGCGGTGCTTTTCGGGTCCACCTCCGCGCCTGCCAGCCGGATCACCCCGCCGTCACGGCGGTAGGCACCGGTGAGGCACTTGATGAGGGTGGATTTGCCCGCTCCGTTCTCACCCAGCAGCGCGTGCACCTCGCCGGGGTAGAGCTTGAGCTCCACCTCATCGAGCGCCACCGCACCGGGAAAAAACTTGGAGATGCCGCTGGCGTGGAGCAGCGGGGGCTGATCTGTCATCGGACGTCTGCTTTTCATGAAGTTGCCCCTCCCCGCGACAGCCTAGCACGAGCCATCGCGGAGAGAGAACGGGCCGGGTAAAGGAAGGTGCCCCGGCCCGGGGGAGCCTTAGTAGCCGAGGCCTTTTTTCATCTCGTAGATGGCCTGGTTGTCATCTTCGGAGGTGAAGAGCTTGCTCTCGGTCTGGATCCACTTTTCGGGCGCGGTGCCGTCGGCGAAGTAGGCTTCGAGCGCATCCAGCGCGGGGCCGGCCATGTTGGGCGTGAGCTCGATGGTGGCGTTCATCTCGCCGTTGGCGATGGCGAGGTGGGCATCGGGCACCGCGTCGATGGCGACGATCTTGATGTCTTCACCCGGCTTCAGGCCCGCTTCCTTGATCGCCTGGATCGCGCCCACGGCCATGTCGTCGTTGTGGGCATAGAGCGCGCAGATGTTCTCGCCGCCTTCGGCCTTGAGGAAGCTTTCCATTACAACTTTGCCCTGCGACCGGGTGAAGTCGCCGGTCTGGCTGCGGACGATTTCGAGGCCGTCGGCCCCGGCGATGCCCTCTTCAAAGCCCTTCTTGCGGTCTATGGCGGGCGAAGAGCCAGTGGTGCCTTGCAGCTCGACGATGCGGCAGGGCTCGCCGGCCATTTCATCGGCCAGCCACTGGCCGGCCACGCGGCCCTCGTGCACGAGGTCGGAGGTCACGGCGGTGAGGTAGAGGCTGTCGGGCGCGTCGACCGTGCGGTCGAGCAGGACGACCGGGATATCGGCGTCGGAGGCTTCCTCCAGCACCTCGTCCCAGCCGGTGGCAACGACGGGGGCGAGAAGGATGGCATCGACACCCTGGGCGATGAAGCTGCGGATGGCCTTGATCTGGTTTTCCTGCTTCTGCTGCGCGTCGGCGAACTTGAGGTCGATCCCGCGCTTTTCGGCTTCCTGCTTGGTGACGGTGGTTTCAGCCGCGCGCCAGCCGGATTCGGACCCGATCTGACTGAAGCCGATGGTCATATCGGCAGCCATGGCGGCGAAGGGCGTAAGGGCGATTGCGCTCGCAAGGAGCGTTGCTTTGACGTTCATGATTTCCTCCCATGGAACGTTTTCCGTTCGTGGTCTCGATTAAGTATTACTTTATTATTTTTGGCAATGGGGTTTGTCACGGCGGCGTGAGAAATTTTATTTATCCAAATAATTCAAATCACTACGACGCACTCCTCATGTTGCCGCCACGCCGTGGCCAGCGCGAGAGCCAAGTCACTCAGTGAGACTCGGGGGGCCCTCGTGGCACAGGTGGGCCAGCTCTGGGCGTGTGGATCAGGCGCTTTCCCGCGCGGCCTCGTCCATGAGGTCGCGCCACTGCACCTTGCCTGAAGGGGAGCGCGGGAGGGCCTCCACGAAGACGATCTCCTTGGGCACCTTGTAGGCGGCCATGTTGGCGCGGCACCAGGTGGTGATCTCTTCCGCCGTGACCTCGCCCTTGGGGACGATGTAGGCGCGGACGCGCTCGCCAGTGCGGGCGTCTGGCCTTCCGATGATGCAGCATTCGGTGATCTTCGGATGCGCGTGCATGAGCCCCTCCACCTCGGTCGGCCAAACCTTGAGGCCAGAGACGGAGACCATGCGTTTGACCCGGTCGACGATGTAGAAGAAGCCGGTTTCGTCGTAGCGGCCGATGTCGCCGGAGCGCACGAAGCGCTTGCCGTCGATCGTGATGTGAGCGGCTTCGGTTTCCTCGGGGCGATTCCAGTAGCCGAGGAAGTTCTGGGGCCCGTGCATGATGATTTCGCCGGGTTCACCGGGACCGAGTTCGGCGCCGGTTTCGGGGTCGATCACGCGGCTGTCCACGTCGAAGATGGGGATGCCGAGGCATTGGCGGCGTGGGGCGTCGAGCGGGTTGATGTGGGAGGGGGCCATGGTTTCGGTCATGCCGTAGCCTTCGATGTAGTCGAGGCCGGTGAGATCCTTGAGCTTGGCAGCAACGGCCTCTGGCATGGAGGCGCCGCCGCCGCCGATCACTTCGAGGGAGGTGAGATCGTAGCTGTCGAGGTCGGGGTCGTTCACGAGGTCGATGGCCATGGTGGTAATCGAGCGCCAGCGGGCGACCTTGTAGCGTTCGATGAGATACGCGGCGAGCGCGCGATCCCACCGGGTCATCAGGATGATCGGTTCACCCTTGAGGATGGGAGCATTCATCGAGTTCTGCATGCCGGTGACGTGGTAGAGCGGGAGGCTCGCCAGCGTGGTGCCGTTGCCGCGCGTGGGGTTCCAGACCGTGTTGCCGACGCAGGTGGACATTACCGTGCGGTGCGAGTGCATGCAGCCCTTGGGCTGGCCGGTGGTGCCGGAGCTGTAGGGGATGAGGGCGAGATCGTCGGGCTGGGCGGTGATGGGCCCCGGGGTTTGACCGGCGGCGGCGGCGTCGGACCATGGGGTGACGCGGGGATCGGTTGAGGGCTGCGGTAGGGCGTTCAGCGGCTCGGGGAGTGTGAAGGGGAAGGCCGGGTCGGTGTGTTCGGCGTAGGCGGCGGCGAGGATGTGGCGCAGCGGTGTGCCCGCGAGATAGGGCAGAAGCTCTTGCCCGGCGAGGGCCGCCCGCGCGCCGGTGTCTTCGCAGAGGTAGGCGAGTTCGGCGGCGCGGTTCATCGGGTTGACGGGGACAACAACGGCATCGGCGCGCAAAATCGCGTAATACCCGGCGATGAACTGGGGGGAGTTCTGCATGTAGAGCAGCACCCGGTCGCCCTTGGCCACGCCCTGCGCCTGGAGCCAACCGGCCAGCGCCTCGACCTCTGCCGCCAGCGCGCCATAGGTGATTTGCCTCCCGTAGTAGGTGATCGCCGGGGACTCGGGGGTGGCCTCGGCGCTGAGGGCGAGGTTTTGGGCGATGGAGCGCGCGGGCAGCTCGATATGCAGCGGCACGCCCTTGGGCCAGCTCGGCAGGTGGCGGGTGAAGGGGGCCATCAGCCTTTGCCTCGCTGGCGTAGCTGGGTAACGGTGACATAGGCCGAGATCGCCTCGGCGGAGGTGCTCACTGCCAGCAGCGCCGCGCCGGGGTGGGCGAGGAAGTTGGCGACGGTGGCCTCCACGTCATCGCCGGGGGCGAGGGAGAAGGCCCCTGCCCCGAAGCTGGCGGCCCAGGCGGCGAAGTCGGGGTTGGCGAGATCGGTGCCCGAAACGCGCTCGGGGAAGTCGCGCTCCTGGTGCAGGCGGATGGTGCCATAGGTGCCGTTGTCGGCCACCACCAGCTTGGGCGTGGCGCCCTTGGCGATGGCGGTGGCCAGCTCTGCGCCCGTCATCATCGCGCCGCCGTCACCGGCAAAGCCCAGCACGCAACGGCCCGGAAAGCGCAGCGAGGCGGCGACAGCACCGGGGATGCCGAGGCCCATCGCCCCGCCCACCGCGCCGATGGCGAGTTGGGAGCCATCCCATGGCCAGAACTGGTGGACCCAGCCCGAGAAGTTGCCCGAATCGGTGGTGACGATGGTATCGGGCGGGGCTTGGGCGGCCAGCTCGGCGGCGACCACGCCAAAATCCAGCCCGTCCTCGCGGGGTTTCGCCTGCGGCTTGAAGGCCAGCGCGGCGGCGTTGCAGCGCGCGGCCCAGCCGGCGCGGTCGGGGGCTTTGGGCGCGGCCTGCGCGAGGGCCTGCGCGAAGGCGGCGGGCTCGGAGGGCACGGCGAGGGTGGGCCGGTAGAGCCGCGTGAGCACGGCGGCATCGGGCCAGACGTGGATAAGCGGCTGGGTCGGCTCGGGGGCGGCGGGGATCTGGTAGCCCTGGGTGGGCACATCGCCAAGGCGGGTGCCCAGCGCCAGGATCAGATCGGCCTCGGCCAGGGTCTTCCAGAGCGAGGGCGGCACCTTGAAGCCGAGGTTTCCGGCGTAGAGGGGAGAGAAATTATCAAACACTTCCTGATGCTTGAAGGTGGTGGCCACGGGAATCCCCTGCGCTTCTGCCAGAGCCTTGAGGGCGGCGCGGGTTTGGGGCGCGGCGAAGCCTCCGCCGGCGAGAATCAGCGGGCGCTCGGAAGCCGCCAGCAGCGAGGCGGCGCGGGCGATATGGTCTTCTGAGGGGCCGGGCGTGGGCACCGGGGTTGGCGCGATGACCGCCGCCGTCACGTCATCGGTGAGCATGTCTTCGGGGAGGGCCAGAACTGCCGGGCCCGGTGTGCCGGAGCAGGCGGCGGCCCAGGCGCGGGCAAGGGCCTCGGGGAGGCGGAAGGCGTCTGTCACCTCCTCGACGTGCTTGGCGAAGGAGCCGAAGACGCGGGCGTAATCCATCTCCTGAAAGGCGCCGCGCCCGCGCTCGTGGCGGGCAACCTGCCCGACCAGAACCACAAGCGGCACGGCGTCTTGCTCGGCCAGATGCAAGGCGATGGCGGCGTTCATCGCGCCGGGGCCGCGGGAGCAGGCCAGAAGGCCGGGCTTGCCGGTGAGCTTGGCATCGGCGACGGCGGCCATGCCTGCCCCGCCCTCGTGCCGGCAGACCACCAGGTCGACCGCGTTCTGCCCGTGCAGCGCATCGAGCAACGCAAGATAGCTTTCGCCCGGAACACAGAACAGCCGGTCTGCCCCATGGGCCACCAGGCACTCCACCAAAAGATCGGCGGCTCGCACCATCGTATATCTCCTCCCCTTGCGTCTTGACCGACGCCCCATGGTGATAGATGCTCCATTTGCGAAACGCAATTCCGCAGAGCGCGCCAGCGACCTGCGGAGGCGCGGAAGGCGGGAGGAGGAGACCCGGGCCAACCGGGGCTGCCCGCACCATTTGGGAGGAATGAATGAAACAGACGATTGCAATGCTCGCCGGGGTGCTGCTGATGGCGGCCCCCGTGGCGGCGCAGGAGACGGCGCTGCCCAAGCAGATGAGCTGGACGGCCTATGACACCGGCTCTGCGGGCTACAACCAGGCCGTGGCCATTGGTGCCGCGCTTCAGGACACCTACGGGATCAACCTGCGGGTGCTGCCCGGCAAGAATGACGTGAGCCGCACCGAACCTTTGCGGCAGGGCCGGGTGGAATTTTCCGCGACCGGCGTGGGCGGCAGCTTCATGTCGCAGGAAGGCGCGTTTGACTTTGGCGCCGAGAACTGGGGGCCGCAGCCCATTCGGGTGATTGCGGCCAACAACGGCGGGGCGATCAACCTTGCGGTGGGCGTCGCGGCCGACCTCGGGATCGAGGAGTTCAGCGACCTCAAGGGCAAGCGTGTAGCCTATATCGTCGGCGCACCGGCGCTGAACGTGAACACCGAGGCCTACCTCGCCTATGGCGGTCTTACCTGGGACGACGTGGAGGTGGTGGAGTTCGGCGGCTTCGGCGCCTCGTGGAAAGGCCTGATCGAAGGGCAGGTGGATGCCGCCTTTGCCTCGACCAACTCGGGCCTGGCCTATGAGGCAGCTTCCAGCCCGCGCGGGCTGTTCTGGCCGCCGATCGACCCCGAGAACACCGAGGGGCTGGCCCGGATGCAGGCGATTGCACCCTTCTTCGTGCCCAACGTGGCTGTTGTCGGCGCAACCATCGACGACACCGATGGCTACGCGGGCGCGGGCTATGCCTACCCGGTGCTGGTGGGCACCGCCTCGACCGATGAAAAGATGGCCTATGCGATGACCAAGGCGATGGTGGACCTCTACCCGCAGTTCGAAGGCAAGGCCCCGGGCATCAACGGCTGGGCGCTGGACAAGCAGGATATGCAGTGGGTTGCCCCCTACCACGACGGCGCGATCCGCTATTACACCGAGGCCGGGCTGTGGAATGACGAGGCGCAGGCCCATAACGACAGGCTGCTTGCCCGGCAGGCGGCGCTCTCTGCCGCCTGGGAAGCGCTGAAGGCCGAGGGTCCGGACAACTGGGAAGAAGCCTGGCCGGAGGCCCGCCGCAAGGCGCTGGCCGATGGCGGCTTCGAGGTGGTCTTTTGATCCGCTGAGACGGAACGAACCACATTGGCCGGGGCGCGGGTTTCATGTCGCGCCCCGGCTGAGTTTCCGAGCAGGATGAGGCCGCGATGACCGCCGAAGAGACCCGCCCAAAGGGGGCCGAGATCGCCGACCCGGACGCCGCCCCCGCTGCTGGCAAGGGGCGGGCCGATGCGGCCGCCCGCTGGGCGATTGGGGGGGCGACCGGACTGGGCCTGCTGATGGTGATCCACCAGCTCTTCAACCTTCAGATCGGCGGGTTGGTGCTGATCGAGGGGCGTTATCTTTATCTATTGGGCGGACTGTTTCTGGCTGTTGCCTTCCTCGTCTTTCCGATGCGCGGGCTGAGGGGTGACACGCCCGGCCTGATCGACTGGCTGCTGGCCGCCGGCACGCTGGGCTGCACCGCCTACCTGACCGCAACGGCGCAACGAAACCTGTCTGAGGGCTGGGAATATGCCGCGCCGGAGGTGGCGATCTGGGTGAGCTATGCCTTCATCGCGCTGGTGCTGGAGGGCACGCGGCGGGCCGGGGGCACGGTGCTGTTTGCCATCGTGCTGGTCTTTGCGCTCTATCCCACCTTTGCCAGCCATGTGCCTGACCCCTTCTCGGGGTTTCAGAGCAGCTTTGGCGAGGCGATGAGCTACCATGTCTATTCATCGGAAAGTTCCTTTGGCATTCCGATGAAGGCCTTTGGCGGCGTGGTCATTGGCTTCATCCTGTTTGGCGCCGTGCTGCAACGCACGGGCGGGGGGCAGTTTTTCAACGATCTGGCACTTGGGCTCGTGGGCGGGTTTCGCGGCGGAGCCGCCAAGGTTTCGATCTTCGCGAGCGGCTTCATGGGGAGCATGTCGGGCTCGGTGATCTCGAACGTGCTGACCACGGGGGCGGTGAGTATTCCGGCGATGCGGCGCACGGGCTTTTCGAAAGAGACGGCGGCGGCGACCGAGGCCTGCGCCTCGACGGGGGGCGTGCTGATGCCGCCGATCATGGGGGCGACGGCCTTCGTGATGGCCTCGTTTCTGAGCCGTCCCTACGTGGAAATCGCGATTGCGGCGGCGATCCCCTCGCTGCTCTTTTACTTCGGCCTTTTCGCCCAGATCGACGCATATTCGGCCCGGCGGGGCCTCAAGGGCATTCCGCGGGCTGAACTGCCGCGCTTGCGGACGGTGCTGAAGGACGGCTGGCTTTATGTCAGCGTCTTTGCGCTACTGATCTTCATGCTGATCGTGCTGCGGCGCGAAACATCAGCCCCCTTCTATGCTACCGCCTTGCTCTTGGCCGTGAACCAGCTGCTGCCAGGCAACCGCCTGTCACTGCGCGGGCTTGGCCAGATGTTCGTGGGCGTGGGCGCGGGGCTGGCGGAGCTGACCGCGATCCTGCTCGGTGTGGGCCTCATCGTCGGGGCCTTCTCGGCCACGGGCCTCGCGGGCACGCTGGTGAATGAGCTGGTGTTCATTGCCGGAGACAACACGCTGGTGCTGCTGCTCATGGGCGCGTTGACCTCCTTCATCTTCGGGATGGGTATGACGGTGACGGCCTGTTACATCTTCCTCGCCGTGGTTTTGGCCCCTGCCCTTGAACAGGGCGGGCTGAACCAGCTCGCGGTGCATCTGTTCATCCTCTACTGGGGCATGGTGAGCTACATCACTCCGCCGGTGGCGCTCGGGGCCTTTGCGGCTGCCACCATGTCGGGCGCCTCGGCCATGAAGACGGGGCTGGAGGCGATGCGGCTGGGCGGGGTGATTTACGTGGCGCCCTTCTTCTTCGTGCTGAACCCCGCACTGATCGGTGAGGCCCCGGCGCCGGAGGTGGCGGTGGCGCTGGTTTCGGCGCTGACCGGGGTGGCGCTGCTGAGCTTTGGCTTGCAGGGCTACGTGAGCTTTCTGGGGCCGATCCGAGGGGCCTTCGCCCTCCCCCTCAGGGTGGCGCTTTGCGCAGGCGGCGTGGCCTTTGCCATCCCCCATACCGAGGAAACCGGGCTGGGCTACGGGGCCACCGCGCTGATCGGGCTGGCACTGGCCGCCCTGCCCCTTGCTGCCGCCGCGCTGGCGGGGCAGCGTGCGGCGCAACTGCAAGAGACAGGACAGACAGGGACGAGCAATGCAGGTGAATGACGTCATTTCCATCGAGCGCGAGGGGCCGCTGGCGCTGATCGTGATCGACAACCCGCCGGTGAATGCCGCGGGCCACGCGGTGCGCGAGGGGCTGTGGAAGGCCGTGGAGGCCGTTGAAGCGGACGATGGCGTGGAAGCGGTGGCGATCTACGGCAAGGGCCGGGCCTTCATTGCCGGGGCGGATATCAAGGAGTTCGGGGGGCCACGGCTGGAGCCGATCCTGACGGATGTGTGCAACCGGATTGAGGCCTGCCCCAAGCCGGTGGTTGCGGTGCTGCATGGCTCCTGCTTTGGCGGCGGGCTGGAGGTGGCGATTGGCTGCCATGCCCGGGTGGCGGTTCCGGGCGTGAAGGTGGGCTTTCCGGAGGTGACGCTGGGGGTGATCCCCGGCGCGGGCGGCACACAGCGCGGGCCGCGGCTGATGGGGATCGGCGCGGCGCTTTCAATCATCACCACCGGGCAGCGGCTGGCGCATGGCGACGCGCTGAGCTGCGGGCTGGTGGACCGGATCGAAGAGGGCGAGCCGCGCGAGGTGGCGCTGCGGATGGCCGAAGAGGCCCGCACCGGCGCCCTGCCCTGTCGCAAGACCGGCGAGATCGAGGTGACGCCTGACCCCGAGGCGATTGAGGCCACCAAGGCGCAGCTTGCCGCAAAGCAGGCGCATCTGTTTGCTCCCCATCGCGCGGCGGAGGCGGTGGCGGCCTGCACCGGCCCGCTTGAGGCGGGGCTGGCACTGGAGCGAGAGAAGTTTCAGGCCTGTATCGAAAGCCCGCAGCGAGCCGGGTTGATCCATGCCTTCTTTGCCGAACGCGCAGTGGAGAAGATCCCCGAAGCGGGGGCGAAGCCACGCGAGGTGGCCACTGTGGGCGTGATCGGCGGCGGCACGATGGGATCGGGCATTGCCACGGCCTGCCTCAACGCCGGGCTGACCGTGCGGATGAATGAGCGCGACGAGGAAGCGCTCGGGCGCGGGCGCGAGACGGTGGCGGCCAACCTCGACGGCGCGGTGAAGCGCGGCAAGATGAGCGAGGCCAAGAGGGATGCGGCGCTGGAGCGGTTCAAGCCCTCCACCGCGCTGGAGGATTTTGCCGATTGCGACCTCGTGATTGAGGCGGTCTTTGAAGACATGGGCGTGAAGCGCGATGTCTTCGGGCGGCTCGACGGCATCTGCAAGCCGGGCGCGGTGCTGGCCTCGAACACTTCTTATCTGGATGTGAACGAGATTGCGGCCTGCACTTCGCGGCCCGAGGATGTGATCGGGCTGCACTTCTTTTCACCGGCGCACATCATGCGGCTGCTGGAGGTCGTGGTGGCTGAGAAGACCGCGCCCGAGGTGGTGGCGACGGGGTTTGCGCTGGCCAAGAAACTGCGCAAGGTGGCGGTGCGCGCAGGCGTCTGCGACGGGTTTATAGGCAATAGAATCCTCAGCCATTACAAGAAGGTGGCCGACTACCTGATGCTCGACGGCGCGGCGCCCGAGGAGGTGGACGCGGCGATGGAGGCCTTCGGCTTTGCCATGGGCCCCTTCGCGGTGAGTGACCTTGCCGGGCTGGACATTGGCTGGGCGCAGCGCAAGCGGCTGGCGCCTTCGCGCCCCTCCGAGGAGCGCTACGTGGCGGTGGCCGACCGGATCTGCGAGGCGGGCCATTACGGACGCAAAACGGGCCGTGGCTTTTACATCTACGAAGGGCGCGACAAGCGGCCCGACCCTGAGGTGGCGGCGATCATCGCCGAGGAACGCGAGAAGGCGGGGGTGACACCGCGCAGCTTCAGCACCGAGGCAATTCAGGCGCGGTTCATGACCGCGATGATCTCGGAGGCGACGCGGGTGCTGGAAGACGGCATCGCGCTGCGGCCCATCGACATAGATGCGGTGTTTCTCTTTGGCTACGGCTTTCCGCGCCACCGGGGCGGGCCGATGCACACGGCCGACGTGATCGGCGCCAAAGAGCTCGTGGCGCGGATTGAGCGCTATTCCGAGGAAGACCCCTATTACTGGCAAGTGCCTGATCTGCTGCGGAAAATGGCGGCGGACGGCAAGACATTCGCCGAGATGAACTGAGGTAACCCGATGGACCTTTCTTATTCCCCAGAAGAGCAGGCCTTTCAGAAAGAGGTGCGCCAGTTTCTGGCCGATGAGTTGCCCGAGGACATTGCCGCCCGGGTGAAGGCGGGCGGCGAGGTGTCGAAGAAGGACACCGAGCGCTGGCACGCGATCCTGCAAGCTCGCGGATGGCTGGCGCAGACCTGGCCGGAGGAGCATGGCGGGCCGGGCTGGGGGCCGGTGGAACGGCATATCTTCGATGAGGAGGCGGCGCGGGCCTATGCGCCACGGATTCTACCGTTCGGGCTGCAAATGCTCGGGCCGGTGCTGATCAAGTTCGGGAGTGACGAACAGAAGGCGCATTATCTGCCGCGAATTTTGGACGGCACGGATTGGTGGTGCCAGGGGTATTCGGAGCCGGGGGCAGGCTCCGACCTGGCCTCGCTCAAGACAAAGGCGGTGCGCGAAGGCGATGAGTATGTCGTGAACGGGCAGAAAACCTGGACGACGCTGGGACAGCACGCCGACTGGATCTTCTGCCTGGTGCGGACGGACGGCTCGGGCAAGCCACAGGAAGGGATTTCGTTCCTGCTGATCGACATGAATACGCCGGGCATCGAGGTGCGGCCGATCCGGCTGATCGAGGGCGGGCATGAGGTGAACGAGGTGTTCTTCACCGACGTGCGGGTGCCAGCAGAGAACCTTGTCTGGGAGGAGAATGACGGCTGGACGGTGGCCAAATATCTGCTGACCCACGAGCGGACCGGCATTGCCGGAGTGGGCTTTTCCATTGCCGCTTTCGAGCGGGTGAAGGCACTGGCGGAGCGGACCATGCGGGGGGGCAAGCGGCTGATTGACGATCCGCTCTTTGCCGCGCGGCTGGCCGAGGTGGAGATGGACCTTGAGGCAATGAAGATCTTCAACCTGCGGATGCTGGCCGAGGCGCAGCGGGTGGGGCACCCCGGGGTGGAAACCTCGATGCTGAAGATCCGCGGCACCGAGGTGCGCCAGGCGCTGAACGACCTTTATCGCCGCGCGCTCGGCCCGGCGGCGGCGCTGATCCCCGGCGAGGCGCCGGGTGGCAATGCCGCGCTGGTCGCGCCCGAGGATGAAGCGGCGGCGGCGAGCTACTTCAACAACCGCAAGATCAGCATTTTCGGCGGATCGAATGAGATTCAGAAGAACATTCTGACCAAGGCCATGCTGGAGCTCTGACATGAACTTCGAAATGACAGATGACCGCCGGATGCTGGCTGACAGCCTGGGCAAGCTGCTCGGGAGCCATTTCGGAATCGAACATCGCAACTCTGTGGCCTATGAGGCGCCGTTCCATGACAAAGCGGGCTGGAAAGCCCTGGCAGAGATTGGAATTCTCTATGCCTTCATCTCCGAGGATGCGGGCGGCATGGGAGGCTCTGGCTTTGATCTGCTTGCAGTATTCGAACAAATGGGCGCAGCGCTTTGCCCCGAGCCTCTGCTGGGCGCGGCCATGGCGGCCCCGCTCTTGGCCGAGGCGGGGGAAGACCTTGAGCCGCTGCTTTCGGGCGAGGCGATCTATGCGCTGGCCGTCGATGAGCCGGATGCACCGTGGGACGCGGATGCCGGAACGACGGAGGGCGGAGACACGCTCACCGGGCGCAAGACCGCCGTTTACGGAGCCAATGCAGCCACCCATTTTCTGGTGAGCGCCCGGCAGGCGGGCAAGCTGTCGCTGTTTGAAGTGAAGGCCGAGCAGGCTGCCGTTTCGCCATGGGGGATGATCGACGGCGGCGGCGCGGGCGAGCTGATGCTTGACGCAACGCCTGCCCGCTGCCTGCTCCCCGATGCCGGGGAGGCCATTGCCGCCGCGCTCGACTGGGGGCGTCTGGCGCTTTGTGCCGAGGCGGTCGGCGCCATGGATTGGTGCTATGCGACCACGCTCGACTACCTCAAGAGCCGCAAGCAATTCGGCCGCGAGATTGGCAGCTTCCAGGCGCTTCAGCACCGGATGGTGGAGATGAAGACCGCGATCGAGCAGGCCCGCTCGATCACGATTCTGGCCGCCGACCGGATGGACAGCCGCTCCGTGGCGATGGCCAAGAGCCTTGTCGGGCGCACGGCGCGGAAAGTGAGCGAGGAGGCCATTCAGCTGCATGGCGGGATCGGGATGACCTGGGAGTATCCGCTGAGCCACTATGCCAAGCGGCTGGTGATGCTCGATGCGCAGCTGGGCGATGCCGATTTTCACACCGCGCGGGTGGCGGCGCGCTACGCCTGAGGCGTGCGATAGCGGAAGACGCCGGTGGCACTGGCAACCAGATTGCCGTGCTCGTCGCTGAGGCGGGCCTCGGCGAAGAAGGTCTTGCGCCCGCCGCCGGTCTTTCGACCTTCGGCAATTAGCCGCGCGCCCTGCGCCTGCCCCTGAAAGTTGACCGTCATCGAGAGGGTCATCGCCATTCGCTTCTCGCCCGCGTCACCAGTGTAGCTGCCCGCGTAGCCCATGGCGGTGTCGAGCAGCACCGAGAGCGCCCCACCGTGGGGGATGCCGTGGCGGTTTTCCACCGCATCGAGCGGCGCAAGCTCAACCCGTGCGCAGCCCTCGCCCCAGCCAGTCACTTCGAAGCCGACGAGGGATTGGAAGGGATAGGGCGGCTCGATCAGCTCGGGCGCGATGGCAGGCGCAGCCTCCCAGCTCATGTGCCGGCCTTGCGGCTCAGCGCTTCGGCGGCGGCCAGCAGGCGCTCGGCGTAGGCATCACGAAGCTCCTCCGGGGACACGAGGAAAGAGGGGCCGCCGACGTTCATGGCAAAGATCCTGTCACCGTTGAGCGAGACGACGGGCACCGCGATGCCGTTGATCTCGGGGCGCCAGTCGCCGTAGCCGGTTGTGTAGCCGAGGGTGGCGTAATCCTCGACGGCCTTGGCGAGGCTCTCGCGGTAGCGGGGCACGTCATCAGGCCGCTCACGCTTGGCGAGATCGAGGATGTGGGCGTGCTGCTCTTCTGTCATGGCGGCAAGGATCGCGCGACCGATGGCGGAGTGGAACAGCGGGAGGCGCGCCCCAACGCTCATGCTGAGCGAGACGGCCTGCTGCGAGCGCTGCACGCCGACATAGACCGCCTGAAGCCGGTGGTGCTCGGCGAAGGCGGCGGTGACATGAGGGTTTGGCCCCTCGCAGAGAGCACGCATCTCAGGGCGGGCGCGCTCGGAGGTTTCCATGCCTGCAAGCACGCCGTAGCCCAGCGCCAGAACGCCGGGGCCGAGCCGGTAGGTGCCATTTCGCTCGGAGTGCACGAGATAGTCGAGCCGCCGCAGCGTGTAGGTCAGCCGCGAGATGGTGGCCTTGGGCAGGCCGGTGCGGGCGGCGATTTCCTGGTTGGTCAGTTCGGTTTCGGCGGGGCGGAAGCAGCGCAACACCTCCAGCCCGCGCGCCAGTGCGGTGATGAAGTTGCGGTCATCGCTCTCCAGCCCGGCTTCGATTTCGTCGCTTGCGTCCACGATGCTTCCTCTAGATCGCCGTCAGCCCGCCGTCGATGGCGAGGGCCTGTCCGGTCATGAAACTGTTGGCGGGGTCACAGGTCCAGAGCATGGCCTGCACGACCTCCGCGACTGTGGCCACGCGGCCCATGGGCACGCGGGCGGTGATGCGGCTGCGGGATTGCGCGGCGTCTTCGCCGGTGTGGCTGGCGAAACGGTCGGCCATTTCGGCGAAGAGCGGGGTTTCGGCAAAGGCGGGGCAGAGTGCGTTGACGCGAATGTTGTGGCGGGCCAGCTCGTCGGCCGCCGCGCGGGTGAGGCCGACGACGGCGTGCTTGGCCGCCGCATAGGCCGCGAGGTGCCCCGCCCCGGTGAGGCCGGCGGCGGAGGCAATGTTGAGGATGACGCCGGAGCCTGCAGCCTGCATCGGCGGGATCTGGTGCTTCATGCCGAGAAAGACACCGCGCGCGTTGACGGCGACGATCCGGTCGAAGTCCTTCGCCTCGGTTTTGGAGAGCGGGGTGAAGGGCTGGCCGAGGCCGGCGTTGTTGATCGCCACGTCGAGCTGGCCGAAGTGGGCGAGCGTAGCGGCGATGAGGGCGGATTGCGCAGTTTCGTCGGTGACATCGATCCGGCGTGCGAGCACCTGCGCGCCGCTGTCGCGCAGGGTTTCGGCGAGGCCAATCAGGCCCTGTTCGTCAATGTCACAGAGCACCAGCCGGGCCCCTTGCGCCGCGAAGGCCTGCGCCGCGCCTGCCCCGAAGCCTGAGGCGGCGCCTGTTATGAGGACGACCCGCTCAGCCATCTGCCGCTTCCAGCCCGGCCTCGGCCAGCCCCGGCACTAGCCGCCCCAGTTGCAACCCCTTCTCCGGGTTGGAGGCATTGCCATCGAGCGCGCGCTTCTTCACGCCCTGAAGGATCGCCGCCATGCGGAAATTGGCGAAGGCCAGGTAGAAGCCGAAATTCGGAATGCCGGGCAGGTTTCGGCGGGTACAATAGGCCTCAATGAAGGCGGCATCTTCGGGCAGGCCCTCGGCGGCGCGGTCGAGCCCTGCAAGCCCCCTGCCCTCCGGCCCCGGCGGGCGGTGCCACTGCATGATGACCTGGGCCAGATCGGCATAGGGGTGGCCGAGGGTGGACAGCTCCCAATCGAGAACGGCGGCAATGCGGGGCGCGTCAGGCGCGAAGAGCAGGTTGTCGAGCCGGTAGTCGCCGTGGGTGAGGCAGGTTTGGCCGTCATCCTCGGGCACGTTGGCGTCAAGCCATGTGATGAGGGCGTCCATCGGGGCGATCGCCTCTGTTTCGGAGGCGCGGTATTGCTTGCTCCAACGGTCGATCTGTCGGCGGTAGTAGTTGCCGCTCGGGCCATAGTCGGCAAGGCCGGTGGCGGTGAGATCGACATCGTGGATGGCGGCGAGGACGCGGTTCATCTCGTCGAAGATGGTGCCGCGCTCGGTGTGTGAGAGTTCGGGCAGGTGCGGGAGGTCGAAGTTGCGGCCCTGCACCTCTTCCATGAGGTAGAACTCGGAGCCGATAACCTCAGGGTCGTCGCAATAGGCGATCATCTGCGCAACCGGAACGGCGGTGGCGGCGAGGGCCTTTTGCACGCGGTATTCGCGGTCCACCGCGTGGGCGGATTTCAGCAGTTTGCCGGGGGGCTTGCGGCGCAGCACCAGAGGGCCCTGCGGGGTGGTGATGAGGAAGGTGGGGTTGGACTGGCCGGTCGGGAATTTCTCGGCCGTCACCGGGCCGTTGTGGCCTTCGACATGGGCCTCGATCCAGGCAGAAACAGCCTCGGTATCAAGGGTTTGCGCGGTCATGAGAAGGTCAGCATATGGGCTGCCTCCGCGTCGATATGGGGCGTTTCGTTGAAGCCGGTGAGGAAGGTTGTGCTGCCCGTCACGAGGATGCGGGAGACGGCGCAATTTTTCATCTGGAGTTGCAGGTCGATCATGGTGCGGGCGGGTGCGGATACGGCGGCGGCGAGCATCCGGCAAATAGCACCGCCGGAGGAGACGCAGAGCACCGGGCCGTCGTGGGCGGCCATTTCGGTTTGGGCGGCCATGACGCGGGCGGTGAAGGCGGCGAAGCTCTCGGGCTCGTTCACTTCGCCCTCCTGCCACGCGATGACCGCCTCGCGGAGGCGGCGGAAATGGGCCTTGCGATCCGACGGAACGCCGCCGCCGAAGGCCGCGAGCAGTGCCTTGCTGTCGAACTCGTTGAGGCCGTCGTGCACGGTGGCCTCGGGCAGATCCAGCGCGGTGGCGATGCCCTCCAGCGTCTCCCGATGCCGCCGCATTGCGCCGCGGTAGACGGCCTGCGGCTTTATCCCCTGCCGCGCCAGCGCTATGCCCAGCGCACGGCTCTGGGCGTGGCCGAGATCGGAGAGCACATCGTAATCCGCCGCCCCGAAAGAGGCTTGCGCGTGGCGGATGAGGATGAGCTCGGGCATTCAGATCTTCTCGTTGGAGTACTTGCGCAATTCGGCCCGGGCAACCTGGCGGCGGTGCACGGCATCGGGACCGTCGACGAGGCGCAGGGTGCGCAGGTTTGTCCACATCGCGGCAAGCGGCGTGTCCTGGCTGATGCCGGTGCCGCCGTGCACCTGCATGGCTTCGTCCACCACCTTCAGCGCCATCTGGGGCGCGGCCACCTTGATCTTGGAGATCCACGGCTGGGCGGCGCGGGTGCCCTCGGTGTCCATCTTCCATGCGGCCTTGAGGCAGAGCAGCCGCGCCATCTCGATTTCCATCCGGCAGTTGGCAATGATGTCGTAGTTTGCGCCGAGGTCTACGATCTTTTTCTTGAAGGCGGTGCGGTTCATCGCGCGTTTGCAGAACAGCTCCAGCGCCTTCTCGGCCTGCCCGATGGCCCGCATGCAGTGGTGGATGCGGCCCGGGCCGAGACGGCCTTGCGCCACCTCGAAGCCCCGGCCCCGGCCGAGCAGCATGTCTTCGCCCTTCACCCGGACATCGGTGAAGCGGATGTGCATGTGGCCGTGGGGTGCGTCATCATGGCCGAAAACGCACATGGGGCGCAGGATTTCGATGCCGGGGCTGTCGGCGGGGAGCACGAACATGGAGTGGCGGGCGTGCTTGTCGGCGTCCGGGTCGGTCTGGGCCATGAGGATGTAGACGGCGCAACGCGGGTCGCCTGCGCCGCTGATCCAGTATTTCTCGCCATTCAGGATCCAGTCGTCGCCCTCCTGTTTTGCCTCCAGCGATATGTTGGTGGCATCGGACGAGGCCACGCCCGGCTCGGTCATCACGTAGGCCGAGCGAATTTCACCGCTGAGCAGCGGTTTCAGCCAGCGCTCCTTGTGGGCGTCGGAGCCATAGCGCTCGAACACCTCCATGTTGCCGGTGTCGGGCGCGCCGCAGTTGAAGACCTCGGCGGCGATGCCGACCTTGCCCATCTCTTCGGCGAGGTAGGCATATTCGACGGTGGAAAGCCCCTGCCCCTTTTCGCTGTCGGTGAGCCAGAAGTTCCAGAGGCCCTTGGCACGGGCGCTGGCCTTCAGGGTGTCGAGAATTTCAAGCTGGCGGTCGGTGAGCTGGAAGCGGTCGCCCGAGGGATGCTTGCCCACTTCGGCCTCGAACTCGTGGTCGAGCGGCTCTATCTCTTCGTCCACCATCTGGCGCACCTTGGCGGCCAGTTCCGTCACGCGCGGGGTCATCCCGAGGTCCATATCTCTCTCCCTTCAGAGAACTTCAAAGAGGCCAGCAGCCCCCATTCCGCCGCCCACGCACATGGTGGTGACGATGTATTTCGCGCCGCGCCGTTTGCCCTCGATCAGGGCGTGGCCGACCATCCGGGCACCCGACATGCCGTAGGGGTGGCCGATGGAGATGGCGCCGCCGTTGACGTTGAGCCGCTCGTCGGGGATGCCGAGGCGGTCGCGGCAATAGAGCACCTGCACGGCGAAGGCCTCGTTCAGCTCCCAGAGGTCGATGTCGTCGATCTTCAGCCCGTGGGTTTGCAGCAGCTTCGGCACCGCGAAGACCGGGCCGATGCCCATCTCATCGGGCGCGCATCCGGCGACGGCCATGCCGACGTAGCGGCCAAGAGGCGTGAGGCCCCGGCGCTCGGCCTCCTTGCCTTCCATCAACATTGCGGCAGATGCGCCGTCTGACAGTTGTGAGGCATTTCCGGCAGTTATAAAGCGACCTTCATTTAGAGCTATGCCTTTTTCGAACACCGGAGCGAGGCCGGCAAGGCTTTCAGCCGTGGTGCCGGGGCGGTTGCCTTCGTCCTTCTCCAGCGTCACGGACCGGTCGGAGACCTCGCCGGTTTCGCGGTCTTTCACCTTCATCACGGAAGGAAGCGGCACGATCTCGTCATCGAAGGCCCCTGCCTGCTGGGCCGCCGCCGTGCGGGCCTGGCTTTGGGCGGCGTAGGCATCCTGCGCCTCGCGGGAGATACTGTAGCGGGTGGCGACGGTTTCCGCCGTCTCCAGCATCGTCATGTAGATTGAGGGGACGTGCTCACGCAGCCACGGGTCGGGATCGCGGCGCATGGCGGGGGTTTGCACCAGCGAGATGCTTTCGACCCCCGCCCCGATGGCCATGGGCATACCGTCGTGCACCACCTGCTTGGCCGCCGTGGCGATGGCCATGAGGCCGGAGGCGCATTGCCGGTCGAGCGACATGCCCGCCACCGTGTCGGGCAGCCCGGCGCGCAGGGCGCACTGGCGGGCGATGTTGCCGCCCTGAAAGCCCTGTTGCAGCGCCGCGCCGAGCACCACGTCGCCCACCTCGCCGGGCTCGACGTCCGCGCGCTCCACAGCATGCGCAATCGCATGGCCCGCCAGCGCCTGCGGCGTGGTGGCATTGAAGGCGCCGCGATAGGCCTTGCCAATCGGCGTGCGGGCGGTGGAGACGATGAGGGCGTCGCGCATGGTCATTTCCAATCGAGGGGGAGCGCCTGCGCTTCGGCAGCCTGGCGGGCGAAGCGGCGGGTTTGGGAGAAGGCGTCGGGCAGGTCTTCGGCGCCCTCCGGGTCGGTCAGTAGGGCCGCGTTTTCGGCGATGGCCTCGGGGGTGATCTCGGTGCCCGCGAGGTTGAGGCCGAGGGTTTCGGTAAGCTGCGCACGGGCGAAGACGCCGCCTCCGGCGGCAAGGATGAGCCGGCTCGGGGCGTCTTCAGACACCAGCCAGAGGAGGCCGGGGGTTATGCATTCGGGGGTCAGCAGGGCGGCGGCATCTTCGGGCAGCAGGCCCTCTGTCATTGCCGTGTGGGCCGTGGGGGCGAGGCAGTTGACGCGGATGCCGTAACGCGCGCCCTCGAGGTGCAGCGTGTTCATCAGGCCGATCATCCCGGCCTTGGCGGCGGCGTAGTTGGCCTGCCCGAAGTTTCCGTAGAGCCCGGAGCCGGAGGTGGTGAAGACGACGCGGCCATAGCTCCGCTCGCGGAAGTGCGGCCAGAGGGCGTGGGTGCAGAGGGCGGAGCCAGTGAGGTGCACGTCGATCACCTTTCGCCAGTCGGCCATGTCCATCTTGGCAAAGCTCTTGTCGCGCAGGAGGCCGGCGTTGTTCACCAGGATGTCGACCTGGCCCCATGTGTCCAGCGCGGTTGCGACCATCTCGGCCACGGCGGCCTCGTCGGACACGTCGGTGCGGATGGCGCGCCCGTCGGCCCCCATTGCGCCGAAGGCCTGCAGCACCTCGGACCCATCGGCCATATCGGCCACCAGCACCCTGGCGCCGCGCTCGGCGAGGCCCAGCGCGTGGGCGCGGCCCAGCCCGGCGGCGCCGCCGGTGACGATGGCCACCCTGCCCTCGAAGGAAATCATGCGGCCTCCAGGTATTTCTTGTTGAGCCAGCGGGCAGCGACCACCGGCTTAGCCTCCCCTTCGGCTTCCATCGTCACGTCCCATGCCAGCATCACGTCGCCGGGGCGCTTCTCGACCAGCTCGGCGAGGGTGAAACGGGCGCGGATGCGGGCGCCGGAGGGCACGGGGGCGAGAAAGCGGATGCGGTCGAAGCCGTAGTTGATGCCCATGGTCTGGCCCTCGACCTGCGGCTGGGCATCATAGGCCATGGCAGAGAGGAAGGAGAGGGTGAGAAAGCCGTGGGCGATGGTGGTGCCGAAGGGGGTTTCGGCGGCGCGCTCGGGGTCGGTGTGGATATATTGGTGGTCTTCGGTGAGGTCGGCGAAGCTGTTTATCAACGGCTGGTCGATGGTGAACCAGCGGCTGACGCCCAGCTCTTCGCCGATGCGGGATTTCAGCTCCTCCAGCTTCACGGCTTGCCCTCGGCGAAGATGTCGGGGCCGGTCTGCACGTTGATGCCGCCGGAGACGGGCAGGATGGCGCCGGTCACGTAGCCGCCGCCGGGGCCGCAGAGGTAGAGCAGGGCGGCGGCGATATCCTCGGGCCTGCCGACCCGACCGAGGGGAACTTGGGCACCCACCCTGCGCCGCATGTCTTCATCGCCGGTGGCGAAGGACGTCATCTTGCTGACGAAGGGGCCGGGGGCGAGGGCGTTGACGGTGATCCTGTCCGCCGCAAGCTCCTTGGCAAGGATCTTCGTCAGGTGGTGCACGGCGGCCTTGGAGGCGGCATAGGAATAGGCGTCATCCCCCATCGGCACCTCCCCCATGACCGAGCCGGTATTGACCACGCGTGCGGGGCTTTCATCAGTGGCGGCGGCGCGCAGGAGCGGCAACAGCGTGCGGGTGAGTTCGAAGAGACCGGCGACGTTGAGGCTCATCACCTTGTCCCATGCGGCGTGGGGGAAGTCTGCCAGAGGGGCGCCCCAGCTGCGGCCTGCGTTGTTGAAGAGGATGTCGAGGTGGTCGGTGCGGGCGCGCACCGCCCCCGCGAGCGCATCGACGCCTTCGGCGGTGCTCACATCACCAGCGAAGCCCTCGGCCGTGCCATCCGCGCCCAGTGCGTTGAGCTGGTCCGCCACCGCCTCGCAAGCATCGCCCCGCCGCGAGGCAAGCAGCACGCGGGCCCCGGCGCGCACGAGCCCTTCGGCGGCCATTTCGCCGATGCCGGATGAGCCGCCCGTCACCAGCGCCACCTTGCCGGTGAGGTCGAAGAGCTTGCGCGCGTCCATGCTGTCCTCCGCTGGCGCGCCTCCCCGCGCGCCGGTTTCGCAATGCAGAATACAATTCCGCACATGCTTGACAAGCCCGGTCGCCCTGCCTCTGATCTGCGGCAGGGAGGACGACATGAGCGATCTGTTTGATCTGACAGGAAAGGTGGCGCTTGTCACCGGCTCGACGCGCGGGATTGGCCGGGCGATTGCCGAGGCGATGGCGGCGCGGGGGGCGAAGGTGGTGATCTCGTCGCGCAAGGCCGAGGCCTGCGCGGCGGTGGCGGGCGAGATTGGCCCGGCGGCGGTGCCGATGGCCTGCAATGTATCGGATGACCGGGCGATTGCGCGGCTGTTGGAGCAGGTGGAGGCCGAGTTGGGAGGCGTGGACATTCTGGTCTGCAATGCCGCCGTGAACCCTTATATGGGCCCGTTTCTCGACACGCCGGATGACGCTTTCGACAAGACCATCGCGGTGAACATCCGGGCCAACATGCGGCTCTGCAAGGGCGTGGTGCCCGGGATGCAGGCGAAGGGCGGCGGGGCGATTGTGATCGTCAGCTCGATTGCGGCTTTCAAGGGCTCGGAGCATCTGGGGATTTACGCGGTGACGAAGGCTGCCGATACGCAGATCGTGCGCAATCTGGCGGTGGCCTATGGGGCCGACAACATCCGGGTGAACGGGATTGCGCCCGCAGTGGTGAAGACGGATTTCGCCCGCGCGCTCTATGAAGACCCGGCGCGGGCGAAGCAGGTGGCGGAGAGCTATGCGCTGAAGCGGCTGGGGGAGCCGGAGGATATTGCCGGGGTGGCGGTGATGCTGGCCGCGCCTGCGGGGGCGTGGATGACGGGGCAGACGATTATCGTGGATGGCGGCTGGTCGGCGATGGGGTGAGCGGCGCGTTGCACGCAGCTTCAACGACCCGCACAACGCGTCGCGACTGCGCCATGCCCGACCTCCCCCGGGAGGGCATTGGTCGTCCGGCCCGAAGCGCGGGCGACGCCGGGGCTTTTTAGCGGGGACGGTGCGCTTTCGTCACCGCCCTCCCGAGGTCGGGCATGGCGCAGCCCCACCGCTTCGGAGCGGTTGCAGGCAACGGGGCTTGGCGCCTAGGCTGAAATCAAACGCGGCGGGGAGGCCGTGAAACAGGGAGGAGCGGCCATGGAAGGCCTGATGATGCACCGTCCGCTGCGGATTGCGGATATTCTGGCCCATGCGGCGCAGGTCTTTCCCGATGAGGGGATCGTCTCGGCCCGCACCGAGGGCGACATTCACCGGCAGAGCTATACACAGACCGCGGCCCGCGTGGCGCAGCTTGCGCATGGGCTCATTGCAGCCGGTGTCAAACCCGGCGACCGCGTGGCGACGCTGGCGTGGAACGGCTATCGGCATTTCGAGCTTTACTACGCGATCAGCGGCATCGGAGCCGTCTGCCACACCATCAACCCGCGGCTTTCGGCGGAGCAGATGGGCTATATCGTGGGTCACGCCGAGGACAGTTTGCTGTTCTTCGACACAACTTTCCTGCCGATCATCGAGGGCCTCGCGCCGCACTTTCCTCCGGGCCTGCGCTATGTGGCCATGGTGGACGAGGACAAGCAGCCCGAGAGCATGGTGGAGTTGCTGAACTACGAGGCGATGCTGGCTGGTCAGCCGGAATGCTACGATTGGCCGGAGTTCGACGAAAACACCGCCGCCGCGCTTTGCTACACCTCGGGCACCACAGGCAACCCCAAGGGCACGCTCTACTCGCACCGCTCCACGGTGCTGCATGCGCTCTGCACCGCGATCAGCCTGCCCAAGGTTCTGCGCGAGGGCAGCCGGATTTTGCCGGTGGTGCCGCTCTTTCACGTCAACGCATGGGGCCTGCCTTACTCGGCCCCGCTCACCGGCGCCTCGCTTATCATGCCCGGTCCGGGGCTGGACGGGCCTTCGCTGTTCAAGCTGATGGACGCCGAGAAGGTCTACTCGGCCTGGGGTGTGCCGACGGTCTGGCTGGGTCTGCAACAGGAGATCTCCGCGCAGGGGCGGCTGACAGAGGGGTTCGGCCACCTTGTGGTGGGTGGCTCCGCCGCGCCACGGGCGATGATCGAGGCCTTCGAGAACAAGGGCGTGGATGTGTGCCACGCCTGGGGAATGACCGAGATGAGCCCGATCGGCACGGTGGGCAACCTGCCCCCGTCCATGGCGGATGCACCGCTTTCGGAGAAGCTCGACATCAAGCAGAAGCAGGGGCGGCGGGCCTTTGGCGTGGATATGAAGCTCGTCGGAGAGGATGGCAGCCCGCAGCCGCAGGACGGCACGGCGGAGGGCGAGCTGTTTGTGCGGGGCAACACCATCGCAGCGGGCTATTACAACAACGCCGAGGCCAGCACGGCGGCAATCGACGGCGACGGCTGGTTCAGCACCGGGGATATCGCGAAGATCACGCCCGACGGGCTGCTCTCGATCACCGACCGGAGCAAGGACCTCATCAAGTCGGGCGGCGAGTGGATATCCTCCATCGACATGGAGAATGTGGTGATGGGTCACCCGGGCGTGGCCAATTGCGCTGCCATCGCCGTGCCGCACGAAAAATGGGGCGAGCGGCCGATGCTGGTGGTGGTGCCCAAGGGCGAGGCCCCTGCCCCCGAAGCGCTGCGCGACGTGCTGGCGCCGCATTTCGCCAGCTGGCAGTTGCCCGACGAAATTCTCTTCGTCGAGGAGCTGCCGCTGACGGCGACAGGCAAGGTCTCCAAGCTCACGCTGCGCCGAAAATATGCGAGCGCGGAATGACCTCTGCGTGAAAAAACGCACAAAGCTCTTGGGTTTTCAGCCTGTTTTGGGCACATTCGCGGAAAATCGCCCAAGGTTCGAGTGACATGAAAAGAAGAGACTTCCTTGCCGGCAGCGCCGCGCTGACGGCTGGCTTTGTGGCCGGAGCCCCGGCCCTGGCCTATGACGAAACCCTCAAGCCCTATGGGCTGCCGGTGCATTTGCTTCCGCATTATGTGAATGTTTCCAAGGACTTGGCCCCGCAGGAGATTCACGTGAGCCCGAGCCGCTTTGCGCTCTTCCTTACGCTGGGGGGCGGTCGCGCCATTCGTTACACCTGCGGTATTGGCCGCCCTGGGCTTTATGAGCCCGGCACCTTCTTTGTGGGCGCGCGCAAGCAGTGGCCGGCGTGGACGCCGACACCCGAGATGATCGAGCGTGATCCGGCCTCCTACAAGAAATTCGAAGACGGCATGCCCGGCGGCCCGAACAACCCGCTTGGCGCCCGCGCGATCTACCTTTTCAAGCCGCAGATCGGAGACACATTCTTGCGGATTCACGGCACCAACGACCCGCGCACCATTGGCAAGCGCGTGTCCAACGGTTGCGCGCGTCTGGTCAACAACCAGATCGTCCACCTCTACCGCCGCACGCCGATGAACGCGAAGGTGGTGCTCTACCCGGCCGCCGAGAATGGCGGTGTTGATCTTTCAACGGAGCCGCAGGTAACGCGAAGCTGAGCTTGCCGCAACAGGCTGGCACACGCCCGCACCCTCCCCGAGGGGCGGGCGCGTTGCCGTTATGAGGGCCCTTACAGGCCTTTCGCGGAATCCACCTCTTCAAAGGGCGACGTCTGGTTTTGACGAAAGCACGTGTCGCGCTTCGGTGGCGATGGCGAGTTCTACCGCTTGAGTTTCACGAGCCTGCCCATCCGGCACAACGAAACGTCGGCCCGCCCCCCGCCATCGCAGCCGTGGCCCCGTGGCCGTTCAATGACATTGGCGAGCAGCCAGCCTGCACTCCAGGGGGCTTGCGCCGTGTGCAGTGTTAGGGGCTCCGACCGCAAAGGCCGAGGCTGCGCTGTGCTTCAGGTCGCGGGGGAATGCGTGAAGGTCACCATCATGACCTCGAACGGAAGCAGCCCGAACTCCAGCTCGGTTCCATCGAATGTGTAGTCGGTCAACTCGGCACGAACGTCGTGCTCGTTCAGGTAGTAGGGGCGGCCGTCAATCAGCACGTAGTCGGACTCCGTGAAGCCGGAGCCATAGACGAAGTGCACGCCGTCCGAGCTGATCGGCGAGCGATCCATTCCGATCTTCACGCCGGAGACATCGGCCGCCTCGGGCACAAACTCCGAAAAGTCGATGTCGAGGTCCATTTCCTCCGGCACGCGCGAGATCACGAAGACCACCGTCTTGTCGTCATCCTGCCAGACGTTGATCTCAACCGCGCCATCATCACCGGCGAACTCGGCCTCCATCAGTTCCATTCCGATGAGCGTGTCTTCCATGAGGTCGAAGGTGGCGCCACGGATGGTGCTGACAATGCGCCCCTCGTCGTCGAGGATCGGCTCGGCGCGTGGCCCGCCCACGAGGTCGCTATCGGTGTTGTGCTGAGCGGGCCAGACGTGGGCCGCGTCGGCGCCAAGCTCTTGCAGGTTCTCGAACTGCTCGACCATCACACCTCCGGAGCGGATGCCGCTCTCCTCATAGTTGCTGGTCCGGACGTTCCACTCCGTAACCCAGAGGTCGAGTTCCTTGTCGAAGGCCTCATCCCACACCCGGTATTCCTGGGCGATGTAGTTTGTTTCCGCTGCATTGTCGGCGAAGATGAGGTCGTCCTGGCGGTAGTAGTAATGCTCGATGACGCCGTCGATGGCATCGCGGGCGCCATCCTCGAGGCCGTCGATGATCGCCTGGTTGGCCGCTTCCAGGCGCACCGACCAGGGCCGATCATCCCGGCTGGTGTGAAAATCGGAGCCGGTGTTGGGCACGCCCATCTGAACGAGGATGTCCGGCTGTGCGTCGTCGGTCAGCCCGCCTGCGGCAAAGCCGTCGGCCAGGGCGTTTGCGGCAATGTTGGCCTTGGCCCCATACTCGGCTTCGCCCATGTAGCCCCAGTATTCATTGCCGATCTCTACCGCTTCGACAACGTCACCATACTCTTCTGCGATCGCCGTGGCCCAGGCTTCGATCTCATCTCCGAACGCTTCGTAATCTTCCAGCGTCAGAAACTTGGTTGGGATGACGAGCGTCACCTGGCGGGCGTCGGAAAAATCTCCGTCCCCGTCGGGGTCACGCGCCCAGTCCAGAAAGTCGGTGAGCTCAGGTCGCAGCTCGGGCATGCCGTTCTGACCGGGCGACATCTCGACGACATTCAGAAAGTTCTCGCCGTCCACGGCCATCTCATTGCCGTCACCGCGCCCGGCCGGGAAGCGAAGGAGCTCTACACCCAGCTCGTCTATGGCGCTCATGAAGGTTTCGAGCGCCGCGCCGCCCTCGGTGTTGATGTTGAAGACGGCGTTGCCACCGAACAGTTGGTCGGTGACGACTTCGCCCGTTTCCTCGAGCGATTGCAGGGTCAGGTCGAGCTCCAGCGTCTCGTCGGATGGTTGGGAGGGCTGTTGCACGCCCGGCAGTGGCAGCGGCTGTTCGGGCTTTGCCACGCTGTCGGTTGCGAAATTTCCAACCCAGGTGGAGGTCGCGCCAAGCTCGTCGGGGTCGATGTCGAGCACCACGCCCACCGTCACGCCCTCGTAGATAAGGGCGGCGCCCGGGCCGTCTTCGTAGCGGCCCACCACAAGGTTTTTGGCGACCTCCGCCGCGGAGAGCGGGTCGCCCCCCGGCGCCACCAGCGTGATGGTCTCGGGCAGGCCATCTTCCGACGCCAGCTCGTATCCGTGGATCATGACCGGGTCGCCTCCCTCGGGCGGCGGAACGACGATCTCGTAGCTGTCGCGCCCTTCGAGGCCGATCAGCAGATCGCCCTCGTCGCCGCGCAGCGTATCCCAGCCTTCTCCGCCGATGAGGATATCGGCCATCGCGGGATCGTTGCCCGCATCAGGGGCTTCGAGATAATCGTCGCCGGCCCGCCCGTCGATGATATCCGCCCCACCCCACCCACGGATCACGTCATCCTGCGGCGTGCTTTGCAGATTGTCGTTGCCGGTGGTGCCGCGGAAGATTTCGCCCTCGCCGGTCGCCTCTTCATGGTGAGGTTGAAAGTTGCCCAGCCAGGACGTGTTGTAGAACAGGTCTCGGGCTTCCTGGTTCTCGAAGACGGCCACGACCTCGCCCTGCACGTAGAAGGCGGCACCCGCGCCACCGGGCAAATCGCCGATCCCTGCGGCCAGGCTGCCGTCGAAGAAGGCCTCACGCGGAATGACCGCGCCGTTCTCATCGACGAAGATGACCCTGTCGGCATCCTCGATGTCGCTCTCGGCGGAGAAATCCAGATCTGTAATGACGACGGGGCCATCCGCGCCCGCCGTGATCGGCACGTAGATCCGATCACCGCCCTCGCCTCCGGTGACGGTATCGCCGCTGTCGGCCCAGATCCGGTCGTCCCCTTCCCCGCCGAAGATCGTGTCGCCACCGTCCGGCACGTCATCGAGGGCAGAGAGCAGATCCGGCCCCGGGCCGCCGGTGAGCGTTTCCGCCTCACCGCTGTCGTCCTTTTCCAGCAAGGGATGCGTGTCTTCGGCTGCGGCGCCCACGTCGACCACATCCGTCGGTTCTTCCGGATCCTTCACCGGCTCCCGGTCGCCGTCATCATCGGAACTGCTGCTGCCGCCCCCGACTGCCAGCCCCAGGAAACCTATCAATAGTGCAATCAGACCTGCCGACATCCTGTGCGCCCCCACGCAACAATGCCTCTGAAGCGCAGAAACAGCCCGGCGCGCAATCAAGCGTAACTATTTGACCGGAAACAATGAGGCCGGGAGGCCCTCACTGTCTCTGGAGCGACGAGTTTCTCCGCCCGGAGAACAGGCTTTTTGTTTTCCGAAGTTCAGGACGCGCTTGGAAGCGTACCCTTGGCGCGGTCGGTGAAACGGGATCACCTGACGAGTCATTGGAGATCGCCCGACGCGGGCGGCGCAGATCACCGAAACGGCGAGCTGGCGGAAGCGGTGGGATTCGAACCCACGAACGAGTTTCCCCGTTGCTGGTTTTCAAGACCAGTGCCTTCAACCACTCGGCCACGCTTCCGCTTGGCCCGCCTGCGCGCTGCGGTTCGGGCCGCGGCCCAGAAACCCCGGTGGCGCGAAAAAGGCAACACCCCTCACGCCGATTTTTGGTGCAGCCCCTCAAGGCGGGTTTGCATGAGCCGCACACCTATGTATTGTGACACCTGAGAGCAGTTCAGCCGGGCAAACCGGCGGCAAACAATGCCACGGCGGGCAAAGACCCGACCAAAAGGCGGACAAAGGGGCGAAGCATGGGCAAGGGCAAACTCCTTCATGTAGGTGTGATTTCGGTGTCGGTACTGGCATTGGCAGCCTGTGAAGACGGGGCAGGACTGAATTTCGGGGGCAAGAAAGCCGATGGACCGGCAACGGCGGCCGTGGATCGGCCCGCGACCACCAAGCTGGTGGAACGCGACGTTGAAGCGCCCGAAGTGTTCTCGAAGAACGAAGACGGCCTGTGGGATGGGCGCCCTTCCCTGGGGGGCGTCTGGATCGCCCACCCCGATGTGAAAGAGCCCGAGCGGGTCATCATCCGCAACGAGACGAACGGCAAGTTCGTGATCGGCGCGCTGTTCAAGCGCGAGCGCGAGAACCCCGGGCCAAAGCTTCAGGTTTCGTCCGATGCGGCCAATGCGCTGGGGGTTCTACCCGGCGCGCCGACCAAGCTGGACGTTGTGGCGCTGGTCCGCGAGGAAGTGCCCGAAGCGGCCCCGGCGGCGGCCCCCGCCGCGACAGAGGCCGACGCGATTGCGGCGCCCGAGGCAATTGAGCAGAAATCTCTGGACGCGCCGCTGGCCTCGGCCGAGGCCGCGATTGCGCGCGCCGAGGGCACCGGAGACGCCAGCGCAGACACCGAAGCTGGCACGCCCGCAGTGGAGACGGCGAGTGCGGCAGCAGCAGCCGAACCGAAGGCCAAGAAAGGCTTCTGGCAACGGCTGCGGGGCAAGAAGGCCCGCCGCGCCAAGGCAGATGCCACTATTTCTGCAGCCGCGGATGCGGCGCCGCCCGTTGCGCCCTCCGGTGTCGCCACGCCGGAGATCTCCGCGGCTCCGCTGGCTCCAACAGCTGCTGCGGCAACGAGCGCAGCGCCCAAGGCCGCTGGCCCAAAGCCTTCGGGTGGCAAGAACTACGTTCAGATCGGGATCTTCTCGGTCGAGGACAACGCGAACCGGACCGCAGCCGAGATGCGCAAGTCGGGTGTGGTCCCCACCGTCTTCGAGCAGAAGAGCGCCGGGAAGACCTTCTGGCGCGTTGTGATCGGCCCTGCGCATAGTGCCGCCGATCGCGATGCTCTTCTCAAAAAAGTTAAGGCGATGGGCTTTCAGGACGCGTATTTTGTGACGAACTGAGGCGGGACTCAGCCAGAACGCCATTCCCGCCCTGCACCACCCCCGGCGGCTCTGCGCCGGGGCCGGACAGGAAAGGACTTCCGCCCCCATGCTTCGGCTCATCGCCTTCGCACTCTTCATTGCCACCGCCGCGAGCAACGCCGCCGCCGCCTTCGAGACCCGTGCCACCTCGGCCTGGGTCGTCGATGAGACGACGGGCACCGTGCTGCTCTCCAAGAATGCCGACACCCCGCTGCCCCCGGCTTCGATGTCGAAACTGATGACGCTGAACATGCTGTTCGAAGCGCTGCGCGATGGCCGGGTGACGCTGGATACGACCTTTACCGTGAGTGATCGCGCCAAGAACATGGGCGGCTCCTCGATGTTTCTCAACACCACCGACCGGCCCAAGGTGGAAGACCTCATCAAGGGTATCATCGTGCAATCGGGCAATGACGCCTGCGTGGTGGTGGCCGAGGGGCTGGCGGGCACGGAAGACGGCTTTGCGCGGCTGATGAACGAGCGTGCGCGCGACCTTGGCATGGAAAACTCGACCTTTGCCAATGCCAGTGGCTGGCCCAACCCCAACCAGCGCATGTCGATGCACGACCTTGGCATCCTCGCGCTGCGGCTCATCCGCGAGTTTCCCGAATACTACGGCTACTTCGGGATGGAGAGCTTCGAGTTCGACGGGCGGGTGCCCACCAACCACAACAACCGCAACCCGCTGCTGAAGCTCGGGATCGGTGCTGACGGGCTCAAGACCGGCCACACGACAGAGGCGGGCTACGGCCTTGTGGGCTCGGCCAAACAGGGCAACCGGCGGATCGTCTTTGTCGTCACGGGCTTGCCCTCGGAGGATGCGCGCAGGCAGGAGGCGATCAACATCGTCAACTGGGCGTTCCGCCAGTTCGTGCAGAAGACCGTTGCCGAAGAGGGCACCCGGGTGGCCGAGGCGCCGGTGTGGCTGGGCGCAGAGCCGCGCGTGGGCCTCGTGCTGGCCGATGATCTCGATGTGTTGATGCCTGCGCTGGCGCAGGACAAGGTGAAGGCGGAGGTCAGCTACGAGGGCCCGCTTCGGGCGCCCGTGGCCGCGGGTGACGAGGTGGCCCAGCTGACCGTGAGCCTGCCCGACATGGAAGCCATCACCGTGCCGCTGGTGGCAGAGCGCGACATCCCGCGCGGCGGCTTTCTGCCTCGCCTGAAAACAGCCGCGGGTGTGCTGATGAAGCAGTTCGCCAGCCAGGCGGCGCCGCAGTAGGCAGAGGCATCCGGCAGGTCGGGCGGCCCCCCGCGGGGCGCGTCGCCCTCACATCGCGGCGGGATGTCTCCGAGGGCGAGAATGTGCGGGGCCACCCTGCCCCTCATTGCTCTTCAAATATCCCCGCCGGAGGCCTCACGTCTCTTTGGGCGAGCGGTTTGCGCCCGCCAGAACCTCGGTATAACGTCCGCCCATGACACAGCCGCAGGGCCTTTTCATCACCTTCGAGGGCATTGATGGCGCCGGGAAATCCACCCAGGCGCGGGCGCTTGGCGCGTGGTGTGAGGCCGGGGGCCGCGAGGTCGTGCTGACGCGTGAGCCCGGCGGTTCGGCGGGGGCCGAAGAGATCCGTCGGCTGCTGGTGGAGGGCGCCCCCGACAGGTGGTCTGGCGAGACCGAGACGCTGCTGTTCACGGCTGCGCGGCGCGATCATCTGGAGCGGGTGATTGCCCCGGCGCTCGAGGCCGGGAAGGTTGTGATCTGCGACCGTTTTGCCGACTCCACCCGCGTTTATCAGGGCGCGGCACGGGGGGAGTTGCGTGCGTTTGTCGACACGTTGCATGCGCTCGCGATCCAGCGCGAACCCGACCTCACACTCATCTTGGACATGGATCCGGAGGTGGCGCTTTCGCGCGGGTTGGCGCGGCGCTCGGGCGAGGACCGGTTCGAGGAAGAGGGGCTGGCCTTTCAGCAGAAGCTCCGGGCCGGGTTTCTGGCCCTTGCGGAGGCCGAGCCGGGACGCTGTCGGTTGATCGACGCGGGCCGCGCGCCTGAGGCCATCACCGCCGATGTCATCGCCTGCGCGCAGGAGGCCCTGCGATGAGTGCCGCGCCTCTTGGCGTGGCCGAAGAGATGCCCGAGGCCGACCGGCTGGGCGACTACCCGCACCCGCGCCATACCGAAACGCTCTATGGGCAGGAGGAGGCCGAGGCACGCTTTCTTGCGGCCTTCAACTCCGGCCGTCTGCCACATGCCTGGCTCATCACCGGGCCGCGCGGAATCGGGAAGGCCACGTTGGCGTGGCGCATTGCGCGCTTCCTGATCGCGACGCCCTTGGCGCAAGACGAGGGGCTCTTTGGAGAGCCCGAGATGCCGGAAAGCCTCGAAATCGACGCGGGGCACCCGGTGGCGCGGCGCATCTCGGCAGGCTCGGAGGGCAACCTGATGCTGCTCCGTCGCAAGTGGATGGAAAAGCCCGCCCCTGCCCGCTTCAAGACGGTGATCGACGTGGAAAGCGCCCGCGACCTGAAGAAGTTCTTTGCCTATTCCGCCGCCGAAAACGCGCGCCGGGTGGTGCTGATCGACAGTATCGACGAGATGAACGCTTCTGCGGCAAACGCGGTGCTGAAGGTGCTGGAAGAGCCGCCGGAGAACACGGTGCTGCTTCTCATTTCCCATGCGCCCGCCGCGCTTTTGCCAACGATCCGCTCCCGTTGCCAGGTGCTGCCCTGTGCGCCACTCTCGGAGGCGGCCCTCACCGCTGCGCTGCGTGAGGCGGGAGCGGAGCCGCCGGAAGACGCCGGGCAGAGGGCCGCCCTCAGCGCGCTCTCCGAAGGCTCGGTGGCCACCGCGCTTCAGTTGATCGACGACGAGGGCCTTGCGCTTTATGCCGCGCTGGTGGCGCTCTTCCGGGATCTGCCACGGCTGGATCGGCCCGCCACCCTTGCCATGGCGGCGAAATGTGGCGGGCGCGATGCGCAGGACCGATTTCGCCTCACCACACGGCTGATCGACACCCTGCTTGCCCGCATCGCCCGCACGGGCGCGCTTGGCCCGCCCTCGCCCGAGGCGGCCCCGGGCGAGGCCGCTCTGCTGGCCCGGCTCGCCCCCGATGCCGCTCGTGCCCGTGCCTGGGCCGAGCTGGCCGCCACCCTGGGTGCCCGCGCCCGCGCCGGGGCGGCAGTCAACCTTGACGCTCCCGCCCTCATCACGGATATCTGCCTGAAAATCTCCGAGGCCGCCGCCGAAATGCGCCTCTGAGCTGGAGCCTTCATGCCGCCTGAAATCACCGACAGCCACTGCCACCTCGACTTTCCCGACTTCGAGGGAGAACTGCCCGAGATCATCGCCCGCGCGAAAGCCGCAGGCGTGGGGCGGATGGTCACGATCTGCACAAAGCGGGCCGGGCTGGCGACGGTGCAGGCGATTTCCGAGGCTTACCCGGAGGTCTTCCACGCCTTCGGCATCCATCCGATGAGCGTGGCCAGCGAACCGCTCATCACCGTGGACGAGCTGAAAGCCGCAGCGACGCACCCCAAGTGCGTCGGCATCGGCGAGACGGGGCTGGACTATCACTACACCGCCGAGAGCGCCGAGGCGCAACAAGCCTCGTTGCGCCTGCATATCGAGGCGGCCCGCGACACCGGCCTGCCGCTCATCATCCACGCTCGCGCCGCCGATGACGACATGGCGGCGATCCTGCGGGAAGGCTACGAGTACGGCCCATATTCCTGCGTGATGCATTGCTTCTCCAGCTCCGCCGAGCTGGCCCGCGCCGCGCTGGACCTCGGGTTCTACCTGTCGATGTCGGGCATCGCCGCCTTTCCCAAGAGCCAGGAGCTACGCGACATCTTCGCCGCCGCCCCGCTGGAGCGGATTCTGGTGGAGACCGACAGCCCCTACCTTGCCCCCCCGCCCCATCGCGGCAAGCGAAACGAACCGGCCTACACCGCGCATACGGCGAAGGTTGGGGCCGAGGTTTTTGGCCTCAGCTACGAGGACTTTGCCGCCGCCACCCAAGCTAATTTCGCCCGCCTCTTCACCAAGGCGGTCGCATGAGTTACCGCTTTACGATCCTCGGCTGCGGCTCTTCGGGCGGCGTGCCGCGCCTGCCCGACAACTGGGGCGACTGCGACCCGAAAAACCCGAAGAACCGTCGCAGCCGGTGCTCGATGCTGGTGGAGCGCGATGGGCCTGAGGGCACGACGCGCGTGCTGATCGACACATCGCCGGATCTGCGAGCACAACTGCTTGCCGCCAAGGTGGGCACGCTCGATGGTGTGGCCTTTACCCACGCCCATGCCGACCATACCCACGGCCTCGATGATCTGCGGATGGTTGTCTACAATATGCGCGCGCGGGTCAGGGTCTGGGCCGACGGGGCCACCACCGATGATCTTATCGCCCGCTTCGGCTATGCCTTCGTGCAGCCGCCCGGCTCGGATTATCCGCCGATCCTTGACCTGCGCGGCATCGATGGCCCCTTCACGGTGGAGGGTGCGGGCGGGCCGATAACCTTGACGCCCTTCGAGGTGGAGCACGGGCGGATTGACGCCCTCGGCTTTCGCATTGGCGGGCTGGCCTATCTGCCTGATGTTTCCGATATCCCCGAGGCCGCCTGGGCCGGGCTGGAGGGCTTGGATGTCTGGGTGCTGGACGCGCTGCGCCGTACGCCCCACCCCTCCCATGTGCACCTCGAAAAGGCGCTGGAGTGGATCGCCCGGGCCGCCCCCAACCGCGCCGTGCTGACCAACATGCATATAGATATGGATTACGACGCGGTCGAGGCAGAGACCCCGGCCCATGTCACCCCCGCGTATGACGGGATGGTCCTGAGCCTGCCGGAATGAGCGCGCTCACCTCCGTTATCCTCCCGGTCTTCCTCGTCATCGGCTTTGGCTACTTCGCGGTCTGGAAGCTGAACTTCAAGCCCGAGGCGACCGATCTGCTGATGGGCTTTGCGCAGAATTTCGCGATCCCGCTCCTGCTCTTCGCCGCCATGACCCGGCTCGATCTGGCGGCGGGCTTCAAGCCTTCGCTGCTTCTGTCCTTTTATGCCGGGGCCTTCGTGAGCTTTGCCGCAGGCATCGCGGGCGCGCGGTTTCTCTTCAAACGCGAGTGGGAGGATTCGGTCGTTATCGGCTTCGCCTGCCTCTTTTCCAACTCGCTGCTGCTGGGCCTTCCGATCACCGAGCGCGCCTATGGCGAGGATGCGCTTACAGGTAACTACGCCATCATCGCCCTGCACGCGCCGGTGCTGCTGACCAGCGGGATCGTGGTGATGGAACTTGCCCGCGCCCGCGGCACGCCGCTTTCGGCCCTGCCCGCCCGGGTGGCGCGCAACGTGTTTCGCAACGGGTTCATCATCGGCATCCTCGCGGGCCTTGCCGTCAACCTTACCGGTCTGCCGGTACCCGGCGTCATCATGGATGCCGCCGACCTCATCGCCCGCGCCGGGCTGCCCGCTGCGCTCTTTGCGCTCGGCGGGGTGCTCTACCGCTACCGCCCAGAGGGAGATATCCGCGTGGCGCTGATGGTCTGCCTGCTGGCCCTCGGGCTGCACCCGGCGATCACGTGGAGCCTTGCCCATCTCACCGGGGTCGACACACCGGGCCTGCGCTCTGCCACCATCACTGCGGCCATGGCACCGGGGGTGAACGCCTATATCTTTGCCAATATGTATGACCGCGCCAAGCGCGTGGCGGCCACCGCCGTGCTGATCGCGACGGCGCTGACCATGCTCACGGCATGGGGCTGGCTCTGGCTGCTGCCGTAAGAGGCGCTGCTATCCTCGGGCCTGACCCGAGGATCTCCTGGCTGCCGAGAGGTCCCCGGGTCAGGCCCGGGGACGATGCTTCCTGCGCCCGATCAGCCGGGCGACATACCCCTGAGCCGCTCGCTCCGCCGCCGCAGGATTTCCACCGTGGTCAACAGTGCGATGGAAATAATCACCAACATTGTCGCCACGGCGAGGATGGTGGGGGAAATCTGTTCACGCAGGCCGATGAACATCTGCCACGGCAGCGTCTTTTGGCCCGCCGAGCCCACAAAGAGCACAACGACCACTTCGTCGAAGCTGGTGATGAAGGCAAACAGCGCGCCAGAGATCACGCCGGGCAGGATCAGCGGCATCTGCACCTTGAAGAAGGTGCGCACCGGGTCAGCGCCCAGCGAGGCCGAGGCCCGGGTGAGCGAGCGGTCAAAGCCCACCAAGGTGGCCGTCACGGTGATGATAACGAAGGGAATGCCCAGCGCCGCATGAGCCAGCACCACGCCGAAGTAGGTGCCTTGGAGCCCGATCCGGCTGTAAAAGAAGTACATCCCGGCTGCGGAGATGATGAGCGGCACAATCATCGGTGAGATGAGCACCGCCATGATCGCCCGCCTGAACGGCACATGTTCGGAGCTGAGGCCGATGGCGGCCAGGGTGCCGAAACTGACCGAGAGCAAGGTGGCGACCGGCGCGATGGACACCGAGTTGCGCAGCGCCTGCTGCCAGTCGGAGGTGCCGAAGAAGTCACGGTAGTGCTTCAGCGAGTAGCCATCGGGATCGAAGCTCAGCATCTCCGGCGTGAAGGTGAAGAAGTTCTCCGCATTGAAGCTGAGCGGCATGATCACCACGATCGGCGCGATCAGGAAGAAGAAGATCAGCCCGCAGATCACCCGGAAGGCATAGAACCAGATGCGCTGGCCGGTGGTGGCATAGGGAGGAAGTGTAACCATGTTCTCTTACCCCAGCTTCACGTTGTCGATGCCGACGATCTTGTCGTAGGCCCAGTAGAGGATGAGCACCGCTGCCAGCAGGATGGCGCCGAGCGCGGCACCAAGGCCCCAGTTGAGCGACGACGAGATGTGGTAGGCGATCCGGTTGGAGATGAACGTGCCCGTGGTGCCGCCTACGAGGGCCGGTGTGATGTAGTAGCCGATGGCGAGGATGAAGACGAGGATCGAGCCCGCCCCGATGCCCGGCACTGACTGCGGGAAGTACACCCGCCAGAAGGCCGTCCAGTTGGTGGCACCGAGGCTCTTGGCCGCGCGCACGTAGCTGGGCGGGATGGTTTGCATCACCGAGTACATCGGCAGGATCATGAACGGCAGCAGGATATGTGTCATCGCGACGATAGTGCCGAACTGGTTGTTGATCATGATGAGCCGGTTCGCATCATCGACGAGGCCGATCCAGACCAGGACATCGTTGATAACTCCCTGTTGTTGCAGCAGGACTTTCCAGGCCGAGGTTCGCACCAGCAGCGATGTCCAGAATGGCAGCAGCACGAGGATCATCAGCAGGTTGGAGATGCGCATCGGCAGGTTGGCCAGTAGGAAGGCCACCGGGTAAGCCAGCAAGATGCAGCTGATGGTGATGACGAGGCTCATGAACATCGTGCGTTTGAACAGAAGGCCATAGATCCGCTGGTCCTCGTCCTGCCGCTCGATGCCCTCGGGCGTCAGTTGCAGATCGACCGAGTTGAGGAAGTAGCCTGAGGTGAAGCGCGGGCTGTAGGCCTTGATCGTGCCCCAGACCTCGATATCGGCCCAATCGTCGTCGATGTCGATGAAGGCGGCCTTGTAGCTCTGGCTTTCGAAGCCCCCCACGGCGGCGGCGGCCTCCTGCAAGAGGTCGGCCTCCGGGCCACTGTAGCCCTGAACGCCTGCACCGCCGGAGAGGTCTTCGTAGAGCATCGCATAGGCAAGCGGCCAGGGATCCTCTTCGAAGGGGTTGTCCTCGTCCTCGGTCTGCGCGAACTCGGCGAAGGCGGCGTATATCTCGGCGGTGTTGGGGAAGGCTTCGGCCACGCCATCGCGCAGCGAGAAGGTGGCCTCGGCCCCCTCTTCCGCCTGCGCGTCCAGCCATGCGTCGGAGCCGAAGATGCGAGCCCATGTCTCGGGCTCTTCCCAAGCTTCATTCAGGTCTTCGAACTGGTCCTGGTAGAATTCGCCGATGTCCTCCACACCACGGCCCGACTTGCGGAACAGCGAGGAGATGCCGGTTGTTTCGTAGTTGAGGCGCGAGCCGAGGCGGGTGTGTTCCTTGTACTCGGCGGCGATTGTCATGTCGCGGGCCAGCGCGGCATAGACCGGTTCGCCGGGTGCCTCGCCGCTGGCATATTCCCACTCCTTCAGTGCCACGACCGTGCGCGGCAGGGTATCGGCGACGATCTCGTTCTCGACCGAGCGGAACAGCATGTCGGCGATGGGAGCGATGAATGTGACGAGGATGAAGATGAGCAGCGGCGCGATCAGCGCCAGCGCCCGCAGCTTCTGCCGGCGCAGGGCACGAGCGAGACTGCGCTTGAGGGGGGTGCCATCGGCGGCCAAGAGGCGGCCCTGGGCATCGGTCTCCTGATGGGTGGCAGCGGTGGCGTCAGACATCCGTGTGACCTTCAACAAGAATGATGGTGCTTTCGGCTGTCGCCTTACGGATCAGCGAAATTTCCTGATAGTCGGGGTCTTCATAGGCGGCTTTCGCTGCCTCGAAACTGTCGAACTCGAAGACCACGTGGCGCATGCCTTCGGGCACGTCGCCCTCGGGCGCCTCGGACTTGCCGCCACGGACAAGGAAGCGTGCGCCATGTGCCTTGAGGATCGGCGTATCGCCGGTGACATAGGCCTTGTAGCCCTCCGGATCGTTCACGACGATATGGCCGATGATATAGCCCTTGGGCATGTCCGTCCCCCGATTTTTTGTGGGTGGGGCGGCCCCATGGAGGGGCCACCCGATCTTGAGGGGTGAGCCGCCGGCCCACCCGTGCCATTGGCTTACTGCGCGAGCCAGGCCTGGAATTTGGCGTCCAGGTCATCGCGGTAATCAGCCCACCACTCGTAGTTGTAGAGGAAGGTGTTGGTGGCGTTCGCCGGATCGGTCGGCATGTGCGGACCCATATCGATGCCCAGCTCGGCATGCTGGCCAACCAGCGGTGCCGAGGACTGACGCGCCGGACCGTAGGAGATGTACTTGGCCTGGTCGGCGAGGCGCTGGGTGTCGGTGGCGAACTTCACGAAGTCCTTCACGCGGGCCAGGCGATCTTCGGGCAGACCGGCGGGAATGATCCAGCCGTCAAGGTCGAACACCTGGGCGTCCCAGAGCATGGCAACCGGCTGGTCCTGCTCTTCGATCACTGAGAACAGGCGACCGTTGTAGGTGGAGCCCATCACAACTTCGCCGTCGGCGAGCAGCTGGGGCGTGTCGGCACCGGCCGACCACCAGATCACGTCATCCTTGATGGTGTCGAGCTTGGCGAAGGCGCGGTCCTGGCCCTCTTCGGTCTCCAGCACGTCGTAGACGTCTTCCTTGGCGACACCGTCACAGATGAGCGCCCATTCCATGTTGTTGATCGGGCGCTTCTCGAGCGAGCGTTTGCCCGGGTAGGCCTCGGTGTCGAACACCGCGCAGACGTCGGTCGGCGGGGTGTCACCCACCATGTCGGTGCGGTAGCCGAAGGTGGTGGAGTAGACGATCTGCGGGATGAAGCAGTCGGAAACGATCAGGTCACCGAAGTCATCGGAGGCCTTGGTGCCATCAGGCGCATCCGCCAGCAGCTCGTCGGGATCGTATTCCATCGCCAGGCCTTCGTCGCAGAGGCGGATGGCGTCCGAGGCCACCACGTCGACGAGATCCCAGGTCACGTTTCCGGCCTCGTTCATGGCGCGCAGCTTGGCCACGGCCTCGTTGGAGCTTTCGTCCCAAGTGGCCGAAACGCCTTCGTTGGCGGCCAGGTAGGGTTCGACATAGGCCTTCTGCTGCGAGGCCTGATAGGCGCCGCCCCAGCTGACCAGCGTCATGCTGTCGGCCATGTTGCCATGGGCTTCGGCAAAGGCGAGCCCGGCCGACACGGTCAGCGCGGTGGTCGCCAGAATGGTTTTCTTCATAGTCATGCGTGTGCACTCCTTGTTGTCATGCCCGTATTATCTTGTGCGTGCCCCGCACCCCGGGCAGGCGGGGGCACTCGCGGCGCGCTCAAGCGTCGAGCGCGCGGCAATCCTCGGGGAGCCAGCCGATCTTGACGGTCTGGCCCGGTGTCATCCGCGCCACATCGGGCGCGTTGCGGGTTTTCACGATGAAATTCTCGTTGCCCGCCACCTTCAGCCGGGTGCGGAAGATGTCACCCATGTAGATGAACTCCAGCACTTCCGCGTCGAGCGTGTGGGCGTCGTCTTGGAGCCTGTCGGGGTTGGTTTCCACCCGTTCGGGGCGGATCGAAACGCGCGTCCGGTCTCCGGCCTTTTCGACGTTCACCGCCTTGGCCTCGATCAGGGCCTCGGAGCCATCGAGCTTGATCGTGGCAATGCCGCCGCTCAGCTCCTTCACCACGCCTTCGAGCGTGTTGTTCTCGCCGATGAACTGGGCCACGAAGCTGTTTTGCGGCGCCTCGTAGAGCTCATCGGGTGGCGCGAGCTGCTGGATGCGGCCATCGTCGAACACCGCCACGCGGTCCGACATGGTGAGCGCTTCGGTCTGATCGTGCGTCACGTAGACGGTGGTAATGCCCAGATCGTGCGCAAGGCGGGTGATCTCGAACTGCATGTGTTCGCGCAACTGCTTGTCGAGCGCGCCCAGCGGCTCGTCCATCAGCACCAGCTCGGGCTCGAACACCAGCGCCCGCGCCAGGGCGATCCGCTGTTGCTGGCCGCCCGAAAGCTGGGCCGGACGGCGCCCGCCGAAGGCGCCCATCTGCACCATGTCGAGCGCGCGCTTCACCTTGCCTTCGCGCTCGCTCGCACCCATGCCGCGCACTTCCAGCGGGAAGGCGAGGTTTTCGGCGACGGTCATATGCGGAAACAGCGCGTAGTTCTGGAACACCATCCCGATGCCGCGCTTGTGCGGCGGGATGTTGTTGATCGGCTTTCCGTCCAGCTTGATTTCGCCGTGTGTCGCCGTCTCGAAGCCCGCAAGCATCATCAGGCATGTCGTCTTGCCTGAACCCGACGGGCCGAGCATCGTCAGAAACTCGCCTTTCGGCATCGAGAGGTTGAGATCTTTCACGACAAGCGTTTCGCCGTCGTAGCTTTTCTGGACGCGTTCGAACTCTACGAAGGCGTCAGTGGCACCCTGATCCAGCAAGGCAGCTCCTGTTGTTGGTCGTTATCGGCCGCCTCCCCAGGTGGCCGCTCCCTGTGATGCCAGACTAAAACAAGCGCGCGTCTGCATTACAATGGTCAAATGCGACTATTTTCAGCAATTTCGCGTGCTTTCGGCATGGAGTGGCTTGGCGCACAATAGCTCCGCAGGGCGACGGAGGTTTGCACGGATGTTGCGCGCCTGCCGGACAGACAGCCTACTGACACGAGGCGTCAGGAGCCCATTGGCCGCCCCCGAAGCGAAGCCCAGATGAGGAACAGGAGCGAAAGGAAGCCGACATGCCAGAGCCAATCACCAGAATGAACCCTGCCACGCTGCCCGATGCCGGGGCCATGGGCTATTCACAGATTTCCGTTGTGGAGCCGGGGCGGATGGCCTTTGTTTCGGGCCAGGTCGCCACCCAGGCGGATGGCGCGGAGCCGCCCGAAAGCCTCCTCGCCCAGACCCGGTTGGCCGCCAGCAACGCCCGCGCCGCGCTGGAGGCACTTGGCGCCGGGCCGCAGGATATTGCGATGTTGCGCATCTACGCCGTCGATCTCACGCCGGCCCGACTGGCCGAGGCCTACCCCGAGATCACGGCCTTCCTCGCCGGGGCACGGCCCAGCGTCACCGGAATCGGCGTGGCCGCACTGGCCGCGCCCAATCTCCAGATCGAGTTGGAAATGGTGGTGCGCCTGCCCGACTGAGGGATGCGCCCGGACTCGTTGACATTCGGGGCCTGCACGGCGAAGCCTCTGGGGCATTCAAGGACGCCGCCCCATGACCCTTACCGCCGACCTCATCCGCGAAACCCATGCCGCGATCGCGCCCGACACGGTACGCACCCCGCTGGTGCGGGCCGCGCGTCTTTCGATGATGCTGGGGTTCGACCTGTTCCTGAAACTGGAGAACCTTCAACACACCAATGCATTCAAGGCCCGTGGGGCTCTGGCGAAGCTGCTGACGCTCGACGCGGCGCAACGCGCAGCGGGCGTGATCGCCTGTTCGGCAGGCAACCACGCACAGGGGGTCGCCTATCATGCCACCCGGATGGGAATTCCTTCGGTGATCGTCATGCCCGAGGGCACCCCCTTCAACAAGGTGAAGCGCACCGGAGACTTCGGCGCCGAAGTCGTGCTGCACGGCACCAGCTTTGACGAGAGCGTACAGTTCACCCAGGATCTCGCCGCCGCACGCGGGCTGACCTTCATCCATCCCTTCGATGATCCCGTCGTGGCCGCAGGACAGGGCAGCGTTGCGCTTGAGATGCTGGAGCAAAACCCCGCCCTCGACAGCATTGTGGTGCCGATTGGCGGGGGCGGGCTGATCGCGGGCATGGCCACGGCAGCCAAGGCCGAGAAGCCGAAGATCGAAGTGGTGGGCGCGCAGGCCGAGGCCTTCAACGCGGTGAAGGCGGCTTATGAGGGCAGCGCGGCGCATACGATCGGCTCGACCCTTGCCGAGGGCATCGCCGTGCGCGCGCCATCGGCGGCCAATATCGAGATCATCCGCCGCACGGTGGACCGGATCGACACCGCCAACGAAGCCGAGATCGAGGATGCGGTGTTTGACCTGCTCTCACATGAGAAGCTCGTGGCCGAGGGCGCGGCTGGCGCGGGGCTTGCCGTGCTCAAGGCCCATGCCGCGCGTTATGCAGGCAGGCAGGTTGGCCTCGTCGTCTGCGGCGGCAACATCGACTCGCGCCTGCTCTCCACCCTGATCCTGCGCGGGTTGGTGCGCGACGGGCGCATCACCCGGCTCATCTTCAAGCTCGACGACCGCCCCGGCCAGCTGGCCGACATTGCCCGCATCATCGGGGACGCGGGCGCCAACGTGGTGGAAGTGATCCACCAACGCATGATGCAGAGCGTAGCGCTGAAGCAGGCGGAACTGGAGGTGGTGATCGAAGCGCGGGATGCCGGACATGTCGATGAGATCACCGCCGCGCTGCGGGATGCGGGCTTTGCGCTGCGGGTGGGGACAGAGGCGATCTGACGGTCAGACGCTGAAGGCCACCGACGTCCACCTGATCCCGTGAACGCTAAGGCGGTGCTGCTCTCGCCCGTCCTGCGGGATCACCCGGGGCCAGAAGGCGGCAGCTGGGCGATTTTCGTCATACCAGGTGATTTCCCATTCGCCTGGATGCGCGGCAAACAGGCGGCCCAGCGCCCGGCGCCCTATGCCGCGCCGCCAGTAGGGGCGAAGCACACCAAACTCGGCGATATACCAGCATGGGCTGCGGGGGCGGATCGTGCATGTGCGCGTGAGGAGTGCAAAGCCCACTGGCATTTTGCCCAGGCTGAAGAGGTAGGGATGGGCCCAAACCTCGTCGAGGATTTCGTGCTCGTACCGACCCGCGGCATTCGTCTCGGTGCCGAACCATTCGGCCATGTCATAGAGATAGAACTGGAGCAGGTTCGCGATGACCGGCCTGTCTGCTTCGGTGGCGGGCCTGACTTCAAGCGGCAGAGGCAACGGCCCCGCCTCAGCCCTGCCCCGTCATGCGCAGGATGCGCTGCACGGCCAGCTCATAGCCCTGCGTGCCACAGCCCACGATGATGCCGTCGGCACGGGCCGAGATGTAGCTGTGATGGCGGAAGCTCTCACGCTGGTGGACGTTGGAGATATGCACCTCCATCACCGGGCCCTCAAAGGTGTTCAGCGCATCGAGGATTGCCACCGAGGTATGAGTGTAGGCCCCGGCGTTCAGCACGATGCCCAGCCCATCCTCGCGAGCCTCGTGAATGAGCTCCACAAGCCCGCCCTCATGGTTGGACTGCGCATCGCGGACCGGCACCTCGCCAGCCACTTTGGCGCAGGCGGCGACGACATCGGCCAGCGTCTCGTGGCCGTAGATCTCGGGTTGGCGCTTGCCCAGCAGGTTGAGATTGGGGCCGTTCAGAATGTAGATGCGCTTTTCCATGTCACCCTCTCCGTGTTCGCGCCCTTTTCCCCGGCGACGCCGCCAAGATCAACCCTGCGGGTAGTAGGCAAGGCCAGCCACAAGGTGCCAGACAAAGCGTGTCTTGCGCCGCAGGCGCGCAATTTGGCAGCGGCTCACTCGGCGTTGTCGTCGAAGCGGAAGTAGCCCAGGGCGGCAGAGGCGGAGTTTTCCTCCTCTGTGCCGCGCTGACGGATCTCGGCCTGGATGATCGGCATGAGGCTGGCGGTGGGCGTGCCTGCCTGCGTATCCGCACTGCCGATGCGGCTGTTGGAGGCGATGGCCAGCATCAGGTAGGGCACGATCTCGCGATCATCCGCCCCCTGGGGCCGAAGCGCCAGCGCGAAGGTGGCCGTGCCGTCATCCTGCGGCTTCAGGCGCGAGGTGAGGTTGTAGGCCCCGCCACGGCTGTCGATCAGGAAGAGCGTGATGTTCCGGCCGTCGATCAGGTCGATGGTGCCGCGGATCGGGTCACCGGCTTTCAGCACGTCACGGTCGAGCTTGAGTAGCGGGGTCCGGGCCTCGGAACGACCGAGGTTCTTGACGAAGGTCACCACGGCGCACTGGCTCTCGTCGACCAGCCGGACGCCGATCTTGGGCTCGGTTCCGAACTCGTCGCGGAAATCCGTCAGCAACTCCCAGAACGGATCGACCGAAGTGGCGTAGCCCTCGATCTCGAAATCTGTGGGCACGGGCGAGCGGATGCCCACGTGCACGCAGCGGGGCGTGGAGTAGTTGCGCACCCAGGAAATCATCCGACCGATGGTGTCGAAGTCGATATCGCCATCCCCCTCGCCGCCATTGTCCTGCTCAGTCGGGATTACCGTGCCCTCGGTCGGATCGAGCGTGTCGTCGATGGCCGCAACCTCGCCGCCGGTGAGCGGGGGCGTTGCCGGGTCGGTATCAGGGTCTGGTGTGTTCGGGTCGGTATCGGGATCAGGCGTGTCCGGGTCGGTGTCAGGACCCGGCGTGTCCGGATCGGTATCGGGATCCGGCGTGTTCGGGTCGGTATCGGGATCCGGCGTGTCCGGGTCGGTGTCAGGATCAGGCGTATCCGGATCGGTGTCGGGATCAGGTGTATCCGGATCGGTGTCGGGATCCGGTGTATCCGGATCGGTATCCGGGGTTGGGGTATCGGGGTCCGTGTCCGTATCGTTCACGGCCACGTCCTCGTCACAGTTGTCGATCGGATTGCCGTTATCGTCGAACCGCAGCGTGCCGCCGCAATCCCGGTCATCGGTGGCAATCGGTCCATCCGTGCTCGAGTCGTCGGGGTCAGGTGTGTCCGGCCCATCATTGGCGCCAGGGCCGACACCCGGGATGAAACCACCGAAATAGGCCCCTGCCCCACCGCCACCGATCAGCACCAGCGCGAGCATGGCCGCGATCATGCCACCCTTGCCTTTCTTGGCGGGTTCGGGGGGCGGCATCGTCTGCGCAGGCGGCAGCGTTGAGCCGACACCAGTGCGTTGCGGCGGAGGCGTGGTTGTCGGGAACGGGCTGTCGGTGCCCGCGTCCTGCGGCGGCATGCTCTGCTGCGGCGGATTGGTAAAGGCATAGGCCGGCGGCTGGGAAATCACCGTGGCCTGATGCTCCGGCGGCATGCTCTGCTGTGGCGGAATGCTCTGGGGCGGCTGGGAATATTGCGGCGGCACCGACCCCTGGTTCGGCGGCACCGAGGTTGCTGCAGCCGGCCCGCCCTGCGCTGCGGCCATGCCCGCCGCGAGAGCTGCGGGATTGTCGAGGTACTCCAGCACCTTCGACATGCTCTCCGGTCGCTTCTCAGGGTCCGGCTGGAGCATCATCTCGAGCAGCGGGCGCAGCTCGTCATGGACGCCCGAGAGGTCTGGCACATCCATCCGGCGTTCCACCGCCTCGGCGGGGCTGTCGCCCATGTCGATCGGCTCGCCCCGACAGGCGGCTGCAGCCACCAGCGCGAGGCTGTAAATGTCGGACGTGCCCTCGATCACCCCCTTGAAGCGGCCAAGCTGCTCGGGGCTCACGTAGCCATACTTGCCGGCGAATTGCCCGCCCAGCAGCGTGCCTCCGCCGAAGTTGGCGGATTTGGCGATGCCGAAGTCGATGATCTTGGTGTGAGAGATCATCCCATCCTGAATGACCACGTTGTCCGGTGAAAGGTCGCGGTGAACCACGCCGAGATCATGTGCCTTCTGCAGGCCGGAGGCCACGCGGCGCATCATCGTCTTCACGTCCTCGGCGGGCATGCTGCCCTCTTCGGCGTAGTAGTCGGCGAGGCTGCGGCCCTCGACGAACTCCATCACCAGGCAGGCGCGCTGGATGCCGGGATCGACGGTGAAGAGCATGTAGCGCACGATTGCATCGTGGTGGAGGCGGCCCAGAACGGTGGCCTCCTTCTGGAACATGCTCAGGATCTTCTCGTCATGGGCCAGCGCGGCCAGCACGATCTTGATCGCCACCGGCTCTTCGGTGTGGATGTTGAACCCGCGATAGACCTCGCCCATGCCGCCGGTGGCAATGTGCTCGGTGATCTCGAAGGTGCCCATGATCTGCGTGCCGATGGCCACACCGGTGGGGGCCGCCGTGCTGATGACAGTCTTCTGGCTGCCCGGTTTGGAGTTTTCCTGCTCGTCGCTGGCCATGGGGCCTCAGATCCCTTCTTCCGGCAGATCGAAGATCGCCGTCATGGGCGTGACCTCCGTCTTGTCGAAGGCCCGCACCACGACAACGGTGGTATTGTCGGACGCGCCCCGTTGCAAGGTCAGGTCGAGCAGCATGTCGCAGGCTTTCTGCGGTTGGTGCTTTCGTGCAATTTCAAGGATTTCGTGGTCTTCCACGTGGGCCGTAAGCCCGTCGGAGCATAGAATGAAGGTGTCGCGGTTGCGCAGCGTGCCATATTTGTGGTCGAGGTGCACGTCGGGATGCACGCCGATGGCCCGGGTAATGACGTTTTTGCGCGGCCAGTTTTCCGCCTCTTCGGGAGTGATCGCCCCCCTGTCGAGCAATTCGTTGGCCTCGGTGTGATCCCGGCTGAGCTGCGTCAGCTGGCCATCGCGGATCAGATACACCCGGCTGTCGCCGGACCACACGCAGGCAAAGTGCTGATCGAAGACGAGCAGGGCCACCACCGTGGAGCCGATGGTTGCGCCCTGGCTGGCGGCATGGCTCTGGATCTGGCCGTTGGCGCGGGTGATCCGCTCAACGAAGCGGGCCTGAAGATCAGGAGCAGAACTGGCGCGCCCCACCGAGGCGAGGTGCTGAACGATGACGCCCGAGGCGAAATCGCCGCCGTGGTGCCCCCCCATGCCGTCGGCCACAACCCACATGCCACCGTCGGGGTAGGTGTAGAGGTTGTCCTCGTTGTGGTCGCGGGCATAGCCGGTATGGCTGATCTCCCCGGTCTCGAACCTGAATTGCTTTGCATTCATAAAATCGTTGCCCCGGCCCTGGGGCCCCTGAGTGTCATGCCGTTTGCCAAGTTTCCGCTACGGTGGGGCAAGGGTCAATCCTTCCCGCGTCCGCGCAGGGAGAAGAAACCCCTAATGCCGGACTTCTTGCGGCCAAGCCCCTCATCATCGTCATCCTCGTCACCGGGTTTACCAAAGGGGCTGTCTTCTCCCTCGCCAGCCGGGGTAACGGTTTCAGGCGGCCCATCGGTATCGGGACTATCGGCGGTGTCGTCCCCGTTTGTCTCAAGCGCTTTTACATCATCCGGAACGTCCTCTGCCCCTTCACTTACCGTCTCGTCCTCGGTGACCGCCTCGGCTTGCGCCTCATTCACGGCGTCGGCTTCCGGCTCCTCCGGCTCGGGGGGATCGTCGCCGGGAATGTCGAAATCATCGTCCCCCGAAACCATGGACACATCGACGACATGGCCGATATCCCCCGGTTCTTCGTCCGGTTCCGGTGCCGGGGTCGAAGGCGGCACAGCTTCGGCCTTTGATGCGATGTCAGCCGCGGGGTTGTCTTCTTCAGTTTCTTCAGTTTCCGATGCGGGATCTTCTGGTGCCTCTGGCTCCTCGGACGGAGCGCTTTCGGCAGCGGGCTTCTCGGGGGAATCCAGCCAGGGAACCACCTCGTCATCGCCGCTCTCTTCTGCTGCGACTTCCTCGGCTTCCGGCTCATCCTCCAGCCAGGGGACGACCTCTTCTTCCGTTTCCGCCGTCTCCCCCGGTTCGGACAGGCTGGAGTACACGTCTTCGCCCGTTTCCGCAGCTCCGATGCCATAGGGCTCGGGCCCCGCATCGAAGAGGTCTTCCGCCGGCTCCTCCTCCGGCTCCCGCTCCGGTTCAGGGGGCGCTTCCGCTTCGGACGCTGGTGCTTCCGGCTTTGCCGGCCCTGCATCTGGGAAGTCCCATTCCTCCTCTGGCAGGTCGAAAGGGCTTTCGGCGTCATCGCCGGTTATCGCCTCGGTCCATGCGTCATCGACCGCGTCCGAGGGGGCGGCCCAGGCCAGCTCTTCGCGTGAGGACTCGGCGCCCCAGGCGGCGGCGGCTTCGGCCTCTTCAGCGTCGCCGATCAGATCACGCGGCGGCACGGTGGTTTCGCGCCCGCGCGCGGTGGCGCCGGCACCGGCCGATGCCGCAGCAGCGGCAGGACGCGCGGCAGCGGCAGGCTGCTGAACGCGGGCCGGCGGCCCGAAACCGCGGAGCATTGCCATGAACCCGGCCACATCGGGCATCCCCTCCAGCGCGATCATCCCCGGGCCGACGTAATCGTTGCCTCCGGTCCACCAATAGCTGCGCCCGAAGGCGGCAAGCTGGTGATCATGATCGCGCACATCGGCCAGCATCTGGCCCAGCCCGTGCTCGCCATAGGCGAAGAAGGCGTTGCGCCGATCTTCGCCCAGTGCGCAGGGGGCGGCATTTGGCTCGGGCAGCGCGGATAGAAAGCCGTCTACATCGCCATCGAAATGCGCCGTTTTGGCCGAGAGCAGCGCGCGTTCAAGCAGGCCGTACCAATCTTCCATCGGATCGGAGAGCGGCGGCACCGGATGGTTGTGGCCCAGTCCCGAAAGCACCAGCGTGAGCGGAAACTGCCGCCCGACCCTGTCGACGGAAGCCGTCAGCGCACCCGCCATGGCATGGCCGAATACGCCGGGGCCGATCCAGAAGCGCCAGACGGGACTTGCCTCATAGACCTGTGCCCATTCGCCCGCGAGGTGATGCTTGGCCCCGCTCATCGCCTTTTCCAGCCAGGCTTCCCAGAACGACAGCACCTCGGGCGGCATCGACCGGGTGATGAAGTCGCCCTTGGCGGGCAGTTTTCCAAAGAGGCCGAGGGGCATGGTGCGGTCAGCGACCTCCTGTCACAGCCCGGTGGGGCATTTGAACTCGGTGAGTTCGTTCATGAAGAACGGGTTGGTATCGGAGGCGAGCGTGATCTTGTAGGCAATGTGACGCCCGTCGATGGTGTAGCGCACCGCGATCACGTTGCCCGAAACCTTGGGCCGCCCCTTGTTGAGGAATTTCACGAAGGCCCAGCTTCCGCCCTCACTGAGGGTGGATTTCCGGCCCCGCATATCAGGTGTGAAGACCAGCTCGACGTTGGCGCCCGCCATGCTGCCCGGCCAGCTCACGTTGGCGGGCGTATTGCCCTTACGGCGTGTGAGGATGACCTGACCGTTGATGGTAAGCTGCGCCGTTTCCACCGCACCGTGCAGCGAGGTGGGGATCACCTCCATATCGATCTGCGGAATGCCGCCCCCGGTCGGGAAGAAGGCATCCCGGATCTCGGCGGCACGTTCGAACTGCTTGAGCGTCGAGGTGGAGAGTTTGCCGGCCAGCGGGCCGGTGTCTTTCCAGGTCCAGGCGCCACCGCTGGTGTTGGCATACTGGCTGAGGTTTTCGAGGAAGAACCTGTCAATCACCCCCTGCGGCGCAAAGAGGCGGGCAAAATCCACAAGTCCGACCTCGCGGGCGCTGTTCTGCGAGAAGGGGAACTTGCTGTCGATCGCGGCCTGGCAGACCTGTGTGACCTGCTGATTCAGCAACTCGTTCAGCCGCGCGACGGAGGTGTTGGCCGCATCGCCCTCGAAGTCGTCCACCGCCTCCTGGATCATGCGCTCCATCGGCTTGGGCAGGCGGGAGCTGGCCTGCTTCAACGCGCCCAGCTTGGCAGGCATCTCGCGGTCGGCCACCTCGGGAAAGTCGACGGCGGTGATGAGGGTGCGCTGCATGTCGCCCAGCGTCTGGATCAGGAAGTCGATCCGGCGCTGCGGCGGATCGCCGACCATCAGGTCATGCCAGTCGGCATAGTAGGCCTCGATCTCGGCACCCGGCAGGCGCGTGGCCCCGCCGCCGCCACCGGAGGTTCCGGCGCGTTCCTGGCTCTTGCGGAAGGCCACATCGAGGCCGATCCGCGCGAGGCCGGACTGGCGGTTGATGAAGATCTGCGCGGCCCGCTTGCCGAACTCGCCGCCCGCTTCTGCGGCCTGTCCCGCCGCGGCTTCCGGGTCCATCCCGGCGGGCGGCTCATCGGCGCCCTTGTTGTATTCCGCCGTCAGCGAGGTCTCTTCCATGATCTCGGTGGTCAACAGAAGGATCGGCGACGTGCGCGGCGCGGAGGCCGCCGCAAGTGCCTGGTAGGAGGGCCTGTCGGCGCTCATCGGGCGCAGTTTTACGAGGCCGAGCACCCTGTCCCACTCCTCGATCCAGTCGTTGGTGTAGCGCTTCAGCAGGATCGGGCCGAGCCCCTTGATCTGGTCTTCGATCTGCGCGTCTGCGGCATACTCGCCCATGACCCACTGGTCTTCAGTGAGGTTCTCGGCGATCTGGCTGAGCTGGGGCAGGAAGAACTCGTGGAAGCCGGCATAGGTGTAGAGCGGCGAGATCACCAGCTCGTCAAGCGCGCGGCCATCAACGCTTTCGAACACAAGGTCAGAATCGCGCCCACCTCGGCCCGCGATGGTGAAGGGTTCGATCCCGGCGAACTCGGCGGTGGCAAGGATCAGGCTGTAGGCCTGGTCTTCCACGTTCATCCGCGCCAGCAGACGCTCGCCCTGGTCGATCAGCGCACCATTCAGCTCGAAGCTGGGCTGCTGGGCGGCGTCGAGCTCCAGCATGGCCACGAGGTGGCGCTCAAGCGCGGCCCGGGTCTCGGGGTTGGTGCCGGAATAGGTGTTGCGGCGCCAGTCGTCCCGGAAGTAGCCGATGACCAGTTCGTCATCGCTTTGCGGGGCGAGGTTGCCCATCAGCTTGTAGACCTTGAGCGTACGATAGACGGCGAGCACCTCGCCGGTACGAATGGAGTTCTCGAGCTGCTGTTCGAGCTGGAGGATCAGGCGGGAGCGGAACATCCTCTCCAGCGCCTGGCGGTAGGTCACCGTGGCCGCCGAGCGCACGGAGCCGCGCTGGCTGAGCCCGAAACGCTCCGACATCGGTGTTTCGGTTTCGGTATCGGCGTAGCCCATAGGCATGTTGCGCAGCATTTCGAGGTGCGGCAGCACCTGGAGCAGGTCGATGTCCTCGACCTTGCCGCTGTTGATCTCGTCCTGCGCGGCAAGCTCGTAATCCGAGATCGCCGCTTCGGCGGTGTCGATCAACTGGCGGTTCTGATAGAAGCTCAGCCCCCAAAGCCCCAGCATGCCAAGCGTCGCCAGAACGATGAGCGTGATCGTCGAGTAGCGCCAGATGGCGGCGCGGCGCACCGCGCGCTTGTCGGTGGAGACCCACCCGGCTTCGGCAAAAATCACCTTTTTCAGCAGGTCGTGCAGGAAGAAGCTCTTGGCCTTGCCAGACATCTGCCCCTGCGCCATGCCGCCGAAGTTGCGTTGCATTGCGCCCAGCACCTGGTCGATCGGGGTGCCTTCCTGGGTGCCGGAGGTGAAGTAGAAGCCGCGCAGGTTGGCCGCCACCTTGTAGCGGGTATGGCCGAAGACACCGCGCATGAAGTCGCCCAGCCGGTCGCGCAGCATGGCCACCTGCCCGGGGAAGCCGAAGATGGCGATGCGGTTGATGCCGTCGGGCTCTTCCTGAAGCCGGTCGGTGACCTCTTCAGAGAGCCGATTGACCAGCGCATCATACTCTTCGCTGAAGCGCTCGACGGTCTGCTCCTTCTTGCTCTCGGTCTGGAAGGTGTGGCCCCACACCTTTTGCCGCCGCGACTGCGAGAAGGAGCCGAAGAACTCCATGAAGCCGGAGATCAGGTCAGCCTTGGTGAACATCACGTAAACCGGGAAATCGACGCGCAGCTCGTCATTGATCTCGTTGAGGCGCGTGCGGATGATCTCGGCGTGGGCCTCGATCTCGGCGGGGCTCGCCGTCATCAGCTCCTGCAGCGAGATGGCGAGCATCACGCCATTGATCGGCTGGTTGGCGCGATAGGTCTTGAGCAGCTTGAGGAAGCTCGCCCAGCTCTTGGAGTCGGCCTCCGCGTCGCTGTCATGGGTGGTGTAGCGCCCGGCGGTGTCGATCAGCACCGCCTCTTCCGAGAACCACCAGTCACAATAGCGGGTGCCGCCAACACCGGCCACGGCCCCCTCGCCCTTCTCGGCGAGCGGAAACTTGACGCCGGAATTGAGCAGCGCCGTTGTCTTGCCAGAACCGGGCGGGCCGATGATGATGTACCACGGAAGATCGTAGAGGAAGCTCTTGGAACCGCTTGATTTTTTGAGCACGGCCATGGCCTCGCCCATCTTCTCACCCAGCACCTCGCCGTCGCCCGTGACCTCCGGCTCGGTCAGCGCATCTTCCAGCGCCTTCGCGGCCCGGCGGCGGCGGATGAACTTGACCAGGTAGACGATGCCGACCGTCAGCCAGACCACCGCGATCATCAGGATTCGCACCCAGATCGGCTCGAAGGGCGTCGCCTCGCCGAAGCCGACGAGCGGCAGGGCAAACCAGACCACCGCAAACCACAGCAGCAGGGACAACACGACCAGAATTCCGATGATCCAGCGTTTCATCTCGACGTCCTTTCGCCTGTCAGGCGCTTATCTCTTTTCCAACCGGCGTCCCTCGCCGTGCGTCTTAAATCTGTTGCTCCAGCGTCTCTTCGCGCTGGATCATGATCTCCACCCGCCGGTTCTGGGCCTTGCCCTCCGGCGTGTCGTTGGAAGCAATCGGCTCGTCCTCGCCGCGCCCGTCCACCTCGACACGGTCCGGGTCGCTCAGGAGCGGGGTGATGACGCCCGCGACGCTCTTGGCGCGGGCGACCGAGAGCTCGAAATTGTTCTTGTACTTGCCGCGGCCCGACAGCTTGTCGCTGTCGGTATGGCCGATGAAGCGGATCGGGCCCGGCTCGTTCTCGATCACCTGGGCGATCTCTTCGCCGAGCGGAACGAAATCGTCCTTCACGTCGGCCTTGCCGCTGTCGAAGAGGATCGAGTTGTCGAGCTTGATGACAATGAAATCACCCTTCACCGCCACGTCGATGGCGCCATTGCCTGCGAAGGCCTCTTTCAACCGGTCAAGCTGGCCGGTTTCAGGCGGCGGTGGCGGAAGCGGGGGCGGTGCGATGGGGCCGGAGGTGCGGCGCACCAGCTCGATCATCTCGGTGGGGTGCAGGTTGCGCATGTTCTCGGTCAGCTCGTAGCCTTCCGAGTTCAGCATCAGCCGCATCCCGAAATAGCCGCCCGCCAGAACCGCGGAGGCCAGGATGGCGTAGGCCCAGACAGGCACCTTGGTGAAGCTGCGCCGTGCGGCCAGTTCGATGCCTTTCCAGCGCGGGCTTATGTCATCGTCGCCGCGCGACTTGACCCGACGCAGCGCCTCGTAGATGCCGCGCTTGATCTGCTGCAGCTTCACGTTTCCGCCGTCCATCGCGCGATACTGGCCTTCGAAGCCCAGTTGCAGGCAGATCAGCATCAGCTCAAGCAGGTGATATTTGTTGATTGGGTTCTGGAGGGCCTTGTCGACCTCCTGGAAGAAGCCCACACCCGCCGTCCGCTTGTTGAAGAAGCGGGCTGACATCGAATACTGCAGCCAGACCGAGCGGTCGGTGCCCGGCAGGTTCTGCACCACGTCGTCGGCGAGACCACAGACGCAGTACTTGGCAATGAGCGCGTCGGTCTGATCCACCCCGCGCTCCAGCATCTTTTCCTCGAAGGCCTCGATCTCTTCGGTCACGTGCTGCATCAGCGGCACGGCATGCATATCCACGACCTGGCTGCGCAGGCGACCGAAGAGCACCAGAAGCGCGCCGCAGGAGGCCACGATGGGGTTGGCATCGGCCGACATGCCCGATGTCTTGGCCGACAGCGCCGCATCGAGGCTGATCTTCTTGACCGCCGCCCGCATGACGGGCTCTTCCTTCCGCATCTCCGGAAAGAAACCTTCCTGCTGCGGCTTGGCGCCCATCCACTTGGCCGTATTGCCATGGTCCTCCGGGCCGCCGAAGCCGCCCGATTGGCCGGGAGGCTGGCCGAAACCGCCGCCGCCGCCCTGGCCCGGCGTCTGGCCACCGCCGCCACCGCCCCAGACGTCGCCACCCTGGTCCTGGTCGCCGCCACCGAAGCCGCTGTCTTGCCCGCCGAAGCCGCCGCCCTGCCCCGGTTCGGGCGTCGCCGGTGGCGGGCTGCCCCATCCGCCCTGAGCGGGCATCGAACCGCCGATTACCGTCTTCTGCGAGCCTGGACCCGATGTCTTCTGGTCACCGAAGGCCCCGCCCGGCATCGGGCGGATCACGGTCTTGCCAGAGTCCTTCTCGTCGCTCATCAGCTATTCTCCTGGATGCCCCAGATCTCCAGCTTGAGACCGGGCCAGTTGCCCGCAAAGTGCAGGCCGATCGCGGGCGCTGTCGAAAACTCGCGCCAGAGCGGGTTGTTCTTGTCGATCTTGAAATAGACGTGGCTGGTCACCGCCCTGATCTGACGCGGCGGCGAGGGCATGTGTACCAACTCCAGCCCAGGCAGGGCGTTGTTGACGATGGTGTTCATCTGGGTGTTCGGACCCACCTTGCAGAGCGCAGGGAACTGCTGCTGGATCTGGGTGAGCGGCTTGTCGGCGCTGACCTCCAGCACGAAGGCGGCATCGCGGAACAGGTTGCGGTCGACGACCTTGGCCATGAAGCTGCCCGATCCGGGGCGCAGCTCTTCGACGTTGAGACGCACGGCGCGGCCCACGTCACGGCTCAGGAGCCGCTGGATATCACGCACGATGGGCTCGAAAATCTCTTCGAGATTGTCCTGGTCGTAGGGCGGGTACTCCACAGCCAGCCGCTTCTCGTCGAAGGTCCAAAGCTCGCCCACCAGCCGCAGAAAGAGCTGATAGAGCTCTTCAGGATGGGTGTATTTGGAATTGCGGTAGTGCCGCAGCAGGCCGATCTCGCGGTTGAGCACCAACAGCATGAAGTAGTCGGTGGCCTGAAGCCCGCCGCCGGAGGACGGATCGGAGGCATAACGGGCGAGGCTTTCGAGCTTGGTTTCGACCCACCCCACCACGCGCTCGATCCAGCCGGCCACAACGGGGTGGGCGTGAATCGTCAGCACCGGCGGCGCGAATTTCTCGTCGAATATCACGTTCTTGTCGCGCACCTCGACAATGCGCGCCAGCCGCAGGCAGTTGTAGCCGGGCTTCTCGGTCTTGCGGACGTCGAATTCGACGCGGGGGTGGGCCACCTCGATGTCCTGTTCAAGACGCATCGCGGCGGTGCTGTCGGCCACCGTTTCGGCTGCGAGTCGATAGCGCGCAGAGCGGCTGGACTCGTCCTCGGTGCCGACCTCGCGCCCGTTGACCTGCACCATGGGCAGGGTCAACCACACGCTTTGGCCCTCGCTCCCCTCTGGAATGTCGACAGGCGGCGGAAGCTGCGAGGTGCCGGGCATGTCGAAGGGCGTGCCATCGGGAAAGATGCCGGTCGCCGAGCGCAGGCCGAACTTCATCTGCTGGGCGACGTCGCGATCTATCTCGATCTGGGAGAATCCCCAAGGATAGGGAGAGGCAAGCCGCGTGCGGGCCTCGAGCAGTTTCTCAAAGTAGCGGTCGCTCTGTTGGAAGTGATGCGGCTGCAAAAACAGCCCCTCCTTCCATGCGACTTTAGAAAACCAGGACATTCAGGGCTCGCAGCGCATTCCAATTATCGTTTCGCAATATACTGGCAGGATCGGACCTAACCTGAAAGGCACAAATAACTGACAGTTCCGGCAAAAGCTCCGGTCCGTGCCCACGCACCTTGCCAGAAACAGCCGGGGTGCCGCAAGGGCACCCCGGTAATTGTCACGATAGGCTCACACCCGCGCGGCGGGCGCCGAGGGATCAGAACTGGAGCCGGATCTGAGCGGTCAGGCTGAGCGCTTCAACGTCTTCCGAGAAGCGCCCGTCGATCCGCGCCGAGGCGTTCAGCTGTTTGGCATTGCCCACCTGACCATCGAGGATCTTGATGTAGCTGAGGCCCACCGAAAGCTCTCCGAAGTCGCCCAGCGGCTCGGTCGAGATCGGCAGCTGTGCCGTGTCGGTCACGTAGGTTGCCTCGAGCGGATCGGAGAAGTCCTTGTAGTAGGTCGCAGTGACGAACTGGTTCCAAGCGCTGTCGCCCGCCTCACCGATGACCGTCCGCGCCAGCGTGGCGCCGACGAAGCCGATGGAGGTGGTGTGATCCTCGAAGACCATGCGGCCGACTTCTGTCGTTTGGTCGCCCGGATCGCGCAGGATCACGTCATCGGTGGAGCTGCGGGTGATCCCGAAGCCACCCGTCGGCACCAGCGTCAGGGAGTCGGAGAGCGGATAGCTGTAGGAGATCGACGCCGACAGCGTGGTCGACTTGCTGTCCACCTCTTCGTCGAAGAAGCCTGCTGCCGGGGTGATGCCATCGGCATCGAGCACCAGTACCGGGTTGTTGAAGGTGAACTTGGTTTGCTCCGACCGCAGCTGAACGTCGGCGGTGTAGGCATCCTTCGCGAAAGCGAGGTAGGCGCCGACATAGGTTTGCGTGAAGTCGGTTTCGGTGGTCGACAGCAGAGACGTCGGCGTCGGCGTCCCCGAGGAGTAGTCGATGTTGAAGACCTTCTGGCTGGTCGAACCCTGGTTGTAACCCAGGATCATGCCGCCGGCGATGTCGAACGGGCTGTCAGAGACGTCGAAGCAGCCGTAGTCGATGCCCATGGTCAGGCCGGCATAGTCGGCCTCCACCGTTGAGGGCAGGTTGGACACGCCGTTGTTGGTACGCGCCGTGCCGGTGGCCGAGCCACCTGTGACACGCGCCCAGGAGCCGGTCCCGCAGTTGTCATCGTCCTCGTACGCCAGGCCGGAGACGAAGGGCGAGGACGGACGGTTGACGATGGTACCGATCAGCGATTGCACGAGGCCGATGTTGCCCGCAACAGCGCCGATACCCGCGCTCACGTCGGAGAGCACGTAGGCATCGCCCGAACCCGGATCGTAGACCGCGAAGTAGGCGGTGGCGCCGTTCACCGTGATCAGGGCATCGTCGAAGGTCAACGCCCCGCCCGAAGAGTTGGCGTCGATCAGGACGAAGTCCGTCGGGTTGGTGAAGTTGGTGTCGAAGGCCACACCTTCGAACGTGAGGTTCACGTTGCCCGACACCGAGCCGCCGACAGTGATGGCTTCCTGCACCGCGGTGTTGCCCGTGCCGGTGCCGGTGAAGGCCAGGGTTCCGCCGCTGAACGACAGGTTGCCGCCAATCTCCAGGTTGTCGGCCTGATCGGACACGCTGGCAAGGTCGATGGTGCCGGAGCTGGAGACGTTGCCGCCGATCACGCCACCCGATGCACCCAGCGCCGTGATGGTGCCGCTGCTGGTGGTGCCGCCCGTGGTCGAGAAACCGCCACCCGCATCCAGCGTGATGTTGGAGTTGTTCACGAAGCTCCCGGTGATCGCAAGGCTCGCCGCCCCCCCATCGAGGAAGTCGCCATCGTTGGTGAAGGTGCCAGACATGGTGCTGGCGCCGTTCACGCTGAACGTGCCGTCATTGCCGAAGTCGCCGCCGATCGAGCTTCCGGCTTCGGAGTTGAAGGTGCCGTTGTTGGTTACCGCCGCGTTGATGGCACCCGAGTTATCGACCGTGTCGTTGTTCACCAGGCTGTCAGCGTTGATGATGCCGGTGCCGGCGTTGGTCAGCGTGGCGTTGTTCGTCACGGTGCCCACATTGCCGTCGGCGCCCACGGTGCCCGCATTGGTGAAGTCGTCGGCCAGGGTCAGGTTGGCCGCGTCGAGCGTTCCGCCAGCCTGGTTCGTCGAGACCTCGGCAATAGTCACATCGCCCGAGGCGTTGAAGTCGCCGGAGTTGTCGAGCGCGCCGTCGATGGTGCCGGTCACGGTGTTGACCACGCCGGTGGCGGTGATGGTCAGCGTCTCGCCGCTCTCGTTGCTCAGGGTATCGGTCGCGGTCAGCGTGCCGTCATCCACGGTGAAATCGGTGTTGATGGTGGCATTGACTGCCGACAGCTCGAAGCCGCCGAAGGTCACCGCACCACCGTCACCGCCGGTATCGTCCTGAATAAAGTCGCCGCCCACGTCGAGATCGCCCGACATGACGATGGTTGCGCCGTCGGTGTTGGTGACATCGCCCGAGACTTCAAGCGAGGCGGTCACATTGAACGTACCGCCATTCTGGTTGATAACTTCGCCGTCGATGCCAGCGGTCGCGCCGGTGCCCTCGGCATTCAGCGTGCCCTCGTTGGTGATGGTGTCAATGTCGAGCAGAGCGGTGGAGGTCACTGTCTGACCCGACGCGTTGTCCAGGCTGGCTGCTTCCAACTCGCCGCCGGTCACGCTGATCGCGCCTTCGGTGTTGGTCACGGCCCCTGCGACATCCACAAGCCCGGCTGTGATGTTGACCGAAGCACCAGCCCCGTCATTGGTGAGGGTGTCTGCAGTCACGCTGCCGGTAGTGGAAACCGTCAGCAGGCCGCCCGCCGTGTTCTCGATCGCCCCAATCACCACGATGCTGGTGTCGACATTGGCAATGATCTGGCCCTGGTTGTCGGTGATTTCATCCGCCGTGAAGGTGCCTGCCCCGGCCCCACCGACCGCGCCGGTGTTTCCTGTCACGGCACCAACCGTCATATCGCCAGTGGAGCCGGCGAAGAGCCCGATCTCGCCGCTGTTGTTGTCAACATCACCCGCGGTCAAGGACCCGTCGCCTTGGATCACGATATCGCCTGAGTTGTTATCAAGCGTTCCGGTGAAGGTGGCGGTGCCGGAGTAGACTTCGAAGGTGCCTGTGTTGCCGTCCATGTTCACGGCGTCGAAGGTGCCGTTCTCAAGGTCGATATCCCCGGAGTTGGTCACATCACCGGTCACGTTGAAGTCGCCGTCGGTGGTGATATCGCCCGCGTTGGTCAGCGTGCCCGCGTTCACAATACCGGAGTTGTTATCGAGCACCGAGGTGCCATCAAGGTTGAGATCGTTGGTCGCCGTCAGGGTGCCGTTGTTCACGGTTACGGTCGCGTCAACCACAGTCACGTCAGTGTCGGAGGCGAGTGTTCCGGTGTCTACGGTAATGTCTTCGTTCAGGTCCACATCGCCCGCGGTCAGGCTGTTGCCCGCGAAGGTCACATCCCCTGCCCCGACCTGTTGGTCGAAGGTGCCGGTCACGTCGAGCGCGCCGTCGAGCGTGATCTGGCCGCCCGCCTCGTTGGTAAGATTGCCGTCGATGTCGCCAGAGAGCGAAGTGAGCGTGCTGGCGTTGTCCACGGTGCCGTTGATCTGGCCGGAGCTGTCGAGCGTTGCGCCCGCCGCCACGTCCACGCCACCTTCGATGGTGCCGGTGCTGGTCAAGCTGCCGGAGACCAGCGCCACCTGTGCGCTTTCGGAGTCCAGCGTGCCGTCATTGGTCACGGTGGCGCCGTCGATGGTGACCGTGTCGCCGATCAGGTCGCCGGCGTTGGTCACGACGCCACCGTTCAGCGCCACCGCGTTGTCCACGTCAAGCGTGCCGCCGGTTGTGTTCAGCGTGCCGCCGGTCTGGGTGTAGGTGCCGGTGCCGGTCACGGTGAGGGTGCCGGTCACGTCGAAGGTGCCGCCATCCTGCTGCACCGCGCCGTCGATGGTTCCGTCGCCCGCATCCACGTCTCCGAGGTTGGAGAGCGTGGTCGTGGTCAGCGTGCCGCCGTTGGAGATGGTCAGATCACCGCCCGCCGAGTTGACGAAGTTACCCGAGGTCTGGATCTCGCCGCCGCCGTCGATGGTCACATCGCCATTGGTGCTGCTGAAGTCGCCCGCCGTTACGTCGAGCAGTCCGGTGCCGGTCACGTTCAAGATGGCGTTGATGTCGTCGTTGGTGAAGGTCCCGGTGGTAAGCGTGCCGTCGGACACGTTCACGGTGGCCGCCGCCGTGTTGTTGATGTTGGCCGCGGTGAAGGTGCCGGTGCCGTTCTGCTCCACGAGGCCGCCGTTGGTCATGGTGATGTCGCCGGTCAGCGTAAAGTCGCCCGAGCCGGAGTTGCTCAGCGTGCCGCTCATACTACTCGCGCTAGTGGCGAGAATGTCGGCCGCACCGGTGTTCTCGATGGTCCCGGAGTTGCCGTCGATGGGGCCGAGGCTCACGTCGGCCCCGACCGTCGTGGCCGCGTTGGTCAGGGTTCCCGAGTTGGTGAAGAAATCGCCAAAGGTCATCCCACCGGTCGCCGTCGCGGTGTTGATGATGGTTCCGGAGTTGCCCGACGTGCCGGCCGCGGTGATGTTGCCCGACCCGCTGTTGGTGATGGTGCCGGAGTTCGCGTCCATGAACCCGGCGACGGTGATGTCACCGCTGCCGGAGTTGGTGACGGTGCCGGAGTTTACGCTCAGGCCGCTGGTGAGGAGGTCACCCGCCCCGCTGTTCAGGATATCGCCGGTATTGTTGTCGATCCCGGCCTGAATGTTCAGGTCGCCAGAGCTGGAGTTCGTGATGTCGCCCGCGTTGCCAGTGGCGTTGCCGGTGAAGGTCATCACCGAGTCGCCGGAGTTGATCAGCTCGCTGTCGGCGGTGGTGCCGGTGTAGTTCGCCGCATCGAAGGTGCCGGAGGACGAGGTGATGGAGCCCGCGTTGCTCACGTCACCCGTGACGTTGAAATCGCCGGTGTTGGTCACCGTGCCGTCTGCGACCACCGTGAGGGTGTTTACGTTGGTCTGGCCGCCGTCCGCGTCGTAGGTCGCCGTGGCATCGACGTTCAGGTTGCCGGTGCTGGCCGTCAGGGTGCTCTGGTTGGTCAGCGTCGCACCCGAGTTGACGTTCACACTGCTGTTGGACACCAGCGACCCGCTGTTCACCGTCAGATCGGCGTTCACGATCACGCCGCTGGCCGTCCAGGTGTTGCCGTCGAAATCGACCGAGCCGCCGTTCTGCGTGAACGTGCCGGTGCCGAGGGCGCCGGTAAGGGTGATCGCCCCGGTATTGGCGACGAACCCGGTGATCGTGCCTTCCAGGTCGGCGTCGCCACCGGTGTTGAACAGGTTGCCGGTGATCGTGCCGGTGTTGGTCAAACCATCGGTGCCGGTGCCCGTGTTGGCGACGGTGGCGGTGAGGTTGCCGGAGTTGATGAGGATGCCATCGTTGTTGATGGTCCCTGCCGTCATGGTGGAAGAGTTGTCCACTGTCGCGCCGGTGCCGACGTTGATGGTCTCGCCCGTCGCAGTGAAAGTGCCGTCGTTGTCGAGCAGCGCGTTGTCCGTCACCTCGATGGTGCCGCCCACAGAAACCGTCACGTCGAAGGTCGCGCCCACGTTGAAGCTGGAATCATCCTGCAGGTTCAGATCGGTGCCAGCGGTCACGATCGTGCCGGCCGAATTGATGTTAATCTCGCCGTCGTTTTGGTTGTTGATGCTACCTGTGGTGGCTTCTAGCGTGGAGCCGGTGCCATTGAGGTTGTAGATGCCGGTCGGCGCACCATCGACGCTGTCGTTGTTGATGTCGCCCGTCAGATCGGTCACATCGCCGCTCATGGCGATGTTCACCGTCGTGTCGTTGTTGATGGTGTTGCCGCCGCCCACAAGGCTGGAGCCCACACCCACGCTGACCCCGCCGGTGCCGGCGGTGTTGATGGTCTCGGCAGTCACCGTCACGCCATCGGCAATAACGAGCGAACCGGTGCCCGAGGTGCTGAGGTCGCCCGAGCCTGTGCCACTGTCGTCGACGGTGATATTATCGTTTGCATTCAACGTGCTGTCAGTGATCGAGATCGAACCGACATTGGTGATTTCGTCGTTGACGGTCAGCGTGCCGCCATTGATGGCAGTCAGGCTGTGATCGCCGGCAGGTAGAGTTGCATCCGGAGATGCGTCGATGGTTACTGTCGCACCATCTGCCACGAGGTCGTAATCGACACTGGCAACCGTAATGTCCTGCTGCGCCGTGAACTGATCGACATTCAGCACGAGGTTTCCGGCGTTCGCGACGTCGTCGAAGTTGGCACCAACGGTGAAGTTCGTTGCGTTGATCGTGAGCGTCTCGCCCGAGTCCATGACCAGCGCACCATCGAGCACAACGGAGCCATCGTAGACCGGTGCTCCGGCCCCGAGGTCCGTCGAAGACGTCAGAGTAACATTGCCGCCGGTCGTGTTATCGAAATCACCGAGTGTGATCGTACCGCCCGCAGTCAGCGTCGTATCGGCAGCGGAGAACTCGACAGTCCCGCCGGATGCGTCGAAGTTGCCGGTCACATCGAGATTGCCGGTCACAACCACGGTGCCACCGCTGGCGGTGGCCGTCACATCACCATCGATGCCGCCAGTGTTTGCGCCACCGGTGCCCTCGGCCTGAAGCTGCCCCAGCGCTCCGACAGTGATGTTGCCGGTCACCAGCGTATCGGTGTCGAGCGTGCCCGCTGCGATATTGATCGCATCCGCATCGGTCGAGGTGGCCGTCAGTGTGCCGGTCGATACGTGCACGGAACTGCCGCCGGTAATGTCAAGCTGGTCGACCGTGAGATCATTGTCGACATCGATTTCATTGCTGCTCGACTGGGTCAGAGTGCCGGTGATGTCCAGCGCGCTGGTGATGTTGAGGTTGGCGCTGCCCTGGTTGGTCACATTGCCGTCGATACCCGCGCCGCCGCCCGCGCCGTCTGCGCCAGTGCCTTCGGCGTTCAGCGTGTTGTTGTTGACGATATCGCCCGTCACCAAGCCGGTGGTCACCATCGCGCCGTTGCTCTGCACGGTCACATCGCCGTCCACCGAGCCGTTGTTGGTCAGCTGACCGGCCACGTCGAACGCATCGGCGTCGGTAGAGGTGGCCGTGAGTGTCGAGCCTGAGGCAACGGTCACCGCGAAGCCGTTGGTGATGTCGACCTGATCGGCGGTTACATCTTGATCGATGGTGAGCGCCGTGCTGCTCTCCTGGGTCAGGGTGCCGGTAATCTCTGTCGCGCCGGTGAAATTGATGTCACCGGACCCGGAGTTGGTCACATTGCCGTCGATCGCGGCCTGGCCATCATCCGCCACGGTCCCCGCAAGGGTCAACGTGTTGGCATTGGTGAGCGTGCCCGCCCCCCCGTTGATCGCAACCTGCCCGCCGTTCACCACGATTTCGCCCGCATTGGCGATATCCGCGGTCGAGGAGAAAGTGCCGCCACCCGAAACATTCAGCCACTCGCCGGTGTTGCTGTTGGTCACCGAGGCCGTGCTCAGTGTGCCGTCGGTGACGGTGATCGTCCCATTGGCCGTGTTCGAGAAACTCTCGGCAGAGGTGGTGCCCGAGCCGGTCTGGCTGACAGCGCCATCGCTGGTCACGCCGCCGAGTGCGGAGGTGCCCGAGCCGCCAAGGGTCACTGCAGCGCCGGTGTTGACGGTCGTGGTGCCCCCCGAGGCCACGTCAATTGCGCCGGTGCCCGAGGTCGAGAGCGTGCCGGTCACATCGGCCGAGGTGTCCACACTCAGGGTGTTCGCAGAGACGTCCACGGTCCCGGACGTCACAGTGAGCGTGCCGACCTGAACATCTGTGTCAATTTCCATGTCGGTCGTGCTGGCCTGCTCCAGATCACCCGTGATCTGGGTTGGCCCACTGAAACCCAAATCACCCGCGTTGAGAACGCTGCCTTCAACGCCGGCCCCACCGGCCCCACCGGTGCCCGAGAGCACGGTGACGCCGTTGTTGGAAATGACCCCCGTGACCAGTCCGGTCGAACCAAGCGATCCATCGGTGCTCACCAGGATATTGCCCGTCATCTCACCCTGGTTGTTGACGGCGCCGTCCTGGATGTCGATCTCGGGCGTTCCGCCGCCATTGGCCTCCAGAGAGCCGCCGCTGGTAATGGTCAGCACGCCGTTGCCCGTCAGCGCGACATCGACGTCGTTGACAACGACATCCCCGCCAAGAGTCAGGTTGCCAGCACCGTCGATGGTGAGGTCGATATCGTTGGTGTCGCCGTCGATAGCGGAGTTGATCGTTGCGACGTGACCGTCAGTGGTGACGGTGATCGAGGTCGCGCTGTCGTTGGCATCCTGAAGCGTGATGGTTTCATCGTTGACGACGTAGCCATCGGAATTGAAGGTCATGTCACCCGCCGTGACACCGCCATTGGCCACCGTCACCGTGCCTGCGGTGGCACCAAAGAAAGCGTTATCGCCCGCGGAGAAAGGCTCGTTCGACCCACCGATCTCCAAATCATCCCAATCGGCGTTGCCACCGCCGCCGCCCAGCGACCACGTTCCGTCACCACCATTGGCGTCATCGGGGTCCTGACCGGGAATGATGCTGCCCTGCGGATCCCAGTAGAGATCAGAAGCCTGGGCCAGAACGCCCTGCCCCGCCAGGCCCAACGTGATCGCCGTGGCAACCGCCGTCGTTGCCAGAAAAGAAGATCTCGCTCTGCGCGACGCACCCAAGGGTTCTCGTTCAGGCCCGGCTGCGGAAATTGCAGTTGAAGCCACGATGCGTTGGGTGCGGAAATCGCTGCGCATGGGAGTATGTCCTCTCGCCTTCAAATTATCGGCACGATTCACCACCCACCTCGGCAGATCTCCGCGCACTTGGCCGTCACACTACTTGCCGCCAAGTCATGCGACAATGCCGAAATTTTGCCACAACTCCTGGTAGGCCCCTCTGGCATCAGCCTGCTGGCTCTTTGTTGCAGGCCGGCAACAAAACGAATGTCATAGGCCACTCTCGGCCATATTCATCGTTCACGCGGCCCTGCCCATACCCGCGCACCGATGGGCACGGGGCCGGACACACCGAAAGTGTCGAACAGGATTTTTCCGACCCTCTTGCGCGGTCCTGTGACGCCCCCTACATTGGACATACGTTATTTCAATTATTCGTTCTGGCGGCTGACCGGTATTTTGAGGGTCGGCCTGCAAAAAATCAAAACTGGGAAGCCCCCGAGATGAGCACCGCAAGTCATAGTCAGTCCGAGCGCCTCGGCAAGCTGCACACCGTTCTCGCCTTCGACACTCTCGCCCTCCTCCGATTTGACGGAATGGACGCGGTGAACGAGTGCTTCGAGTATCATGTTGAAGCCGTCACCAACGACGAAGACGTCGCGGTGAACCTCGACGACCTGCTTGGCACGCATATGACTGTCGAGCTGGAGGATCTGTACGGCGCACCGAAGTATTTCGACGGGATCGTCACCGAATGCGGCTGGGCCGATGACGGCGATAGCGGCAACACCTACCGCTTCACCCTGCGACCCTGGTTCTGGATCATGTCCAAGCGGACGAACAACAAGATCTACCAGGAAAAAACATTCGAAGAGATCATCACCGAAGTCTGCTCCGATTTCGGGTATGATGCTGCTGGCGGGCTCGACGTGCAGCTCTCGGCCGTCTTCGCGCAAATGACGCAGGAGTACATCGTTCAGTATAACGAGAGCGACTTTCATTTCCTGTGCCGCCTGATGGAGCGGTACGGCGTGAACTACTATTTCACGCACGAGCAGGGCAGCCACAAGATGGTGGTGACCGACAGCAACGACGGCTTCAAGCAGCTCTCCCCTTCCGAGCGCAAGTACATGGGCCACGAAGGTCAGCACGTGCAGGAAGACGAGCACTTCTGGGACTGGACGCCCAACCGGCGGCTGACCACCGGCAAGGTTGCCCTGACCGATTACAACTTCAAGACCGTGAGCGCCAACATGAAGGGCGAGCAGGAAGGCGACGCCGTGCATGAATACGGCAAGCTGGAAAGCTACGAATACCCCGGCGTCTATCTCGACGGTGGCGAGGGCACCGACTTCGCCCGCTTGCGGGCCGAGCAATATCGCGCCCGCGACAAGCACCACACGGCCTCGGGCGACTGCATGAGTCTTTCGTCCGGCATGAAATTCACCCTGACGGGCGAGCATCAGGACGAGGCGCTGATCGGGGAAGAATACATCTGCGTCCGGGCGATGCACAGCTTTCACACCGGTGGATACGTTTCTGGCGGCAGTGGCGGCGGCGGTGAGCATGTGTTTGTCGGCAACTACGAACTGGCCCCCTCTGCCGTTCCCTACGCTCCTGAACGCAAGACCCACGAAACCCGGATGACTGGCCCGCAGACAGCGACAGTGGTTGGCGCCAGCGGCGAGGAGATCGACGTTGACGAGTTCGGCCGCATCGTTGTGCAGTTCCACTGGGACAGGCTCGGCTCGAACGACGAGAACTCCTCAATGCGTATCCGCGTCGCCCAGCCGTGGGCAGGCTCCGGCTGGGGCACGCTTTTCATCCCGCGGATCGGGATGGAGGTGATCGTCGAATTCCTTGAGGGTGACCCCAACAAGCCTGTGGTCACCGGCTGTGTCTACAACGGCGACAATGCCCCGCCCTACGAGCAGCCCGGCGACAAGAACTGGAACGGCATCAAGTCCAATTCCACCCTCGGCGGCGGCGGCTATAACGAGCTGGTGTTCAACGACACCAAGGGCGACGAGCTCTTCCGCCAGCATGCGCAATACGACATGGAAACCAAGGTTCTCAACGACGAGCGCCGCGAGGTGGATGTCAACCGGACGACGACAATTGGCGGCAACGAAACCCGCACGGTGCACGGCGAAGAGACCCACACGATCGACAAGGACAACACCTACCTGATCAAGGGCGACGAGAACCGGACGGTCAACAAGAACCGCGAAACCAACATTGACAAGGATGACAGCCTCAACATCATGGGGAACTGGGCGGTCGAGATCTTCAAGAAGACCACGATCAACGGCCAGCAGGATATCGAGATAAACTCACTGACCAAGATCAAGCTGACGGTCGGGGCCTCGTCTATCACCATTGAGCCCGCACAGATCAAGCTGGCCGCACCAATGATCGACGTGAACGCCTCAGCGAACCTGACCACCAACGGCGGCGCAATGGCAACCCACAAGGCCGGAGGATTGATGACGATCCAGGCGGCACTGGTTAAGATCAACTAACGACCGGAAGGATTCGGCAGGTGGGGGACTCCTCTGAGAAGACAGTCATTGCTGGCGTCACCAAGCGAAAGAACCTTCGGTTCGAGGTGGCACAGGAACTCTATGACGCGATCCCGGAGATCGAGGAGGACGTGACGGCACGGCCCGCCGGGCACACGTCTATCACCTTCATCGAAACTCTCGCCAAGAGCGACACGCCGGAAGAGGCGCTGACCTATTGCGCCTATGTGCTGCCCCGCCGATTTGCCGTGTGGTGGGGGCACGAGTGCCTCAAGAAAATCGACGAAACCCTCGACGATGCCGACCGCGACATGCTGGAGCTCGCGGCCAAGTGGGTGGGCGACCCCGACGAAGACAGCCGTTACCGCGCGCTGGACGCGGCGATGGAGGCCAAGGTGAAGTCGCCCGGTGTCTGGGTGGCGCTCGGCGCGGGCTGGTCCTCGGGATCAATGGCCGGCGCCGATGTGCCCCCAGTGCCGCCCCCGCCTTTCCTGACGGCGCGCGCCGTGAACGCGGGCCTGCTCTCTGCGCTCGCCCGCTACGAGGTGAAGGCGCGGGCCGAGCACCTGCAGCGCTTCGTGCGCATGGCCCTGCTGCTCACCGAAGAAGGCTGAGTGCGGCAGCCGCGCGCGCGGTGTTGATGCAACGGGTTAGTTTTTGCCGCCAAGCGTTTGATCCCAAAGGCACACAGCCACCCACAGCGACGTGCAACAAAAGCCGCCGAAGCGGCGTTGCGCAGGCCAGCGGGCTTGCATCGACACCCCCTGAGACGTAACTCTTGGGGCACAGCAGATTTCCAACGCCCAAAGGCGGGCGGCATTATCCGAGCGGCGCCGATCATGACCCTGACCCTTCGCATCGACAATTTCCCTTCCCTGCCCGATGGCGGCCCGATCGAGTTTTCGACCGACCAGGGCGGGTTCGAGATAGGGCGCGATCCGGCGATGGACTGGACCTTGCCCGACCCCAACCGCTTTGTCTCGTCCTGCCATGCCGAGATCCGTTACGAAAACGGCACTTACTGGCTCTATGACGTTTCGACCAACGGCACCTTCGTTAACGGCGCCTCGATGCGCGTGAAGAGTCCATACCAGCTGCAATCCGGAGACAAGCTCCAGATCGGTCACTACCTTGTTGTGGCCCAGGTGGCGGCGGCTCAAGCCGCCCCGGCACCGCCCTTTGAGGCCGCACCGCCTGCGAGCTCCGGCCCCTCCGCCTTTGACCAGGGCGGCGGCGGCGGGGGTGGCGGCGATATCTGGTCGGTCGGCGGCGGCGGCGGTGCGGCCC
>NZ_QTNQ01000080.1 GCF_018424695.1 Vannielia litorea
CTGGGCGCCACCATTCCCGCCAAACTGACTGACACCCGCAGAGCCACCGCCGCCCCCAGCGCCGCCCCAGATGGCGGAGACTCCTGGCGCACCGCCATCCCAATGAGCATCGACGACACCGCTCTGCACAGATCCGCCGGCATTGCCAGCGCCGCCCGCTGCCGTCAGCAGCGCACCGAAGCTGGTAGCTCCGCCCGCACTGCCGAGGCCCACCGAGGTGGCCCCAGCCCCACCCGCGCCGATGGTGACGGCCACGGAAGAGGGCAAATCGCCGAGGCGAAACACCTGCTCGACGAAAGCGCCACCGCCGCCGCCCGATCCGGCAGTGATATTATCGCGCTCCCCACCGGCACCAGCGCCCCAGGCGCGCACCCGCACCGGGGTGTCATCGCTGAGGCCCGCAGGCTTGCTCCAGGTGCCGCTGGCGGTGAACTCCTGCCAGTCAAAGGGGCTGGCCGCGCCGACGCCGCCCGGCAGGTCGGAGGTGATCAGGAAATCCGATCCCCGGTAGGCCAGCTCGATGATGTGCCCGGCGGACAGCTCGCCGCCGGTCAGCGCGGCGCCGGAGGCATCGAGCACGGGCACCGCCCCGCCGCCGGCGATGTTCAGCGTCACCGCGCCGGTGTTGGCGGCGGCGCAGATCAGGGCGTATTGCGCGGTTTCGGTGAGCGGGTCGGCGGTTTCACCCGCGGGCATCGAGGCCGTGATGGCATCGCCGGTGCCGCCCACGCTGGTGAGCGGGATGGTGGCATAGCCGAAGAGCCGCTCCAGCAGCCCGGCGATCTGATCCATGTAATCATCGCCGGTGATCGCGCCAACGGTGGTGGATTTGTTGATGTTGAGGCTCATGCGAAGATCTCCGGTGCTTCATCCTTGCAGGTCAGCGTGAATTCGAGGCCCGCGCGGGGGCGGATGCCCATGACGATCATGCGGCGCAGCACCCGGGCGGCAGGCCCCACCACGGCCATCACGCCCTCGGCCAGGTCTTCGCCCGAGATCGGGGTGGCCAGCGTGAGCGTGCTGGTGGTGCCGCTGGTGCCCGTCAGCGTGTGGGTGGTGATCGAGCCATCGGTGCGGCGCAGCGCCACCGCCGAGACCACGCCCACCAGGTGCATGTCTTCCACCGCGTGCATGTCGGCCACGGCGTGCATGTCATCCTCGAAGAGCACCTCCACCTCGGCGTCGAGGTCGATCTCGGTCACCTCGCCCGCGCCGTTCTCGGCCCAATTGGCCACGCGGGCCGCGCCGGTGCGGCGGGTGATCACGTCCTGCTCCACCCCGATCAGCGCGCCCCGGCGGCAGAGGATGGCCATGGCCGGGGCGGCGAAGCTGTAGGTGGCCGCGCGCAGGCGGGTTGACAGCAGGTCATATTCAGCCCGCGCGCGCACCTCCGCCTCGGTCACCAGCCCCTCATAGGTCACCTGCTCCAGCTCGCCGCCACGGGCGCTGTCGGGCACGGTGATCTGGCGCGCCTCGAAATCGCGCGCGACATCGCGGAAGTTGACAAGGAAGCCATCGGGGCGGCGGGCCAGCACCTTCTGCATCCGGAAGTCGCGCATGTTGCGCGCGGTGAAGATCTGCACCGGGGCCTCGGCGCTGCGGTCATAATCCCGCATCACGCCCCAGAGATCGGCCATGGTGGGCCGGGCATAGCCGCAGGCGGCGATGAGGCTGGCCGCCCCGCTCACCGACATATCCTCGATTACCGCGTTCACCTCCTGCCCGGCGGCGGCGCAGGCGGTGCGCCAGGCCACCAGCCCGGCGTCGTCCATCACGGCGGCAGGCACGGCGGCGCGGTTGAGGCGACCGGCGAAGACATCGCGCAGGTGCGGTACGGGGTTGGCCGTGGCCACCAGCCCGCGCCAGGCGCTGCCATCCCAATCGGGCACCAGCCCCGAGGCGAGGCACGAAAGCTCGCTCACCGTCCGCGCCCGCGCCTTGATCGCGATCAGGGCGAGGTCATCGGTGGGGGCGGGGTGTTCGTTCCAGATGCTGGCAAAGCGCATCAGGTAGCATTCGTCGCTCACCTCGGCGCGGCTCTCCACGATCTTCTGGCCGCCGTCTTCCTGATAGCCGAAGAGATCCCAGACCACCCCCGACACCTCGTAGCTTGAGGCGCTGTAATTGGAGTCCCGGAAGGGCGCGCCGCGCAGCAGCTCCACCTCGTAGCGGCCCTTCGGGTATGTGGCCGTGTCGAGCGCGATCACCGCCTCGAAGCGGTCCAGCGAAACGTGCTCCAGCCCCGTGCTGCCCAGGTTGTTCGAATCCATCCAGGTGTCGCCCGCGCCATCGTGGAAGTAAGAGGCCGCCGCGCGGGTGGTGGTGGCCGGGGCCTCGGTCTGCCCCGGCGAGGTGGTGCGCGCCTCCACCCAGCCGCCCGAAGCCGCGGCGGCTGGGGTAAGGGTGGCGTCATCGGTCCAGACAAGGCGGATCACGCCGCGCCGGGTGGCCAGATCGGCGGCCTGGTAGTGCAGCTCGGGCAGCTCCACCCAGTCATCGGCGCCCACCTGCCGGATACGCAGGCGGAAGGGCACGCGCATGTCCTTGGACACATCGGCGCTCTTGTGCAGCCCGCCCTGGAAGGCGAGCTGGATCTGCGCCTCATCGGGGGCCTCGCGGGTGGCGAGGATCCGCGTCTGCGGCAGCGCGTCAGAGAGGGCACCAGACTGGCTTTCGAGCGTGCGGTTGTCGCTGTCGGCCACCGTGTGCTTGGACAGCGGCTCACCGATGCCGGGCGCATGGGCCTGCCGGGTGACAAGGCTCAGCGGCGCATCGCCGGGGCGGCCCTCGCGCACCTCGAACTCGATGCCGGCGGCCTGGGCGATGGGCGCACCATCCACCCGGATGTCGCTGAACGCATGCGGCCCGGCCAGCCCCACCACCGCCTCCACCACCTCATCGTTCCCGTCGAAATAGGTGAAGGGCGGCGTCATATGCGGCGGAAACAGCCGCCGGGTGCCCGCCACGCGCGGAATCGGGCCGTTGGGCTCGATGAGGTTGCCGCTCACGCTGGCCGGGCCGCTGGCCTCCCGGTCATAGCTGCCCTGATCGGGGATCGCGGGCGTGGGGCTGAGCCCGCCGATGATCTGCTGGCCCACCAGCCCCACCACCCCGGCGGCCAGGTAGGCCCCGGTACTGCCGGCGGCAAAGGCCGAGCCGAAGCCGATCTTCGTCAGCGCGCCGCCCGCGATGCCCCCGGTGAGCGCGATGAGCGCGATCGAGGCCACGGCGGCAAACACCTTGCCGCCGCCATCGTCGCCGCCCGCATGGGGCAGGAAAAAGCCCACCTCGACGCGCGCGCCATTCGGCAGGGTGGCCTTGGGCCGCACCTGCCCCCAATACGCGCGCGACACCGGGTGACCGTTCAGCGCGATCACGCCGCGCGCGGCAAACCCCTCGGGCAGCTCGGGCGTGGCCGCGACCATCTCGGCCAGGCTCGCCCCCTCTATCTGCTGGCGCACCACGGGAAAGCCCGCGTGGAAGGGCGCGCGGTAGGTGGAAAGAACGGTCACAGGCTCACATGCCTCCGGTATTCGATCAGGCGGGGCACGGCAGGGTGGCCGATGGGGGCCACCGCCGCGCCAGTCGCAGGCAGGGTGTGCAGCACGCGGGCGCCGTCGATCATCACGCCGCAATGGCCGGGGCGGGCCAGCGCGCCGCGCGAGGGGCGGCACATAACCGCAACATCGAAGGCGCGGGGGGCCTCCACCACGCGCCAGCACTCGGCAGCACGGCCCGCGTCGATCTCGGCCTCCATCCGGGCGCGGGCGGCGGCCATGGTCTCAGAGCTGCCCTCTCCCGCCCGCCATGCGGCCAGGGCGCCAAGATAGGCCGCCGAGGTCTCGCCATAGGCGGGCAGGTCCAGCCCGCACTGTTCGGCCAGGACACGGGCCACCAGGCCCCAGCACTCCAGCTCGCCAGGGCCGCGCCCGTAGGGGATGCCCACGTAGGCGCCCCACCAGTCGCTCACTTGAAGTGCCCCGGGCAGCGCGCCTCGGTGGCGCGGATGTAGGGCCAGGGCTCGCCGTCGATGTCGCGCAGGGCGATGCGGGCGCGTGCCTCGATGGCCGTCACCTCCACCTCGGTGATCTCGAAGCCCGCGAAGGCGTAGATGCTGGCCGGGGTGGTCAGCTCTTCGCGCGGCTCCACCGTGAGGTCGAAGTCCGCCGAGCTGCAAATCTCCACCGCCACCTGCGGGCGGGCGTCCAACCCGTCGATCGCCAGCCCGATCTCGCGGGAGATGTTCTGCACCGTCAGCTCGCCCTGCCCGGCCCGCTCATCCTCGCTCAGCGGGGTGAACTCGAAGGGCAGGCCGGTGAAGAGGGCACCATCCCGGTCATAGTCCACCACGTCATTCACCAGCCGCAGCGGCGTGGCAAGCGAGGGGTGCGAGATGGTCAGGAAGCAGAGCAGCGCATCGGGGCTGTCGGCAGCCTCCATCCGCGCCAGCACGGCCTCGGGGATGTCGCGCGTGGTCATCCGCGCCGCACCTTCTGCACGGTGGTGCCGGTGCGGGCGCGGCGCTGCGCGTCAAACCGGCCCTCGTTCTCGGCATCGGCGATCACGGCAATCACCATCTCGCGCCCATCCGGGCCGCGCTCGCGGCGGGTTTCCACCGGAGCGCCGCCGCTGCGCTGGTCGATCACCTGCACCACGGTGCCGCCGCCCTGGCCACCACCGCCCAGGCCCGCCGCATTCACCCCGAGGCGCCCGCGCACGCGCGCCAGCGGCAGGATGCCCTCCGGCCCAGCCTCGCCCATGAGGCCGGTGGCCCCCCGCATCGGGAAGACGGTGGGCGCCGAGACGATGCCACCCGTCGCAAAGGGCACCACGCGCCCGCCAGCGAAGGCGTTGCCCTTGGCGTTGGCCACCAGCGGGATGGTGCCGCCCGCGCCGAAGATCGAGGGCATGAGGCCCGCCAGCGCGCCGAAGATGCTCTTTTCCAGAACCATCGAGAGCAGCGCATCGGTCAGGCGCTTCACCGCATCGGCGGCAGAGCCGGAGCCGCTCACGATGGTCTGGAACAGGCCGGAGAAGGCCGACTTTACCGTGCCCGCGATCTGGCTCACGCCCGTGCCCGAAAGCGGCTTGATGACCTTCTCGGTCACGCCCTTCATCGCGCCCTCGGCCAGCGGCGCCCCGCCCTCGATGCCAAGCTGAAGGCCTTCCATCAGGAAGTGGCCGATCTGCTTGAACACGCGGGAGGGCGATTGCACACCAAGGGCCGCCTTTGCCGCCGAGGTGACGCTGTTCATTTTGTCGGCGATGCCCTGGGTGACGTTCTGCCAGGCCTCCTCGATACCCCGCGTGAGGCCCGCCACCAGGTCACGCCCGAGCTGGATAAAATCCTCCGGCCATTGCGCGACGGCCAGCTTGATCTCTTCCCACTTGGCGATGAGGGCCTGCTTGACCCCGTCCATGCTCATGCTGAAGCGGGTGCCGATGGTGTCCCACTGGTAGAACAGGTTGGCCGGGGCGAAGTCGCCGCGCGCGAGGTCGCGAATACCCGTCCATGCTGTCGAAAAGGCGTCTTTGTGCCCCTTCCAGATGGTGCCCAGCACCTGCGCGTGGGCCGTCCATGTCTGCTCGATGGCGCGCACCGTCTCGGGCGAATACTTCTCGGCCTCGCTCTTCAGCGTCTGCAGGGCGCTGACGTGCACCGCCTTGATGTCGCCCCAGAGGTTGCGGAAGAAGCCGCCGAGCCCGTCCCAATTGCGATAAACGTAAGTGCCGATTGCCGCGATGGCCCCGATGGCCGCCACCACGGCGGTGATGGGCCAGATCACGGCGGCCATGGCCCCGAGGGCCGTGGTGAGCGAGGCGATGCCGATGGTGGCAAGCCCGAGAAAGCCCAGCACCGGACCACCGATGGCCGCCATCGCGCCGAACACCACCACGCTTTTCTTGATGGCAGGGCTGAGATCGGAAAACCACTTCACGGCCTTGGAGGCGGATTGCACCAGGGGCACCAGGAAGGGCACGATCTGCTCGCCCAACTGCTCCTTGAGGTCACCCACGGCGTTGCTGAGCTGCTTCATCGCCCCGAGCGGGGCGAGGGCCGCAGCCTCGGCCTGCCCCCCGAACTGGCGCTCCAGCTCATCGAGCATCAGGCTCTGCGCCTCGGCCACCTTGCCCGTCTCCACCAGCGACTTGATCACTGCCTTCTGATCTTCGGAAAAGGTGATGCCCGCACGGCTGAGCGCGGAAAGGCCCGCCACTGGATCGTTCAGCGCCTTGCCCACCTGGAGCGAGGCGCTCTTTAGGTCCATCTTCAGCAGGGTCGAAACATCGAGGATGGCCTTCTGCGCCCGGTCGAACTCCTTGCCGGAGATCTGGGTGAAGGTCAGCAGCGGCGCGGTGACATTCCGCAGAATATCCTCATCACCATAGGTGCTGATCTCCTGCAACCCGCTGGCGATGCGGAAGAGCTGATCCGCAGACTTGCCCGAGGCCCCGCCTGTCGAGTTGAGCACCTGGCGCACCGAGTCTTCCGCCTGCTTCTGAATGTCGAAGAGCTTCACCGCATCCTTGCCGAGGATGGTGAGCGGTGCGGTGATGCCTGCGCTCATGCCCAGCCCGACATTGCGCATGGAGCGGCCCGCGCTGCGGGCCATGTCGTTCACCGTGCGCAGCGCGCCCTTGATCCCGCCAAGCTGGGCCTTGACGGTGCTCATGGCGGCGCCCGTGCGCGGGTCGGCGGTGATCGGAAACTTGATGCCCTTGATCATTGGCCCTGCCTCATCTGCTCATCCTGAAGCTCAAGGAAGGCGAGGCAGATGTTGATCTGCTCCACGCTCAGCCCGGCCTCGATTTCATGGGGAAACTTCTTCAATGCGAAGGCGAGTTGTAGAACGCCAATCGCCTCCGCATCGCCCCTCAGTCGTTTTTTGCGTCGCCCTCGGCGGCGCCATCGTTGTTCACGATGCCGATGATCCGGATCATCTCGTTGGCATCGGCACCGCCCTGGAGCGCGGCCTTGGTCTCGGCACTGTCATCGAAGATGCGCTTGCCCTGCGCATCGAGCGCGCAGGCGATGAACTGGCGCATCACCAGCTCTTCGTGGTCATCCGAGGCCACACCGCGCCCGATGTCGCGGCGCTTGGCCAGCGAGAGCGGGCGGAAGTAGAAGGTGCAGCCCCATTTTTCCGAAGGCACCTCCTTCAGCGGGGCGTTGCGGAAGTCGGCGGTGATGGCGTCGAGGATGGAGTTGGGCTGGGCAGGTGCGGTCATCGCGGGGCAGTCCTTGTCTTGGGTGAAAAATCAGGGGTGCGGCCCCGCCTGCGCGGCGGGGCGCGCGGGCGGCGTCAGGCGACGGTGGCGCTGGAGAGCGCGCCGTTGCCCATGAAAGACACCTTGCGCGTGGCCTCCGAGCTGTAGCCGGTGGCCGCGCCGATCTCGGTGATGGTGCAGGTGCCGGTGAAATACTCCTTCCCGGTGGTATCCCCCTCCGAGTAGGCCTCGATGGTCACGCTGTCGCCCACCGCCAGCGCGGCCTGGCCGGTGTCTTCATCGTCGCGCAGGCAGTTGAAGCTGCCGTTCCAGCTCTTCTGCGTGGCCTCGTGCGAATTCCAGGCATCCCCGGCGGCGGTGAGGTCCACCGTCTCCGAGGTTTCAGTGATTTCCCAATCACGGCACCCGTCGATGAAGTTGCTGTCCAGCTTCACCTTGAGGTTCTTTCCCGAATGGCGCGCCATGGCGGCCTCCTTTGCTGCTCGGTGTGGTCAGTTGGGGGTGCCCTCGGGCGTGTAGAACTCCGCCTCGAAGGTCATGGTCAGAGAGCCCACGCGCTTTTCCGCGCCGCCCTCGATGTTGAATTCGGTCGTACCCAGGCCCCAGAGCTGCACGCCTGGGGTGGCCTCCAGGATCGGCATCACCAGAGGCTCGATGGCGGCGGCGATGTCGTCCAGATCGTCTTCCAGGTCATCGCCGCCGCTCATGCGGTAGAAGACGGTGACATAGGGGTGCCGGGCCACATGGGTGCCGTCGATCTCGCGGGTGTCTTCCCGCGCGATCCGCACCGTCATCTCCGGCAGCTCTTTCCCGCCGCCCGCCTGCGCCATCGCGGGGCGGTAGGTTGCGGCGGGAAACTCGGCTTCGAGCGCCGCGCGCAGGGCAACCCGCAGCGCCTTGCGATAGCTCACTTGGCCTGCGCCTCGGGCTTGGCCGCCTTGGCGGTCACGGGCTCGGCCTGCCCCATCTGGCGCAGGTCGCGCGCCTCCTGCGGCGTGGCGTCAAACTCGCCACCGCGCGCAACCGCCTTGCGATCGAGGCAGCCGGGTTTGCCCTTGTTGGCGGGCAGGCTCATCAGGGCGCGCATTTTCACGGTTTTCGTCATTCGATTTCCTCCAGGGGAAAGGTCCAGAAACGGTCGGCGGCGGGCGAGCCCGAGGGCTGGGCGCCGGGCTGCACCCGGTAGCTCTTGCCGTTGCCGGGCTCGATCACGTCGCCCTCTTCGAGGGTCAGGGCCACCGGCTCGGTCACGGCCAGCGTGGGCGTGATCCAGCGCAGCTCGCCGAGGTTGTCCTCGCCCGGCAGGTCCACCGGATCTTCGCGGAAGACGCCCTCGATCTCGGTGGCCATGCCCGCGCCGCCATCCGGGGTGTGGGTGACGACACCGCCGAACACGCCCGAAAGCAGCCCGGCCATGCCGTCAAAGAGGCTCGTCACGCGGGCGGGCCTTAGCGCGCCGCGCCGTCGAGCAGCACCGAGCCGGTGGTGTCACCGGAGCCCGCCGCCGCAGCCGCCACGCCCGCGAGCGTGTTGCCCGAGGCAGAGGTGGTGAAGTTGGAGTTGCCGCTGCTCCAGTAAAGCAGGGCCCCCACGGTCCAGGCCGAGCCGGTGGCCTTGGGCACGCCGGAGAAAACGCCGGTGCGCTTGATCTGCACCGTGTCGCCCGAGCTGGCCGCGCCGGTGGCGATGCCAAGGAGCTTGCCCACCTGCACCGGCTCGCCCGAGGCGACATCGGCAGGGGCGGTGACGCCGATCACGTCACCATGTTGAACGAAGTTATCCATTTGTCTGTCCTTTCGGAGGAAGGGGAGAGAGGCACCACGAAAAAGGGCGCCCCCGCTATGGGGGCGCCCCGGTCAGTCCATCAGCGCCGGATCAGGCGCCGGCGTTCTTGTAGAGCGTCTGGTAGGCCAGCGCCTTGGCGGCAACGTCGATGCGCACCTTGAACTCGGTGCCGTCGCGGTTCCACCCGGTCTGCTGATCGAGGAAGGGGGTATCAACACCGTCGAGGTAGCTGACTTCGATCGCATCGTGCATCGCCGGGTTGGCCGACATGAACCAGGCATTGCCGGTGATCCGCGCATCGAAGATGGGCTCCACCATCTTGTAGGCGGTGTTGGCCGCCCGGCCCTGCTTGGTGGTGCCGCTCTTGGCGGTGTCATCCGGCGCATGCTCGCTGTTGAGCGTCTGCAGGATCGCCGAGCGGTTGGCGTAGCCCGAGATCACATAGGCGGGGCGAATATTCAGGGTCGCCTTGCCGCTGCGGTCCGTCTGGGTGGCCATCGCGTTGTAGGCCGCGTTGAAGGTGGCCTCGCTGGGCGCACCGCCCGAGCCCGCCAGGTTGCCGTGATCGGCGTGGAAAAGCTCCACTCCATCCGACATCACGTGGCTGGCGGTGAAGACCAGATAGACCAGGTTGCCAACCGTGCGCCTGGCGCCGCGGCCCATGCGCAGCGGCACCTTCGAGAAGGCATCGAGATCGTCGTTGATGATCGCCTGCCGGGTGAGGCCGAACATCTTGCCGTAGGTGGCACCCACCACCGTCTCTTTGTGGTCGTCGATGGTGCCATATTTGAACTCCCCGTCTTCCGGCACCTCGGTGAGCGTGTCGAAGGCGTCGATCTGCACCCTGCTCGTCGGCTTGAAGTCGCTGAACATCCCACGCGAGGTGAACTGGGGAAAGGTCTCTTCGGCCTCCATCCAGCCCTTCAGCATCGACTTGTTGGCCACGTTCTCCAGGATGTTCCCGAAGTCGGTGGTGCCGTGGTAGCCGCCCGCCAGCGAGGGCTGGAAGGCCGCCGCCACCATCTCCATCCGGCTGCCGGTGAAGGTCAGGTTGCGGGCGGTCAGGGTGTGGCGGGCAAGCTCGGCCAGCGAGAAGCTGGAGAACTCGTTGCGCTCGCCGCCCTCAAGGCCAACCTTCGCCAGCAGCGAGGCCTCGATGCCCTTCATCGAGCGGTCCACCACGTCGCCGGTCACCACGGCGGCGCCCACCTGGTTGCGGATCTCGCCGCCGTCATTCGCCGCCTCGGCCTTCTTGTCGAGGATCACATCATAGGCCTGCTCAAGGCTCGTGCCTTTCTCGATCAGCTCGGCGGCGAGGTTGGCAGGCAGGCCCGCCTGCTGCACCTTGGCGGTGATCTTCGAGGCGCGCGTGCGCTCGGCCTGCGCAGCCGCATCGGCGGCGGCATTGGTGTCCTGCTCGGTGGCAGGGGGTGCCTTCTGCTCTTCGGCGTCCGGCTGGGTGAGAGTCTCTTTCGACATCTCTTTCTCCTTGGTTGAGGGGCCATCGGCCCCGGTTGCGCAGCCGGAGCTGCAATCGGCTTCCTCGGCCTGGGCCGAGGGGTGTTGGCGATAGGTGATGGGACGAAGCACGGCCTGGACTGACGGGGCCAGCGGTGAGAGCGGGCCATGATGCACAAGGTTGTCCATCGCACCGGCCTCCGCGCCATGGAGGATGTCAGCCAAGGCGGCGGGCACCTCCTGCACGTTGCCAACCCGCGCCAGCGCCCGCGCAAAGCCCGGGCCCGCCGCCGCAGGCAGCGCCGCCGCCGTCGCGGGCGGGTTCAGCGCCTCCACCAGCTTCATGAACGCGGGCCGCGCTTCCGAAACCTCATCGGCCAGCCCGGCCTGCACCGCCTTCGGGCCAAGGAAGGTCGCCGCCTCGGTGGCCAGCGCATCGGCCAGGCTCACCCGGCCCCGGCGCCCCGCCTCGACATGCTCGGCAAAGGTCACCCGAAGCGCATCGCATTCTTCCTCGATCCGGGCGCGCACCGGCTCGGGCAGCGCCTCGAACGGGTTGCCCTCCACCTTGTGGGCGCCCGAGTGGATGAGCGTCACCTTCACGCCCTGCTGCTTGAGCTGGGCGCTCATGTCCACATGCATCGTCACCACCCCGATGGAGCCTGCGAGGCCGAAGGGCGGCACGGTGATCCGGTCGGCCTGGGCGGCGATGGCATAGCCCGCCGAGAGCGCATATTCAGCCAGGAAGGCGTGCACCGGCTTCAGCTCGCGCGCCGCCCGGATCTCGCCGCACAGCCCCCACACCCCCGCCGCTTCTCCGCCGAAGCTGTCGATCTCCAGCGCGATGGCCCGCACTTCCGGGTCTTCCGCCGCTGCCCGGATCTGCGCCGAGAGCCCCTCGTAGGAGGTCAGGCCCGAGCTTTCGCCGATGTAGCTGCCCCGGCGCACCAGTGTGCCCGTCACCGAGATCACCGCCACGCCCTGGTAATTCAGGTAGCCGCCCCGTTTCTTCACCGAGCGGTAGAGATCGTCGCCGATGATGGTGGCACCGGGCCGGGGCTGCTCGAAGTCGCGGGCCTCGGCCTGCGGCGCGCCCACCACGTCCAGCGCCTCGCCGCCCAGCAGGCGGGGGCCGAAGGCCTGGGCAATCACCGCCGCCTTCTCGGGGCAAATGAGGTGCGGCGTGTTGAACATGCGGGTGGCGATGTTCATTGCATTCGGGGCCATGGGTTACTCCTCGGTCTCGGTCTGTTTCGGGGCGGCGGCGGGCGCAGGCGCGGGCAGCGCGCTGCGCTCCTCGCGGATCTCCGCCTCCACCTTCTCAGGCTCTTTGCCGCGCTCGCGGATCTTCTCGCGGCGGCTGGCAAATCCGGCGGCCACCTCATCGGCATCGGCCTTGGTGTCCTTGCCCGGGTCCACCTGCGGGCGGCGCGGCGGCGTCCAGTCGATCCGGTAGGCCGTGGGCGGAATGTCGGCCATGTCCTGCACCGCCTCGGCCATCCAGGCCTCCAGCCCGCGGCAGACGCGCCCGATCATCATGTTGCGCTGCCAGTCGGCGATGTTCGGGTCGGTCGCCATGCGCCCGGCGCGGTGCGAGGTGTAGTTGACGCGCCGCAGATCGCCCGAAAGCTGCTCATAGGTCAGGCCCATCGCCGCCGCGATGGTGCGAATGGTCTGGGCCATGAAGGGCTCATAGCCATCCACGCTGGGCGGATCGGTAAAGATCACATCCTCGTCGTCCGGGATCTGGATGATCGCACCTGCGCTCATCGCGGTGTCGCCGAGGTCTTGTGGCTTTTCCGTCTTCCAGAAGGCGGCGAACTGCGAGGCAACCTCCTGCCGCTTCACCTGCGCATCCTGGTACTTGTGGAGGTCGTGCAGCAGCGTGATCACCGGGGCAAACCAGCTCATCCCGCGCTCCTGCCCCGGGCGCATCACGTCGAAGACGTGGATGATGTTCTCAGCCGGGATCCGGCGCGACTTGGGCAGCATGCCTCGCGCCCCGCCCGGGTGGTGCTCATAGATGTGATAGGCCACGCGCTGCCCGATCGGGTTGAACTCGATGCCCTCCACGGCAAAGCGCCCGTTGCCGAGGTCGCCATCCACCTGCGCGTCGAGGAAGTCCGCCTCCAGCACCTGCACCTGGAAATTCAGCGGGTGCCCGTCCGATGGGCGGCGAAACCGGCGGCGCAGCAGCACCTCGCCATCGCCCACCACCGTGCCCGCCACCAGACCCTGCATCGAGAAGAGGTTGAGGTTGCCGCCCGCGTCGATGTGGCGGCCCTCGATGGCATGGGCCTTCCACAGCCGCTCCACCTCGGCCTTCAGCTCGGCCTCAAGGCTGCCCTCCACCTCGGCGCCCTCCACGTGCACCGAGGGCACGATGCCCTGGCCGACGATGCCGTTCATCAATTGGCGCTGCGCCCGGCGCGCCACAGGGTTGTTGCGCAGCATGTCGCGCACCACGAAGCTCAGGCTCTCGCGGTCATAGCGCCCGGCCAGCACCGCATCGGTGCGATTCCGGCGAAAGTCCGCGCCGCGCGCGCCGCGCCCCGTGCCATCGTAATGGGCGGCCAGGGCCTGCCCCCGGTGGTAGGCCACCATGCTCGCCTGACGGCGCGCCGCCCAGGCGGGCGAGATCGGGGCGATGAGATCGTTCAGGCGCGCGGCCAGCGGGCGGCGGGGCTTGCTCATCAGCGCCACCCCGTCTCGGTGCGGATGGTCTGGAAGGTGGCCGGGATGCTCTCGCCCAACTCGCGCTTGATCCGGGTTTCCAGCCGCTGCATTTCGGCAAGTGTGCGGAACTCCACCCGCTCACCGCCCACCTGAGCAACCTTCAAACCCTTGGCCATGTTCCTCTGAAGTTCGGTCAGGTCGGCTTGCGTATAGGCCATGGTGATCCTCAGAACAGCCGCCGGGGCGGCGATTTCGGTTTCGGGGCGGGCGCCGCCTCGGGCAGCGCCCCCGCCTCCATCTTCACGTGCTGCGGGTTGGCCTCCCCCTCCGCCGCCCAGGCGGGGGGCGAGGCCCAATCGGTGATCTTCATCATGCCGAGGTGTTCGGCCACGGCGCGGGCCTGCACCGAAAGGTCGAAACCCTCGTTGCGCAGGTGGCCGCGGCGTTTTTCCCATTTCTTGTCGCCGCGCTCTTCGGCGACGAATTCGGCGCGGCCTTCCTCGGCCATCCATCCGGGCACCACCAGCGCACCGGCGCCGCCATCGGCGCGGGTGAGCATCGCGGCCACGGTGTCTTTCACCCGGTCGGTGGCGATGTTCAGCAGCTTGATGGCGCGGGCCTTCTTGCCGTCATGGCCGCGCTCGGGGCTGGCATACCAATGCCGCGCCTGGAGCCGCCATCCGCCGTGGCCCCGGGTCAGGAACCACCGCTTGCCCTCGCCTGCCTTGCGGCGCGCGCGCCAGAAGGCCTCGGCATTGTCCGACACGCCCGGCGAGCCCTGGAAGTCCACGGTGCAGGCCACGGGCCGCAGCCCCCAGCCCCGGCCCTCCACCGGCCAGACGCGGGCGGCGAGGCCTTCGAGCACCTGCCAGTCGGCCAGGTATTTCGGCGGCATTATCCGGCGGCTGTTGCCCTCCGTATCCCGCTCGGCGTTCGGCGCCCCCTCGGGTGGCCGGGTCAGGTCGAAGCGGTCCACCACCTGCGCCCGCCCGCCCTCGCCCCAGGCCGTCACCTGCACCGGGAAGTAGGTATCCTGCACGTCCACCGACACGGTGATGAACCGCGTCCACTCCGGCGCCGTGCCCTTGGGCGTCTCATGCGCATGGGCGGCGAGGAAGGCCTCGGTCAGCGCCTCTTCGTCTTCGCTGCGCGGTCGGGCGAAGGGCAGGCCCACATCGGTGTAGATGACCTTCGCGTATTCGCTCCAGTCGCCCATCGCCTCCGCCCGGCGGCGCTCTGCCTCAAGCCGGGCCACGATGTCGGCCCAGCTCGCGAAGGTCGCCGCCGCGCCGTTCAGCGCATAGGAGGCAATCGGGCTCTGCCGCCGCGCCGCATCGTCCAGCGCCACCACCCGGCCATCGCTGGCCTCATGCCGCCAGCCACCCCGGCCCTTCAGGATCGCCCGGTTCAGCTCGGCCTTGTGGCGGTGGCCGATCAGGCTGCCGCAATGCGGGCATTCCATCTCGGCGCTGGCCCCCGCCGCGCCGGGCTCCAGGTCGGCATCGTAGTGCAGCCGGTCGATGCGCGGCTCAAATTCCTCGCCGCAATCGGGGCACTCCCAATAGAGCCTTGCCCGCGTGCCCTGGTTGTAGAGTACCGCGATGCCATGGGCCGTGGGCGGCAGCTCGTGCGGAGCCTCCGCAGCGGGCCGCCAGCTTGTGTCGATCACCGGCCAGGCCGGGCTGCTCTCGGCCAGGACGCAGCCCGAGCTGCCCGCCTCCTTGATCCGGTTGATCGCCAGGCCGAAGGGTGAGCCTTCCGGGTTTTCCTTGCCGCCCAGAAGCTGCGGGTGGTGGTCGTAGTCGGTCAGCAGCACCATCCGGTATGTGCCGCCCGAGAGAATGCGCGGCGTCGGGATCCCGATGAGCAGCCGCATGCCCTTGAAGCGCTTGCGGCTGAAGGTGCTGTCTTCCCGCGCCGGGCCGAGCCGCTCGGCCAGCGCCGGGCTGTTCAGGATCATCGGATCCAGTTTCTCTTCCACCCAGATGTCGCGGCTCTTGCCGTCCATGTGCACGATCAGCACGGTCGAGGGCTTCACCATCACCGCGTGGCCCGCCACCGTTTGCAGCAGCACCGTCTTGCCGGTCTGCGATGGCCCCATCAGCGCCACCGCCTTGAAGAGCCGCGATTGGGTCACATCCGCAGGCTCCACCATGTAGGGCGTCACCTCCCGGTCGAAGGTCTGCCAGGTGCCATTCGAGGGCACCTTGATGTAACGCTCGGCGGCCTCGGTCACTGTCAGCCGGGCCGAAGGGGCCAGCAGCGGCAGCGCGTCGGCCAGGCAATCCTCCGCCTTTGCATAGGGCGGCAGCGGCGGAATGTCGGCGGCACTGCGCAGGCGCGCATCGGGCATGGTGATCATTCGAGCGGCAGCGCCTCCTGCCCGCCCGTCATCGCCACCACCTCGCCGGTGCCGCGTGTCAGCTCTTCCAACTGCTGGCGGCAGTCGTTCAGCGCCTTGCCGCAGCGCGCCTGGAGCCGCTCCACCTGCTCAGGCGTGAGCCCGAACTCGCGCTCGGCATAATCCGGCAGCGCCTCCAGCGTGTTGACCATCAGCACCATCATGCTCTCGAAGAGCGCCCGCACCCGATGCGCCCGCACCAGCTCGCCCTGCTGCTCGGCGGTGCGGTTGCGCTTGTAGGCGGCGTCAGACAGGCGCTCGATTTCCAGCGCCGAGAGCCCGGCGAGATCGTCCCCCTCATCGGCCCCGATGAACTGCATCGCCAATTGTGAGGCCGCCGCCTCCGCCGCGCCTCGTGCCGCCGAGGCCTCCGCCTCCCGGGCCATGCGCCACGCGTAGCAGTCCCCGAGCTGGAAGGCATACTCGCGGCCATTGCCACCCTCCTCGAGCACCGGCATGCCGGCGCCGATCCACTTGGTGATCGTCGGCTCCGACACCGCCAGCGCCCGGGCGATTTGCGAGCGGTTGACAACAACGTCCTCGACGCCATCAGGCAACGGATAGAGGGCGCGCGTCTTCCACCCCATGGTCCGCGCGAGCACGCTGCCACCCTGCTCAGCGGTGGGCGCAGGGCACAGGCCCTCCGCCCAGGCAGCGAGGACGGCCTCAGCGCCGAGGTATTTAACCGGCGAGGTCAACTTTGACTCCCGCCACCTTTTCCAGGCGCGCCTCAACGGCCCGAGCCAGGCGCTCTACCACTGCATCCGGGTCAGCACCGAATTCTTCGGCAATCTCCGGGCCAACCTCTTCGGCGAAACGCATGAACCCCTCACGGAATTGTCGCGCCAACAGCCGCACATGGGCCTCCGCGGCCTTCCTGTCGACCAGCGCGCCCTGCAGTTTCTTAAGCTCGATCGCCTCTTTCTGCGCGGCAATGGCATCCCGCACTGCGCGGGGGTTCGAGGCGTCGGGCTGAATGGACTCATCTTGCATTGATCATCGCCCTCACGCTGCCGCCCGCTCGGCTTCACGGGTCGCCCGAACGGCCTCAAAGCCTTCGCACTCACCCAACGTGGCGAGCCGGCCCGTTGCCTCCTGCCAGCGCCGCACGATCACGTCGCAGTAGCCCGGATCCAGCTCCGTCGATCGACCGACGCGGCGCGTCAGCTCGCATGCCATGATGGTGGAGCCGGAGCCCCCGAAGGGATCGAGCACCACCGCGCCAGGGCGAGTGCTGTTCTCCAGCATCCGCGTGATGAGGTCGGTGGGCTTCATCGTCGGATGCACATCGTTGCGGCGAGGTCGCGCCACCCGCACCACCGAGCCCTCGAGCATCGACAGGCTAATGTCAGAGCCCGACACCACCAGCGTCTGGTCGCCCACGTCAACTTGGAGCGTGCCATCGGGCAGGGCGCGCACGGCAGGTGTTTCCTCCCACTCGAGCACGGTGGTCTGCGCGCGGCCCCCAAACCACGAATGCGCAGCGCCAGGCTTCCACCCATAAAGGATAGGCTCGTGGCGCCACTGGTAATCCGATCGGCCCAGCACCAGCGACGGCTTCACCCAGGCGAGGCATCCGGAGAGTTTGAACCCAGCGCCAGCAAAGGCAGAGCGGAAGGCCAGACCCTCGGTGTCGGCATGAGCCACATAGATCGCGGCCCCGTCCTTCATCGCGGCGAAAAGCGCATCGAAGGCCGCCCGGAGGAAGGCCTGAAACTCCTCAGCGGCGAGGTTGTCATTCGCAATCGAGCCGGCGGCGGTCTGATAATTCACGTTATAGGGCGGATCGGTCCAGACGGCGTCAGCGAGACTGCCACCCATCAGACGCTCCAGCGCCTCGATCGAGGTGGCGTCACCGCAGAGCAGGCGGTGCTCGCCCAGCACCCACAGATCGCCGGGCTGCGTCACCGGATCATCCTCGAGATCCGGCACCGCCTCCGGATCCCCCGGCAGCACCACGGGCTCATTCTCAGCCACACTCGCCAGCAGGGCCTCCAGCTCCTTCTCCTCAAAGCCCAGGAGATCCAGCGAAAAGCCCTCGGCCTGCAGCGCAGCAACCTCCTGCGTCAGCCGCTCCTCATCCCAACTCGCGTTTTCCGCGATACGATTGTCAGCGATGACCAGCGCGCGCTCCTGCGCCTCGGACAAGTGCTTGAGCCGCACCACCGGCACCCGATCGAGCCCGAGGCTCTCGGCGGCAGCAAGGCGCCCGTGCCCCGCAATGATGCGCCCCGACGCATTCACCAGGATGGGGTTTGTAAACCCGAACTCGGTGATCGACGCGGCGATCTCAGCCAACCTGCCCCTCGGAGTGAAGTCGGGAATTCCCCTCGAACCGCTCCAGATCCTTCAGGGCCATCTGCTCGATTTTCATTCTGATCTCCATGCCGCGAACAGCACAACAACAACAACCCCGTGAGAAACCACGGTTTTCTCTCACTCCCTCAAAACCAACGGGGCGCGAATTACCCCCGTGCGGCGGGGGCGAAGGAAGGACCCAAGGGCCTATCGGGCGGTGGCGAGGGCCTGTTCGAGGCGGCGGAGGAAGTTTCGCTCGATCCTCGCCAACGCACGGCGCTCGGCCACATGGTCGAAGCGCAGCCGGGGGCGATACTGCGCCTCATCCTCGAAGGCCACCAAAAGGTTCGGGGCCGCATTGCGCCGCCCCTTGCGACTGTTGCGCTGGTAGATCCCGGGGCGCAGATGCTTGGTCTTCGGATCGCTCTTGGAGGCCACGAAGACATCGGGGCGCTTCAGCATCCGGGCCACCGCGCCGCGCGGCATGTTGCCATACTTGTTCAGCCGCTGGCCCACCGGCACCAGGATGGCCCGGCCCTTGGGGCTGCGGCGGCCACCCTCCACCTGCAAGGCCAGATAGGCGGCCTGAATATCCTTGAAGCCGACGATGGCCGTCAGCTTGCGCTTGCTGGCGCGGCTGACGAAGAGCCCGCGCCGGGTGAAGGGCGTGGGCCGGTCCAGCGCCTTGGCCAGCTCGGTCTCTTCGGCGTCCTTCACATCGGCGGCGGTGTCGTTCAGCGCCATGGCCGTGGCGAAGGGCAGTTGCGAGCGGGCGAAGTCGGACATCTGCCGCTCGAAGGCCGCGATGTTGTCTCCGATGTTGATCACGATGGCCGCCTCTCGAACTGGATGCGGGCCTTCCACCCGCCCGGAGACCGGGGCCACCATCGCGCCTCGTGCGCCCAGTGGCCAGCTATGGCCGGGGTGCCGGTCTCTTTCCCCTTGGTATTCCTGCCCTGCCGCCTTTTGGGTGCGGCGGCTTCGACTGCGGTCATGCTTGAGGCCTGAGCAGCTGCCTCCTATGTCCGCCGCAGCGGCCCGCCCTCTCCTTCCTGGCACCGTTCCCATCGGTGAATACGGTTCAGAGCGGATGCGGCTTCGTGTTCTTCACCAGGAAAGCCGCCCATCCCAAACGCGAAGCGCCCGGGGCATCTCTGCCTCGGGCGCTCGTGTGGTGCTGGCACTATGTCTAGCCCCCTAGATGATTCGCTGTCAACACCTTGTGTATTCCCGGCCCCGCCACGGCTGAAACGGCGGCATCTCATCGGTCAGGCGAAAGGCGGTGAGCCCGCCATACACCTGAAAGCTGGTGCGCAGGGTGAGCAGGGCCATGCACCAATCGAGCCAGCGGCGGCGGGCGGCGGCGATGGTTTCGGCGCGCACCGGCCAGTGGCAGGGGGTGAACAGCACCGGATCGAGGTGCAGCCGCCCCTTGCGGGAGACGCGCCGCACCGCAGGCCAGCCTCGCGCGCCAAGGCACGCCGCATCCGCCGTCACCGGAAAGCGCCCGTGCCGGTTGGTGAACCACTCCACCGGCTCCAGCCGGGGGCGCGCGCCGGGCATCCAGTCGGGCTCTGCGCCCTCGCGGGCCAGCTCGGCGATCCAGATGGCCATGCGCCGCCCGCCGTTGGCCTCGGGCAGGGCCGCCACGGCGCTGGCCACGGTGTCGGCATCGGGGTGGATGGCGCTGCGCCCGCCGCCATCGACCTGGCAGCCAAGGCGCGCCCGCTCGATGAGGATGAACTCCATGCCCACGGTGCGCGGCGGGTTCACGATGTCGGCGGCGGGGCCGAAGTCCACGCTCGCCCGCTCCACCCGGAAGGCCCATTCGAGCAACTGGCGGATCGAGACGGCGCGCGGCGCGGCGCGGGTGCCCGGCATGCCGCCCCGGGCGCGGGGCATGTGGCGCGAGGCCGGGCGCGGGGTGTGGAGCCGCTCCGGCAGCGGCGCGGCAGGCGGCGCCGGGCGCGGCTCAGGCGTGAGCCGGGTCACGCCGTTCTCTCGCTCGAAAGCCTCAATCGCCGCCCTCTCTGCTGCTGTGATCCCTTTACCCATTCTCACCCTCTCAAGATGTTGTGGCTTTTCGCCCTTGTTCCACCAATTGTTGATCCTCCGTTGTTTTTTATGGGAGGCATGGGAGGCAACAGGGGGAGAGTGGGAGGCAGAAAGCCGCATCCACCGAAGACGTAAGGCCCGAGAAGGAAAGGATAAAACCAACGCCGTGGGAGGCATGGGAGCCTTGGGAGGCAGTTTGCAGGGTTCGCCTAGAAACGACTTGCCGTCACCCCCAGCCCTGTCTCTTAT
>NZ_QTNQ01000081.1 GCF_018424695.1 Vannielia litorea
GAACGATGGATGATTGGTACACCGTCCTTTTCGACCCAGAAGGCAGCATACTGGCAGTGCTTTCGTTTGAAAGCTACAATATATTACCGTCAGCAATACAGGCCGACGACATTCTGCTGCTCATTACTGGAATTGGCCTCCTTGGAAAGCTCTCCGTAAGACTTGCCGCAAGCGGGATCAAGGTTCTGTTCCGAACTCGGGTCGCAGCAAAGATTGCCAGTCATCTGAGCCCCGGCCAGGCTCGGGCTCTGGTAAGCGCCCTCCGAAAAGAGGGTAGGGAGGTGGTTGTAAATGTTGGAGGAGAAGCCGCTAAGCACGAGATAAAGGCATGGTCTCATGCCATTAACGTCAACAACGTGACTCCGGGCCGGCCTGCCGACATCCCAAATCTGGTAAAGGTCGGCGGCGAGGAGATGGACAGCGTGTTCCTCCCCAACTCAATCGACAAAGTCGTAGCTTCAAAGATACCGACTTCGGTGGACCCCCAAAGACTTGCCCAAGCAACGGTGAGAGTACTGAAAAAAGGCGGACGGATTGAAATCAATATATTTGGAAGCGGTGTGGACACCTGGTCGAAAAAGTTCATTGACGCTCTGGTCAAGAATGGCGTCCCAAGTCTGTCCATTAAGAACATCGGCGAAGTACTCATTACAGCAACAAAGTGAGAAACGGTAAGGTCGAGGGCACACACTCCAAGCGCACCTCCGCCGCGATCGCGAGACGCTATCAGCCTTCCCGCCACTCGGCCAAGGGACCCAGCACTCCCTCAATCCGCGACCGCATCGCGCCTTCGCCGCCATATCCGATCCACCACACCCGCTGCCAGCCCCGGCCGCGTCCGGCACGTCGGTAGGCAGCCGATTTAAGTGTCATTTCCCTATAAGAGTCATACATAGGGGTTTGACACTTAAATAGCGCCGCTTCGAATGCCTGCTTTGCCTGGTTGCTGCTGGTGAACAGGACGGGTTGGAGTATGGCTGCGTCCCCGGGACTATCCACTGCCACCCCTGCCAACAACATCCGCTGGAACAGGTCCGGCTTCACGGCCTCCCAGACCGTAATCTCGTCGTAGATTAGCGGCAGCGCGACATCAGCCAGGACATGCACATCAAGCGGAGCCGCCACCGTCCGGTTCACCCCCCCGCCCCGACCAACCACCTGAACCAGTTCGTCATCGCAGATCGCTCGCCGCAGCAGCTCTGCCCGTTCAACGACCTGACCGTGGGCATCATGGCCCTCGTCGCCCAGCAGGAGAGAGAAGCGATCTCCCGGCGCACGAAGGAGGCGCTGGCGGCCGCCAAGGCCCGCGGGGTGAAGCTGGGCAACCCCAACGGCGCAGCGGCCCTCCGGCGGGCAGGGGAGGGCGGCTTGGCGCTTCGAGCAGCGGTCTCTCGCAATGCGGACGAGTTTGCGGCGGGACTGGCGGAGGTGGTCGCTGCGATCCGGGCGGAGGGGCATGTGTCGCTCCGGGCGATTGCCGCGCAGCTCAATGCGCGCGGGATCCTCACCCGGCGGGAAGGGCGGTGGCAGGTGTCGAATGTGAGAGGCTTGGTGCTGCGGCTCGCCACGTCACGAAAAACGTAACCTTGGCGCAGCCGTTCGCGGCTTGACTCAACGATACACTTCTAGATCTGTTTCGACACAGAGGAATAGATACGTGGTTCGCATTCCTTAGAGCCGGACCTCGGCGACGAGTTCGTTCCAAGCCCTCAGGAAGCGTTCGTCAAGTTGATAGACGGACATCGGGTCGGAAGCGGGCGGCTCCGGGGCGCCAGCTGCGACCGCCTGTATCAACTCGACCCATGCGGCGCTTGTACGATTTTTGGCCGTGTGCGCTCCGAGCTGCAGGTGATCGGTCAGACCGTCTACGGCTTGCACCAGCAGAGCGCGCCCTGCTGCGCGGGCTTCGATTGCGACAAGGCCGTAAGCCTCCCAGCGGGAGGGCATGGCGACGGCGTCGACGGCGGCGAAGGCGTCGCTCGGAGTGTCGGCCCGGCCTTCGAAGACGATGCGCGTATCACCAGATGCGATGGAACGAAGCCGCGCCTCTTCCGGGCCTTCGCCGTAGATGTGGAGAGAAAGATCCGAACGTGGGATCGTTCGGAAGGCCGCAATCAGCGTGTCGAAGCCCTTCTGCGGGTCGAGCCGGCCAATTGCGCCGAAGGCGCGGACCGGGCCGGAGCGCCGGGGCAGGTTTCGGAAGTCCGTGAGATCGACGCAGGACGGGATAACAGACAGGCGATGGGGCGGAACGGCTCCGCTCCGGACGAGCCACTCGCCCTGCGCTTCGCTCACGGCGACCACCCGGTCGAACAGGTTGTAGGCGGTGCGGAGCAGAAGGGCAAAGCGGCCCTTTCGGCGTACGCAGTGTGCCACAAAGCTCTCGGTATAGCTGTGCTCGACATGCACCAGCCGGGCGTGTGGGTTCCGCAGTCGGAGCAGGGCCAGCATGGGTAGCGTGCGCCAGCTCACCGCGAGGTGAGAGACGATCATATCCGCATCGAGGCGGCCAAGGCGCAGGCTGCCGCGGGGGACGTGGCGCAGTGTGTGATCGGCCTGTTCAGCCAGTTCGGGCGAGGTGACGAGGTAGTCGAGCACGCGCATGACGCCGCCGGCGGTAGCGTCATCGACGAGGTGGAGAATCCGGGGGCGGGTCATCGGGCGAGCTCGGCGCTGAGCGTGGCGGGCTTTCGGCCGGAGCCGATCAGGCGAAACACGAGGGCCGCCGCGAGGGTGGTGAGGGTCTTGCCCGGCTCTTCGAGCAGCGGCAGCCGCGAGTTGGAGAGCGCGGCGCGGATCAGCCTGTGCGCGCGCGCGCCGTCCCGGTCGGAGATGGCCCGGCGGGCGAGATAGCGCAACTGGTAGGCGCGGGCGGCGCGAGTGTTGACCTCGAAGAAGGCCGGGTTGAGGGGTGCGAGCTTGTCGACCATCCGCTCCCAGGCGGCCAGTTGGCGCTCGGTATTGGCAGAGAGGCCGCCGGAGTTGACGCGATAGCGGGTGAGCAACCCCTCGATGCCCTCGAAGCGCCAGGAGGTGGAGAGGGCGATGCGGAGCCAGCATTCGATATCTTCCGACTGGCGGAAGGTTTCGTCGAAAAACCATGTACGACCGGGCTCTTGGCGAGGCACGTAGCCGATCTCGTCGAAAACGGTGCGGCGGATGACCGGGGCGGAGCCGTTGCCGATGGGGTTGCGCTTGAAGATGGTGCTGGCATCTACCCCGGTGAGGCGCGGGCGCTGAGCGGTGCGGAGGGGGCGGGAGGCCTCGTCGATCAGGACTGAGCCGGAGTAGCTGACGCCGACCTCCCGGTTGGCAGCGAGGTGGGCGGCGTGGCGGGCCAGCTTTTCGGGGTGCCAGAGGTCATCGGCGTCGCAGAAGCCGATGATCTCGCCCTTCGCGGCGGAGATGCCCGAGTTGCGCGCCCCGGCGAGGCCACGGTTGGCCTGGCGGACAATGCGCACACGAGCGTCGCGGGTGAAGCGCCGGGCGATCATCGGGGTGCGGTCGGTCGAACCGTCATCGACCACGATGATCTCGAAGTCGGGATGGGTCTGGGCGAGCAGCGCGGTCAGGGTCTCGGCCAATGTAGCTTCGACGTTGAAGGCGGGAACGATGATGGAGGCGAGGGTCATGGGAGGGCCTTTCTGGCGGGCGATCAAGAGAAGAGGGCGCGGCGCAGGGGGCGCGGCAGGACGGGTGCGAGGGCGGCTCCGGCGAGGGTGAGCGCGCCGCGGCGCGCGGGAGAGAAGAAGCCCGCCGGGCTGTGGCGGAGGCCGGCAAGGGCATGGCGCAGGGCCTCGCGCGGGTCTCCCCCAAGCCGCAGGGCGCGGCGGGCGAGGTAGCGGGCGTGGATGGCGTGGCTCTCTTCATCCGGTTCAAAGCCGTAGCGGGCAGCGGTTTCGAGCGCGGTGGCGCGGCCTGCGGCCATGGCGGTGAGGTTGGTGGAGAGGCCGCCGGTGCTGGTGCGGTAGTAGGTGTGCAGCGCGGGCAGGCCGATGACACGGGCACCGTCGCCCACCAGCCGGATCAGCCATTCGAGGTCCTCGTTGTGGACCATCGCGCTGTCGAACCCGCCGGTCTGTGCGAAGGTCTCGCGCCGGACCGAGAGGTTGGACATGGTGCAGACCGGGTTCTCGCCCAGCAGCATCGGGACGGTGAGCGGCCCGGCGGGCACGGTGGAGCGCACGAGGCTGTCGCCGGGCACGTGGCGGAAGAACTCGATCCGGCCATAGACGGCCTCGGTGGTCTCGTCGTCGAAGGCCGCCACGACCTGTGCCAGCTTCTCGGGGTGCCAGAGGTCATCGGCATCGCAGAAGGCGATCAGCGGCGCGGTGGCGTCGCGCAACACGCCCGCGTTGCGGGCCACGCTGGGCCCCTTGCCGAGGTTGGCGACTTGGCGAATGCGCGGGTCTTGCCACGCGGCGGAGCGCACGAGGGTCATGGTACCATCGGTGGAACCGTCGTCGATGCAGATGGCCTCCCAGTCGGAGAAGCTCTGGCGCAGCAGGCTTTCAAGCGTGGCGAGGATGGTCGCCTCGGCGTTGTAGCAGGGGATGACGATGGAGATGGCAGGCATGGGTCAGACCTTTGCGAGGTGGCGGCGGGCGAAGGCCGCGTGGAGGGCGGGAAGCGAGGCCAGCACCATCACCACGGTAGCGGTGAGCGCGTAGCCGGTGGCAACGGGCAGCAGGCCGAAGGGGGCGAGGGCGGCGGTGTTGAGCATGAGCGCGGCGGTCATCAGCGCGGTCACGCGGAACTCGGCGCCAGCCCGGCCTTGCGCGCGCATCCAGCCGGCGGCGGCGGCCCAGAGGGTGGTGGGGATGGCGACGAGGCAGAGGATCGAGACGATCTGCGGCAGCTCCTCCCAGCCCGCGCCGAGTAGCAGCGGTACGTAGACCGGGGCCAGCAGTGCCTGGGCCAGCACGGCGGGGGTGATGAGGCCGAGGCCCAGCACCATCGCCTGCCGCAGGGCCTGCGCACGGTCGGTGCTGGTGCAGAGGTGCGGGAAGAGCACGGTGGAGAAGGCGGTGGAGAAGGAGGTGGCGAGGCTGAGGCCCGCGTTGAAGGCCATGAAGTAGAGGCCCAGTGCCTCCGCGCCCATCAGCGTGCCGACGATCAGCTTGTCGGCCTGCATCCGCAGCGCCTTGACTAGCTCCACCCCGAGCACCGCCGCGCCGAAACGAGCGAAAGGCGCGAGCGGAGCCCGGGGGGCGGACGGGTCGGGGGACCACGGGTGGAGGCGGCGCATGGCGACGAGCCAGAACGGCGCGGTGAGCAGGCGCGGGAGGATAAGCGCCAGTGCCGAGGGCCAGGCCAGCGCCAGCGCCGCCGACATGAAGTTGGCCGCCACGATCTGGCCGCCGGAGATGGCTGCCGTCTGCCGCAGCTTGCCGGCGCGCATGGCCAGCGCCGTTTGCACCAGCCCGCCCGGCATGAAGAGGTATTCGCCCGCCAGCAGGAGGATCAGCAGCAGGAGAGTGAGGCTGCCGCCGGCGGAATAGAGCGCGAGGCCGACCGCCGATTGCAGCAGGAAGAGGCCGAGGCACCAGGCCCAGAAGATGCGGTGGGCAGTGGCGCAAGTGGCCTCCAGCTCGTCGTCGCGCGCGGCGATGATACGCTGGCCGACGCCGTTCTCGGTGAGGGACTTCAGGATGTCCGCCGCTGCGAGAGCCGCCGCCGCCACACCGATCTGCTCGAGATCAAGCGTTCGGGCGACGGCGACGACCACCAACAGCCGCGAGACCTTGGCCGCAACCTCCGACGCCCCGTAGGCGAGGAGGTTGTGCACGATACGAGATGTTCCGTGAGTGGTAAGCATCTGTCTGGTCCCTTGGCGGTTGGTAACCAAGGTCTAGGCCAGCGGTTTGCTGCCGTCTTGCGCGCCCAAGGAGAGGCGAAGGGCGCAACAGTTGTGCACCATATCCCAACGGATAGGGTGCCCGCGCCCGACGCTCCCTCGACCCGGGCGGGGGAAGGACGTAACAATCACTCAACCGCAGGCGACAAGGCGAAAGCAGTGATGGTGCAGGTATTCAAGTCTTCCACGGCGCTGGTTGCCGCGCTGGCCCTGAGCGGGTGCGCCGCACTCGATACGCCCGACAACCTCGAGCCGGTCGCGCAGGGCGATGCCTATCAGGCGCAGTATCGTCAGCCCGATGTGACCCGGGATGAAGCGCAGTTCTTGCGGTCGGCCACGATCAACGCCCAGAAGTGCCGCGCCCCGCGGGGCGGTGCGGGCGGCAAGGCGAGCGGCGCGACGGCGGCCTCCGCGCTGCGGGGCGAGCGGCTCACCCGGAACGATCTGGTGGATATCCGCGTCGGTGACGATGAAACCTTCAACGGCGATTACGTGGTCTCGCGCGACGGCACGCTGAAGCTGCCCTTTCTTGCACCGATCCCGGCGCAGGGGAGGCTAACCTCACAGGTCGAGGCCGACATTGCCCGCCAGCTCCTCGCCGGAGACTTCTTTGCCGAAACCCCGCGCATCTCGGTGCGGGTGGCCGATTTTGCCTCCGTCACTGTGGGGGTCTCGGGTGCCGTCTTCGAGCCCCGCGCGGTGGAAATCGGCGGGGTGCCGGGCGACCAGGTCGACAGCCGCCGCCAGCAGGCGCTGGGTGCCTCGACCGAGGGGCGCAACCTTTCCGCCGCGCTGCGCGCGGCAGGCGGCGTGCGCCCCGACGCCGATATCTCCGCCGTCGAGGTGCGCCGCGGCGGCACGCTCTACACGCTCGACATGCGCGGCGTCTTCGAGGGGCAGAACGCGGTGGATATCATGCTGCTCACCGGCGACGAGGTGAACGTGCCGAGCCGCGGCTGCTTTCAGGAAGACCTGATGCGCCCCAGCCCGATCAGCCCGCCGGGGATTTCGCTGTTCCTGTCCAACCTCACCCAGCCCGCCACCGGCAACGCGCCCTCGGCCATCGGGCGGGAAACCCGCGAGGTGCCCTATGGAACGCGCTACCTGCAGGCAGTGGTGAACACCAACTGCGTTGGTGGAGCACGGGCGACCAGCGCCAACCGCTCGTCGGTGCTGTTCTCGCGCAACCCGATCACCAAGGTCTCCGTGGTCATTGAGCGGGATATCGAGAACCTGCTGCGCCGCGCCGACCGGGATGACTACGACCCCTTCCTGCTGCCCGGCGATTCCATCGCCTGTTACGACAGTACGGTGACGAACGTGGCCGAGATCGGGCGGGTGCTGGGGATCCTGCGGCCCTGAGCCCGGTCTAGGGTGCGGACGAGCGGGGGGCTTTGCGGCGCTCGGCTACGAGGGCAGGGCGGGTTTCGGACCAGACCCGGGGCAGGGCGGCGATGCCGTCGCGCAGGGCGGCGCCATCACCCGTTTTTGCGGCCTCCTCGATTGCCACCAGGGCAGATCGCAGGGCAACGGCGCCGAGCGTGGCTGCGCTGCCGGCGATCTTGTGAGTGCGGGCGGCGGTCTCTACCAAATCTTCTTCGGCCGAGCTTTCCAGAAAGCCGAGTAGCGCCTCGACTTCCTCAGCGAAGCGGTCCAGCAGCCCGCCCAGCGCCTCCACTCCCAGCGTGTCGCGTAACTCGTCGATGTAGCTGCCTGCCACAGCGGGGGTCTCCGGCCCGCGTCCCGGCGCGGCCGCACCGATGTGATCGGCCATCACCCGCTCCAGCGCCGCGCGGGAGAGTGGCTTGGTCACGATGTCGTCCATCCCGCCCGCGAGAAACGCCTCCTGCTCCTCGGCCACCGCGTTTGCCGTGAGCGCGATGATCGGCACGCGGGCGCAGGGGCCGTGGCCCGCACGGATGGTGCGGGTGGCCTCGCGCCCGTCCATCACCGGCATGGAAATATCCATCAGGATCAGGTCGAACGGCTCGGCCTCCGCCCGCTCCACCGCTTCGCGCCCGTTGTGCGCCACGGTCACACTGTGTCCGGCAGCCTCGAGCATCTCGCGGGCGACCACCCGATTGATCTCGTTGTCCTCGACCAGAAGCACCCTGCTGGCCGCCGCCACGCTGCGCGGTTTGCGCGCGGCGACCTCGGGCCCCGGCGCGGCGATGGGCTCGACCGGAAGACGGACCTGAAAACTGCTGCCCACGCCCTCCTCGCTCTCTACCTCGATTTCGCCGCCGAGCGCGGTGACGAAGCGCTTCGCGATTCCAAGGCCAAGGCCGGTGCCGCCCACCTCGCGGTCATAGGAGGTGTCGCCGGTCATGAAATCGTCGAAGATATGCGCCTGCAATTCCGAGCTCATGCCGATGCCGGTGTCGCTGACGGTGATCTGCAGCTGCGGCCCCGCCGCCCCGTCCACCTGCTCGGCCTCCACTGTCACCCGACCGCCCCGGGTGAACTTCACCGCGTTGCCGATAACGTTCATCAGCACGTGTTGCAGCTTGTCACGGTCGGCCCTGATCCAGTCAAGCTGCGGCCCAGACCAACCCCACTCCAGCGTGGTATCCTGCGCCAGCGCAGCGCCGCTCTGGTTGTCGACGATGTCCTGTAGCAAGGTGCTGAGGTTCATAGCCACCGGCCGCAGGCGGAGCTTCCCGGCGTCGTACTTGGTGATGTCGAGCACGTCCGAGATATGGCTCATCAGCAGCTTGCCCGAAGTGTTCATGTTCCTGATGTAGCGGTCTTGCCGGGCGGTGAGGCGGGTGCCCTCCAGCAATTCCAGATTGCCCAGAAGACCGTTCAGCGGCGTGCGGATCTCGTGGCTCATGGTGGCAAGAAAATCGGTCTTGGCCTTCTCGCCGGCCAGTGCCCGGTCGCGCGCCTCGACCAGCTCCTTCTCGGCCTGCACCCGGTGCGAGATGTCACGCAGGAATGAAATGAAAATTGTGCCCTCATCGGTCTCGGCGGACTGGATGGCAAACTCGACCGGAAAGACCTCTCCGGACTTGCGCCGCGCCTCCAGCTTGACCCGCCCCTTGCCGACCACCCGCTGTTCGCCGCCCTCGCGCATCCGTTTCATGCCCGCGTCATGGGCCTCGCGATACTGCTCGGGCACGATCAGGTCGCCCAGGTTGGCCCCCAGCGCCTCGGTTGCCTGATATCCGAAGATCTGCTCGGCGGCGGCGTTGAAGTCGAGCACGGTGCCGGACCGGTCGACCACAATCACCCCGTCGAGCGCGGTAGAGGTAACGACGTTCATTCGCTGCGCGCTTTCCAGCACCTCACGGCGGCGGCGCACGTTCTGGCGGTTGAGGTGGTTGAGGTAAGCCGCGAATCCGAGCAGGGCCAGCACCAGCACCGTGACGCCCACGGCAAGCTGGGTAAGGGTGACCGCGACGTTGTCGCGCCGCCGGTCGGACTCGACGGCAAAGTAGTTGAGCCCCGAGTTGGCCAGCGCGCGGACGTTGGGGCGAACCTCCACGGTGCGGGCCAGCAACTCGGGCGCAGCGCCGGCCAGTTCGGCATCGGGCGAGTCGATCAGCGGCACGGTGCGGTCGAGAAAGGTCTTCACGATCCGCAGGTTGCGCGAGAATTCCGGCTCGCTGCGCAGCTCGCTGTAGATCGCGCTCTGCTCCAGCGTGGTGATGCGGCTGTAGAAGATATCGTACTCGCGCCTGAGCGCCCGCAGCTCTTCGGCTTCGTCCCCAGGCAGGGCGGCGAGGTGCATCTGGAACTCGAGAAACTCAACCTCGGCCTGCGAGAGGGTCCACTGCACGTTGTCAGAGCTGGCCGAGTTGAGCAGCCGCAGATCGCGCGCCACGTTGATCGAGAGGTAGACAAGCGCTGCAATGCAGAGCGCCCCCGCGAGGGCGGAGGCGATGGCACGCAAGCGGCTGGTACGGCGCGGTTTGCCGGGCATGGGCGGCTCCTCAGTGGGCCGGCGCGGGCGCCGCCGGCCGGTTCAGCCTTAGTCGGTCACGACAATGCGGTCGAGTTGCCAGATGGAGCGCGAGTAGATCACCTCGGTGCGATAATCGGCATTGGCGTCGTAGGGATAGACGATCCAGAGCGGCCCCTTGTCACGCACCGACATCTCCGCACCGTTCATCCGATATGCCACGATCGGGCCGCCTTCGACAGCATCGGTGAGCGGGATCTCGACGGCATAGTCGTTGATCGCCGTCGCGCGCAGGGTGGCACCCTCAAAGCCCACAGCCTCAGCCAGCATCTTCAGCGAAACGCCCTCGAAGGTGTTGGTGCCCTCGGTCCAGATGGTGGTGGTCTCGATGGTCTCGGTGCCGAGCGCCTCCAGCATGGCGAGGTCGAACTGGGCGCTTTCACCGGCGTTGGTGTTGGTGATTTCGCCGGAGACCGTGAGGAGCACATCGCCTTCGGGAGTGGCAAGCTCTTTTGCGGCGAGCGGTAGGGCGGTGAAAGCGGCAATCGCCAGCGACTGGATAAGTGTGCGCAGCATGTCGGTGCTCCTTGGTTTCCTCTGGCACTCTATCTCACGTATGACCCGCCCGACCCAAAGGGTCAGGCGGATAGAGACCTATCCTTTGGGATAGGGTTGGCTCAGGCGACCTGCCGCAGGGGCGCGCTGCGCTCGGCGAGAAAGCCGCGCAGCTCCCCCGCCAGTTCGGGACGATCGAGCGCGAAGGCGGCGGTGGCCTGAACGAAGCCCTGGATAGAGCCGCAGTCGAACCGCTCGCCTTCGAAAGCGTAGCCATGGACGCCCGCCAGGGGCAGGTCTGCGTTGATTGCATCGGTGAGCTGCAACTCCCCGCCAGCGCCCGGGCCGAGGGTTTCGAGCTTGTCGAAGATCGACGGCTCGAGGATGTAGCGGCCAATCACGGCGCTGGTGGAGGGGGCCACCTCGGCACGCGGTTTTTCGACCATGCCGCGTGCGATGGAGACGCGGCCATTCTGGCCTGCGACGTCGAGCACGCCATAGGCGGAGACCTTGCTGCGCGGCACGTCCATGATGGCGACCATGTGGCCGCGGGTGCGGGCGTGGGCCTCGACCATCTGGGCCAGCGCGCCGCGCCGGGCGCGGATCACGTCATCGGGGAGCAGCACGGCGAAGGGCTCATCGCCGACCAGCTTGCGGGCCAGCCGGACGGCGTGGCCGAGGCCGCGGGGGTTGGGCTGGCGCAGGAAGCTGAGCGCGCCTTCGGGCATACTGGTGCGCTCCAGCGCGGCCAGGGCATCGGCCTTGCCGGCGGCCTCGAGACGTTGTTCCAACGCGGCGGCGGTGTCGAAGTAGTCCTCCAGCGCGCCTTTACCGGCGGCGGTGACGAAGATGAATTCCTCGATCCCGGCCTCGCGGGCCTCGTCCACCGCGTATTGGATCAGCGGGCGGTCGACCAGCGGCAGCATCTCCTTGGGGATCGACTTGGTGGCGGGCAGAAAGCGGGTGCCCATTCCGGCGACGGGGAAGACGGCTTTGCGAATGTGGGTCATGGCAGGGGTCCTTTCGGTGAGCAAATGAGGGTGGGGTTGGGTCAGTAGGCGCCCCGGCCGCCGAGCACGGCGCCGAAGGTGCGGGCGATGAGGGAGAGGTCGAGCAGCAGGGTGCGCGAGGCGGCGTATGAGAGATCCATCTCGACCATCTTGTCGAAGCCGACGGAGGCACGGCCCGAGACTTGCCAGACCCCGGTGAGGCCGGGCTTGACGGCGAGGCGGCCCAACGCGCGCGGCGGGTAGGCGGCCACTTCGGAGGGCAGGGCAGGGCGCGGACCGACGATGGCCATCTCGCCCTTCAGCACGTTGAGGATCTGCGGCAACTCGTCGATCGAGAAACGGCGGATGAAGCGGCCGACGCGGGTGATGCGCGGATCGGCCTTGGACTTGAAGCAGACGCCCTCACGGTCGGAGGTGACCAGCAGCGCGGCACGGCGGGCCTCGGCATCCACGCCCATCGAGCGGAACTTCAGCATGGTGAACTCGCGCCCTTTGTGGCCGACGCGGGTTTGCCGGAAAAACACCGGCCCCCGGCTGTCGGCCTTGATGGCAATGGCGGTGGCGGCCAGCACCGGGGCGAGCAGCACCAGTGCGGTGAGCGAAAGGGTCACATCGAGAAACCGGCGTTGCACGGCGGCAAAGCTCTCCGGCCCCCAGGCCTTGAAGGCAGCGTGGGTGAGGAAGCTGAGGTTGCCCGCAAGATAGCGCTTGGCAAGGCGGCGCGGCTCCTGCGCCAGCCGCCAGACCCATTCGGCCCGGGCCTTGCGCACCCACTGGGGCGCACGGCTGACGTTGCCTGCGAGAAAGTCGAAGAGCGCGCCAACCGCGAGGGTCAGGTCGGCATTCAGCCGCCAGGCGTGGCGGTGCAGCCAGAGCTCCTGCGTCGGCACGCCGAGGGCGACGAGCACGATGTCTGCTCCGCTTTCGTTGATGTCATCCACCACGGTGTCGGCATCGGCGGCGCCGTCGTAGCCGTCGCGGGTGCCAGCGATCCGCAGCGCGGGGACGCGGGCCTGCAGGGCGGAGGCGGCGGCACGCGCGGTGCCTGGCTTGCCGCCGAAGAGATAGACCGACTTGCCCTGAGCGGCGGCCTGTTCCAGCAGTGCTGGCACGAGGTCGGTGCCATTGAGGTTGGCGGTGAGGCGCTGGCCGGTCATCCGGCCCGCCAGTTCCACTCCGATCCCGTCGGGCAGCAGCACGTCGGCCCCCGCCACGGCTTCGCGGTAGGCGCGGTTGCGGCGGCGGATGTTGCAGCAATGCGCGTTCATGAAGAAGGCGCGGCGGCGGCCCGGTGCGAGCAGGGCGGCGATTGTTTGTGCCTGTGTGGCATCCACCAGATCAAGGCCCAGCGCGGGCAGATTGACGGTGGGCAGGGCCGGGGTGACGGCGGTGCAGGGCAGATCGAACGTGGCGGCTTTCATCGGGCAAATCCTTGTGCTTCAGGAACTTGCCATCTGATGCCTGTTGACCTCGTCCCGGCTCAACGGAGCGGGAGGAGAGGTGCGCGGCGCGTTGGTTAACCGGTTATTACCAGTGGCGCGGAAACCTATCCGAAGGAGATAGTGGCTGGCCGAATTCTCCGTGCCTTTCGGTCCGCCTGCGGGTTAGATATGCGACAAAGCGTTCTACCAGTGCGGAAACCCGGGAGCCTCCGATGCGCGTTCTGATTGCCGATGACCATGACCTTCTGCGCGACACCCTCGTGATGTTCCTGCAGAGCCAGGGTGACATCGAAACCGAAACCGCGCCAGATCTGCCCGCGGCCCACAAGCTGATCGAAGGTGCCGATACGCCCTTCGACCTCGTGCTGCTCGACCTGAACATGCCGGGCATGAACGGGCTCGACGGGCTGAAGGCGACGATGGCGCTGGGCGCGGGCCAGCGGGTGGCGCTGCTCTCGGGCGAGGCCACCAAGGAGATCGCCGAGAAGGCGTTGGAGGCAGGCGCGGCGGGCTTCGTGCCCAAGACCCTGCCGGCGAAGTCGATGATCAACGCGGTGAAGTTTATGGCGATGGGGGAGCAATACGCCCCCATCGACTTCATGACCGCCGCCGACGAGACCCCGACCCATCCGATGGCCGAAAAGCTGACGCCCCGCGAGTTGCAGGTGCTCAAGGGGCTGACCGAGGGCAAGTCCAACAAGGAAATCGCCCGCGACCTCGACATCACCGAGCCGACGATCAAGCTGCACATGAAAACCCTCTACCGGAAGGTGGGGGCGTCGAACCGCACCCAGGCGGCGCTGATGGCCCGGGAGGCTGGGTTGTTTTGAGGGCCGTGCGGCACCATCGCGGGCAGTCAGGGCGGACGGTTTCGCTGACGCCTCTGCACTCCGCGGTGCTGGGCGTGGCGCTCGTGCTCCCCAGCGTCCAGGCTTCGGCCTGCCTGCCCTCCGATTGGGTCCGCCATGACGGCCCTGTCTATCGAGACAGGCTTTTCTTCGGGCTTTACGAAGCGGCGAGCGATCCGCACGTGTTCGTGGCCGATGACGGGCAACTGGCCATGATCTACAGCGGTGACGACGAGGCTCACAGCTCGATCAAGCTCGCGTTCAGCAGGGATTGGGAGAACTGGGAGGAGTGGGGCGTGTTGCTCGGCCCGTCCCAACAGCCGGGCGCCATCGCAGAAAAGGAGACGGCGTTCTATCTTCGCGCCTCAGCGACAGACCACAGGATCTATTTTATCGGCTACGAAGACGGGGCGACGTATCACTCTGATATCTACCTCGCGCGCGCCGAGGCCCTGACCGGCCCGTGGACGATTCAGCCCGAGCCTGTCATCCGGCGCGGCCCGACCGGTCGGCATGACGTCTACCTGGTCACCTCCCCCTCGGTCGTTGCGCATGAGGGCGGGCTGGTCATTGCCTACCTTGGCTGGAACGGTCTGGAAGACGTGACCGCCGTCTGGAGCTTCACCGCAACCGCTTCGCTCGAGGGTGTGGAATGGCAAGGCGTGGCGCAAACCGACGTGCCGATCGGCATGGAGGGCCAAATCACCGCCCGGCCGGACGGCGGTTTCGTGGCCGTCGCAACACGTGAGGCTGAGGATGGCCGGGAGGGTGTCTTTGCCGCCTGTGCCGATGATCCATTCGGGCCGTGGACCAGCCTGCCTGAGCCGTTGCTGACATTGGCGGGGGATGCCTGGGAGGTTGACGAGATCATCGCGCCGTCGATCACATACGATCCCGAAACCGGCGCGCCCTACCTGTTTTATACCTCGGCAGAGCATTCCAAGGGCTGGCGGGTGATGCTGGCCCGCCCACGGCCGTAGTCGGCCGCGAGGAGGCTGACCTACCCCTTCGGATAGTCCCGCTCCCCGATACCCCTCGCACCTCCCCGCCCGCGCAGGGGCGCGGCCAGGCCTCTCCCTCTATGGTCCGCCTTGAAGGAGACGCCCCATGACCCTGCAAGACACGTTTCACAGCGCCAAGCCCGCCCGCAAGCGCCGCCTGACCGGCAAGCGCATTCTGCTGGGCGGACGCATCGGTGATCTCGGGCGTTTCCCGCGCTATCTTGCCTTCGCCCTGATGGGCGGGGCGCTGATCTGGGCGCCGATCACGGGCTATTTGCGCACCGCGCCGCTCACCTTCAAATCCACGGCCTCGCTGATCCTCCCCGGCTCGGGCGCCTCGGCCTCGATGAACCTCAACGGGATCGGGCAGGCCTCGTCTTATGCCAACTCCGCCTTCGCCAGCAACGCGGTCAGCCCGACCGAGACCTACAAGCGCCTGATCGGGGCCGACCGGATCGTGGATGCCGCCGCGGGCGCGATGGGGATGACCCGCCGCGAGTTCGGCGCGCCGCGGATCAACCTCGTGGACCAGACCAGCCTGATCCACGTCGAAATGGCCGGCGGCAGCCCGGAGACGGCGCAGGCGCGGGGCGATGCGCTGATCGCGGCCTTCTTCGCCGAGATCGACGCGCTGCGCGCCGACGAGATGGCCACGCGGGAAGACAGCGGCCTTGCTGCGATCTCTGAATATCGAAGCTCGGTGGCCGCGACCCGGGAGGACATCGCCGCTCTGCAAGACGAAACCGGTCTGATCTCGCCCGGCCAATATGACGCGATGATAGAGGAAACCCGCCAGTTGGAGAGCCGGGTGCGTGACGTGGAGGCCACGTTGAGCGAGAAGATCCAGAGCATGACCGCGCTCGAAGCCACGCTGGGTGTGCCCGCAAGTGCCGCCGCGGCAACGCTGAAGCTCTACGCCGATGCCGAGTTCATCGCGCTCACCGAAGAGGCCGCCACCCATGCAGCGGCGCTGGCCGAGGCACGCTCGGCCTACGGCGAGGGTCACCCCAAGGTGCAAGTAGCCCGTGCGGCCCATGCTTCGGCGCGGGGTGCGATTCTTGCCCGTGCGATTGCCGTGACCGGGCTGGGCGAGGCCGAGCTGGCCGCGCTCGATCTCGCGCCCGATGGCGCCCGTGCCGAGTTGCTGGCCCAACTGGTGCGGATGGAGGCGGAGCGCGCGGGCGTGGCCCGGCAGCACGAGACGCTCTCGGCCCGGCTCGACGCCGAACTGGCCGAGCAGAAGCGGCTGGCCGCTCCCGCCGCCCGGTTGCAGGACCTGCAGCGCGACTTCACCGTGGCCGAGGCGGTCTTTGCAAGCGCCATCGCCAAGGCTCAGTCGACCAAGTCTGACGTTTACGCCTCCTACCCGCTGGTGCAGGTGCTGGAGAACCCCTCGCTGCCCGAGAAGCCCTCGTCGCCCAACCGCAAGCTGGCTCTGGCCGCGGGCGTGGCGGCGACCTTCATGATGCTGCTGGGCCTGCTGCTCGGCTGGATGCGCGGGGCCCTGATCGGCCGCCTGTTGGCGCGGCCCGAACCCGGCCCGGATGCGCGCGCATGACCGGGCTCACCGGCCCCGAGCGGATGGTCTACAAGACGCTGGTCTGGACCTGGCCGTTCTATGCTTTCGGCGCGCTCTATGTTGTCGGGCCGGTGCTGGCTTGGCTGCTGGGCGGGCTGGCGGCTCTCTCTCTCTACCTCGGCCCCGCAATGCGCGAAGACCTGCGCCCGACCGGCCCGGTGCCCGCACTCGTCTGGGCGTGGTTCATCGGCATGGCCGTTATGCTCGTCGCCCTCTGGGCCGGGCACCTCGACTGGGGGCTGGGGTTGAAGCAGACGATCAAGAGCTCCATCGGCTGGGCTAAGGGCTGGGCGCTTCTGGCGCTGTTTCCTCTGGCCGGGGCGGTGCTGCAGATCCGCCGGGAGGTGCTGATCCGGGGGCAATGCGTGGTCGGGCTCTGGACGCTGGCGCTGGCGCCGGTGCTGCTGGCCGCCCCCTACATCGGCCTGCCCGAGCGCATCTTCACCTCGCCGCTCAAGGCCATCGGCGGGCCGGGGCCGGAGTATTTCAGCGTGTTCTTCTTTACTTGGGACCCGGCGAGCTGGACGCCGCGCTGGCAGTTCTACGCCCCGTGGTCGCCTTTCGCAGCGCTGCTCGGGGTGATCATGGTGCTCTTCGCGCTCGATGAGAAAGACCGCCGCTGGATGGCGGCGGGCGTGGCGGCGGGGGTGCTGATGATCCTCGCCTCCAAGTCCCGCATGGGGTTAGTGGGGCTGGTGGCCTGTACCATGGCCCCGCGGATGCTGCCACTGATCCTGCGCGGCTGGGCGTGGCAGGTCACGGCGGCGCTGACCGCTTCGCTGGCAGTCGTCGGCACCACCCTGATGACGCTGGCGGCCGATGCCGTCTCGGCCTTCAAGGGCGCGCGGGCCGACAGCACGCGGGTGCGCGAGACGCTCCAGCGGATCGCCCGCGAACGCTGGGAGAACGAGGCTCCCTGGTTCGGGCACGGCACGGTGCATCCCGGCTCGCACGCGGTGGAATACATGCCGATCGGCAGCCACCACACCTGGTTCGGGCTGCTCTTCGTGAAGGGGCTGGTCGGGTTCTTCGCGCTGCTGGTGCCGCTCGCGTGGCACGTGGGTTTCGCGCTCATCGACGCCGCGCGCCACCCGCGCGGGAGGCTACCGCTTGGTATCCTGATGACGATGGTGCTGCTCTCCTTCGGCGAGAACATTGAGATCGAAGCCTACATGCTTTGGCCCGGCCTCGTGCTGCTCGGGGTGCATATGCGTGAAGTCATCAATGCGCACGCTCAGTTTCGCTGAGTGATTGCCTTGGCAGCTTGCAATAAACTCTACCACTGGTAGCGCATTTGCGCTGCCAGGGTGGCCGGCATGCGAGACGTGTGACTTTGGCTGCGACGCGTATGCAGGCAGAATCGAATTGGGGATGAAGTGCTCTCGCTCCGTTTCGTTATGCGTTTCGATTCAACCGGCTGACGGTCGAACCGCGATCCGCCTGATTTGTAACGACGACCAAAGGTTGAGAGAAGGTTCGACCCGAGACCCATCCCCTCCTCCGCCCGCTCGGTGAAGCGGTGTCACTGGCTGCCGTATAACTGACGATGTCGATCCAGCCCGAGAGCATTCTGGGGCGACCGTCCGCTCCGGTGATAACGCAGCCGGTCGGATCGAAAACCCGCTCGGTCGACCGTGCGAGGACGCCCCCGCCGTCCGAAGTTATCCAGTCCTCCCAACCTTCGGCGATCGAAATTTCGCCCGCGCGTGGAGCAGTAGAGACAAAAACACCGATGTGGCTGAACCAGCCCTTACCGTACCTGAGCCGCGCAGGGCTTTCGTCATGAAAAACATCTTCGAGGAAGGTAAGCACAAAGAGATCTCCCGGCAGTGGCCGCCGGTCGCTACCGGGAACGCACACGTGCCAGGCGCCCGTCGGAAGCGCTGTCCGGGCCGATGGGTCGATTTCGCGAAATCTGGTAGGGCCGGGAAAGTGAGCCAACTCCGGGACACTGCGGGTGATCTGCATGACATGTTCAATGCAGGTCCCGAAATTCTGCGGAGCCGGCAGCGCCACCGAAGCGGGCCGGCTGCGGATGCGGGCAATCCGCCCAAGGTCCATTATCGCAGTGCCTTCCAGTTTCAGTGCTGCCGCAATCAGTCGCGCTCTCACGTCGTCACCGGCAATAGGATCCAAATGCTCACCGGGTTCGAAATGCTGCTCGCCGAGTTGAGCCGCTTCAGCTGTGGCCTGCGCGCTCGTAATGGCGATAGCCA
>NZ_QTNQ01000082.1 GCF_018424695.1 Vannielia litorea
GCTGGACTCCCCCGGCCCCCCTTGCTTTAACCGTCCGGCACCACCCCGGAGGACCAGATGGTCGACATCGCCAGCCGCGTCTATAACCACAAGTGGAAGATCGACCCCATCGTGCGATCGCTCATCGACACGGATTTCTACAAGCTGCTGATGTGCCAGTCGGTGTTTCGCAACAAGCCCGACACGCAGGTGACCTTCAGCCTGATCAACCGGACCAAGTCGGTGCCGCTGGCCAAGCTGATCGACGAGGGCGAGCTGAGGGAGCAGCTCGACCACATCCGCTCGCTCTCGCTGACCCGGGGTGAGAGCACATGGCTGCGCGGCAACACCTTTTACGGCAAGCGGCAGATGTTCCGGCCGGACTTCATGGAGTGGTTCGAGAACCTGCGGCTGCCCGCCTACCACCTTGAGCGGGTGGGCGACCAGTATGAGCTGACATTTGAAGGCTCCTGGCCCGAAGTGATGCTTTGGGAGATCCCGGCGCTGGCGGTGCTGATGGAGCTGCGGGGCCGCGCGGTGCTCAACGAGATGGCCCGGTTCGAGCTTCAAGTGCTCTATGCCCGAGCGATGACCAAGTTGTGGGAGAAAATCGAGCGGCTGCGCGAGGTCGAGGGCCTGCGGCTGGCGGATTTCGGTACGCGGCGGCGGCATTCGTTTTTGTGGCAGGACTGGTGCGTGCGGGCGATGGTGGAAGGGCTGGGCGACAAGTTTACCGGCACTTCCAATTGCCTGATCGCCAAGAACCGTGACCTTGAGGCGATTGGCACCAATGCGCACGAGCTGCCCATGGTCTATGCCGCATTGGCCGAGGATGATGCCGCGCTGGCCCGCGCGCCCTATGACGTGCTGAGTGACTGGCACGAGGAGCATGACGGCAACCTGCGGATCATCCTGCCCGACACCTATGGCACCGAGGGGTTTCTTGCGAATGCGCCCGACTGGCTGGCCGGGTGGACGGGCATCAGGATCGATTCCGGCGACCCGGCAACGGGGGCCGAGGTGGCGATCAACTGGTGGAAATCGCGCGGGGAAGACCCGACGCAGAAGCTGGTGATCTTCTCCGACGGGCTCGACGTGGAGAAGATCGAGGAGCTTTCGGCCCAGTTCCGGGGTCGGGTGCGGGTGTCTTTCGGCTGGGGGACGCTGTTGACCAATGACTTCCGCGGCCTGACGCCGGGCGATGCGCTGGCGCCGTTCTCCCTTGTCTGCAAGGCGGTTTCGGCCAACGGGCGGCCGACGGTGAAGCTTTCGGACAACCCGAAGAAGGCGATGGGGTCTGCCGAGGAGATCGCCCGCTACAAGCGGGTGTTCGACGTGGGCGCGCAAGAGGCGATGGAGGTGGTTGTTTGAGCGACACCTATTCGCTGGGCCTGCTGTTTGCGCTGGCCGTGGGGCTGGTGGCGACGGGGGCCGTGGCCGGGGTGCTGGCCGGGCTTTTGGGCGTGGGCGGCGGTATCGTGATCGTGCCGGTGCTGTTCTGGCTGTTCGACTGGCTGGGGGTGCCCGATGCGGTGGCCATGCATGTCGCTGTTGCGACCTCGCTTGCAACCATCATCCCGACCTCCATCAGCTCGGCGCGGTCGCACCATAAGAAGGGGGCGATCGACGCGGCCTTGTTGAAGAGCTGGGCGCCGGTGATCTTTGTTGGGGCGTTGATCGGCGGGCTGCTGTCGAAGGTGATTGCATCGAGCGGGCTGACGCTGATCTTCGGGGTGATCGCGCTGCTGGTGTCGATCAACATGGCACTCCCCAAGAAGATCGTGCTGGCCGATGAGCTGCCGCAAGGGCCGATTGCGCGGGGGCTGGTGCCGGGGTTCATCGGGGTGTTCTCGGCGCTGATGGGGATTGGGGGCGGCACGCTTTCGGTGCCGACGCTGACGGCGTTTTCCTTTCCGGTGCATCGCGCGGTGGGCACGGCGGCGGCCTTCGGGCTGGTGATTGCCGTGCCTGCGGTGATCGGGTTTGTCTGGTCGGGGATCGGGGTGCCGCTGAGGCCGCCCTATTCGCTGGGCTACGTGTCGATCCCGGCGGCGGTGCTGATCTTCTCGGCCTCGGTCTTCACCGCGCCGGTGGGGTCCAACATCGCTCACCGGCTGAACCCGGCACGCCTCAAGCTTGCCTTTGCGGCCTTCCTCTTCCTCTCGGCGCTGAAGATGCTCTGGTCGGCGCTCGGGTAGCCACGAATTTTCGTACGAAAGTTCGTCAGGCCTCGGGGTCGACCTTGCCGCGCATCGCCTTGACCTCGCCGCGGACCTTCTTGGCCTTGAGCCTCCGCTTTTTCGAGCCCAGCGTCGGGCGGGTGGGGATGCGGCGTTTGGGCTTTTCGCAGGCCTTGCGGATCAACTCAGCCAGCCGCTCGCGGGCCAGTTCGCGGTTTTGCGCCTGGCTGCGGGTGTCCTGCACGAAGAGCAGCACCTCGCCGGCCTCGGTCCAGCGGCGACCGGCCAGACGGCGCAGGCGGGTCTTCACCGGGGGCGGCAGGTTGGGTGAGTTGGCGGCGGCAAAGCGCAGCTCGACTGCCGTGCTCACCTTGTTCACGTTCTGCCCGCCGGGGCCCTGGGCGGTGGTGAAGACCTCCGCAAGCTCCCAATCCTCGATGGTGATCTGATCGTTGACCCGTATCGGCATGATCCCGAACCTAGCGCCTTGCTGCTCTCAATCAAAAGGGCCGCCCCGGATGCCGGAGCGGCCCTATCGAACTGTTTTGGAGGCGAGGTCCGGTTAGACCATCGGCCAAAAGCGACATTCACGCCGCAGGGTTTGCCCTACGTGCGAACCTCCGCTGTTGTCCCGACACCTCTCTCCAATGTAGCTCTCGACACTGGATCACCTCCTTTCAGCTGTTTCAAAAACGCAAGTTCAGCGTGAATCAGGAGGTGCGCGCCTGTCAAACTTTTTCTGCCCGCGCGAAAGACGCGGTGATGAGGCGGAAAGGGATGAGGGCGAGGGCGGCCAGCGCCAGCTTCACGCCCCAGTCGGCGACGGCGAGCGAGACCCAGAGCGGGGCCACGGGGCCTTGTCCCAAAAGGGGAACGCCCTCTTGCGCCCAGCCTGGCACGTTCCCCGGCTCCAGCCCGTTGAAGGTGGCGGAGAAGGCGAGGGAGAAGAAGATCACCGTATCGACGGTGCTTCCGAGGAGGGTGGAGCCGAGGGGGGCTTGCCACCATGCCCGCGCGCGCATCCGGTCAAACACCGCAACGTCCAACAATTGGGCAGAAAGAAAAGCGAGGCCCGAGCCGAGCGCGACGCGCAGGGTGACGAGCGGGCCGAACTCGCCCTGGATCTGGGAGCCGACGAAGGAGCAGGCGACGCCGACGACGAAACCGGCGATCACCACCTTGCGGGCGGTGCGGGCGCCGTAGAGGCGGTTCATCGTGTCGGTGACGAGGAAGGCGATGGGGTAGGTCAGCGCGCCCCATGTCAGCCAATCGCCCAGCAGATGCTGCACGAGGATGTTGGAGGCCACGACGACGGCAGCCATGGCGAGAACGCCGATGATGAGATTGGTCTTCATGGTGTGGCCCGTTTTTGCAAGGTGGTCGGGGACTTGGCCCCGCACCCTGCGGGACGGCGGGGGCATAACGCCAGCCCGGCCACATTGCAACACCTAGTCGTCCAGCATGACCTCGACGATCTCGCTGCGCTGGTAGCCGTTGAAGTTGTCGTCCGAGACCATCACCGCGCGAAGCTGCCCGCGCGCGTCGCGCCAGAGCGACAGGCCTTCGAGGTTGCCATGGGTGAGCGCGCCGGTTTCGTAGAGCACGCGGGCGGGCCAGATATCGCCTGTCATCTCGTGGCGGGTAATGCGGGAGGAGAAGCCGTAGCCGGTGAAGTGGCGCCAGAGCAGGGTAAAGCGGCCCTTGTCATCGAAGTCGGCGCCCACGGGCAACCATTCGCCCTGCCGCTCGACGCTGCCGACGATCTGCCAGACGCCATCGGCGTAGCGGTAGACCGGGAAGGGGCGCGAGTAGGCGCCGGAGCGTTCCGGCAGGGTATAGAGCGCGCCTTCGGCATCAATGGCGAGGGCCTCCAGCGCGGAATTGCTCTGGAGCGTCTTGAAATCGGGATGGCGGGGCATCCACGCGGCCTCGCCTCCCTGCATGATGTCATCGCCGCGCCAGGTCCAGATCCTGTGATAGCCTTCGAAACTCACGTAGAAACGGCCATTGTCGCGCCGCGCCAGCCCCTCGGAGTCGCTTTCGTAGCCGTTCACAAGGTGGCCGTCGGGATCGGTCAGGCGGGTATGGTGCAGCACCTCCAGCCCGGTGAGCGTGCCCGCCTCGTTGCGAGTGAGCCGCCCCTCGGCCAGTGCGGCGCGGTCGGAGAGCGCCCAGAAGCGGGTGCCGTCATTCGACACCTCGATGCCGGAGAAGCCGCCGAAGCGCCGGTCTTCGTCGCTGCTGCCAAGGCTCACCGACGCCACGCGCCCACCCCCTTGCCCTGCCGCGAGGGCGAGGCCGGAGAGAAGCGCGAGCGCGGTGAGGCTTAGTCCGAGTTGAGAACGCCGACGCATGAGCGGGGCAGATCGGCCATGGTGAAATCGCGCGGGTGCTTCTTGCGCGGTGCGGCCTTTTTCTTGTCGCCGGCCTTCACCTTGGGCGGGTTCAGGTAATCGGTCACCCACCATTGCAGGGTCTCGTCGCAGCCGTCGCCGCCCTTGGAGAGCTCATCGACAGAGGGCTGCTGGGTGACGCATTCACGGTCGCCGCGCGGGCATTTGAGGCGAACGTGGAAGTGGTAGTGGTGACCATAGAGCGGGCGGATCTTTTGCAGCCATTTTTTGTCACGCCGCTTGGCCCGCTCGCAGAGGAAGATCTTGACCGGGGGCGTGACGAAGATGCGGTCCACCGCCGGGTCGCGCGCGGCGAGTTCCAGCACGGCGGCATGCGCCCCTGTCCAGTTGCCGTTGACCGACTTCTGGCTTTTGGCCCGCACCGAGATGGCCGAGATATTCTCGCGGGCGCTGCGTGAGAGGCGCAGGCTTTTGGGCTTGTTCATCCAGATGTCGATATCGAGGCCGATCTGGTGGCTGGAGTGGCCCGAGGTCATCGGGCCGCCGCGCGGTTGCGAGATGTCGCCGATGTAGAGCCCGGGCCAGCCGAATTTGCGCACGCCGGACGATAGCCGCTGGATGAAGGCAATGGTTTCGGGGTGGCCCCAGTTGCGGTTGCGCGAGAGGCGCATGGCCTGCCATGTCGGCCCGGTCTCGGGCAGCTCGACAAGGCCCGCGGCGCAGCCCTTGGAGTAGAAGCCGATGGATTCGGGGCGTTGCCGTGAGCCTTCGGGGTGCGACCCGAAGAGGCGGTTGGCCTTTTGCTGCGCCTCGGCGGGCGCGGGAGCCAGCGCAGGCACGAGGGCCACGGCGAGGGCGATGGAAAGGGAAGTCAGGGCTGCTCGGATCATCATTGCTTTACTGCTCCGTCCGGTTTCACCCAGAGTAGCAGAATGAGGCCAATAATGAAGAGGCCGATCAGGGGTGTGACCCCAAGTTGCTGTGATCCGGTGAGCGTTGTCGCCACGCCGATGGAGATGGGCGCGATGAAGGAGGTGGCCTTGCCCGCCAGCGCGTAGAGCCCGAAGGCCTCTGTCATCCGCGCGGGGTTGGCCTGGCGCACCATCATGGTGCGTGAGGCGGCCTGAAGCACCCCGCCCGCCGCGCCGATCACGGCGCCGAGCAGGTAGAAGGCGAGGTCGGGCAACTGGCTGTCGGCCCCGACCGGCACGAGGAACACGCTTTCGCGGCTGACCAGAACCACCGAGACGGCCACGCCGGTGAGCACGAGAACGCAGGTGACGATCACCGGCTTGGGGCCGAAGGCCACATCGGCCCGCCCGCCGATCCAGGCAAAGACGGCGCCAGTGATGATGGCGAGGATGCCGAAGATGCCGGTCTGCACCACCGACCAGCCGAGCACGCCCGCCGCGTAGATGCCGCCGAAGGTATACATGCCGTTCAGCGCGTCGCGGTAGAACATCGACGAGGTGAGGTAGGCCAGCAGCGAGGGCGATTGCGGCAGGGTGCGCAGGGTGTTGCCCAGCCCGCTGAGGGCCTTTTTTACCGCGCCGGCGGAGGGCTTCTCGCGGCGCGGGTCGCGGACCCAGAGGAAGAAGGGCACCATGAAGACGACATACCAAAGCGCGGTCAGCGGCCCGACGGCGCGGGTGCCTTCACGGGTTTCGGGGTCGAGTCCGAACAGGGGGGAGAGGCCGGCCATGGTTTTGCCGGTTGTCGGGCTTTCGGCGAAAAAGACCAGCATGATGACCAGCGCGAAGAGGCCGCCAACGTAACCGAAGGCCCAGCCGTTGCCCGAGATGCGGCCGATCTCCTCCCGTGTGCCGAGATCGGGCAGCATCGAGTTGGTGAAGATGGTGGCGAACTCCATGCCGATCAGGCCGATGGCGAAGAAGATGAGCGTGCGGGTGAGGTCGAAATCGGTTGGCTCGGCCCACCACAGGCCATAGGCGCCCAGCACGTAGAGCACCGAAAAGCCCCAGATCCAGCGCACGCGGCGGCCCGAGGTGTCGGCCATGGCGCCAAGGATGGGGGCGAGCAGGGCGATGACGATGCCCGCCGCGCCCACGCCGAAACCCCATGCGGCCTGCGCGCGGCTGCCGTCTTCCAGCACCGATCCGACGTAGGGCGCGAAGATGAAGGTGAGCAGCAGGGTGTTGTAGGGTTGGGAAGCCCAATCGAAGAAAAACCAGCCCCAGATGCGCTTTTTCGCCGATATGTCTGCCATGCCCTGCCCCTTCGCTCGGCTTCATAGAGCATTGATCCGGCGTGCGGTGCAACTGCGCATTGCGGGGCCGCCGACGCTTGAATATTGTCGGGCAAAACCGAGCAGAGTGGCCGATGTTTCGTCCGATCAACCTGATAATCCTTGCCGTCCTCGTGGCGGGCGTTGCGCTGGTTGCGCGCGAGACGATGCGCCGTGGAGGCCCGACGCCTGCGGAGGTGGCTGCCGCCTCCGAGCAGGTGGTGATCGGGCGCACCTACCGGGTGGACCGGGGCTTTGTGCAGCGCACCGGCAAGGCGCCGGGCGTGGCGTTTCAGATCATCCTGCCCAAGCGGCCCGAGCAGACCCACCAGATCGGAGTGGAGGAACTGCCCGAGGGCGGCGTGGTGCAGTTCAACTTCCGCGCGGAAGACGAAGCCTTCCTCGAGAGCCTGTTCATGGCGCCGATCCGCATTCCGATGGGTGAGATGGACGCGCGCCTCGGCGCAATCGGGCCGAAGCTCGCCGAGCAGGGCCCGGCGCTGCTGAGTCAGAAGTTCGAGGAGGTCACTTCGGGCGAGGTGCGCGAAATCCGGCTGGGCGCGGGCGAGGGCTATCGCGCCCTGGAACTCACCGGCACCTACCTCGATCCGCGCGACGAGGCGCGCTATACCTATCGCTTCATTGCCCTGCCCGATCCGGCGCGGCCCGAGAGCCTCTATGCCGTGAGCCATGTCAACCAGGCGTATCGGGAGATCGCGGATGGGGACTTCTCGGATAGCCTCACCGGCATGGCGCTTTCCACCCTGCGGCTGACCGCCCCGCCGGTGCAGGACACGGCAGGCCAGCCCGGGGAGAGCGAGGAGCCTTCACAATAGCGGGCGTTTGCGGCTGCGGGCTTTCCCTTTGTGCCGGGGCGCGGCTAGACTGCGGCCATTCATAGTCTCAGACCGGATAGCTTTTAGATGATGCGTTTTCCTGCCCTCCTCACGGCTCTCACCCTCGCCGCCGCGCCGCTTGCGGCCCAATCCGCCGGCGACGCGCCCGAGCCCGAACTTGCTGCGCAAACCGCCGAGCTTGGGGGCTTCAGCCTCAACCTCGCCTCGACCGATGACATCGTGGCGGGCGAGACCTTCAAGGCGGATGCGGACTATCTTACCAAGCACGGCAAGCCCGATGCAGCGCCTTTCGCCGTGGTCGTCCCGCTTTCGGGCGATGGCAGCTACGAGAGCCGGGTGGTGGAAACGCCCCAGGTCGGGCTGGTGAAGTTCGTCTTTTCCACGCCGGGCGGCGGGCTGGTTGAATCGATCACCTTCAGCGAGCTGACGCTGCCCGAGGCGGACGAAGACATGCGGATGGATTACCTGCGCGAGATGCTGCTGGCCGTCGCCGTGGGCCAGTTCGTCAACGGCAAGCCCGACGCCAGCCGTCAGAACGTGCGCAAGGTGAGTGTTGGCCGGAACAGCGCGGTCGAGATCTTCGGCACCTACCGGCACGAGGATTACGGGCTGATTCACTGGCGGATGGTCGGCGTGCCCAACCCGAATGGGAATGCCGGTGTTGTGGCACTGGCGCAGATTTCAGAGGAGGCGGTGCCGATCGGCTCGCCCGATGATTTCCCGGCCACGCTGTCGGGCCGGGTGTTGGAGAGTTTCGGCTTCGAGTGAGGCCCAAAGCGCTTCCAGCCACTTAAGTCAGAGCGCTTCCAGCGTGTTTCTGGTCAGAGCGCTTCCAGCGCTACCGCAATCCCCTGACCGCCGCCGATGCACATGGTGACAAGCGCGCGCTTGCCGCCAGTGCGCTCCAGCTCGTAAAGCGCCTTGACGGTGATGATCGCGCCCGTCGCCCCGACCGGGTGGCCAAGGGCGATGGCGCCGCCGTTGGGGTTGACCTTGGATGCGTCGAGCCCGAGGCCGCGGTTGACGGCGATGGCCTGCGCGGCGAAGGCCTCGTTGCTTTCGATCACGTCGAAATCATCCACGCTGAGGCCGGTGCGGGCGCAGAGGGCCTGCACGGCGGGGACCGGGCCGATGCCCATGACGTGGGGGCTGACGCCCGCGTGGGCATAGCCGATGACGCGGGCGCGCGGCTTCAGGCCCGCCTTCTCGGCAGCCTCGGCGCGGGCCAGCACCAGCGCCGCTGCCCCGTCATTGATGCCGCTGGCGTTGCCCGCCGTCACGGTGCCGTCTTTCTGGAAGGCGGGGCGGAGGCCTGCGAGCTTTTCGGCGGAGGTGGCCTTGGGGTGCTCGTCGGTGGCGAAGGGCACCATCTCGCGCTTCACCCGGATCTCCACCGGCACGATCTGGCTTTGAAAGCGGCCCTCGGCGATGGCGGCTGCCGCCCTGTTCTGGCTTTCGAGCGCGAAGTTGTCCTGATCGGCGCGGCTGACCTGATGCTCGGCGGCGACATTCTCTGCCGTCACCCCCATGTGGCCGGTGCCGAAGGGGCAGTTGAGGGCGCCGAGCATCATATCCAGGGACTTGATATCGCCCATCTTCTGGCCCCAGCGGGCCTCGGGCATGATGTAGGGCGAGCGGCTCATGCTCTCGGCCCCGCCTGCAAGGGCGAAGTCAGAATCGCCCATCGCAAGCGCCTGCGTGGCCGAGACGATGGCCTGCGCGCCGGAGCCACAGAGGCGATTGACGTTCATCGCCGGGGTGCTCTCGGGGATGCCCGCCTCCATCGCCGCGACGCGGCTCAGGTACATGTCGCGCGGCTCGGTGTTGATGACATGGCCACACACCACGTGGCCGATCTGCCCCGGCTCCACGCCTGCGCGCTGCATCGCTTCGCGGGCCGCAACCGCGCCAAGCTGGGCGGGCGGCGTGCTGGCGAGGGCCCCGCCGAAGGTGCCGATGGCGGTGCGCGCACCGTCGAGAATCACGATATCGTCCATGGGGGCCTCCTCTGCCGTTTGACCCGAGTGTAGCCGCGATGCGCCCCCGGGCAACCGGCGCAACGCGCGCAGGGGGTTGAGGGCCGCAACGTCAGATGGTTGAGTTTGTCGCGACACTCCCGGAAAGGACTCTCCATGCCCGTCAGCGCCGTCATCTTCGACATCGGCAACGTCTTGATCGAGTGGAACCCAGAGCGGTTCTACGATGCCGAGATCGGTCGGGAGCGGCGCGAGCGGCTGTTTGCCGAAGTGGACCTGCACGGCATGAACGACCGGGTGGACCGGGGCGAGACCTTTCGGGACATGGTGATGGAGACGGCGGCGGCCAATCCTGACTGGATGGCTGAAATCACCCTCTGGCACGACCGTTGGATCGAGATGGCACAGCCCGCGATCGACCATTCGGTGCGGCTGCTGCGCGCGCTCCGGGCGGGGGGCGTGCCAGTGTTCGCCCTGTCGAACTTCGGCATCCAGAGCTTCGAGCTGGGCGAACGCCACTACCCGTTTCTGGCCGAGTTCGACAAACGCTACATCTCGGGCCACATGGGCGTGGCCAAGCCGGACCCGGAGATATACGCCATGGTCGAGGCGGATTGCGGCGTGGCCCCCGAGGCCCTGCTGTTTGCCGACGACCGGCCCGACAACATCGCCATGGCGCAATCGCGCGGTTGGCAGACGCATCTCTTCGACGGACCCGGCGGGCTGGCGGAGCGGCTGGTGGCCGAGGGGTTGCTCGGGGAGGACAGAGCAAGATGACCACACCAAAGTTTATAACCTATGAACAGGGCGAAGCCGCGCTGAACTGGATCGGCCTGACGGATGCGCTGGCCAAGGGGCACAGCCTGCCGAAGGCCGAGATCGAGGACAGCTTTCTCTATCGCGGCGACGACACGATGCTGAGCCGCGCTGCCTGGATCGACGGGCTGGGCGCGCTGGTCAAGACGGCGACGATCTTTCCCGGCAATTCCGCCGTGGGCAAGCCTGCGGTGAACGGGGCGGTGGCGCTGTTTTCCGACGCCACGGGCGAGGCCGAGGCCTTCGTGGATTTCCACCTCGTGACCAAGTGGAAGACGGCGGGAGACAGCCTGCTGGCCGCCCGTCGCCTGGCCCGGCCGGAGAGCCGGAACATCCTCATCCTGGGCGCGGGCACGGTGGCGGCCTCGCTGATCGGGGCCTATACGGCGGGTTTTCCGGGGGCCTCCTTTACCCTGTGGAACCGCACCGCCGGGCGCGCCGCGCATCTGGCCGAAGAGACCGGGGCCCGCGTGGCGGGCGATCTGGAGGCGGCGGTGGCAGAGGCCGACATCATCGCCACGGCCACGATGAGCACCGAGCCGGTGCTGCGCGGCGCGTGTCTGCAACCTGGCCAGCACATCGACCTCATCGGCGCCTACCGGCCCGACATGCGGGAGGCCGACGACGAGGTGCTCAAACGCGCCCGGCTCTTCGTGGACAGCCGCGACACCACGCTGGGCCATATCGGCGAGCTGAAGGATCCGCTGGCGCGCGGGGTGATCTCCGAAAGCGATGTGCTGGCCGATTTCTACCAGCCCGACCTCTTCCGCCGCGAAAGCGCCGAGGAGATCACGGTGGCCAAGAACGGTGGTGGCGCACACCTCGATCTGATGACGGCACGACATATCCTCGACACGGTCGGGGCGTGAGCCTCTGGCTGGTGATTGTGGCCGCGGGTGGCGCGGCGCTTGTTGCCCTTCCGCTGCTGGCATGGCTCTTCTGCCGCTCTCGCAAGAGGGCCCGCGCGGGGCTGCCCGGGCGATTGGTGCCGCTTGAAGACGGGCTGACCCGCGTTACCTCAGACGGCCTGCCGGGCCGACCGATTGCGGTGCTGGTGCATGGGCTGACGACGCCCTCCTGGGTGTTCGACGCGATCGCGGACGGGCTCGTGGTGCAGGGCTGGCAGGTGCTGCGCCATGATCTCTGGGGGCGGGGCGGCTCGGACATGCCGGGAAAGGCGCAGGGGCCGGACCTGTTCGTGAGACAACTCGCCGGTGTGATCGATGCGGAGCACCCGGGCGAGCGGGTTCTGCTGGTGGGCTACTCCATGGGTGCCGCGATTTCCATTGCATATGCAGAGGCTTACCCGGAGCGCGTGCGGGGCCTTGCGATGCTGGCCCCGGCGGGGCTGGGCCACAGGTTGGACAGGTTCACCCGGTTCTGCGTCGCAACCCCCGTGCTGGGAGACTGGCTTTGGGCGGTGTTCGCCGGAATGGGCCTGCGTGCGCAGGCGCGGCGGGCGGCTGCGCAGGGGCCGTCTTCGGTGGAGGATATCACCGCACGTCTCGCCGCGGAGAGCCGCACGCGGGGCTACCGTCGCGCCGTGCTTTCCTCGCTGCGGCACATGCTGAAACAGCGGATGGGGCCGGTGCTGACGGAGCTTGACGGGAAGGGCCTGCCGATGCTGGCCGTCTGGGGCGGAGAGGACGGGCTGATTGCCCGCGCCGCGCCCGAGCGGATGGCCCGCCGCGCGCCGGGTTGCGCACAGGTGACGGTGCGCGGGGCGGGGCATGGGCTGCCGCACACCCACCCGCGCGAGGTGCTGAAGGCGCTGAGAGGCTTTGCCGAAACGCTCTAGCGGTAGGCGGCTTTGCAGGCGCCCGAGCGGGGGGAGAGCGTGCAGGCGCGGCGATAGAGCGCCTCGGCGCGGGCCGCGTTGCGCCGGGTTCCGGGGGCGCCATCGCGGTAGATGTTGCCCTCCATGAAGCACCCCCATGCCGCGCCGCGCGTGCAGGCCTCGGTATAGGTTTGCAGCTGGCAGCCGGGCGCGGTGGCCTGCGCGGGCCGAGTGCCGGGGCGCCAGCTTCCGTTGCGGGCGGTGGCCGCCGCATTGACGCAGGCGTTGGCATTGCCGAGCGCACAGGCCCGCATGAAGAGCGGGTAGGTAAACTGGCTTTCCTCCTCCAGCGGTGCGGCGGTTTGCATCGCATGAGCCAGGTTGAAACAGGAGGACTGATCGCCCTTGAGGCACCTGTTGAGGCAGGCATTGGGCTTGCGGGCGCAGGAAGAGTCGCTGCGATAGGTGGTGTTCGACCGCCGGTAGACGGTGGCCGGACACTGCCGGAGCGTGGCAACAAAGGCCGGGTCCTTGGCGATTTTCAGCAGCACGGTGCGCATCGGCTGGGGCTGGTCACGCGCCCATGAGAGCGTGTCTTTTGCGGTTGCGGTCAGCGGTGTGAGAAGCAGGAGAAGGGCGGCGAGGGCGGTGCGGATCAAGCGGCAAGTCCTTGTGACGGCGTGCGATTTTCGCGGATCGGCAGGTGCACGAGTGCAGAGAAGGCCCCAACGCCGACGCCGATCCACCAGACCATCGTATAGTCGCCGTAGATGTCATACATCCGCCCACCGAGCCAGACGCCGATGAAGCTGCCCAGCTGGTGCGAGAAAAACACGATGCCGTAGAGCGTGCCCATGTAGCGCAGCCCGAAGATATGGGCGACGAGCCCCGAGGTGAGCGGCACGGTGGCCAGCCAGAGCGCGCCCATCAGCAGCGAGAAGAGCAGCACGGTGGCGGGCGTGATCGGGAAGAGGATGAAGGCCCCGGCGATGATGGTGCGGGCGGTGTAGATGCCCGCGAGCAGGTATTTCTTGGTGTAGCGCTTGCCGGCCCATCCGGCGGCGAGGGTGCCGGCGATGTTGGCGAGGCCGATCAGCGAGATGGCCACCGCGCCGAGCGCCGAGGTGGTGGAGATGCCGAGGCCCGCGAGCATTCCGCCGGCCTGGATCGGGGCGCACATTTCCGCCACCAGCGCGGGGAAGTGGGCGGTGACGAAGGCCAGCTGGTAGCCACAGGAGAAGAAGCCGAGGAAGATCAGGGTGAAGGACGGATCCTTGGCGGCGCGCACCAGCACCTGGCCGATGGATTCTTCCAGCTCGGAGCGGCTGGCCTGCACCGGCGAGCGCATCATTGGCAGCACGGCGAGCACGGCGATGATGGCGACGGCGAAGACGAGGAAGACCTGCTGCCAGGTGAGGAAGGTGAGCATCCATTCGGCCAGCGGCGCGCCGAAGACCTGCCCCGCCGAGCCAGCCGCCGTGGCGATGGCGAGGGACATGGAGCGGTTGTCATCCGAGCTGGCCCGCCCGACGACCGCGAGGATGACCCCGAATCCGGTGCCCGCGACGCCGAAACCAACAAGAATTTCAAGCAGTTGGTGCTGGAGCGGCGAGACGGCGACGGAGCTGAGGACGAGGCCCACGGCATAGAGCACTGCGCCCATGATGATGGCTTTCCGGTCGCCGATCTTTTCGGCGATGGCGCCGAAAATGGGCTGGCCGATGCCCCAGGCCAGGTTCTGGATGGCGATGGCGAGGGAAAACTCGGCGCGGGGCCAGTTGAACTCTTCCGCGATTGGAATCTGGAACACCCCGAAGCTGGCCCGGATGGCGAAGCCGACGAGGATGACGATGCAACCGCCGATCAGGACCGGGGTGAGGAGGGGGGCGCGGGTTTCCATGCCAGAAGATTGACGGACGCAAGTAATTCGTCAAATCGAATTTCGTGATGCAGTACATCACCTCATGTCATATGGGCCGCCTTTGGCAGCGGCTTGGGCTTCAATTCGGGCGGCGCGCAGGCTAGCACGGAGGCATGACTGCGACCCTGCCCGAAATTTACGACGCCCGCGTTGCGAACGGCACGCTGAAGGACGACCCCGTTCAACGCGATGCCTTGCCCGCCTTCGAGCGGGTGCGAGCCGCGCTGGAGGCTCGGCCGGAGCCGAAAGGGGGCCTGCGCGGCCTCTTTGGCGGCAAATCCGCGCCCGAGCCGGTGAAGGGGCTTTACCTGTGGGGCGGTGTGGGCCGGGGCAAATCCATGTTGATGGATATGTTCTACGAAAGCGTTAACAGTCCGAAGAAGCGCCGGGTGCATTTCCATGCCTTCATGCAGGAGATCCACGGCGCGCTGCATGAGGTGCGCAAGACCGGGGTGGACGATGCCATTCGGCCCGTGGCGGAGGATGTGGCGGGCAAGGTGGAGCTGCTCTGTTTCGACGAGATGCAGATCACCGATATCACCGATGCGATGATCGTGGGGCGGCTGTTCGAAAAGCTCTTTGCCGCCGGTGTGGCGGTGGTGACCACCTCGAACCGCCCGCCGAAAGACCTTTACAAGAACGGCCTCAACCGGCAGCTCTTCGTGCCCTTCATCGAGCTGCTGGAGGCCCGGATGGAGGTGCGCGAACTGGCCGCCGACACCGACTACCGGCAAGACAGGTTGGCCGGAAATCCGGTGTATTTCTCGCCACTTGGCGGGGAGGCGCGGGCGAAGATGGATGAGGTCTGGGCCGATCTTTCGGGGCCGGATGCCGAGCCGCTGACGCTGGTGGTGAAGAGCCGTGAGGTGGATCTGCCGCGCTTTAGCAACGGGGTGGCGCGGGCCAGCTTTTACGACCTTTGCGGCAAGGCATTGGGCCCTGCGGATTACCTCGCCATCGCCGAGGCGGCGCGGGTGCTGATGGTCGATGATATCCCCTGCCTGAGCCGCTCCAACTTCAACGAGGCCAAGCGTTTCGTGACGCTGGTGGATGCGCTTTACGAGGGCAAGGTGCGGCTGATCTGCTCGGCCGCCGACCAGCCGGAAAGCCTGTATCTGGAAGGCGAAGGCACCTTTGAATTCGAGCGCACGGCAAGCCGGTTGCGCGAGATGCAGGACGCCGAATGGGGGCGTTCGGAGGGGTAAGGAGCGGGCGTTAACCGTGGAAAGCGATGGGCAACACCCCATGCACAAGCGATGCACATCCTATGCACATGTCATTCGACATAAGGGGCTTTAATCAATGCACCGTACGGTGGGGCCGGGTGCGCTCGTCCGTCCTTCGAGACGTCCTCGCGACGGGCGCGGCGGGGAGCGCAAAAGGAAAACCCCGCCGGGTGGGCGGGGTTTTGGAAGGTGGGAGATCCTCGGGTCAGGCCCGAGGATGACGGCCCGCGCGGATCACTCGTAGAGCGGGAAGCGGGCGCAGAGGGCGGTGACTTCGGCCTTCACCTTTTCCTCGATCTCGGCGTTGCCCTCTTCGCCATTGGCGGCGAGGCCGTCGACGACAGCGACGATCCAGTCGGCGATCTGGCGGAACTCGGGTTCGCCGAAGCCGCGGGTGGTGCCAGCGGGCGCACCGAGGCGGATGCCGGAGGTGACGAAGGGCTTCTCGGGATCAAACGGGACGCCGTTCTTGTTGCAGGTGATGTGCGCCCGGCCGAGGGCGGACTCGGCGGCCTTGCCGGTCACTCCCTTGGGCCGCAGGTCGGCCAGCAGGAGGTGGTTGTCGGTGCCGCCGGAGACCACGTCGATCCCGCCCTTCTGGAGCTGGTCGGACATGGCTTGCGCGTTCTTCACCACCTGGGCCGCGTAGCTCTTGAACTCGGGGCGCAGGGCCTCGGCAAAGGCCACGGCCTTGGCGGCGATGACATGCATCAGCGGGCCGCCCTGGAGGCCGGGGAAGACGGCGGAGTTGATCTTCTTGGCGATGGCCTCGTCGTTGGTGAGGATCATTCCGCCGCGCGGGCCACGGAGCGACTTGTGCGTCGTCGTGGTGCAGACGTGGGCGTGGGGGATCGGCGAGGGGTGCGCGCCGCCCGCGACGAGGCCGGCGATATGGGCCATGTCGACGTGGAGGTAGGCGCCCACCTCATCGGCGATTTCGCGGAAGGCGGCCCAATCCCAGGTGCGGGAATAGGCGGTGCCGCCGGCGAGGATGAGCTTGGGCTTGTGCTCCAGCGCCTTGGCGCGGACCTCTTCCATGTCGAGCAGCTGATCCTGCTGGCGCACGCCGTAGCTGACCACGTTGAACCACTTGCCCGACATGTTGACGGGGGAGCCGTGGGTGAGGTGGCCGCCGGAGTTCAGGTCGAGGCCCATGAAGGTGTCGCCGGGCTGGAGCAGGGCGAGGAACACCGCCTGGTTCATCTGGGAGCCGGAGTTGGGCTGGACGTTGGCGAAGTTGCAGCCGAACAGCTCCTTGGCGCGCTCGATGGCGAGGGTTTCGGCGATATCGACGTATTGGCAGCCGCCGTAGTAGCGCTTGCCGGGGTAGCCTTCGGCATATTTGTTGGTCAGCACCGAGCCCTGGGCTTCGAGCACGGCCTTGCTCACGATGTTCTCGGAGGCGATCAGCTCGATCTCGTCGCGCTGGCGTCCGAGCTCCTGGCCGATGGCCTTGGCGATCTCCGGGTCGCGGCTGGCAAGCTCTTCGGTGAAAAATCCGCTGTCACGGTGGGGCGCGTTCATGGGGCTGGCCTCTTTGGATAAGGGAACGGTTGGCGCGGGTGTAGCCGATGCGGGGGCAGGGCAAAAGGGCTCAAAGCGGCGCAGCGCGGCGATTTGGCGGCATATCGGCGGACTTGTGTTTCGGATCGGCGCGGGCGAAGTCTGTGGGGAAACCTGGAGGATGCCCCCGAGGAGGTGCCGGTGGAGAAGATCGCCTTTCTGGCCGCAGAGACCCAGATTGCTGAAGAGGCGCGCCGCCATCTGGCCGGGCAGCATGGAGATGTGCCGGTGGAAGAGGCCGAGGTGATCGTGGCGCTGGGGGGCGACGGGCACATGCTGCAGACGCTGCGTGACACCCAGCATCTGGATACGCCGGTCTACGGGATGAACTGCGGGACCATCGGGTTCTTGATGAACGAATATGCCGAGCCGGCGCTGATCGAGCGGCTGGAGGCGGCGGAAGAAGAGGTGCTGCACCCGCTGAAGATGCGGGCCTTCACCGCGGACGGCGGCACCGAAGAGGTGCTGGCGATCAACGAGGTGAGCCTGTTGCGGCAGGGGCCGCAGGCGGCGAAGCTGCGCATTCAGGTGGATGGCCGGGTGCGGATGGATGAGCTGGTGTGCGATGGGGCGTTGCTGTGCACGCCCGCCGGATCGACCGCTTACAACTACTCCGCCCACGGGCCGATCCTGCCGATCGGCGCGGAGGTGCTTGCGCTGACGCCGATCGCCGCCTTCCGCCCGCGCCGCTGGCGGGGGGCCCTGCTGCCGATGGCCGCCGAGGTGCGGTTTGATGTGCTTCAGCCCAAGAAGCGCCCGGTGCGGGCCGAGGCCGACAGCCGGGCGGTGGAGAATGTGGTGACGGTGATCGTGCGGTCGGATGAGAGCATCACCCATCGGATATTGTTCGACCCCGGCCACGGGCTGGAAGAACGGCTGATCCGCGAGCAGTTTGCCTGAGGCGCGCGGGCCGAGCTCCCGCCCCCCTGTCTCTTA
>NZ_QTNQ01000083.1 GCF_018424695.1 Vannielia litorea
GATTGGAAGAAGCCTTCGGGATGATGCAATCGGCCCGCCGCGCTCTGCCGCGCCGATTGCATCATCCCGAAGGCTTCTTCCAATCGGTCCACCCAGAACCGGCCCGCCTCCAGCGGCACATAGCCATCGGCCTCCCGCCACGGGAACACGTAAGGCCCGCTCTGCACGAAGTCGGTCACATGCGCGGGCGCCATCGGCCCCATCGGCGGGTCGGCCTCCATCCGGTCGTAGATCGCATCGACCCCGCCCTCGAACAGCGCCGCATAAGCCTCCTGCTGGCGCCGCGCTTCCGCGCTCATCCGCGGGGGCACCGCCTCCACCTGCCCCCGGGCCACCTGCGCCGCGGCATAGGCAAAGCTGGTGAGGATCTCTGGCCGCTCGCCGCCCACGCGCGACAACCCCGCCAACGCCACTGCCAACTCGCCCAGCGTCGCATCCACCTGCAAGCGCACCGCGCTGTAATGCGCCTCCGCCGCCTCCGCCTTGCCCTCCGCCTCCAGCATCCGCGCCAGATCGAGCCGCAGCGCCGCAATCAGCCGCCGCCCGTAGCCGTCCTGCGACATGGTGTCGAAATCGAGCAGCGCCGCGGGGATCTCAAGCGCCGCCACCTCCGGCCGCTCGCCCTCGGGCGCGGCGGCCACCACCTGAACCAGCATCGTCATCAGTTCCAGCAGGTCCACCATGTCGGCATGCACATAGTCCGCCCCCGGCTCCGGCGCGAAACGGGCGACCAGCGGGGCCATCGCCGCCATGTCCGGCACGCCCTTTGCGGTGAGCAACATCACCGCCTCCATCAGCGCCGCCCGCTTCGGCCCCAGCCCGCCATCGGCCAGCGCCCCCTCGGCCTCCTTGCGCGCCAGATCTCTTCGCCCAAGCCGCCAGTCCGCAAGCGCCGCTAAGGCCAGCAGCCCGGCGCGCAATTCGCTGCCCTCTGCCTGCGCAAGGTAGCCATCTCGCGCCGCCAGCAACTCACCCCGGTATTCCTTCATTCTCAGCGGCAAGAGCGGCAGCACCGCCCCGCCCGGCTGCCCGATCACCGGCGCCAACGCGGGCAGCAACCCCTCCGCCTCAGCCACCCGCGCGCCCTCATCGGCCACCCAGGCCGCCCGCGCCTCGGCATGCAGCCCGAGCAGCTGCACCCGCGCCCGCGTGGCCGTATCAAACCGCTCCGCCCAGCCGCCAAGCGCCATGTAATCCGCCGCATTGCCATAGGATGCCCCGGCCTGTGCAAAAAGCCCGAAGCCCGCGAGGATCTCGCCCCGCAGATACGCCATCTCGGGGATGCGCTTGGTCAGCATCGGCTGCCGCGCCCCGGCCTCGTCCAGCCGCGCCAGCGCCGCGCTCGCCTCCCCGGCGGCGTGATGCGCCAGCACCAGTGCAAGGTAGATGTCTGACAGCAGGAACGGGTCTTCCACCCCCTCCGCATCGTAACGCGCCACCAGCCCGCCCAGACGCTCCGCCGCGGCGGAGGCATCCTGCGCAATCTGCCCGTAGGCCGCGCCCAGCTCTTCATAGAGCGAGCCCTGCGCCCGCGCCCCACCGGCCAGCATCGCCAGCACCATCACCACGGCCAGACCGCGCAGCAAACCCGTAAATCCCATGGGCCAAGGCTACCAGCCGCGCAGACCCGGCCCAAGTGCAGTTATGAGGAAAATTCGGTGCGGGTGGAGGGACTTGAACCCCCACGCCTTGCGGCGCCAGAACCTAAATCTGGTGCGTCTACCAATTTCGCCACACCCGCTTTCCGTGGGAGCGGTATCTAACAGTGCCTCTCACGGCACGGAAGCCCGAAAATGCGGTTTCCTCCGTGGAAAACTGTGGCCATGAACACTTCCTTTACTCTAGCCTGACAAAAAAACGAGGCAGTACATAAAGAGCATCCCCATGTCTGACATGACGATGGGAGACCTGCGCCGCGCGGCACAGGTGTTCACTCCCGATCTCGGGCCGGCGGGCATTTCCGCCAGCGCCCGCGTTCTCACCGCGCAGGGCGAGCGCCAGCTCGGCCAGTTGGAACCCGGCGACAGGATCGTGTCTCGCACTTCCGGCATGATCCGCCTGTCCGCCCTCACCCGCTTCACCTGCGAGGCCGTGCCCATCGCGCTCGCGCCCCACGCGCTCGGCAATGGCCGCCCGTCCGACCTGCTGCATGTCAGCCCGGCCCAGAAGCTGCTGCTGCGCGACTGGCGCGCCAAGCTGCTCTACGGCAGCGCCGCCGCGCTCGCCCCCGCCGCCGCGCTGGTGGATAACGGCTACATCACCCGCACGCCCCGCCTGAAGGGGATGGAGATGGTCACGCTCACCTTCGACGCGCCCCAGATCCTCTATATCGGCATGCTCGAATGCGCCTTCGAACCGGACGAGGCCGCGCAGGCCGCGTGATGTGCACCGTCATCCTCGGGCTTGACCCGAGGATCTCCCATCACCAATTCCTCACACCGTCATCCTCGGGCTTGACCCGAGGACCTCTCACCTCAGAGATCCTCGGGTCAAGCCCGAGGATGACACCGCCCAACCCGCCTCCAACCGCGCCAACACCTGCGGCAGAACCTCCGGCAAATCCTCCGCAATCAGCCCCGGCCCGAACGCCCGCGCGCATTCCACGTGCAGCCAGGCGCCCACCTCGGTCGCCTGCATCGGCGCAAAGCCCCGCGCCATCAGCCCAGTGATGAACCCCGCCAGCACGTCCCCCGCTCCCGCCGTCGCCAGCCAGGGCGCAGACCGGTCATAGACCGCCGCATTCACCGAGCACGCCCCGTCCGGCCCCGCGATCACCGTGTCCGGCCCCTTGAACAGCACCACGCACCCCGCCCGCGCCGCCGCCTCGCGCGTCGCATCCACCTTGGAATAGGCCGGGCCACGCTCCGCCGGGGCCGCCAGCTTCTCGGCAATGTCCGGAAACAACCGCGCGAACTCCCCGCCATGCGGAGTCAGCACGCAGCCCTCGTGCAGCATCCCGAACAGTACCTCCGGCTCTTCCGCAAAAGCCGTCAACGCATCCGCATCGAGCACCACCGCGCGACCTGGCCCCAGAACCACCGGCACCATCTCCCGCGCCCGCTCCACCCCCAGCCCCGGCCCAAGGCAAACCGCATTGATCCTCCCGTCCTCCAGCACCCGCGCCAGCGCCTCGCCATCTCCTACAGCCTGCAACATCACCGCATCCAGCCGCGCCGCGTTCTCCTGCAACGCCCCCGGCGTCGGCGCCACCGTCACCAGTCCCGCGCCAATCCGCAACGCCCCCCGCGCCGCCATCCGCGCCGCACCGCCGCGCCCGGCGCCGCCGGCGAGGATGAGGGCATGACCGTGAGTGTATTTGTGGTCACAGGTCCACTTGGTCAGCCCCGGAAAATACCCGTCGTCGAACAAGCTACTCTCCACGCAAACGATAGAGCCTTCCGTTTCGGACCCGGACAGGCCGATTTCAGTCAGAACGGTCTTCCCGCACCACTCCGGACCATACGCCACGAAGTGCCCGACCTTCGCTTTGTGAAATGTGACGGTTAAGTCCGCCCTGATCGCCGGCAAGGCCCTCGGGACGGGGGCATCGAGCGTCACGCCGCTGTCAGCGCAGAGCCCGCTTGGAACATCCACTGCTACCCGTCGATCGCAATCCATGCAGTCGATAACACCGTCGAAGGATCCATAAAGGTCCGCCGCGACTGGCCGGGTCAGCCCGGTCCCAAAGATCGCATCAACCAACAGTTCGCAGCCGTGCGGCTCAAGGTCGGCTATGGCCCTTACCTCCCCTAACTCCCCCCACCGCTCAAAATTCACCCGCGCATCCGGCGGCAGCTTCCCGGCGTCGCCATACAAGAACACCTCCACCTCCCACCCCCACTCACGCAGCAGCCGCGCCACCACGAACCCGTCACCGCCGTTGTTGCCCGGCCCGCAGAGCACCACGGCGCGAAACGACCCCGCCGCCAGCTCCGGCCATTCCTCGAACACGGCCTCCACAACGCCCCGCCCGGCGCGTTCCATCAGCTCCAGCCCGGTGACCTCTCCCGAGGCGATCGCAGCCTCTTCGATGGCGCGCATTTGTGCAGAAGTCAGAAGTTCCATCGGCCGTTCGCCTCAAAAGTTTTCACACCGCCCACCTTGCAGGCCACTTGCATATTTTTTAATCACACCCGAGAATTCACCCGAGGCGCTCACCCGCGCGTTAACCGGCCCCGTTGCCGCCCCGCGCTGAAAGTGTTCTCACCCCTAGCGGAACGGACATCAAGGGAGTCGGTCTGGCATGAAGAAGATCGAGGCAATCATCAAACCCTTCAAACTCGACGACGTGAAGGAGGCTCTCCAGGAAATCGGCGTTCAGGGTCTTTCGGTCATCGAGGTCAAGGGGTTCGGGCGGCAGAAGGGCCATACCGAGTTGTATCGCGGCGCCGAATACGTCGTGGATTTTCTGCCGAAGGTGAAGATCGAGGTGGTGCTGGCCGATGACCAGCTCGACGCCGCCATCGAGGCGATCATGACCGCCGCCAAGACCGACAAGATCGGCGACGGCAAGATCTTCGTCTCCACCATCGAACAGGCGATCCGCATCCGCACCGGCGAGGACGGCGAAGAGGCGCTCTGAGCGCACGCCCATCGCCCGAGAAACTTTCAGTCAAGGAGAAAGAGAACAATCATGAGCAACAAGGACGTTCTCAAGACAATCAAGGATGAAGACGTCGAATACGTCGACATCCGCTTCACCGATCCGCGTGGCAAGCTGCAGCACGTCACCGTCATGTCCGATCAGGTCGACGAGGACTTCCTCGAAGAGGGCTTCATGTTCGACGGCTCCTCGATCGCCGGCTGGAAGACGATCGACAAGTCCGACATGAAGCTCATGCCCGACGCCGACAGCGCCTACATGGATCCGTTCTACGCCGAGAAAACCCTCTGCGTGCACTGCTCCGTGGTCGAGCCCGACACCGGCGAAGCCTACAACCGCGACCCGCGCGGCACCGCCCAGCTGGCCGAGGCCTACCTGAAGTCCTCCGGCATCGGCGACGCCTCCTACTTCGGTCCCGAGGCCGAGTTCTTCCTCTTCGACGACGTGCGCTACTCCGTCGAGATGAACAAGGTGAGCTACCAGGTCGATGCCGGTGACGCCTCCTGGAACACCGACACCGAGTTCGACATGGGCAACATGGGCCACCGTCCCGGCATCAAGGGCGGCTACTTCCCGGTCAACCCCACCGACGACGCCCAGGATCTGCGCTCCGAGATGCTCTCGACCATGAAGCGCATGGGCATGAAGGTCGACAAGCACCACCACGAGGTGGCCTCGTGCCAGCACGAGCTGGGCCTGATCTTCGGCACGCTCACCAAGCAGGCCGACGAGCTTCAGAAGTACAAGTACGTCATCCACAACGTGGCCAACGCCTACGGCAAGTCGGCCACCTTCATGCCCAAGCCAATTGCGGGCGACAACGGCACCGGCATGCACGTGAACATGTCGATCTGGAAAGACGGCAAGCCGCTCTTTGCAGGTGACAAATATGCCGACCTTTCCGACGAGGCGCTCTACTACATCGGCGGCATCCTGAAGCACGCCAAGGCGCTCAACGCCTTCACCAACCCCTCGACCAACAGCTACAAGCGCCTGATCCCCGGCTTCGAAGCCCCGGTTCTGCGCGCCTACTCCGCGTCGAACCGCTCGGGTTGCGTGCGTATCCCTTGGGCCGAAAGCCCCAAGGCCAAGCGCGTCGAGGCCCGCTTCCCGGATCCCTCGTCCAACCCCTACCTGTGCTTCTCGGCCCTGCTGATGGCCGGCCTCGACGGGATCAAGAACAAGATCCACCCGGGCGAAGCCATGGACAAAGACCTCTACGACCTGCCGCCCGAAGAGCTGGCCGGCATCCCCACCGTCTGCGCTTCGCTGCGTGAGGCCCTCTCCGAGCTGGAAGCCGACATGGACTTCCTCACCGCCGGCGACGTCTTCACCAAAGACCAGATCGAGGGCTACATGGACCTCAAGTGGGAAGAGATCTACGCCTACGAGCACACGCCCCACCCGGTCGAGTACAAGATGTACTACAGCTGCTGATTTCACGCGGGACAGTGAAACAAGGAAGGGGCGCCTCTCGGGGCGCCCCTTTTTTGTCGGCGAATTCTCTGACGTTTTTCAAGGCTTTCCGGCCAACCGCCGGGCGGAGAGGCAGGGCCGACGGTCCCGAAGAACAGGCGACCCTTCGCCCGATCGGCGCGGCAGACCAATTGGCTGCCATGTCAAAACACACAGCCGAAATACATGTTAACTTATGCAAATATTCATATATAACTATCTCTGATCACTGTCGCACACACCTGCCGACAGTCAACGGAGACAGACCATGACAAGCAGACCCCTCGCAAAGCTCGCCCTCACCCCGGGGCTCATCGCCCTCATGAGCACCACCGCGCTCGCGGGTGCCTTCGACCCGTCGCCGGTGGCGGGCACCGCGGGCGACGGCTACATCTTCGCCGATCCGGCCGAAGGCGTCATCACTCCCGGGGTTCAGGCAATCACCCTGGAACCCGGCGCAGAATACCCCAACACCTCCAACCCTTCCGGCATCCAGAACTGCCTGATGGCCGCAAACCCCGATATCCAGTGCGATGCGGACCCGGGTTCGGGAAAACGGATCAAGAGCCGCCTCACCGGACCCTCCGGGATGGATGTGCGCCTGACCACCCAGAGCACCGGGGACGTGACCGAATATTACACCTACGGCAAGACATCGAACCTCTCCGGCGCCCGGATCATCGGCTTCCAGCTCGAGCTGGGCACCGGCATCGGCGAAGACTTCTCCGCCTTCGCCACCACGGATCCCACCAACGCCGCCCTCTTCGACACCGAGTTCACCGGGGGCAACTTCAACCTGCCCGACGGCCTCTTCGGTGACGGCGGCCAAGAAGGTGACACCGGTTTCTTCGATGGCACCTCCAAGGCCTTCATGAGCACCGATGCGCTTGAGGCGACCCTGATCGAGCTGGGCGCAATAACCAACAATGCCACCTACACTGCACTTTTCGGCTCTGGCCTGCTCGACAACACCCAGATCCCCGACGGCCTCTTCTTCGACATGTCCAGCTACGACCCGGACGCGGATGAACCCGCCCTGATCGCCTGGCACAATGTCAGCACCGGCACCTGGACCTATGGCACCCTCGGCCTGCCCGGTGCCGAGCTCGATGAGAAGCTGGCCGATATCGCGGATTCGCTCGGCGTAGACGTGGCCGACCTCTCCTACACCGCCGATGCCGCCGTGCCGGATGAGATCGTCGCGGCGATGCAGTCCAACGGCCTCTACAGCGTCGACATCATCGAAGATCTCCGCAACCTCAACCTGAACTTCGTGATCGAGCTTGGTGACGTGGCCGGCGGCGAAGTCACTCTCCGCCTCGTGCCGGTCTTCGCCGACATCGTCGCCGAAACCGTCACGCCCTACCAGTTCAGCGTCGCCGGGATGCTGGATGCCGCCGCCGAGGTGCCCTACCTCGACATCGGCAATGCCGGCACCTACCAGACGGCCGTGAACGACCTGCTTGCGCTCGACGAGTCCGAACAACTCGCCCAACTGGAGACGATCGGCTACAGCTTCCTCGGCAGCTACGGGTCGCTCGCATATGACCTCGGCCGCGTGCCGGTGCTCGCCCTGCCGGAAGGCGGGATTCGCTTCGGCGAGGCAGGTGCAGTCCTCTCCACCAAGGATCTGCCCAACGGCTGGAGCATCGGCGACAACACCCGCGGCTTCGTCAGTGCGCTCGGCAGTTCCTCCAGCTACGACCGCACCACCAACGGCGCCGGCTACGACACCAGCTCCTTCTCCGCTGTCGGCGGCGTCGAATGGCAGCTCGACCCGACGACGGCTTTCGGGGTCATGGTCGGCGGCGGCAGCGGCACGGCTGACATCGATGACGGGCTCGGCTCGGTCGAGGTCGAGGCACTCACGGTGGCAGTGTTTGGCCGCAAGGCCTTCGGCGAAGGTGGCAGCCTCAACATGATCCTCGGGTTCCAGGATCTTGGCTTCGACAGTACCCGCGAAGTCATGGGCGCGACGGCCACCGGAGAAACCGATGGCTCCCAGGTCTTTGCCGCGCTGAAGGCGCAATACCTATTCCGGAACGGCGCCTTCAGCTACGGTCCTCGCGGCTCGCTCGAACTCTACAGCCAGTCCGTCGACGGCTTCGAGGAAACCGGCGCCGGGGCCTGGAACCTCTCGGTCGGAGACCAGAGCGGCACCCTGAGCATCGCATCGCTCGGCGTCGTGGGTGAATACGCGGTGCCGGGAACCAGCTCCGACACCCGCCTCACTGGCGGATTGTCCTTCACAACCGCCTCCGGGGGCGACCAGCTGATCCAGACGGGCTTCGTCGGGCTTCCCTCCGCCAATCTCCCGGTCGATGGTTTCTCCGACCAATGGGTGGATCTCGATCTCGGCCTGTCCGTCGGGCTCGGCGGTTCCAGCGGCGGAAATAGCCGCCTGCGCGCGGGCTATCACGGCGCCTTTGGGGACGGGTACGAAAGCCACGCAGCGCATGTTTCGCTGAGCATTGCCTTCTGATCCGGCGGTGATACCGGTCGGGCAGCGTCACCGAGGCTGCCCGGCCTCCTGGCCTGCCTCCGCCGGGCCACGGCCGTTGTGCTAGCAGCCGCAGCAGGCCGCGCCGCTGCCCTGCCCCTGCCCAACTCTGGCCCGATTGCCATGCCATCACGCCAGAAAGGCAGAGCAACCAGACATAGAGGCACACAACATGCCCCTTCCCAGCCGGATCGACGCCGCGCTTCTCTACCCCGCCCCGCCGGAGGTGGATTTCGAAGCCATTGCGGAGAGCGTCAACGCCATCATGGCACCCTCCGGTATTGCCCTGCAGACCATCACGCTGAAACCCGGCCAGGGGGCCAAGCTCGAGGCCAACGGCATCTCGCTGACCCTTGCCCAGGCGGGCAAACGGCTGACCGAAAGCCGCCTGACCCGCGCCATGGCCTCCGATTACACCCGCCTCACCGGGCTGGATGCCGCCGCCGAAGTGGCGGCCCACGGGGCCTTCGTTGCCGTCGTCGCCGAGGCCAAGGGCTTCGACGCGGGCAGCCAGGACAGCTTCGAAACCCTGCTCGCCCTCACCCAGATCGCCGCCAGCCACCTCGCCATGGAGGCCGAACCGCTCGCCATCCACTGGGGCCAGTCCGATCAGCTGTTCTCGCCTGAGCGCTTCCTTGCCATGGCCGATGTGCTCTTTCCGCTGCCGCTCTTCTGCCACCCCCGGCCCTTCTCCTCGGGCCGCGTCGCCGAAGGCACGCAATGCATCGGATTCCGGCTCAATCACGCCGAAGAGGTGCTGGGCCGCCCGCTGCTGTTCCGCGAGGCCCCGGCCCGCCTGCCCTACCTGCTCGACCGCGCCTATGCCTTCATCGACCATTGCCGCGAGGCAGGCCGCATCCTCGGTGACGGCGCCCAGTTCGGGGCCGCGCCGGGCGAGGTGATCGCGGTGGCGATGAAGCCGCCGAGCGAGGGCTACCCGCAGGGCCACATCGAGCTCACCCTGCGCGAGCGCGAAGGCGTCTTCCAGCTTCAGCCCGAGGGCGCCTTCAACCCCGAAGGCATGGCCGATGCCCGCCCCGAAAGCGCGCCGGCAGGGCCGCTCCCGACAGGTGGCAAAACCGGCAACGCGGTCGACGATTTCTTCTCCACCCCCGATGCCGCCGCCCGCGAGCGGATCGGCCAGGCCGGCACCGGCGGCAGCCCCGCGCTGAATGGCCTCGGGGGCGGCACCACCGCCGCGATGGATAGCGCTGGCGGCCTCGAAAAACTCCGCGAAGCCTCCCGCGAACGGATGGAGCGCGAGAAGCGCAAGTCGGACGCCCATGTGAAGCAGATGCAATGGGTCGGATTCCTCTTCGGCGCGGGCATCCCCGGCTGGCAAACCGCCGCCACCTCGCCCGGCCTGCAAAAGGCCCTGCCGTGGCTCGCCGCCTTCGCCACGGCGCTCGTGCACCCCATCGCCGCGCTGGTGATCGTCGCCATCCACCTGACCCGGCCCATGCCCTATTACGTCTACGGCGGGCTGGCCTTTCTCGTATTCCTCGGCGCGATGATGACCGGCGCCGATCCCGCGCTGGGATACATGGATATCATGGCGCTGGTCATGGGCGGCGATGTCTCGCTCTTCTCCGGCGGAGACTACGAGCCGACCAACTTCGTCGAGCGCGACTACTACGAAGGCGCGCGCGGGCAGGCCCCCACCTCGGGCTGGGGCGCGCTACTCGGCGGCATGTTCTGAGGCCGCGATCCGCGCTCTCTGCTCTGCCGTCAGGGCCGAGGCCTCAACCACCGTTGTGTGGATCGAAAACAGCACCGCGCCCGTCTCCGGCATCCTCAGCAATCCCTGCCGCTCGCTCCTGAAGTAGCGGGCACGGGCCTCCCAGTGCTTTTCCGAGACTTCGCTGCGCGGGTAGAAGAGCGTCGGGTCCGAATGGTAGTGCCCGTTCGCCCGCCACAGCCCCATCCCGGGCCGCAGCGCCGCCATCATCCGCTCCACCCGCGCATTCAGATCCGCACCGTAGCCCGGCACCGGCTGGTGAATGCGCAGCAGCGCGCGGCCCATCTTCTCCGCCAGCACCCAGCGCGACGGAAAGCACAGCACCGCGCCGATGAGCACCTGCGCCCCGTCACGGGGCTCCAGCAGGCAGATGTCCTCCGCCACCAGCCGCCCGAGCGTGCCCAGCGGATCGCGTGCGTCCACCCCCACGCGCCGCCCGTCGGGGCAGGTCACCACCCCGCCCGCCACGCCCCATTCGTCGCGCGCCTCCAGATGCGCCAGCACCATCCGCAGCGCCTCATCCGCCACGGCCTCGCGGCCCGGTTCCAACGCCATCACCTCGCCCCGCCGCGCGGCCAGCAGTTGCTCCCGCTCCGCCATCTGCGCCCCATAGGCGTCATCGACGGTCAGCCACCCCGCCATCTCAAGTGGCGCGGTGCCCGGCAAGCGCCCGTACCCGGGCGGCAGCGCCCCTAGGCGCGACTGAAGAATCGGATCCATGACCACAGGGTGTGGCCATTTCCCGGCGCACGACAAGCGGGTTCATCGGCGCTGCCCCGCCCTGCACCCGGCAACAATCCGCCATAGCCTCTTTGTGACTTGGCCAGGTCCCGCCGTCACATTAATCTGTTCGAAAGTTCATTTTCACGAGGCATTTGTCCCATGCTCAAGCCCCTTCTCACCGCCGCACTGCTCGCCCTCTCGCCCGCCGCTGCCATGGCCATCGGCTGCGGCAAAAACGCCTCCGGCTTCGAAGCCTGGAAGAGGGATTTCGCAAAGGTCGCCCAGCAGAACGGCGTCGGCCAACGCGGCCTCTCGGCGCTCGCGCAAACCAGCTACGCCAAGCGCACCATCGCCGCCGACCGCAACCAGAAGAGCTTCAAGTACTCCCTTCAGAAGTTCATGCAGATCCGCGGTTCCAACACGATCATCGCCCAGGGCAAGAAGCGCCGCGCCCGCAACGCGAACTTCTACAACGGGCTGGAACAACGTTTCGGCGTGCCCGCCGGCGTCATCATCGCGATCCACGGGATGGAAACCGGCTTCGGCAACTTCATGGGCGACAGCAACGTGCTCAACGCCACAGTGACCCTGGCCTATGATTGCCGCCGCCCCGCCTTCTTCCTCCCCCACGCCATTTCCGCGCTCAAGATGATCGACCGCGGGATCATGTCGCCCAATGCCATCGGCGCCAAGCACGGCGAGCTGGGCCACACCCAGTTCCTCCCCGGCAACGCCCTGCGCTACGGGATCGACGGCAACGGCGATGGCCGGCTGGACCTGAACAACCAGTCCGATGCGCTAGCCTCCACCGCCAACTACCTGCGCGCCAAGGGCTGGAAGCCCGGCCAGCCCTACGGTGAAGGCACCCACAACTTCCGCGTCCTCAAGGAGTGGAACGCCGCCACCGTCTACCAGAAGAGCCTCGCCATCATGGGCACCGCTATCGACGGTCGCTGACCTTCAGGGTGGGCCATCTGCCCCCGCCAGTTGGGCGGAGCTGCCGGTCCAGACATTGCCCTGACGGCTTGGCAGCAGTCCAAATCCATGCCGTAGGGTGCGCATTCATGGCGCACCCAAACGCCCGCCGCTCACGGCGCTACCAGCTCCCCCACCACCCCAAAGTGGTCCGACCCGAGCTGCCCCCGGATCACCGTGCGCCCGCGCCAGCCCTCCGGCGCCAGCACATGGTCGATCGGCAGCCACAATTTGCCACCGAACTGCTCGATGCTCAGCCGCGCCCGTCCCACGTGCCGCGCGCCCAGCGCGTCTTCCACCCGCGCCATCGCGCCCGACCATGGCACCATGTTGAAATCTCCGCCCAGAAACACCGGCCCCTCCAGAGCCGCCAGCTCCGGCAGGGCGCGGGCAAGGTGGCCAAACTGGCCATGGGGTGCGGGCCAGTGCAGGTGCAGGGACACCAACCACACCGCGCCCTCCGGGTGATCCACCTTCATCCCCGCCCAGCCATAGCCACAGGCCGTATCGAGGGCAGGCCAACGCGCCAGCACGGCCTGCCCGCCCACCGCCGAGAACGGGCAGTAATGCTGCCCCGGCCAGCCCTCCGCCAGCGCGCCCATTATCGCCCGGTTCTCGGCGTCCACCTCCTGCAGCGTCACAAAATCCGGCGCCACCGCGCGGATGTCCTCCACCAGCGGCGCCACGCCGGGCATCCGGAAGTTCATGTTCTTCTGATAGAGCACCAGTGCCGCCGCCCCGCCGGGCTCGGGCCGCCACTTGTCCCAGCCCACCGGCGCCAGCGCGAGCAGCACCGCGAGCCAAAGCGCGCCCACCCAGCGCCAGGTGAAGGCGCCGAACACCCCGCACAGGCCGAGCCAGGCCAATCCGCCAAGCCCCACCCAGCTGCGCGCCACGGCAAGGCTGTCGCCCCAGGCCCACCAGCGCCCCGCAAAGCTCGCCGCCAGCGCCACAAGACCCAGCACCGCCACGGCCCGCAAGAGCCCCCGCACCATTGCCATCACCGTCTCCGCCTTTACCTTCGCCCAAGACCTACCCCGAGGAGCCGCCCATGCCCACAGATCGCATCACCTTTCCCGGCGCGCGTGGCGTCAGCCTCGCCGCCCGGCTCGACCGGCCCGACGGGGAGCACCTCGCCACCGCCCTCTTCGCCCATTGCTTCACCTGCTCCAAGGACATTCCCGCCGCCCGCCGTATCGCCGCCCGGCTCGCCGCCGAAGGCATCGCCGTGCTGCGCTTCGACTTCACCGGGCTGGGCCACTCCGGGGGCGAATTCGCCAATACCGACTTCTCCTCCAACGTGGCCGATCTCGAAGCCGCCGCCGCCTGGCTCACGGCGCAGGGCATGGCCCCCTCCCTGCTGATCGGCCACAGCCTCGGCGGCGCCGCCATGCTCAAGGCCGCCCGCCGGATTGAAAGCGCCCGCGCCGTCGCCACCATCGGCGCGCCCTTCGACCCGGCCCATGTTACCCACAACTTCGGCGCCGCGCTGGAGACGATCGAAGCCGAGGGGGAAGCCGAGGTAGACCTCGGAGGCCGCCCCTTCACCATCCGCCGCGACTTCCTCGAAGACGTGCGCGCCGAAAATCTCGCCCCAGAGATCGGCGCCCTCCATCGCGCCCTGCTGGTGCTCCACGCCCCGCGTGACGCCGTGGTGGGCATCGAGAACGCCAGCCAGATCTTCACCGCCGCCAAGCACCCCAAGAGCTTCGTCACCCTCGACGACGCCGACCACCTCGTGACCGACCCGGACGACGCCGAATATGCCGCCGAGGTCATCGCCACCTGGGCCGACCGCTACCTCGACCTCCCCGAGCCGCCGCCGCCCGAAGGCGCGCCCGAGGGCGTCATCCGGGTGTCCGAGGCCGATCCGGACGGCTTCCTGCAGGATGTCCAGTCTGGCCCCCACCACCACATCCTCGCCGACGAACCCGAAAGCTTCGGTGGCACCAACCGCGGCCTCACCCCCTACGGCCTGCTCGCCGCAGGCCTCGGCGCCTGCACCTCCATGACCCTCCGCATGTATGCACGCCGCAAAGGCTGGCCGCTCACCCATGTCAGCGTCGATGTGACACACGACAAGCAGCACGCCGCAGACGCAGAAACCGAGGCCCCCAGGAAGGCCGACCACTTCCACCGCACCATTCACCTGACCGGCGACCTGACCTCCAACCAGCGCCGGCGCCTCCTCGCAATCGCCGACAAGTGCCCCGTCCACCGCACGCTGGAACAAAGCGCCGAGATCGCCACCACCCTCGCCACCTGACCGAACCCAATTGCGCGCCTGCGGCGCATTCCTTTTGTTTTGCGCCTCCGGCGTGAGTATTTGTCGCAAGAAAATGAACAGGTCTTACCCGGCAGCCAGACCGGAACAATTCGTCTAAAATTGTTCCCAACCCGCCCCATTTTCTTGCTGTAAATATCTCCGGGGGGTTCGGGGGGCTGGCCCCCCGGCGCCAACCACCGACCCGGCCGGCTGGACAACCCGCGCCCAGCGCCCCACTCTCCGCCGCAAAGGAGATCAAATGTCCCCCCGCAAGATCATCATAGACACCGACCCCGGCCAAGATGACGCCGTCGCCATCCTGCTGGCCCTCGCCTCGCCCGAGCTCGAGGTTCTGGGCGTCACCGCCGTGGCCGGCAACGTGCCCCTTGAGCTGACGTCGCTCAACGCCCGCAAGGTGGTGGAACTCTCGGGCAAAACCGATGTGCCCGTCTTCGCGGGCTGCGAGAAACCGCTGGCCCACCGCCTCACCACCGCCGAACACGTGCACGGTAAAACCGGCCTCGACGGGGCCGACCTGCCCGAGCCGCAGCTTGCCCTGCAAGAGCGCCACGCAGTCGATTTCATCATCGACAGCCTGCGCGCCGAGGCCCCCGGCAGCGTCACCCTCTGTCCCCTCGGCCCACTCACCAATATCGCCACGGCGCTGCGGCGCGCGCCCGACATTGCACCGAAAATCGCCGAGATCGTGCTGATGGGCGGCGCCTATTTCGAGGTCGGCAACATCACGCCCGCCGCCGAGTTCAACATCTATGTCGACCCCGAAGCCGCTGACATCGTGTTCAAATCGGGCGTTCCGCTCACCGTCATGTCGCTCGATGTGACCCACAAGGCCCTGGTCACCCGCCCGCGCCACGCCGCCTTCGCCGCGCTCGGCAACGCCGCGGGCCAGGCCGTGGCGGGCTGGGTCGGTTTCTTCGAGCGCTTCGATGTCGCCAAATACGGCTCCGATGGCGGCCCCCTGCATGACCCGACAACCATCGCCTACCTGCTCGATCCCACCCTCTTCACCGGGCGGCACATCAACGTCGAGATCGAAACCGGCTCCCCGCTCACCCGCGGCATGACGGTGGCAGACTGGTGGGGCGTCACCGACCGCGCCCCCAACGCCACCTTCATGGGCACCATCGACGCGCCCGGCTTTTTCAAGCTCCTCACCGAGCGTCTGGCCGCGCTGCCATGAGCGCGCAGATCCACCTCGCCGGACCGGAGGATGCCGACCGGGTGCTCTCCATGGTCGCCCGCTTCCACGAGGAGTTTGCCCTCGACCTTTCCGACGCGCACCGCGCCAAAGCGGTCCTTCCCCTGCTAGAGGGCAACCCCCTCGGCGCGATCTACCTGATCGGTCCGCGCCGCGCCCCGGTGGGTTACATCTGCGTCTGCTTCGGCTGGGCCATCGAGATGGGCGGGATCGACGGCTTCATCGATGAATTCTGGATCCGCCCCTCCGTCCGTGGCCGCGGCATCGGCGCCGAGGCCCTCCACAAGCTGCTGCCCGCACTGGCCGCCGCCGGGGTCCGCTTCATGCATATGGAAGTCGACCGGGAGGACGAGAAGGCCCAACGGCTTTACGCCCGCGCTGGCTTCGAGCTGCGCGAGCGCTACGTCCTGATGTCAAAGGATCTCAGCAAACCGTTCAAGGCATGACCCTCCACCTGCCCCTCACCCAAAGCTACACACGCCTCGGCCCCGCCTTCTTCCACGCGCAGGAGGCCGAGCCGGTGAAAGCACCCGAACTCCTGCTGCTGAACGAGGGCCTCGCCCGCACGCTCGGCCTCGACCCTGAGGCGCTGAAATCTCCCGAAGGGCTGGCGCTGCTCTCCGGCAACGCGCCGCCGGCCCAGCACAGCCCCATTGCGCAGGTCTACGCAGGTCACCAGTTCGGCGGCTGGTCGCCCCAGCTCGGCGATGGCCGGGCGCTGCTTCTGGGCGACATCGAAACACCCCAGGGCGCCTTCGACATCCAGCTCAAGGGCTCTGGCCGCACCCCCTATTCCCGCAATGGCGACGGGCGGGCCTGGCTGGGGCCGGTGCTGCGCGAGTTCATCGTCTCGGAGGCCATGCATGCGCTCGGCGTGCCCACCACCCGCGCGCTGGCCGCCGTGGCCACCGGCGAGCGGGTGCAACGCGAACGGGTCTACCCCGGCGCCATCCTCACCCGCGTCGCCGCCAGCCACATCCGCGTCGGCACCTTCCAGTATTTCGCCGCCCGGGGCGACACAGAGAGCCTTCAGGCCCTCACCGACTATGCGCTCAAACGCCACTACCCCGAGGCCGAAGGCCCGATGGGCCTGCTCTCCGCCGTGGTCGCGGCGCAGGCCAGGCTCATCGCCCATTGGATGTCCCTCGGCTTCATCCACGGCGTCATGAACACCGACAACATGGCGATTTCCGGCCAGACCATCGACTACGGCCCCTGCGCCTTCATGGATGGCTACCACCCGCAAACCGTCTATTCCTCGATCGACCGGATGGGCCGCTACGCCTACGACCAGCAGGCCAATGTCGGCGGCTGGAACCTTGCGCAACTCGCCTCGGCTCTCCTGCCCATCATGGGCGGTGAAGAGGCGATCCCCGAGGCGACCGAACGCGTCAACGCCTTCCGCGAGGCCTACCAGCAGGCCTATATCGCCCGCTTCGGCGCCAAGCTCGGGCTTGCCGAGCCCACCGAGGCAGACCTGCCCCTCATCACCGGCCTGCTCGAAATCATGGCGGCGGAAGAGGCGGATTTCACCAACACCTTTCGCGCGCTTGCCGAAGGCCACATCCCCCTGCCCGACAGCCTGCCCTTCGCCACCTGGCACGGCACATGGCAGGCGCGCGGGCCGTCCACCGAGCTCATGCTGAGGGCCAACCCCGCGCTCATCCCGCGCAACCACCGCGTAGAAGAGGCGATCCAGGCCGCCGTGGAAGGCAACCTCGCCCCCGCCACCCGCCTGATCGAGGCCCTCGCCACGCCCTACGATCCGCCCGTGGGCACCGAAGACCTGCGCCTGCCGCCCGAACCGCACGAGGTGGTGCAAGCCACCTTCTGCGGCACCTGACCCGAACGTGAGCCATGAATTTTCGTACGAAAATTCGTCGTCCTGCTCAGGCCGTACGCACCCGCCCCACCGGGCGGTTCACCAGCCAGAGGCCCGCCGCCACCAGCGTAAGCGCCACCAGCACCGAGTGCCCCAGCTCTTCCCCAAGCACCACCCAGCCCAGCACGCTGGCAAAGACCGGGGTCAGAAAGCCGAAACTGGCCACCGAGCTGGCCGGATAGAGCTTCAGGATCCACATCCAGAACAAGAAGCCCGCGCCCGAAATCACCAGCCCCTGCACCCCGAGAATGCCCCAGTGCAGCAACCCGGGGTCACGCAGCAGCGGCCCGAAGAGCGGCGCCAGCCCGAGGAGCAGAACGCAGGAAACGATGAGCTGCCAGAACAGCTGGCTCTCCGCCCGCACCTCCCGCATCCGCGAGCCCCGGGCGATCAGCGCGATCCCGGCCCAGCCCCAGGC
>NZ_QTNQ01000084.1 GCF_018424695.1 Vannielia litorea
GGGGTGAGGTGCGGGTCGTAGCCCGGGCGGGTGATGAGCACGGATTGGGCCTGCGCTTCGGGCTTGGGGCCTTCGCCGCGGGCGTAGGCCCAGATGGCATGAATGGGATAGCGGGAGGCGACGGCGCGCAGGGCGGGGGCCAGCGAAAGGCCGCTTTGCGGGGTGATCTGCGCCGGATCAGCGGGGGTGCTGTCGGCGGCGTGGTAGCTTTCGCGCAGGGCCTGCTCCAGCCGGGCGATGTCGGGCAGGTAGGCGATATGGGCCACCGGGGGGAAGCCTTCGAGGAAGGCGGGGAAGCTGGCGCCCCAGGTCGCGATGCGCGGATCGCGCGGCGGCTCGGTGCGCACGTAATGCCCGGCCATGGCGGTGAAGAACTCTTCGCCGACCAGCTTTTGCACCACCGGAAAGGCCTCGGCCAGCGCTTCGGAGAGGGAGACGACCACGTTGTTGCGATAGACGTCGAAGCGCTTGCCCGCCGGGCGGCCTTTCGGGTCCACCAGCCCGTCGGGCACCGGCGCGTCGGGGGCGAGGAGGGCGGTGTGGAAGGCGGACTGGCTCATGCGGCGACCGGCTCCATGATCGCGGCGGCGCGGGCGGCCTCGGCCTCCAGCACGGGATACTCGGGGATGTCGGCATCCCATTCGATCAGCGTGGGGCGGCGGCCGGCGCGGCGGATGGTTTCTCGGTAGAGCTGCCAGACCGGATCGACCACCTCGGCATCATGGCTGTCGATCAACAGACGGTCGCCGTGTTCGTCGCTCTGCTCGTCATGGCCGCCAAGGTGGATCTCGTGGACGGCGGAAAGCGGGAAATGTTCGATATAGTCAAGCGGATCGCGCTGCTGATTGGTGCAGGCGACGTATACGTTATTGACATCCAACAGTAATCCGCAGCCGGTTCGGCGGGCGATCTCGGCCAGAAAGTCGGTTTCTTCCATCTCGCTTTCGGCGAAGGCGAGGTAGGTGGAGGGGTTCTCGAGCATCATCTTGCGCCCTATCGCCTCTTGCAGCTGGTCGATATGGGCGCAGACGCGGGTGAGCGTGGCCTCGGTATAAGGCAGCGGCAGCAGGTCGTTCAGGAAGGCGCCCTCATGGGTGGACCAGGCGAGATGTTCGGAAAAGCTCGCGGGCTGGAGCCAGGTGCAGAGGTGCTTGAGGCGGGCAAGGTGATCGGCATCCAGCGGGGCTTCGCCGCCGATGGAGAGGCCGACACCGTGGACCGAAAAGGGGAAGCGCTCGGAAAGGTGGCGGAGCTGGGCCAGCGGGCGGCCGCCATCGCCCATGTAATTCTCGGCGTGAACTTCGAGCCAGCTCACGCAGCCGGGCGCATTTACCAGGTCATTGAAATGCTGGGCCTTGTAGCCAACGCCGACACCGGCGGGGAGGCTGAAATCGGGGGAGGGCATGGCGCGCTCCTGTCGTTCTGGAATATAGTGCGCCCGGCCCCGTGCGGGGGCCAGGCGCGAAGGGTTTACGACTTGGGCAGGTCGCGCTCGAGCGGCTCGAGGGAGCCCATGCGGGGCTCGTCGCCCATGGCGGGCAGCTCGATGTCGGCGCAGGTGCCGGCGGGCACGAGGGTCCAGGCGTTGCCCTGGTAGTCGACGCTCGAGGTGCCCTTGCAGGTGGTGCCGGGACCGGCGGCGCAGTCGTTTTCACCGGCCATGGAGACGCCGTAGCACTTTTCCTGCTCCTGGGCGGAGGCGGTGTGCGCGGCGGACATGGCGGCGGCCACGGAAGCAGCGACGGCGAGAGTCTTGACGGTTTTGGACATGGGTATCCCCTTGGGTTGGTTGAATTTTCCAAGTTCATTCTTGGGCCCCGGGTCATCCATCCGGGGATGTCAAAAAGCTAGTCGGCGGGGGGGATCACGCGCCATTGACAGGCCTGTGAACACACGGGGGCGTTATGCAGGGACGGATTTTTTGCGGTGCAGCGAAAGCGAGGAAACTTTGCAAACCACTGATTTTCTGGGGTTTTGCCCGTGAGCACGGGGAGGCGTTTTGTAACATTTGGCCCCACGAAGCCGTGAGGCGGCGACATATGGTTACAAAATGAGTGCGCCGCGCGGATGCTCTCCGCGCGGCGCTCACGCCCAAGGGACGATTGTTACAGCCCTATCAACGCAGATCGGGTGGCGTGGCCTCGGCGGCGAGGCTTGCCACGATCTCGTCGAGGGATTTCACGGCCGTCTGCTTTTCGCCCAGGCGGCGGACGGAGACGGTGCGCTCTTCCACCTCGCGGCCCCCGCAGGCGAGGATGACCGGCACCTTGCCGACCGAGTGTTCGCGGACCTTGTAGTTGATCTTCTCGTTGCGGGTGTCGGCCTCGGCGCGGATGCCCTTGGCCTGAAGCGCGGCCACCACCTCGTTGACGTAGCCATCGGCCTCGGAGGTGATGGAGGCGACCACCACCTGACGGGGCGCAAGCCAGAACGGCAGCTTGCCTTCCCAGTTCTCGATCAGGATGCCGACGAAGCGCTCGAAGCTGCCCAGCGTGGCGCGGTGCAGCATGAAGGGGCGGTGCTTCTCGCCGTCCGCGCCGATGTAGGAGGCGCCGAGCCGCTCGGGCAGGTTGGGATCGACCTGGAAAGTGCCGCATTGCCAGACCCGGCCGATGGCGTCGGTCAGGTAGAAATCGAGCTTGGGGCCGTAGAAAGCGCCGTCGCCCGGCTCGAGCGTGTAGTCGCGCCCCACCGCCTTGATGGCGTTTTCCAGCGCGCCTTCGACGTAGTCCCAGCTTTCCTCGCTGCCCACGCGCTTTTCGGGGCGGGTGGCGAACTTGATTTCGAATTCGGGGAAGCCGAGCTCGTCATAGATGTTGGCGAGGAAGTCGATGAAGCGGGCGCATTCTTCCTGGATCTGCTCTTCGGTGCAAAAGATATGCGCGTCATCCTGCGTGAAGCCGCGCACGCGCATGATGCCGTGCAGCGCGCCGGAGGGCTCGTAACGGGCGCAGGAGCCGAATTCGGCCAGCCGAAGGGGCAGGTCGCGGTAGGACTTGAGGCCCTGGTTGTAGACCTGCACGTGGCAGGGGCAGTTCATCGGCTTCAGCGCGTTGATGCGGGTCTGGGCCTTGTCCTTGGCCTTGGTCGCATCGTCATTCTCGCCGTCGCGGCTTTCGTCCACCTCCACGATGAACATGTGGTGCTGGTATTTCTCCCAGTGGCCCGAAGCCTCCCAGAGCTTGCGGTCGACCACCTGGGGTGTGTTGATCTCGCGGTAGCCGCCGGCGCGCTGCTTGCGGCGCATGTAGTCTTGCAGGGCGGTGTAGATCGTCCAGCCGTTGGGGTGCCAGAAGACCTGACCGGGGGCCTCTTCCTGCATGTGGAACAGGTCCATCTCGCGGCCCAGGCGGCGGTGGTCGCGCCGCTCGGCCTCTTCGAGGAAGGTGAGGTGGGCCTTCAGGTCTTCGCGGTTCTTGAAGGCGACGCCGTAGATGCGCTGGAGCATCTGGCGGCTCGAGTCACCGCGCCAGTAGGCCCCGGCGACGGACATCAGCTTGAAGGCATCCGCCGGAAGCTGGCCGGTGTGTTGCAGGTGGGGGCCGCGGCAGAGATCCTGCCAGTCGCCGTGCCAGTACATCCGGATCGGCTGGCCGTCGTCGGGGATCATGTTGACCAACTCGACCTTGTAGTGCTCGCCCGTCTTTTCATAATGCGCGATGGCATCGGCGCGCGACCAGACCTCGGTGCGCACGGCATCGCGCTTGTTGATGATTTCCTTCATCTTCTTCTCGATCTCGCCGAGATCTTCGGGAGTGAAGGGCTCTTCGCGGTCGAAGTCGTAATACCAGCCGTTCTCGATGACCGGACCGATGGTGACCTTGGTATCCGGCCAGAGCTCCTGCACCGCGCGGGCCATGACGTGGGCGAAGTCGTGGCGGATCAGCTCCAGCGCGGGGGCATCGTCCTTCATGGTGTTGATGGCGATCTGCGCGTCGGCCTCGATCGGCCAGGCGAGATCGTGGTGCTTGCCGTCGACCATGGCGGAGATGGCGGATTTGGCGAGGGACTTGGAGATGGAGGCGGCCACCTCGGCGGGGGTGATCCCGGCCTCGTAGTCGCGTGCATTGCCATCGGGGAAGGTGAGAGAGATCTGGGCCATATCGGCTCTCCTCGTCGGTTTGGCGCCCACGGAACGCCCGGTTGCGGGTTATGTCGTGGAGGCTCTTTGGCGGGCCGGGCGCGCGGTGTCAACCGTGGCACGCTTGGCGGGTGCGGGATTGAGTATTTTGAGCAAGAAAATGAACCGGCGCGCGCCTTGGGCGTATATGTTGCATGACACTTGCTGACCGGGCGTTTGACGCGCTGACCGACGAGAGCCGTGCAAAGGCGCAGGATATCACCGATAAGGCGCGGGAGGCCGAGCCGGGGAACTTCCTGAGGCATGGGGCCTCGCTTTCCTTGTCGAAGCTGGCGGACGGGTTGATTGACCCGAAGCTGGTTCTGTCGTGGTTGATGGGTGCGCTGGGCGCACCGGCCTTTCTGACCGGGCTTTTGGTGCCGGTGCGCGAGGCCGGGGCGCTGGTGCCGCAGCTTTTCACCGCCGGGCGTATCCGGGCGATGGGGCGGCGCAAGTGGGCCTGGGCCGCTGGCGCGGCGGGGCAGGGGCTTTCGGCGCTGGTGATCCTCGGCGCGGCGTTGATGCTGGAAGGCTGGGCGGCAGGCCTCGTGATCGTGGCGGCATTGGCCGTGCTGGCGGTGGCGCGCTCCGTCTGTTCGGTGAGTTACAAGGACGTGCTGGGCAAGACGGTGGACAAGCCGCGCCGGGGCACGGTGACGGGCTTTGCGGCCTCGGTGGCCTCGGCGGGGGTGCTGCTGTTTGCGGGCGTCCTGATGTTTGGATTGCTTGAAAGATTTCAACTTGTCGCCGGTGCTATTGCGCTGGCCGGGGCCGCCTGGCTGGGGGCGGCTTGCATTTTTGCGACAATTCGGGAGGAAGACCGTCCCGGCGATGCCGAGGGCGAGGCGACCGGGTTGGGGCAGTTGGCGCTGCTGCGGGAAGACGCCGATCTGCGCCGTTTTGTGCTGGCCCGCGTGCTGCTTTTGCCCACCGCGCTGGCGCCGCCCTATCTGGTGATGCTGGCCGGGCAGGCGGGGGATGACCGCTGGGGCGCGCTGGGCGCGATGCTGGCGGCGTCGGCGCTGGCGGGGCTGGTCTCTGGCTGGGTCTGGGGGCGGCTTTCGGACAGGTCGAGCCGGTTGGTGCTGGCGATTTCGGGCGCGGTGGCCGCGGGCTTTCTGGCGGCGGCGGTGCTGCTTCAGGGCGTGATGGGCGCGGCCTGGGCCGCGCCTGCGGTGCTGTTCGGCCTGATGGTGAGCTATCGCGGGGTGCGCGTGGGGCGCTCGACCTACCTGGTGAACCTCGCGCCGGAGGAGAAGCGGGCGAGCTATACGGCGGTGGCCAACACCACGGTGGGCGTGGCGTTGCTCGGCGGCGGTGCCTTCGGCGTGCTGGCCTCGATGACGGGGCCGGGGGTGGTGCTGGGCGTGTTTGCGGGCGTCGCGCTGGCGGGCGCGGGCTTGGCGTGGCGGATGAAAGAGGTGTGAGGGAAGGTGGGCAGATTGCCCACCCCACAGGTCATCCGATTTCGGACAGCCGCGCGAGGGCCTCCTTGAGTTTTGCCTCTTCCTCCTGCCGTTCGGCGAGGTTGGCCTGCGCCTCTTCCACTACTTCGGGCGGCGCGTTTTCGGCGAACTTGGGGTTCTTCAGGCGCCCCTGCAGCCCGCCGATCTCTTTGCCGAGCTTGCCGAGGGTCTTCTCCAGCCGGGCCTTTTCCTCTTCGATATCAATGAGGTCGGCGACCGGCAGGCCGAAGGTGCCCCCCGAAACGGCCACGGTGATGGCGCCCTTGGGCATGGCATCGGCCTTGGTGAGGCTTTCGACGCGGGCGAGGCGCTTGATGAGGGCCTCGTTATTGGCGTAGGCGGCCTCGCCCTGCGGCGTCAGCGACACCTGGATCAGCGGGACATGCAACCCGGCGGGGACGTGCATTTGCGCGCGGGCGGAGCGGATGGCCTCGATCAGGGAGATCACCCAGTTCATCTCGGTGTCGGCACTTTCGTCGACGTTAACCGATTCAAGCTCTGGCCATGAACTGACAATCAGCATAGATGCACGCGGGCCCATAGCGCTCCAGATTTCCTCCGTTATGAAGGGCATAATTGGATGGAGCATTTTGAGGCACTGATCGAGAACCCAGCCCATAGTCTGGCGGGTCTCCTCGACGATGCCGGAATGCTCGCTATCGAACAAAGGCTTGGAGAATTCGATGTACCAATCGCAAACTTTGCCCCAAACGAACGCGTAAAGGGCCTGGGCGGCTTCATTGAAACGATAGTTATCAAGCGCTTCGTTTACTTCGATCAGCGTCTTTTTGGTTTCGCCAATAATCCATGTGTTCGCGGTGGTATTTACACTGGTGTTACTTCCTAACGTGTAGGGCGGAAGGTCGTCAGAAAAGGCGGTGTTATAGGCTTCGAACACGCCGTTCATCTCGGCGAAGCGGGCGGCGTTCCAGAGTTTGGTGCCGAAGTTGCGGTAGCCGGCGATGCGCTGGGTATCGAGCTTGAGCACCCCGCCGAGGGCGGCCATGGCGGCGGAGGAAAAGCGGAGCGCGTCGGCGCCATATTCGTCGATGATCTCCAGCGGGTCGATGACGTTGCCGACCGACTTGGACATCTTCTTGCCCTTGGCGTCGCGCACCAGCCCGTGGAGGTAGACCTCGGTGAAGGGGACTTCACCGACGACCGCGAGCTGCATCATCATCATCCGGGCGACCCAGAAGAAGAGGATGTCTTGGCCTGTGACGAGGGTGGAAGTGGGGAAATACTTGGCCAGTTCCGGGGTCTGCTCGGGCCAGCCGAGGGTGCCGATGGGCCAGAGGCCGGAGGAGAACCAGGTGTCGAGCACGTCGGGGTCACGCCAGATGGGGTAGACCAGCTGGGTGGGGTCTTGGGTGACGTTGTACTCGGCCAGGGAGGCGGCCAGCCTGTCGATCGCCTCGGCGCGGTTTTCGACCTCGACGATACGGGCGTGGTTGATCGGGGTGGGCGTGTCGGCCAGCTCGTTCTTGAACTTGTGGGTGACGGTGGCGATGTCGGCGGCGCAATGGTGGACCAGGCCGGCATAGACCATGCCTTCGCCCAGCAAGCGGGCCAGCTCGACATGGTCGAGCGCGCCATCGTTCTCGTCGTCCTTGAAGTCGGGGGCGGAGAGATCGAGGCCATACCAGACCGGAATCTGGTGGCCCCACCAGAGCTGGCGGGAGATGCACCAGGGTTCGATGTTGTCGAGCCAGTGGTAGTAGGTTTTCTCGCCGGATTCGGGGAGGATTTTCACCTCGCCGTTGCGGACGGCGTCGAGGGCGGGGCCGACGATCTTTTCGGCGTCGACGAACCACTGGTCGGTGAGCATGGGCTCGATGACGACCTTCGAGCGGTCGCCGAAGGGTTGCATGATGGGTTTGTTCTCGACGTGGGGGCGGGGGGCCTCATCGGCCTCTTCGGAGCCCTCTTCGGCCGGAAGCATCACCGCGAGGCCTTCGTCGGTGATCTGCTGGACGACGCGCTTGCGGGCTTCGAAACGGTCCAGCCCGCGCAGGTCGTCCGGGACGAGGTTGAGGGTGTCGACTTCTGCCTCGGTGAAACTCGCGCCGTTGGCGATTTGCTGGGCGCGGGCGGCGGCAACGGCGTAGGGCTCGCCGTCGTCGCGCATGGTCGCGCGGGTGTCCATCAGGCGGTAGAGCGGGATGCCGTTGCGGGTGGCGACGCCATAGTCGTTGAAGTCGTGCGCGCCGGTGATCTTGACCGCGCCGGAGCCGAAGGTCGGGTCCGGGTATTCGTCGGTGATGATCGGGATCAGGCGGCGGTGCTCTTTGGGGCCAACCGGGATTTCACAGAGTTTTCCGACGATTGGGGCGTAACGCTCATCCGATGGGTGAACGGCCACCGCGCCGTCGCCAAGCATGGTTTCGGGGCGGGTCGTGGCGATGGAGATGTAATCGCGGGTTTCGCGCAGGGTGACGTTGCCGTCTTCGTCCTTCTCGACGTACTCGTAGGTTTCGCCGTCCGCGAGGGGATACTTGAAGTGCCACATGTGGCCGGCGACTTCGAGGTTTTCGACCTCGAGATCGGAGATGGCGGTTTCGAAATGCGGGTCCCAGTTGACGAGGCGCTTGCCGCGATAGATCAGGCCCTTTTCGTACATATCCACGAAGACCTTGATGACGGCGTCGTGGAAATTGGGGCCGCTCCCGGCATCGGGATCGCCCGCTGCGCCGCCCATGGTGAAGGCCTCGCGGGACCAGTCGCAGCTTGCCCCAAGGCGTTTGAGCTGGCCGATGATGGTGCCGCGTGATTTGACCTTTTGCTCCCAGACACGCTCAAGGAACTTCTCGCGGCCCATCTCGACGCGGCTCGGCTCCTGATTGGCGGCCATCTCGCGCTCGGTGACCATTTGGGTGGCGATGCCCGCGTGGTCGGTGCCCGGCTGCCAGAGCGTGTCGAAGCCGCGCATCCGGTGCCAGCGGATCAGGATGTCCTGAAGCGTGTTGTTGAAGGCGTGGCCCATGTGGAGCGAGCCGGTGACGTTGGGCGGCGGGATCATGATGGAATAGGTTTCGGGGCGGCGCGCGGCGACACCGGCGGCGAAGGCGCCTGCCTTCTCCCATGCCGCGTAGATGCGGCCTTCGGCTTCGCTTGCGTCGAACGTCTTTTCCATCGCCATTGTGGGCTCTCCGGCTCTTCGATTGCTCAAGGCGAGGAGATAGCGAAAAGCCTCGGTAAGGGAAAGGGGCGCGGGCCCGAGTGGCGCTGCGGGCCCGGCCTGTGCGGGGCGGCGGGTGGTTTAGAAGGTGAAGGACTTGTGAAACGCGGTGAGGAACTGGCCGGAGTGCGAGCCGAAGAGGCGGCGGGCCGGGCCGTCGAGCGGGCCGTGGGGCGTGGCCCAGTGCGACAGGGTGAGGAAGGTCGCCGGGCAGGTGTCACCCGCGTAGTCGCCGGGCACGAGGAAGGCCTCGAAGTTGGGAAAGCCATCGCCACGCACGCAGCCGTCGATATTGCCGGGGCGGAAGCGGATATCGACATAGGTGTCGATATCGGGCGCGCCGGGCACCATCGGGTTGGACCCGGCGGTATGGGCGGTGAAGGTCAGCTCGCTTCCGCCGCTGGAGCCGGTGCGCACCGAGATCGAAGGCGTCTGGGTGGAGCGGGTGCCGGGCGCCACCGTGTGCCAGGTGGGGCTGGAGCGGGCGAACCACTTGGTGACACCGCTGAGGCTGAACTGCACGAAGCCCCAGGTGCGGGCGGAGGCGGCGAGGTCGGCGGAGGAGCGGCCATCGCCGTGGAAGCCGCCGCCGAAGGATTTGAACGGGGCGTAGCGTTTGAAAACGAGGGTGTATGTCATGGCTATGTCTTTCGAATGAATGGGTCTGGCGGGCGGCTTTGTGCCCTTGGTGCAAAGGGGTTTGGCCCAATCGGGCCGGATGTCGCGGCGATGGCGGAATTGCCTGTCGCTCGGAAGAGGATACGCGCGGGCGGGCTGTTTTATTCGCGCGGCACTCACGGTTTGTGAACGAAAAGCCGCTCTGGACAGTGCGGCCACGAAGGCTAGTGTCTCACCTGCCAGCCAACAGGGAGTGAGCCGCATGAACGCATTCGGAAAAAGCCAATCGGTGAAACGGGTCGAAGACGTGCGGCTGCTCACGGGGCATGGGCGCTACGTGGATGACATCGCGCCGGAGGGCAGCCTGTTTGCCTATTTCTTTCGCAGCCCGGTGGCCCATGCCAAGATCACCTCGATCGGGCTGGACGAGGCACGGGCGGCGGAGGGCGTGCACTACGTAGCCGATGCAGCGCAGCTCAGGGCCGATGGCATGGTGGACCTTCAGCTGAATGGCGCGACCCACAAGGGCGCGGCGGAGACGAAGCGCCCGGTGCTGGCCGAGGGCCGCGTGCGCTATGTGGGCGATCCGGTGGTGATGGTGGTGGCCGGGACGCTGGAGCAGGCCAAGGATGCCGCCGAGCTGGTGGAGTTCGATTTCGAGGATCTGCCGGCGCACATGGCGCTGGAGCCGGGCGGGGAGCCACTGCATGAGGGCGCCGAGGACAACGTGGCGTTTGACTGGGACATGGGCGAAGAGACCACGGTGATGGAGGCGCTGGAAGGCGCGGCGCATCGGGTTAAGCTGAGCATCGTCGACAACCGGGTGGCCGTGGTGCCGATGGAGCCGCGCGGCTGTTTTGCCGAGTGGGACGGCACCCGCATCCACCTGGCGGTGAATGGCCAGGGCGTGTGGGGGCAGAAGGATTCGCTCGCGCGCCAGCTTGGGCTGCAAAAGGAAAACGTGCGCGTCACCACGCCCGATGTGGGCGGCGGCTTTGGCCTCAAGGGCTTCGAGTTTCCGGAATATGCGCCCTGTGCGCTGGCGGCGAAGGTGCTCGGCAAGCCGGTGCGCTGGATGGCCGACCGGGGCGAGTCGATGCTCTCCGACAACGGCGCGCGTGACCTTGTGAGCCATGCCGAGCTGGGCTTTGACGAGAATCACAAGATCGTCGCCTACCGCTGTGACAACGTCTGCAACATGGGGGCCTACAACTCGGGCTTCGGGCAGATGATTCAGAGCTTCCTCTTTGGTCGCGTCTTCCCCGGCACCTATGACATCACCCAGGGCTACCTGACCTGCCGTGGCATCTTCACCAACACCGCTCAAACCGACGCCTACCGGGGCGCGGGGCGGCCCGAGGCGATTTTCGTGCTGGAGCGGATGATGGACGAGGCGGCCAAGCAGCTTGGGGTCAGTCCGTGGGATCTGCGCCGGAAGAACTTCATCGCGAATGACAAGTTTCCCTACAAGACGGTGAGCGGCGAGCTTTACGACGTGGGCGATTTCGGCGCGGTGCTGGGCGACCTTGAGGCGCAGGCGGAGCTGGATGGTTTTGCCGCGCGGCGCGAGAAGAGTGCGAAAGCGGGCAAGCTGCGGGGCGGCGGACTTTCCTATTACATCGAATCCATCCTGGGCGACCCGACCGAGGGCGCGGCGGTGGAGTTCAACGAGGATGGCACGGTGGACCTGATGGTGGGCACCCAGTCCAACGGGCAGGGGCATGAGACGGTTTACGCCGCCTTCCTCGCCGAGCGCACCGGCATCCCGATCGAGAAGATCAACGTGATCCAGGGCGATAGCGACCGCATCGCCAAGGGCGGCGGCACCGGTGGCTCGCGTTCGGTGACCAACCAGACCAATGCCACCATCGCCACGGTGAAGGTGATGGTCGAGGCTTTCGCGCCCTTCGTGGCCGAAGAGCTGGGCGTGGATGAGGTTGAGTTCGAGGATGGGGCTTTTGGTGCGCCGGGCACCAACCAGAAGCCGACGCTCCTGGATGCCGCCGACATGGCGCGCGCCAATGGCCGCACCGAGCTGCTGCGCCATGAGAGCGAGGCCACGCTGGACGGGCGCAGCTATCCCAACGGCGGGCATTACTGCGAGGTCGAGGTGGACCCGGAGACCGGCGAGGTGGAGCTGCTGAACTACATGGTGGTCGACGATTTCGGCAATCTTGTGAACCCGACGCTGGCCGAGGGACAGGTGCACGGGGGCGTAGCGCAGGGCGCCGGGCAGATCCTGATGGAGAACATGGCGTTTGACGAGGATGGCCAGCTGCTCAGCGGCTCCTTCATGGATTACGCGATGCCGCGGGCGGCCGACCTGCCGTTCTATCGCTTCACGCCGCATCCGGTGCCCTCGATCCAGAACCCGCTGGGGATGAAGGGCTGCGGCGAGGCCGGCACCGTGGGCGCGATGGCCGCGGTGACCAACGCGGTGATCGACGCGCTTTGGGAGAAAGGCGTGCGCAACGCCCAGATCCCCTTCACTCCGCAGCGCGTTTGGGCGCTGCTGAAAGAGGCGGAAGGTGACGCTTCGTGAGTTCCTAGGCTCGTTCTGGCCGGGGCGGCGTGAAAAGAGCACGCCGCGCCCGGCCACGCGGGAGCCTGTTGCCCATGTGATCGTGCTGGATGGCACGATGTCGTCGCTCAGGCCCAAGCATGAGACGAATGCGGGCATCACCTTCAAGCTGCTGCGCCGGTCGGGGCCGGGCGCGCGGCTTTCGGTGCATTACGAGCCGGGCATCCAGTGGCGGGACTGGTCTTCGACCGGGGATGTGATTGCCGGGCGGGGCATCAACCGGCAGATCCGGCGGGCCTATGGCATCCTCGCCAGCCGCTATCGCCCCGGTGACCGGATCTTCCTGATCGGCTATTCGCGCGGGGCCTACGCGGTGCGCAGCCTTGCGGGCTGTATCGACACGGTGGGGCTGTTGAAGCGCAACCATGCCACGGTGCGCGCGGTGAAGCAGGCCTGGCGGCATTATCGCACCGGTGGTGAGAGCGAGGCGGCGTTGCGGTTTAGGCTGGCCTATTGCCACAACGACGTGCGGATCGAGGCGCTGGGCTGCTGGGATACGGTGAAGAGCCTCGGCATCCGGCTGCCGCTGATCTGGCGGTTCACCAACGATGACCATGACTTTCACAACCATACGCTGGGCGCAGCGGTGAAAAACGGGTTTCATGCGCTGGCGCTCGACGAAACCCGGCTGGCCTATGCCCCGGTGATGTGGCAGAGCCGCCCGGGCTGGCCGGGCGAGCGGCTGGAGCAGCTGTGGTTCAGGGGCAGCCATGGCGATGTGGGCGGGCATATCACCCCGTTCCTCAAGGCGCGCCCGCTGGCCAACATCCCGCTGGTCTGGATGCTGGGGCGGCTGGAAGACTGCGGGCTGCCGCTGCCGGAGGGCTGGGCGGCGGAATTTCCGCAGGATGTAACAGCGCCTTCGATCGGGCGGTTTGCGGGCTGGGGCAAGATCTTTTTGTCGCGCCGGGCGCGGGTGATCATGGAAGACCCGAGCGAATCCTATCACCCGACCGCGCGGCCCGATGCCCCGTTGATGGCCGACCCGGAGCGCGGCGGGCCGGGGCCATCGGTGGAAAAGCGTAAAGAATCGGGGGAAACCGGGCCAGACGCCCCCTGACGAGGCTTGACGCCTCCCGGCTTTGCCCCTAAACGCACGAAACGAAATTCGGGGCGCGCCGCCCGGCAAGGGCCGCGCCTCTCTCATTTGAGCACGAGGATGAAACCATGTCTCGCGTCTGCGAACTGACCGGCAAGGGCCCGATGACTGGCAACAACGTCAGCCACGCCAACAACAAAACCCGCCGTCGCTTTCTGCCCAACCTGCAGGATGTGACGCTGATCTCCGACGTTCTGGGCCGCCCCTTCAAGCTGAAGGTGTCGAACCACGCTCTGCGCACGGTGGACCACCGCGGCGGGCTGGACGCCTTTCTGGCGAAGGCCAAGGCCGAGGATCTTTCGCGCAAGGCGCTGAAGATCAAGAAGGATATCGAGAAGGCCCAGGCCGAAGCCGCCTGATCCTTTGCGAGTGCAGGATGTGAACCCCGCCGGTGGCAGCACCGCGCGGGGTTGCTTCATTTTGGCCCCTTGCGGCGGGGCGGGGCGCGGCTAGGCTGCGCGCGATGATGTTCAGGCGTGTCATATCGGCGATGATGCTGGCCGCGTTGCTGCTGGCCGGGCAGGCGCTGGCCGTGGCCCGCGGTCATGGGGCCGCGGTGGGGCAGATGGTGATCTGCACCGGGTTCGGCACCCAGGTTGTGCATGTCGATTCCGAGGGCAACCCGGTGAGCGCGCCGCATCTCTGCCCCGACGGGCTGGCCGCCTTGGTGGAGGCCCATGTGCCGCCGCCGGTGGCGGTGGTGATCGAGGGCAGGCCGGGGGCCGTGGTGCCGCTTACGGCCCGGGTCGAGGCGGCGCGGCTGGGGCGTATCGTTTTCGAGGCGCGGGGGCCGCCGTTGGCTTGAGGGTTCGACAGCGATCAATCTCAAGACAGGACAAGACAGATGAAACTCAAGGCTTTGACCCTCGCCGCCCTGATGGCGGCCTCTCCCGCTTTCGCAGACATCAAGGTGATGGACGCCTACGCCCGCTCCGCCAGCCCCACCGCCAAGTCCGGCGCGGCCTTCATGCAGATCATGAACACCGGTGAGGCCGATGACCGGCTGGTTGCCGCCGCCTCCGACGCCGCCGCCCGGGTGGAGCTGCACACCCACAAGGACATGGGCGAGGGCGTGATGCGGATGATGGAGGTGGAAGAGGGCTTCGAGGTGCCCGCAGGCGGCATGCACGCGCTGGCGCGCGGCGGCGACCACGTGATGCTAATGGGGCTGACCGGGCCTCTGGAGCAGGGCGGCACGATTTCAGTAACGCTCACCTTCGAGCAGGCGGGCGAGATGGTGGTGGAGATCCCGGTGGACAATGACCGCCAGGATGCACCGATGGACCATGGCAACATGAAGATGGGGAATTGAGCGCCCGTTCAATCCTCGATCACGGATAGGATCTCCGAAAGCGGCTTCTTGATCTTGGCCGCTTTCGGCACCGTCGCATCCTCCGCCGGGTGGCCCACGGCGAGGATCATCACGGGCTTTTCCGAGGCGGGCCTTCCAAGCAGATCATTCAGAAATTTCATCGGGTTGGGCGTGTGTGTGAGCGCCACCAGCCCGGCGTGGTGCAGCGCGGCGATGAGAAAGCCGGTGGCGATGCCGACTGACTCGGGGACGTAGTAGTTCTTGTAGCGGGTGCCATCATCGAACTCGCCCCAGCGCTGGGCGAAGATGACGATGAGCCAGGGGGCCACTTCGAGGTGGGGCTTGGCAGCATCGGTGCCCATGGGCTCCAGCGCCTTCAGCCATTCATCGCCGCCGCCGCCGGCGTAGAAGGTCTCTTCCTCCTTCTCCGCCGCTTCGCGGATGGCGGCTTTGGCCTTTGCGCCCGAGATGGCGGCGAAGTGCCAGGGCTGGTGGTTGGCGCCCGAGGGCGCGCGGCCTGCGGTGGCAACGGCGGCCTCGATCACCTCGCGGGCCACGGGGCGCGGGGAGAAATCCCGCACGGTGTGGCGGGTTTCCATCGTGGCGAGGAAGGCCCGGGCGGCGGCGAGGCTTTGAGCGTCGGTGAGGTCCGCGTGGTCGGGCAGGGGGATGGGCTCGAAATCGAGCTGGTCTTTTGAAAACATGGGGGGCCTCCTTGGGCGGAGTTTCGCGCGGCGGGGGCAGCTCATCAAGGCCCTTCGGCCATTCTTCGCAGCTGCGATAAGGGCCGAATGGACCGAAGAGCTGCCTAGCGGAGCAGCTCCTCGACCCAGGCGGGCACCAGCTCTGTCGCGGGGCCGTGGCGGGCCTCGTCGAAGAGCGGGGTGATTTCGGAGGGTTCCAGGTTGAGTTCCAGCGTTTCGGCCCCGGATTGCCGGGCGTGGCGCACGAAACCTGCGGCAGGGTAGACCGCGCCGGAGGTGCCTATGGAGACGAAGAGGGCGGTTTGCGAGAGGATCTCGCCGATGCGCTCCATGTGATAGGGCACCTCGCCGAACCACACCACATCGGGCCGGGTGGCGGGCTGGCGGCAGTCGGGGCAGGGATCGTGCAGGTCCATCGTGGGCGGGGCGGGCCAGCGGTGGCCACAGGCGGCACAGAGCGCGGTGTGATGCGCGCCGTGCATGTGGATCACCTCCGCGCCGCCCTTCTCATGCAGGTTGTCGACGTTCTGGGTGATGATATGAACCGCGCCGGGATAGGACTTTTGCAACTTTCCGAGCGCGTTGTGGGCCGCGTTGGGCTTGGCAGCCCTCACTTTTTCGCGCCGCATGTTGTAGAAATCGAGCACCAGCCCCGGATTGCGGGCGAAAGCCTCGGGCGTGGCCACATCCTCGATGTCATATTGCGCCCAGATGCCGCCTGGGTCGCGGAAGGTGGCGATGCCGCTCTCGGCAGAGATGCCTGCGCCGGTGAGGATGGTGATGGGTCGCATGAGGCCTCAGTGTGGTTTACCGTGCCGAACATGACTCATCGCGTTCTCTTTGTCTGCCTCGGCAACATCTGCCGTTCCCCCACCGCTCACGGCATCTTCGAGGCCAAGGCCCGAGCCGCCGGGCTCGAGGTGGAGGTGGAAGGCGCGGGCACGGGCGCGTGGCATGTCGGCGAGCCCCCCGACCGGCGGATGCAGGCGGCGGCGAAGGCGGCGGGCTATGACCTGAGCGGGCTGAGGGCGCAGAAGTTCGTGCCCGCCGATTTTGACCGCTTCGACGCGATCTACGCGATGGACCGGCAGAACCTTGCGGATATCGAGGCGCAGCGGCCAGAAGGGAACACCACGCCGGTGACGCTGTTTCTCAGCCACGGCCCGAGCGGTCGGGATCAGGTTCCCGACCCTTACTACGAGGGCGGGTTCGACAAGGTTGTGGCGATGGTGGCGGAGACCTGCGACGCGCTGGTCGCCGATCTCCGGGGGCGCTGATCAGGAGCAGGAAGCGGCGGCGGAATCGCCGAACTTCTTCCACTTCTTCCAGAACACCTCGTTGTCGGGGCGGTCGGATTGCCGGGTGTCCTGCGCGAGCTGCGGCTCACGGAAGAACTTTGCGCCCTTGCGCTGTTCGGAGCGGCTGAGCTCGAAATCCGCCACCCGCTGGATGCAGGAGCAGAGCGCGCGCGAGGCGCCCCTGTCGGATTTGTTGCAGGCGCGTTCCAGCACCTTTGCCTCGGCCATGGTGGGCAGGGCGGTGGCGGCGGGCAGGGCCATGGCCGCGCACAGGAGGAGAGTGGAAACTTTTTTCATCTGCTTTTGCCTCGTTCTCTCAAGGGTCCGATGTGCCGGATGTGTCTCCGGCTGCACAGGTCTGTGATGGGCAAAGGATGCCGCGAAAGCCGCCAAAATTCAATTGGGCATGTCTTGTAGGCAGCCCATCGGCGAGCGCCATAGATTGTGCACGGATCGGAAACAGCCCCGCCGCGCGCTGTGAGCGGCTGTTACCAGAGCGGGGCGTTGCAGATCGGGCGGGCCGCGGGAATGGCCTGTTGCAGGTCGGCAAACCAGGCCCAGCCATACATGCCGCCCACGGCGCCCGAAGTGCAGGCCGCAAGCGCCAAAGGGTAGTGCCACCACCGCCGCGCCACCTTGCGGCGGCAGGGGGATGACAGTCGCCGGGGGATGGCCACCATACAGCCGAAGAGGCCGTAGATATAGAGCCACACCATCGCCCCCGCCGGCAGGGTGCGCATGCCCATCATCAGGATTTCGCCCTGGTGGGCGACGGCCACCCCCATGATGCCGTTGATCACGAAGGCCTCGGAGGTGGAAAAGCTGAAGCGGCGGAACAGAATGATCCAGGCCGTTGCCATGCCGCCGTAGAAGCCGAAGGCGAGGGTCAGGTTGGCCAGAAGCTGGGGATGGTAGAGATGCTGGTGCGCGTCGCAGCGCAAGTAGTCGCCCATCCAGTGCAGGGTCTCGATCAGCGCGCCGGTGAGCAACGCGGCGAACAGGAAGCCCGCGCCGCCCCGCAGCGGCACCCAGCGGATGTAACAGGTGGCGACATAGGCCGAGTAGAACAGCGCAGTGGGCTGCGGCGGCGTCCAGAGGAGGCCGAGCAGCGGGATCAACCCCGAGAGCAGGAAGGCCAGGCGCCAGGGTTCATCCCGGTCCTGCACCGCGCGGGGGCGGCGCGCTGCGGGGATGGTGAGCGAAACGTCCGTGGGCATGGGCGGTGCGGGGGCGGCCTTGGTCTGTCCGGGCGGGACCATAGGGC
>NZ_QTNQ01000085.1 GCF_018424695.1 Vannielia litorea
TCATCCGGCTGGGGCGGGGGTTCAACGGGATCGAGACCAGCGGCACCACCGTGACGGCGGGCGCTGCCGCGCTGGATGCGCATGTGGCGCGCAAGGCGGCCGCCGCCGGGGTGGATCTGACCTTTCTGCGCACCATCCCGGGCAGCATCGGCGGGGCCGTCAGGATGAACGCGGGGTGCTATGGCACCTATGTGGCCGATCACCTGCGCGACGTGCAGGTGGTGCTGCGCGACGGGCGGCTGGTGACGCTTTCGCCCGCCGCGCTGGAGCTGGCCTATCGGCGCTCCACCCTGCCGCCCGGGGCCGTCATTGTCTCTGCCACCTTCACCGGCCCCGAGGGCGCGCCCGAGGCGCTGGAGGCGCGGATGGCCGACCAGCTTGCCAAGCGCGACGCGACCCAGCCCACGAAGGACCGCACGGCGGGCTCCACCTTTCGCAATCCGGCAGGCTTCAGCTCCACCGGCAAGGCCGATGACACCCATGAGATGAAGGCCTGGAAGCTGATCGACGACGCCGGGATGCGCGGCGCGCGCGAGGGTGGGGCGGTGATGAGCGAGAAGCACTCGAACTTCCTCACCAACGCCGAAAACGCCAGCGCCGCCGACCTCGAAAATCTGGGCGAGATGATTCGAAAAAAGGTTTACGAAACCAGTGGCGTAACGCTAGAGTGGGAAATCATGAGGGTCGGTGAACCGGCCCCTGAAGAAGCAGGCGGCTGAGCGCACAACCCCGGAAAAGGGGAGGCGTCTCAAGCATCAAAGAAAACAAGGGCGAGGCGCGCGAAATCCCCGCGCGAAAACCATCGTCCGTTGGCAGAGGCGGACATGTCGAGCAGGACAGTCCAGAACGTTGCCGTCCTGATGGGCGGCCCTTCGGCAGAGCGCGAGGTTTCGCTCTCGTCGGGGCGTGAATGCGCGGCGGCGCTGCGCTCCGAAGGCTTTGACGTGACCGAAATCGACGCCGGGCAGGACGTGGCCGAGCGGCTGAAGGCGCTGGCCCCCGATGCGGTGTTCAATGCACTGCACGGGCGCTGGGGCGAGGATGGCTGCATTCAGGGGCTGCTGGAGTGGCTCGGAATTCCCTACACCCATTCCGGCGTGCTGGCCTCCTCCACCGCGATCGACAAGGAGCGGACCAAGGCGCTTTACCGCGCCCATGGGCTGCCGGTGGTCGACAGTGTTCTGGCGGGGCGCGATGAGGTGGAAGCCGCCCATGTGATGGCCCCGCCCTACGTGGTGAAGCCCTATAACGAGGGCTCCTCGGTGGGGATCTACATCGTCAATGCCGATGCCAATACCCCGCCCAAGCTGGATGAGAAGGCCCCCGCGGTGCTGATGGTGGAAGCCTTCGCGCCGGGCCGGGAGCTGACCTGCACGGTGATGGGCGATCGTGCGCTGGGCGTGACCGAGATCTTCACCGCCGGCTGGTATGACTACGAGGCGAAATATGCCGCGGGCGGCTCGCGCCACGTCTGCCCCGCCGATGTGCCGGCAGAGATTGCGGCGGCCTGCCAGGACTATGCGCTGCGCGCGCATCAGGCGCTGGGGTGCCGGGGCATCAGCCGCACCGATTTTCGCTGGGATGACAGCAAGGGCACGGCGGGCCTCGTGCTGCTGGAGACCAACACCCAGCCCGGCATGACGCCCACCTCGCTTTCTCCCGAGCACGCCGAGCACGCGGGCTACTCCTTTGGCGCCTTCTGCCGCTGGATCGTGGAGGATGCCTCATGCGGAAGATGAGCGCCCCCGCCGACGCCCCGCGCCGCGACCCTGCGCCCTCCCGCGTGGCCTACCGGCTGGAGCGGCTCTGGCTGACGCCCTTCTATCGCCGGCTGCTGCGCGTGGGCCTGCCGCTGGCCGCCGTGGCGCTGGCCGTCACCTGGTATTTCTCCGACGAGGGCCGCCGGGGGCAGGTGACAGACCTCATCAGCGATGCCCGTCGCTCGGTGGAGGAGCGCCCCGAGTTCATGGTGAAGATGCTCGCCGTGGAGGGCGCCTCGGAAGAGCTTTCGGGCGATATCCGCGCGCTGGTTCCTTATGAGTTCCCGCTCTCCAGCTTCGATATGGATCTCGACGCCACCCGCGCCGCCATCGAAGAGCTCGATGCCGTGGCCCGTGCCCATGTGCGCATCCGCCCCGGCGGGGTGTTGCTGGTGGAAATCGAGGAGCGCATTCCGGCGCTGGTCTGGCGCAAGCGTGACGGTTCGCTCCTGTTGCTCGATGAGAGCGGCCACCGGGTGGCACCGCTTCTGTCGCGCGGGCTGCGCCCTGACCTGCCGCTGGTGGTGGGCCGTGGATCGGATGCGCCCGCCGCCGTGGCCGAGGCGCGCGCCATCTATGCCGCCGCCTTGCCGCTGGCGGGCCGGATGCGCGGCCTGATCCGTCGCGGCGAGCGGCGCTGGGACGTGGTGCTGGACCGCGACCAGGTGATCCAGCTGCCCGAGCAGGGGGCTGTGGCCGCGCTGGAGCGGGTCATCGCGCTCGACGAGGCGGAAGACATGCTGGGCCGTGACCTGGCTGTGATCGACATGCGAATTCCCGGCCGTCCGACGCTGCGGATGGCCCCCGGCGCGGTGGACGAGTTCCGCCGGATCAAATCGCTCGAAATCGGAGGCTCGAACGGCTGATGACCGATCTCTATGAAAACCAGCGCGCCATGCGGCGGATGCGCAAACAGGCCATGGACCGTGGCGTGATCGCCATTCTCGACGTGGGCACCAGCAAGATCGCCTGCCTCGTGCTGCGCTTCGACGGGCCGGGGCGCTTTCGCGAGGCCGACGGCGTGGGCAGCCTGGCCGGGCAATCCAGCTTCCGGGTGATCGGCGCGGCCACCACCCGCTCGCGCGGTGTGTCCTTCGGCGAGATCGACGCGATGCAGGAGACCGAGCGCGCCATTCGCACCGCCGTGCAGGCGGCGCAGAAGATGGCGGGCGTGCGCGTCGATCACGTGATTGCCGCCTTCGCCGGCGCGCGGCCTCGTAGCTACGGGCTCGACGGCGCGATCGAGCTGGCCGACAGCACGGTGAGCGAGGCCGATGTGGCACGGGTGCTGGCCTCCTGCGTAGTGCCGGATTTCGGGGCAGGGCGGCAGGCGCTGCATGCCCATCCGGTGAACTTTGCCATCGACCATCGCTCCGGCCTGATCGACCCGCGCGGCCAGATTGGCAACCGGCTGGCCGCCGACATGCACCTGCTGACGATTGAAACCAGCGTGGTGCAGAATCTGCTTTATTGCATCAAACGGTGTGATCTGGAGCTGGCCGGGCTCGCGTCTTCGGCCTATGTGAGCGGCCTTTCGGCGCTGGTGGAAGACGAGCAGGAACTTGGCTCGGCCTGTATCGACCTCGGCGGCGGGGCGACGACGCTCTCGGTCTTCATCAAGAAGCACATGATCTACGCCGATTCTGTGCGCCTCGGGGGCGATCACATCACCCGCGATATCAGCCAGGGCCTCCAGGTGAGCCCGCAGAAGGCCGAGTGGATCAAGACACGCCATGGCGGCGTGGTGGCGACCGGCATGGATGACCGCGAGATGATCCCGCTGGGCGGCGATACCGGCGATTGGGAGCATGACCAGCGGCAGGTGTCGCGCAGCGAGCTGATCGGGATCATGCGGCCCCGGGTGGAGGAAATCCTCGAAGAGGTGCGCGTGCGCCTCGATGCCGCCGGGTTCGAGCACCTGCCCAGCCAGAAGATCGTGCTGACCGGGGGCGGATCACAGATTCTGGGCCTCGACGAACTGGCGAGCCGCATCCTTGGCCAGCAAGTGCGCCTTGGCCGCCCGCTCCGGGTGCAGGGCTTGCCGCAGGCCGCGACCGGCCCGGCCTTCTCCAGCGCCGTGGGGCTCTGCCTCTACTCGGCGCACCCGCAGGACGAGTGGTGGGACTTCGACATCCCCGCCGATACCTACCCGGCGCGCTCGCTCAAGCGCGCGATGAAATGGTTCCGTGACAACTGGTGAACGCAAGATGCTGTGGTATACGCAAGATCCCGCCAATATGGGAAAAATACCCCACTACAAATTGTGGCATTTTTGCGTTTTTTGGGTGACGTATCGCGGCCAAAGCGATAAAGTGCCTTAAATTTCGAGTCATTTTGGGCGGTGGGGCGCCGTCAGTGGCTCGTCCCGGGGATAGAAACGAAAAAGAGACAGGCGGAAATCAGATGACCTTGAACCTCACCATGCCGACAGAGCTGGACCTCAAGCCGCGGATCACCGTGTTCGGTGTTGGCGGGGCAGGGGGCAACGCTGTCAACAACATGATCGAAAAAGAGCTCGACGGGGTCGAGTTCGTTGTGGCCAACACCGACGCGCAGGCGCTTCAGCAGTCTGCCGCGCAGTCGCGCATCCAGATGGGCGTGAAGGTGACCGAGGGCCTCGGCGCGGGCGCACGGCCCACCGTGGGCGCGGCGGCGGCCGAAGAGACCATCGAAGAGATCATCGACCACCTCGCCGGGGCTCATATGTGCTTCATCACCGCCGGCATGGGCGGCGGCACCGGCACCGGCGCCGCCCCGATCATCGCGCAGGCCGCGCGTGAGCTGGGCGTGCTGACCGTGGGCGTGGTGACCAAGCCGTTCCAGTTCGAGGGTGGCAAGCGGATGCGCCAGGCCGAGGAGGGCGTGGAAGCCCTGCAGAAGGTCGTGGACACGCTGATCATCATCCCCAACCAGAACCTGTTCCGGCTGGCGAACGAGAAGACCACCTTCACCGAGGCCTTCGCGCTGGCCGACGACGTGCTCTACCAGGGCGTGAAGGGCGTGACCGACCTGATGGTGCGCCCCGGCCTCATCAACCTCGACTTCGCCGACGTGCGTGCGGTGATGGACGAGATGGGCAAGGCGATGATGGGCACCGGCGAGGCCGAGGGCGAGGACCGCGCCAAGCAGGCCGCGCAGAAGGCCATCGCCAACCCGCTGCTCGACGAGATCAGCCTGAATGGCGCCAAGGGCGTGCTCATCAACATCACCGGTGGGCATGACCTGACCCTGTTCGAGCTGGACGAGGCCGCCAACGAGATCCGCGAGAAGGTGGACAGCGACGCCAACATCATCGTCGGCTCCACGCTCGACACCTCGCTGGAAGGCTTCATGCGCGTCTCCGTGGTTGCCACCGGCATCGACGTGATGGACGAAGAGCGCGAAATGCCGGTGCCGCGCCGCTCCATGGCTGCGCCGTTGCCCCATGCCGCCGAGGCCGAGGCCGAGGCTGCGCCCGCTCCGGCGCCGATGCAGGAGGTGGCCGAGGCCCCCGCTGCGCCGCAGGTGTCGATCACTGGTGCACGCCCTGCCGAGGCCCAGCCCGCCGCGCCCGCGCCGCAGGCCGAGGCGGAAGAGCCCTCGCTCTTCCCCGCCTTCCGTGCCCCGGCGCAGGACGAAGACGAGACCTCGGCCAGCGACGACCTCCCGCCGCCCGCCTATCGCCCCGCCGCTGAGGCCCAGCCGCTGGAGGCCTCTGAGGCCCCCGCCGAGTATGAGCCGCAGCCCGCCGCCCGCACCGCACCCGGCACTCCCTCGGCCGAGGCGCTCGCACGGCTGCACCAGGCGGTGCGCAAGGTTCCCGGTGCCGGTCAGCCGGCCGAGGCCCAACCGCAGCGCCCGGCGGCCGCCGCCCCCGCGCCGCAGCCCCAGCAGCCCGCCGCAGCCGCCGATCACAAGGCCCGCTTCGGCATCGGATCGCTGATCACGCGGATGGCCGGTCACGGCGCCGAAGCCCCCTCAGAGCAGCCCGCGCACCGCGAGCCGCCGATGAGCTCCGCCGCCGCGCAACAGCAGCGTCCGGCCTATCGCCAGCCGCAGCTTGACCACGAGGAAGAGGTGGACCCCGAGCAGGAACGGATCGAGATTCCGGCCTTCCTGCGGCGTCAGGCGAACTGATCCGGGTCACGATACTCAGACCAAAAAAGGGCCGGGCGACCGGCCCTTTTTTCGTTGTGGGGCAGGCGGTTGCGGGGTGCTCCTAACGCGCTTGGCACAGTCTCGCCACACGGTTGACGCGGGATGTTACAGACCGTTGCAAAGATTGAGTTGAGGCCCCCGGCCTGCCCGCCTATCTGGGAGGACAACCGGGCGGATCGCGCCCGGAGACAGGAACTGAGGCAGTCTCGAAGAGGCATGTGGTGCAAACGACGCTGAACAAGAACGTGACGCTTTCGGGCGTGGGCCTGCATTCAGGCCGCCCGGCGCGGATCACGCTGAAGCCGGCGATGGCTGACCAGGGGATCTGGTTTCGCCGCACCGACTCGGTGTCTGGCAACGCCTTTCTGCCGGCCCGCTGGGACGCGGTGGTGGAAAGCCCGCTCTGCACCCTTCTGACAAACGAAGACGGCGTGAGCCTGTCGACCGTGGAGCATGTCATGGCTGCCCTGGCCGGCTGCGGCGTGCATAACGCGCTGATCGAGGTGTCGGGCCCCGAAGTGCCGATCCTCGATGGCTCCGCAGCGCCTTTCGTCGGCGCCATCCTCAAGGCCGGCCTGAGAGAGCTGGAGGCGCCGGTGCGCGCGATCCGTGTGCTGAAGCCCGTGGAAGTGCGCCGCGGCGATGCCGTGGCCCGGCTCGACCCGACCGGCGACAGCCTGCACATCGACTTCGGGATCGACTTCGAAGATGCCGCGATCGGTGCGCAGACCCGTTCGATGAACATGGCCAACGGCGCCTTCGTCCGCGAGCTTTGCGACAGCCGCACCTTCTGCCGCGCCGCCGATGTCGAGGCGATGCGGGCCGATGGCAAGGCCTTGGGCGGCACCTACGAGAATGCTGTTGTGGTGGAGGGCGACAAGGTGCTCTCCCCCGGCGGATTGCGCCACGACGACGAGCCGGTGCGCCACAAGATGCTCGATGCCCTGGGCGACCTCGCGCTTGCCGGTCACCCGTTGCTGGCCCGCTATACCGGCCGCCGCGCCGGTCACGCGCTGACCAACGCGCTCCTTCACGCCCTCTTTGCCGACCCGTCGGCCTACGAGGTTGTGACCTGCGACGCCGAGATGGCGCGCAACCTGCCCGGCACCGGTCTCAAGAGCCGCGATCTGCGGCTCGTGGCCTGAACACGGGCGGCAGAAGCCGTTGCAGCTCCGCCCCGACGTGGCTTTTGCACAGGCGATCTGCGCCAAAGCCATTTTGCACCGCAATTTCTTGTGCTACACCCCTCGTAATCACCGCAGGCCGTGGGCGATGCGGGCAATAAAGTCACGGGGTTAGGCAAGAATGGCGGCGCAGAAAGGGCGAGCAGGGCTGGCAGGAACGGTGGCGCTTGTGCTCCTGCTGTCGGGCTGTGGCGTGTTCCGGTCGGAACCCGAGCAGACGCTCGAAGACCTCACCCCGGAACAGATTTACCAACGCGGCGAAGCCAGGCTCGAACGCGGCCAGGCCGATGATGCGGCCGAACTCTTCGCCGAGGTCGAGCGGCTCTATCCCTATTCGGTCTGGGCGAGGCGCGCGCTGATCATGCAGGCCTTCGCCTATCACCGCGACCGCGATTACGAGAACAGCCGCGCCAGCGCGCAGCGCTACCTCGATTTCTACCCCGCCGAAGAAGATGCCGCCTATGCGCAGTATCTCCTTGCGCTCAGCTACTATGACCAGATCGACGAGGTTGGCCGTGACCAGGGCCTGACCTTCCAGGCGCTTCAGGCGCTGCGCGAGGTGATCGAGAAGTATCCGGACAGCGAATATGCCTCCTCGGCGATCCTCAAGTTCGACCTTGCCTTCGACCATCTCGCGGCGAAGGAAATGGAAATTGGCCGCTACTACCTGAAGCGGGGCCACTACCTGGCCGCCATCAACCGCTTCCGCGTGGTGGTGGAAGAGTTCCAGACCACGACCCAGACGCCCGAGGCGCTGCACCGGCTGGTGGAGGCCTATCTTTCGCTCGGGCTCAACGCCGAAGCGCAGACGGCGGGGGCGATCCTGGCCTACAACTACCGCTCGTCGGAGTGGTATGAGGATACCTACACCCTGCTGGCCCGTCGCAACCTCAAGGCCCAGGCACAGGGCGACAACTGGCTGCGCCAGATCTATCGCCAGATGGTGAAGGGCGAGTGGCTGTAACAGGCCACGGGGGGTAACATCAGCCCATGCTGCGCGGGCTCGACATACGCGATTTGCTCATCATCGACCGGCTCGAACTCAGCTTCGCGCCCGGGCTCAACGTGCTCACCGGCGAGACCGGGGCGGGAAAGTCGATCCTCCTCGATGCGCTTGGCTTCGTGCTGGGCTGGCGCGGGCGCGCAGAGCTGGTGCGCGCGGGCGCGGCGCAGGGGGAGGTGGTGGCCGAGTTCGAGCTGTCCGAGGGCCACCCTGCGCGCCGGGTGCTGGAAGAGGCGGGCATTCCGGTTGAGGATGAGCTGATCCTGCGCCGCGTAAACACCGCCGATGGCCGCAAGACCGCCTGGGTGAATGACAGGCGCGTGTCCGGCGAGGTGTTGCGCGGGCTGTCGGATGTGTTGGTGGAGTTGCACGGCCAGCAGGATGACAGGGGCCTGCTCAACCCGCGCGGCCACCGGGCGTTGCTTGACGAGTTCGCGGGCCTGGACATTGCCCCCACCCGCGCCGCCTGGCGCGCGCGACGAGAGGCCGGTGCGGCGCTGGAGAAGGCCCGTGCCGCGCAGGCGGCCCTTGCGGCGGAAGAGGAGTTTTTGCGCCATGCGGCGGGCGAGCTTTCGGCGCTCGATCCGCAGCCGGGCGAGGAGGCGGAGCTGGACGCGCGCCGCCGCCTGATGCAGGCGGCCAGCCGGATTCGGGCCGACATCCAGAAGGCCCACCAGGCGCTTGGCCCGGAGGGGGCCGAGGGCATGCTCTCGGATGCCACGCGCTGGCTCGATGGCGCCGCCGAGGCCGCCGAGGGGCAGCTCGACGGACCGCTTGAGGCGCTCTCCCGCGCGATAGATGCGCTGGGGGAGGCCGAGCAGGGGGTGGGCGAGGCGCTGGACGCGCTGAGCCATGATCCGCACGAGCTGGAGGCCACCGAAGAGCGGCTCTTCGCCATCCGGGGCCTCGCCCGCAAGCATGGCGTCGCGCCGGATGAGCTGGCCGCGCTTACCGCCGAGCTGACGGAGAAGCTGGAGACGCTGGACGCGGGCGAAGGCGGGATTGCTACACTGGAGAAGGCGGCCCGCGCCGCGCAGCGCGCCTATACGGAGGCCGCCACACGGCTCACCGAGGCCCGCCGCAAGGCCGCGGCAAAGCTCGACAAGGCGATGAGCGCGGAGCTGGCCCCGCTGAAGATGGAACGCGCGGTGTTTTCCACGGTGATCGAGGAGGCTGAGCCTGGCCCCGAGGGCGCCGATGGCGTGACCTTCACCGTGGCCACCAACCCCGGCGCGCCGGCAGGCCCGCTGAACAAGATCGCCTCCGGGGGCGAGCTTTCACGCTTTCTGCTGGCGCTGAAGGTCTGCCTGACGCGGCACACCACCGGGCTGACGATGATCTTCGACGAGATCGACCGGGGCGTGGGCGGGGCCACCGCCGATGCGGTCGGTCGCAGGCTGGCGGGGCTTGCGGCTTCGGGGCAGGTGCTTGTCGTCACCCACAGCCCGCAGGTGGCGGCCATGGGCGCGCATCATTGGCGCGTTGAAAAGCGGGTGGCCAAGGGTCAGACCCTTTCGACCGTCACCGCGCTCGATGCACCAAGCCGCGTCGATGAGCTGGCCCGGATGCTGGCAGGCGAAACCGTGACGGAAGAGGCCCGCGCCGCGGCACGGGCCCTTCTTGCAGGCTAAAAAACCAGACCTGGCTTAGCGGCGACGGTAGCTCGCCAGTGCGGTGCGGGTGCGGGCGCGCAGCAGGTCGGGCTTGCCGACGGCGGCCATGTCGGCGCAGACGTAATCGGCAGCGGCTTCGGCCTCTTGCGGCGAGACTGCGTAATTAGCTTCGATGCTCTTGATGAAGGCCTTCGTCGGGCCGTTGATCAGGGCCACCTTGGGCAGCGGGCCACGCGCACAGGAGATTTGCACTCCGGCGGCAGAGACCGACACGGCAGAGAGCGCAAGCGCAAGCGCGGCGAGGGGAAGGGTATGGCGTTTCATGACAGACTCCGGGCGGTTGTTGTACGTCACAAGAAGAAGGAGCGAGGCGCTTTTCGTGCCCCGCTCCATTAAACTTGTCATTAAATTCGGCCCAAATTAGGACGATTCCGGGGCGCTTTCTGCGGCCCGGGTGCCACCCCCGTGTCGGGGCTGCGCGCCTTACTGCTTGCGCTCGTAGCCCGCGGTGGCCTCGTAGGTGAGATCCACCAGGTAATCGAGATCGCCCACGGCGCCCATGTTGCCGCAGACCTGGCGGGCGATGCGCTCGGCCTCGCGCTCGGTCATCACGAAGTTTTCCATCAGGCTGTCGACGAAGGTCTCGTAGTGGCCGTTGATCATCGGGTTCGAGGGAATCGGGCCGCGGTTGCAGTGAATGACGAGCCGCGCATCCGCCGCCTGGGCGGTGAAAATTGCGCTCAGCGCAAGGGCGGCAGCGGTCGTGAGTGATTTGAAAGTCATGTGTTAGCCATCCCAGTTAAAAACTAGCCACAATTTAGCCAAAATGTGATTTTAATCTAGTGCGTTAGATGCCGCATGGTTAACTCACGGTGGAAACGGACTGTTTCCGCCGTTCGGGCGTGCCCGCACCATCTTGCCCGGATTGAGGATGCCCTGCGGGTCCAGCGCGGCTTTCAGCGCTTCCATCACGCCCCAAGCCAACCCGTGCTCGGCCTCCATCAGGTGCAGCTTGCCCATGCCGATTCCATGCTCGCCGGTGATGGTGCCGCCGAAGGCCAGCGCGCGCTCGGCCATGGTGTCGGCGATCCGTTTGGCCTTCTGCCAGTGCTCCGGATTGTCCTTGTCGATCAGCAGGATGGCGTGAAAATTCCCGTCGCCGACATGGCCGAGGATCGGGCCCTCAAGGCCGGCTTCCGCGATGTCCTGCGCCGTCAGTTCCACCGCTTCGGCGAGCCGCGAGATCGGCACGCACATGTCGGTCACGATGGCCTTGGCGCTCTTCCGGCTGGCGAGGATGGCCCAATAGGCGTGGTGCCGCATCTGCCACAGCGCGGTGCGGTCTTCGGCCCGCTCGGCCCAGCTGAAGTCTTGCCCGTTCATGTCGTTCACAAGTTCGCCAAAAAAGCGTGCATCACCGGCCACCGAGCTTTCGGACCCGTGAAACTCCACCAGAAGGTGAGGCATGGGGGGAAACTCCGCGCCTGAGTAGGCGTTCACGGCCTCCACGGTCGCCCCGTCGACAAACTCGATTCGCGCCATCGGCAGCCCGGCCTGGATGGTTGCGATCACGCAATCCACCGCATCGCCCATCCGGGGGAAGGCGCAGGTGGCGGCGGCCACCGCCTCGGGTTGGCCCTGGAGCTTGAGCGTGAGTTCGGTGATCAGCCCCAGCGTGCCCTCCGAGCCCACCATCAGCCGGGTCAGGTCATAGCCGTTGGAGGCCTTGCGCGCGCCCGAGCCGGTGCGGATCACCGAGCCGTCGGCCAGAACCACCTCCAAGGCCAGCACGTTTTCGGCCATGGTGCCGTAGCGCACCGCCGTTGTGCCGCTGGCCCGTGTGCTGGCCATGCCGCCCAGCGTGGCATTGGCGCCCGGATCGACCGGAAAAAACAGGCCCGTGGCCCGCAATTCATGGTTCAGCGCCTCGCGTGTCACGCCGGGCTGGACCACGGCGACCATATCTTCGGCGCGCACCTCCAGCACCCTGTCCATCCGGCTGAAATCTACCACCAGCCCGCCTTGCACCGCCAGACCGTGGCCCTCCAGCGAGGTGCCCGCGCCCCAGCCGACCACGGGGCAGGCGGCCTCGGCGCAGGCCTTCACAATGCCCGCCACCTCAGCCGTCGTTTCGGGATAGGCCACCGCCTCGGGCGGGGTCAGGGGAAAATGCGTCTCGCTCCGCCCGTGCTGTGCCAGATCGCTCTTGGACCGGCTGAGCCGATCGCCTAGAACGGCCTGAAGGCCGGTCTGCGCCTCCTGGAAAGGCATCTCTTCTCCTCGCGCTGCACCGGACGCCACCCTAGGCGATGCGGGACGTCCGGGGAAGAGCGCCAGGCGCCGTCCCGCGGCAGCGAGTCTGAGGGGCAGCCTTGAGCGAGACCGAAGGGCAGGGGAGGGAGGCGCCAGCGGAAGGCCCGCTGCGCAGGCGCCTGTCCGAGCTGCGCGAGGTGGTCGATACGCTTGTTCGCCTGATCCGCCAGCGGGGCCCGAGCCAGGTGCAGTTCTGGTTCATCGCGCTGGCCCTTGGCGTGGCCGCCGGCTATGCCGCCATCCTCTTCCGCCTCGGGATCGACTGGTTGCAGGGCCTGCTCTACGGCACCGATGACACCCGGATGATCCACTCTTTCGCCGCCGAGCTGCCTTGGTGGTGGGTGCTGGTGCTGCCGATCCTCGGCGGGCTGGCCGTGGGGATCATCCTTGATCGCTTCGCGCCCGGCGCGCGCGCGCGCTCTGTGGCGGATGTGATCCATGGCGCGGCGCTGAACCGGGGGCGGGTGGAGCAGCGCGCCGGGCTCGCCTCTGCGTTGGCTTCACTCATCACCCTTTCTTCCGGCGGCTCAACGGGCCGGGAGGGGCCGGTGGTGCACCTGGCCGCCGTCATCTCCTCCTGGGTGTCCGAACGGATCAACGCAAACGGCGTCACCGGGCGCGACCTGATGGGCTGCGCCGTCGCCGCCGCCGTCTCCGCCAGCTTCAACGCCCCCATCGCGGGCGCGCTTTTCGCGCTGGAGGTGGTGCTGCGCCATTTCGCCGTCCACGCCTTCGCCCCCATCGTCATCGCCAGCGTCGCGGGCACTGTGGTGAGCCGCAGCTTCTTTGGCGATGTTGCCGAGTTCACCCTCGGCGGAGACGGTGTGCTCAGCTTCTATGTCGAGCTGCCCGCCTTCCTGCTTCTCGGCATCACCTGCGGGTTGGTGGCGGTGGTGCTGATGCGGGCCGTGTTCTGGGCCGATGGGCTGGGCAACAGGGTGATGCAGGCCACGGGCCTGCCGCGCATCCTGCGCCCCGCCATCGCCGGCGCGCTGCTGGGCGCCATCGCCATCGGCTATCCGCATATCATCGGCGTCGGCTATGAAACCACCTCCGCGGCGCTGACCGGCGCGCTCGTGTTCCGCGAGGCGGTGATCTTCGTGGTCATCAAGGTCGCCGCGGTGGCGATCACCATGGCGGGCCGGATGGGCGGCGGCATGTTCTCGCCTTCGCTGATGGTGGGCGCGCTCACCGGGCTGGCCTTCGGCGTGGTGGCGACGGGTATCTTCCCCGAGGTCTCCGGCACACCCACGCTTTACGCGCTCGCGGGGATGGGCGCGTTGGCGGCGGCGGTACTGGGCGCGCCGATCTCCACCACCCTCATCGTCTTCGAACTGACGGGCGACTGGCAGACCGGCCTCGCGGTGATGGTTGCCGTGTCGCTTTCCACCGCGATCTCATCCCGGCTGGTGGATCGCAGCTTCTTCCTGACCCAGCTTGAGCGGCGCGGCATCCGCATGGCCGCCGGGCCGCAGGATTACCTCTTGTCGGTGCACTCGGCAGCGGCGGTGATGCGCGCGGTCGACAGCCCCCGGGCCGCCCCGCGCGACACCTGCGACGAGATGATTGCCGCCGGCATCGCGCTGGCGCCCGATACGACGCTGGCCACCGCCCTGCCGATGTTCGAAACCAGCGGCCACAGCTTCATCCCGGTGGTCGCCTCGGCAGGCGATGGCGGGAAGGGAGAACTCATGGGCGCGCTGTTCCACCTGGATGCGCTCAGGGCCTACAACCGCGCCCTGGCGGAAACGGCGGCGGAAGAGCACAGCTGACCCCGCGCGCAGCAGGCGGCATGCGGGCATCCCGGACAATTCGATTCAAATTGTCGCTGGCGCGCGCCCTGCTCCTCATTGCTCATTGAAAATCCCGGGGGTGTGGGGGCAGCGCCCCCACCGGGCTGACGGTGCCGCCTGGCCCGGACCGTCGGGCGCGGCTCAGACCTGCTCCACCGTCACCTTCTCGGCATAGAAGGCGAGGTAGCCCTTGATCCGCTCCATGCCGTCCTTCGGCTCTTCGTAGGACCAGGCCGCGTCGCGGATGGTGCCCGACTTGATCTCGATGTCGTAATGCTGGGCGTCGCCCTTGTGCGGGCAGTGGGTGACCGTCTCGGACTTGTCGAGGAAGGCCATGGCGATGTCGCCCCGCGGGAAGTAGATGACAAAAGGCATGTCGCCCTCGGTCAGCTCAAGTGCCGCGGCGCTCTCGCCCAGTACGGCCCCACCGGCCCGCACAACCCAGGTTCCCTCAGCGTCGCGTATCTTGATATGATCGGCCATCCCTTGCCTCCCGTTATGATTGTTCAGGCGCTTATATAGCCTTGGGGCGTGACAGGTAAATGTCGCGTGATGTCCCCGCGCCGCTATAGCGCAGCGCAGGCCTGTCGCAGCCAGTCCCGCACGTCGCCCTGAACCCGGGGGCTGACCCGTGCCCAGACCTCGGCGTGATAGCCGTTGAGCCAGTCCCGCTCGCCGGGCGAGAGCATCTCGACCACGATCAGGTGGCGGTCGATCGGCACCCAGGTGAGGGTTTCGAAGGCCAGCATCTCGCGGTCATCCGCGCCCTCAAGCGCGGGTGCGGGTTCCACCACCACGAGGTTCTCGATGCGGATGCCAAAGGCCCCCTCGCGGTAGTATCCCGGTTCGTTGGAGAGGATCATGCCCGGCTCAAGCGGGATCTCGGAGACGCGGGAGAGGCGGGCCGGGCCTTCGTGCACGGAGAGATAGGCCCCCACGCCGTGGCCGGTGCCATGGTCATAGTCCTGCCCGGCCAGCCAGAGCGGGTAGCGGGCGACGGCCTCGATATCGCGCCCCGCGCGGCCCTTGGGCCAGCGGATGCGGCTCATCGCGATCATGCCTTGCAGCACCCGGGTGAAGGCCTCCGCCGCGCCCTCGGGGGGCGGGCCGACGGTGAGGGTGCGGGTGATGTCGGTGGTGCCGTCGAGATACTGCCCGCCGCTGTCCACCAGCAGCAGTTCGCCGGGCTTCACGGCGCGGTTGGTCTCATGGGTGACGCGATAATGCACGATGGCCCCGTTCGGCCCGGCGCCGCTGATGGTGTCGAAGCTGATCTCGCGCAGCTCGTTGGCCTCGCGGCGGAACCCTTCGAGCTTCTCTGCCACGGTGATCTCGGTGAGGGCGCCATTCGGGGCCTCATCGTCGAGCCAGGCCAGAAACTTCACCATGGCCACCGCGTCGCGCAGGTGGGCGGCGCGCATGCCCTCCAGCTCGGCACCGTTCTTCTTTGCTTTTGGCAGCAGGCAGGGGTCGGGGGCTTCTACCACCTCGGCCTTGCCGCGCAGGATGGCCGCCACCGCCTCGGGCGCGCTTTCGGGGTCGATCTGCACGCGCCCCCCGAGCTCGGCCAGCGCGGCGATGAAGCCGGCGCGCGGCAGCACCGCCACATCCGGGCCAAGGTCGAGCCCTTCGGCCTGGGTGGGGTCGCAGAAAAGCTGCACCTTTCCAGAGGCTTCCAGAACGGCGTTCACGCGGGCAATCGGGTTGCGGGCAATGTCGGAACCGCGAATGTTCAGGAGCCAGCAGACGGAATCCGGCAGGGTGAGCACGCAGGCATCCACCTTGTCATCCGCCAGTTCCGCCCCCAGCCGCCCGCGCTTGTCGGCGCTCTCTTCGCCAGCGAACTCCAGCGGATGGGAAACGATCGGGTTGGCGGGTTCAGGTGGGCGGTCCTGCCAGATGGCATCTACCGGGTTGTCCTCGACCGGCACCAGCGCAAGGCCCTCCGGCTCCAGCGCCTTTTCCAGCGCGGCCACCTCCTTCACCGAGTGCAACCACGGATCGAAGCCGATCTTCGCCCCCTCGGGCGCGTGGTCGATGAGCCAGTCGGCCAGCTTCGTCTCGGGCCAGGGCACGGGGGTAAAATGGGCGGTGTCGACCTGCGCCTTCACCTGCACCCGGTAGCGTCCGTCGATGAAGACACCCGCGATCTCGGGGAGCACGGCGGCAAAGCCTGCCGAGCCGGTAAAGCCGGTGAGCCAGGCGAGCCGTTCGTCGCAGGGCGCCACGTATTCGCCCTGGTGCCGGTCGGCGCGGGGCACGAGCAGGCCGGTGAGGCCAAGCGTTTCCAGCCGGTCGCGCAGAGCCTTCAGGCGGGGCGGGCCATCGGCGGGATTTGTGGGGGCGTCGAAGGTTTGAAACATGGGCGGTCTCCTTGGCGCGGAGAGTGCCTCGGGGCGGCGGGAATGGCCAGAGGGGTAGGTTGGGACGTGTTCCGGCTCCGCGTCGGGCACGCAAACCGTGCAGCGCCTGCCCGCGGGGAGGCGCATGCAACGGCAGTTCGGGGCACTTTATGGTGCGGTAGTCATCTTCCCTCTGGGGTCGTGATGAACGTTCCCGAAGCGCCTGCCCAGGGGGCGGGCAGGCGCTGCACGGCGGCTTCGCCTTGATTCCGTGCGGGTGGTTGCCTCAGCTTGCCTTCTTCATTCCCATGACACGCGCCCTCGCGCGCGGATCGGAGTCGAAGAGGCTGGCCAGTTGCTCGGTCATCGCGCCGGCCAGTTGTTCGACGTCCGTGATCGTCACCGCCCGGTCGTAGTAGCGGGTCACGTCATGGCCGATGCCGATGGCCAGGAGCTCCACCGCGCGGCGCTTCTCGATCATGGCGATCACGTCGCGCAGGTGCTTTTCGAGGTAGTTGGCCGGGTTCACCGACAGGGTCGAATCGTCCACCGGGGCGCCATCGGAGATGACCATGAGAATCTTCCTCACCTCGCGGCGGTTCACCATGCGGCGGTGCGCCCATTCGAGCGCCTCGCCGTCGATGTTTTCCTTCAGCAGGCCTTCTTTCATCATCAGGCCAAGGTTGGCCCGGGCGCGGCGCCATGGCGCGTCGGCGCTCTTGTAGATGATGTGGCGCAGGTCGTTCAGACGGCCCGGCGTTTGCGGGCGGCCCTCGGCGAGCCATTTCTCGCGGGCCTGCCCGCCCTTCCAGGCGCGGGTGGTGAAGCCGAGGATCTCGACCTTCACCTGGCAGCGCTCCAGCGTGCGGGCCAGCACATCGGCGCAGATCGCGGCGATGGAGATGGGCCGCCCGCGCATCGAGCCGGAGTTGTCGAGCAGCAGCGTGACCACCGTGTCGCGAAACTCGGTGTCCTTCTCAACCTTGAAGGAGAGCGGAGTCGTCGGGTTGGCGACGACGCGGGCGAGGCGGCCTGCGTCGAGGATGCCTTCCTCGCGGTCAAACTCCCAACTGCGGTTCTGCTGGGCCTGAAGGCGGCGTTGCAGCTTATTAGCAAGCCGCGACACCGCGCCCTTCAGCGGTTCGAGCTGCTGGTCGAGGTAGTCGCGCAGCCGCTCCAGCTCGGCGGGCTGGGCCAGCTCTTCGGCGGGGATCTCCTCGTCGAAGGTGCCGTCATAGACGGTGTAATTCGGGTCGGCCTCGGAGGCGGGGGCGGGGGG
>NZ_QTNQ01000086.1 GCF_018424695.1 Vannielia litorea
AGCTGGCCCGTGCCGTGGACGGCGCCGAGGGGCTGCTCAATGGCACGCCGCTGGGGATGGACGGGATCGGTGGCAATGCCTTTCCGCCGGGTGCCTGCGCGGGGGCGGGGTGGGCGTTCGACGCCGTTTACACCCCCGTGGATACGTCTTTCATCACCGATGCGCGTGCCGGCGGGCTTCAGGTGATTTCGGGCTACGAGCTGTTCTTCTGGCAAGGCGTGCACGCCTGGGCGCATTTTGCCGGGCGGTCGCTGGACGAGGGGGCACTGCGGGCGGCACTCGCCGAGGGCTGATCGGCGGGAAATGCCGCGTATCGGCGTTTCGGGTTTTGATCTATACCCGACTTCCTGATATGGATGACGCCTGACGAACCGCAGAGGCAAGCGCGTGGCAGACAAGTTTCTGGTCGTGGACCCCGAGAAAGACCTTGAGCTGATCAAGGGGCTGGCCAGCGCGGTGCGGGTGCAGATCCTGAAGGTGCTGGGCACCCGTGGGGCGATGAACGTCAACGAGATCGCCGAGCAGCTTGCGCTGCCGCAATCCACCGTGTCGTCGAATTTGCAGATTCTCGAGAATGTCGGGCTGATTGTGACCCGCAGTAGCAAGGCCCGGAAGGGCAGTCAGAAGATCTGCGAAAGCGCGTTTTCGGAGATCCTCGTGGCGTTCCGCGACATGGAGCGGGAGACGGCGGCCAACGAGATAGAGGTGGCCATGCCCATCGGCCTCTACACCCAGTGCGAGGTGACGGCGCCCTGCGGCCTCTGCGCGCCGGAGGGCATCATCGGCCTGCTCGACGTGCCCGAAACCTTCCTCGATCCCGACCGGATGAAGGCGGGGCTTCTGTGGTTTACCAGGGGCTATGTAGAGTACCAATTCCCCAATAATTCCAAGCTGAAAAGCATGGTTCCGAGCGAGCTGGAAATTTCGCTTGAGCTGAGCTCCGAGGTGCCGGGGACAAGTGCGGACTGGCCGTCGGACATTTCGCTTCAGGTCAATGGTGTGGACATCGCCACATGGACCTCGCCCGGTGATTTTGGCGACAAGCGCGGCGTCTATACGCCGGAGTGGTGGAAGCTTTCGGGCTCGCAATACGGCAAGCTGAAGACCTGGCGGATCAACGGGACCGGCAGTTTCGTGGATGGCGTGCAGGTGTCACAGGTGCGGCTTGCGGACCTGAACATCGAAGGCCACCGCTCGATCCGGGCGCGCATTGGGGTGCGCGAGGATGCCGAGCATCCGGGCGGCATCAACATCTTCGGACGGGGCTTTGGCAACTACGACCAGGACATCGTCATGCGCCTGCGCTAGGCGGCGCCCCGCCGGGTGGCGAGGGAATCATTGACCGGCGCGCTCTCCTCATTAGTGTATCAAGAAAAGCGGTATAGACCGGGAAGGCCGGTATATACGCAAGACACATGGGAGGAGGCCCCGATGGAGGCTCGGGTGACGGCGCACAGCCGTTTTGCCGTCGCGGAGATTGATCCGCGGCTTTATGGCTCGTTTCTGGAGCATCTGGGCCGTGCGGTTTACACCGGCATCTACGAGCCGGATCACCCCGAGGCTGACTCCGAGGGTATGCGCCGCGACGTGATCGAGCTGGTGCGCGAACTCGACACACCGATCTGCCGCTACCCCGGTGGCAACTTCGTGTCGGCCTACGACTGGGAAGACGGGATCGGCCCCAAGGATCAGCGGCCCACCCGGCTGGACCTTGCCTGGCGCACCTCGGAGAGCAACCAGGTGGGCATCCATGAATATGCCGACTGGGCCGAGAAGGCGGGCACCGAGATGATGCTGGCCATCAATCTCGGCTCGCGCGGCCTCGACCATGCCCGCAACTTCGTTGAATACGTCAACCACCCGGGCGGTTCGCAATGGTCTGAGCTGCGCAAGCAGAACGGGCGGGCCGAGCCGTGGGGCGTAAAGGTCTGGTGCCTGGGCAACGAGATGGACGGGCCATGGCAGATTGGCCACAAGAGCGCCGCCGAATATGGCCACCTCGCCAATGAAACCGCCAAGGCCCTGCGCGCCTTCGACAAGTCGCTGGAGCTGGTGGTGTGCGGCTCGTCGCATTCCAACATGCCGAGCTATCCGCAGTGGGAAGCGACGGTGCTGGAGGCGACCTACGACCAGGTCGATTACATCTCGCTGCACATGTATTTCGAGAATTACGAGGAGAACACGGCGGAGTATCTTGCGCTCTCGGAAAAGCTCGATCGCTACATCGGCACCGTTTCGGGGGTGATCGACTACGTGAAGGCCAAGCGCCGCTCCACCCGCGAGGTGAAGATCAGCTTCGACGAGTGGAACGTCTGGTATCACGAGCGCAAGAATGACGCCAAGCGCATGGAAGAGTGGGACTGGCCGCATGCCCCCGCGCTGCTCGAAGACATCTACAACATGGAAGATGTGCTGCAGGTCGGCTGCATCCTCAACACCTTCATCCGCCGGTCGGACGTGGTGCGCATGGCCTGCATCGCCCAGTTGGTCAACGTGATCGCCCCGATCATGACGGCCCCGGGCGGCCCGGCCTGGCGGCAGACAATCTTCCACCCCTTCAAGTTTGCCTCCACCCTCGGGCGCGGCACCGCGCTGCGGCTGGATGTGGAGTGCCCGACCTATGATGCCGACGTGGCCGCCGGCGTGCCCTGGCTCGATATTGCCGGGGTACATGATGGCGACGAGGGCAGCGTGACCTTCTTTGCCATCAACCGCCACGGCAGCGAAACGCTTGAAACCGCGCTTTCGCTGGAGGGCTTCGGCGCGGCGCAGTCGGTCGAGCACCAGATCATCCGCCATGACGATCTGGAGGCGAAGAACACGCAGGACAACCCGCAGAACGTGGCGCCGCAGGAGGGCGATGGTGCCACGCTCGCGGAGGGCGGGCTGACGCTTACCCTGCCGCCACTGAGCTACTCGGTGGTGCGGGTCCGGCTGTAACACGTGCCGCAGCCGGGCCAGCGCCCGGCTGCTGTTTTGCACCACGCAACCCGGTCGCGCGGACCGGCCAACAGGGAGGAAGACAGATGAGATATGTCGCAGGATTGGCCTTGGGGGCCATGCTGGCAACGGCAGCGCAGGCCGAGGAAACCGTGGTCTGGTGGGATTTTCTCGCCGGCGGCGACGGCGTGCGGATGAAGCAGATGATCTCGGAGTTCAACGAGAGCCACGCGGGCGAGGTGGCCATCGATGCCACCACGCTGGAATGGGGCGTGCCGTTTTATTCCAAGGTGCAAACCTCGGTGGCCGTGGGCGAGGCGCCCGATGTGATGACCTATCACGCCAGCCGTATCCCGCTGGCGGTCAAGCAGGGCCTGCTGAGCGAGATCACCGCCGAGGATTGGGAGGCCATGGGCCTGTCGGAGGGCGATTTTGCCCCGTCGATCTGGGAGAGCGTTCAAGGCTCCGATGGCAAGACCTACGGCGTGCCGCTCGATACCCACCCCATCGTGCTCTACTACAACAAGGACGTTCTGGGCGAGGCCGGGCTGCTCACCGAAGATGGCCGCCCGATGGGCATGGACAGCCGCGAGGGCTTTACCGAGACGCTGACCAAGTTGAAGGAGGCGGGGGTGAAGTTTCCGCTCGGCTCGGTCACCGCCGACGGCAACTTCATGTTCCGCACGATCTATTCGCTGATGGGCCAGCAGGACGGCGAGTTGATGACCGATGGCGAGTTTCTCGTCGGTGACAATGCCGCCAAGCTGGAAAACGCGTTGGCCGTGTTGCAGGAGTGGACGAACGAGGGCCTGCAAAGCACCTACACCGATTACCCGGCCACGGTAGCGCTGTTTACCTCGGGCGAGGCGGCGATGATGATCAACGGTGTCTGGGAAGTGCCCACGATGACCGACCTGCACGCCGAGGGAAAGCTGTTCGAGTGGGGCGCGGTGGAGCTGCCGGTGATCTTCGACCACCCGGCGACCTATTCCGACAGCCACGTGTTCGCCATCCCCGCCGGCAGCGCCGAAGACCCGGCCAAGCGGGCGGCGGTGCTGGAGGTGATCGGCTCGATCCTGAAGGGTTCGCTGTTCTGGGCCACGGCCGGGCACATTCCGGCCTATCAGCCCGTGACGGAGACCGACGAATATAAGCAGATGGAGCCCAACGCGACCTATTCGCCGCTCACAGCCAACATGATCTACGACCCGAAGACGCCGCTTGCCGGTGTGGCCGGGCCGATCTTTGACGTGATGTCCACCTACTTCGTGCCCACGCTGAACGGCGAGATGGAGCCCTCGGAGGCGGTGGAAGAAATCACCTACGAGCTGAACGACATGTAAGGCGGTGGCGCGGGCGGGGAGTGGCCCCTCGCCCGCAGCCGCCCGGGGGGAGTAACGCGGTGATCCGCAACAGCCGAAAAGAGAGCCTGATCGCCTATGCGCTGATCGCGCCTTTCGTGGCGATTTATGGGCTGATCTTCATCTACCCGACGATCGACATGTTCATCCTGTCGTTTCAGGATGCGCCGCTCATCGGCTCGGGCGATTGGGTGGGCTCCGACAATTACACGCGGCTGGGGCGCGACAGGCGCTTTGGCACGGCGGCGTGGAATACAGCCTATTTCGTGGCGCTCTCGGTGTTGCCGGGCACGCTGGTGGCACTGGGCATCGCGCTGGGGGTCAGCCGCCTTTCGGGGCGCTTGCAGGCGCTTGTGCTGGCGCTGTTCTTCCTGCCCTATATTCTGCCCGTTTCGGTGGTGTTCCGCCTTTGGGACTGGACACTGAACTTCCAGTTCGGGATCGCGATGCACCTGTTTGACTGGGTAGGCATCGACCGGGTGCCGATCTTCAAGGTCACGGCGTGGTTCATGCCCGCCGTGGCCTTCGTGACGATCTGGTGGACCTGCGGCTTCTCGATCCTGCTGTTTCTCGCCGGGCTGCGCGCTATTCCGCAGGAGATCTACGAGGCCGCCGCGCTCGACAATACCTCACGCTGGCGCACCTTCAGGCGGATCACATGGCCGCTGCTCTGGCCCGTCACGGCACTGGTGCTGACGATCCAGCTCATCCTGCAACTGAAGATCTTCGACCAGGTTTACCTGTTCAGCCAGGGTGGGCGGCCCAACGACAACCTGGTGATGGTCTACTACATCTTCCAGCGCGCCTTCGTGAACGACCACGGCGGGCGGGCGGCGGCGATTGCGGTGGTGCTCTTCTTCGTCGTCATCATCGTCTCGGTGCTGAACTTCCAGCTCATGCGCTTTGCGGAGCGGCGGCAATGAGCGGGCCGATGACAGCGCAGACGGCGCGGCGCTTCAACCTCGCGGGCGGGGCGATTACGCTTGTCACCGTCATCTGTGCCGTGATCTGGGCCTTTCCGATCTATTGGGGCATCATCTCCTCGCTGAAGCCGGAGGACGAGGTGGTGCGCCCGGTGATCGAGCTCTGGCCCGAAACGCTGACCTTCGATCACTACTGGTTCGCCCTGACCGAAACCCAGATCGGCAGCTGGTATCTCAACTCCATCGTTACCGCGCTGGGTGTGACGTTCATCACCGTGACCACCTCGATGTTCGCGGGCTACGCGATCAGCCAGTTGCGCTTTCCGGGCCGCACCGCGCTGTGGTGGCTGATCCTTGCCAGCTTCATGGTGCCGACGCAGGTGCTCATCATCAATCACTTCGTGCTGATGGCCAACATGGGGCTGCTTAACTCATGGGCAGGCATCATCCTGCCGCAGCTGATCCACCCGGTGATCATCATCGTCTACAAGCAGTTCTTCGACCAGGTGCCCCGCGACTTTCGCGAGGCGGCGGTGATGGACAATGCCAGCGAGTGGCGCATCCTCTTCAAGGTCTATGTGCCGATGAACTGGGGCGTCACCACCGCGCTCTCCATCGTCACCTTCATCTGGGCGTGGAACGCCTTTCTCTGGCCGTTCCTCGCCGTGACCAAGACCGAGATGATGACGATCACCGTGGGGATCACGCAGGTTTGGGATGCCTTTGGCGTCTACTATGCGCGCCAGCTTTCGGCGGCGGTGCTGGCGGGCTTCCCGGTGGCGCTGGCCTATCTGCTGTTTCAGCGGCGGGTGACACAGGCGATCACGCTTTCGGCGGGGATCAAGGGATAAGGCAATGGCAGAGATCACCCTCGACACTGTTTCCAAGAGCTTCGGCGCCGTGAAGGTGATCGACGACATATCGCTCACCGTCGCGGCGGGGGAGTTCGTGGTGTTCCTCGGCCCCTCCGGCTCGGGCAAATCTACCCTGCTACGCATGATCGCGGGTCTGGAAACCATCGACAGCGGGCGGCTGGAGATTGGCGGGCGCGAAAGCCAGAATCTGGCGCCCGGGCAGCGCAATGTGGCGATGGTGTTCCAGAATTACGCGCTCTATCCGCATATGAGCGTGCGCGAGAACATGGCCTTCGGGCTGCGCAACATCCGCATGGCGCCCGATGAAATCACCCGCCGGGTGGAGGAGGCCGCGCGCATCCTTGAGATGGATGCGCTGCTGGATCGGCGGCCTGCGCAGCTTTCGGGCGGCCAGCGCCAGCGGGTGGCCATTGGCCGCGCCATCGTGAAGGAGCCCGCCGCCTTCCTTTTCGACGAGCCGCTGTCCAACCTCGACGCCGCGCTTCGGGTGCGCACGCGGGTGGAGCTGGCCGAGCTGCACCAGCGGATGCAATCCACCATGATCTACGTCACCCACGACCAGACCGAGGCGATGACCATGGCCGACAGGATCGTGGTGCTGAACGATTGCCGGATCGAGCAGATCGGCACGCCGATGGAGGTGTATACAGCACCGGCCACCCGCTTTGTCGCGGGCTTCATCGGGAGCCCGGCGATGAACTTCCTGCCCGTGCAGATCGAGGGCAGTGCTGCGGTACTGGCTGACGGTGCGCGCGTGCCGCTGACTGTGGCGCCCGAGGGCGCGGCCGAGCTGGGCATCCGCCCAGAAGCGGTGCAGGTGGTGGGCCCCGATGAGGCCGTGGTGACTGGTGAGGCGCGGGTGGTTGAGCACCTCGGCGACCGCACGCTGATCTATGCCGTGCTGCCCGGCGGCGCCGAGATCATCGCGCAGGATGGCGGGCGCAGTACCGTGGCGCCGGGCGATGCGGTGCCGCTGAGGTTTGATACCTCGCAGCTGCACCTGTTCGACGCCGCGGGCCGCGCCCTTCCTGCTGCCTGAGCGTCACGCCGAGGCCAGCAAAGCCTCGATATGCGCCGGGCCGGTGGGCCGGATGCCATTGGGGTTGAGGGCCTTGATCGAGTAATAGCCGCGCGTGATGTGATCCATCTCCACGGTCTCGGAGATGCCAGGCAGGCGATAGATGCGCGCCATATAGGCCGAGAGGCGCGGGTAGTCTGCCACCTGGCGGCGGTTGCACTTGAAGATGCCGTGATAGGCTGCATCGAAGCGAATGAGGGTGACGAAGGCACGAATGTCGGCCTCGGTCAGGGCATCGCCCATCAGGAAGCTGCGGCCCTCGAGCCGGGCTTCCAGCATTTCCAGCGTCGCGAAGACACCTTCCACCGCCTCGTCATGGGCCTTCTGGGTGGTGGCGAAGCCGGCCTTGTAAACGCCGTTGTTGAAGCTCTCGTAAATCTCCGCCCCCAGCGCGTCGATCTCCGCACGCTGGTCCTCGGGGCAGAGCCTGAGCTGCGAAGGCGCAAGTTGCTCGAAGGCGGTATCGAACATGCGCAGAATGTCGGCGCTCTCGTTGTTCACCATCACGCCCTGCTTCATGTCCCAGAGCACCGGCACCGTCGCGCGCCCGGTGAAGGACGGGTCGGCGCGAGTGTAGAGCTCGTGCATGTAGGTGGCGCCGAACAGCGGGTCTTCCTCGGCCTTGGGATAGCCGCCAAAGCGCCAGCCCTGATCGGTGAGCGTGGGGTTGACGACGGTGACCGGCACCAGAGCATCCAGCCCCTTCAGCTTGCGCGCCATCAGGGTGCGCGAGGCCCAGGGGCAGATGAAGGCCACGTAGAGCCGGTAGCGCCCCGCCTCGGCGGCGAAGCCGCCCTCGCCGGTGGGGCCGGGGCTGCCATCGGGGGTGATCCAGTTGCGAAAGCTGGAGACCTGACGCTGAAAGCGCCCGTCCTTGTCGGCCTTCTGCACCGGCTGCCAGTTTTGCTGCCATGTTCCGTTAACAAGCATCGTGTTTCTCCTCAGGCAGCGTGAAAGATGAAGGAGCGCATGGAGACCGAGCCAAGGTCGATCGCGTCGGTCATGAAGGTCAGCGCGTCCTTGTCGTCTGCCGCGCCCGCCACGGTGAGCGCGGGCAGGTAATGGTCGTGGCTGGGGTGGGCCATGCGCAGCAAGCTGCCCAGCTGCTCACGGTCGGCCAGCGCCGCCATGTCGCGCTGCTCCAGCCGGTCGGCAAAGAGGGTGTCGAAGGCCTCGGCAAAGTCCAGCGGGGCCCCGCCGGGGCGCATGGCGCGCAGGTTGTGCACCACGTTTCCCGATCCGAGGATCAGCACGCCCCTGTCGCGTAGCTGCGACAGCAGCCTGCCGATCTTCAGCTGGTCCGAGAGCGGCGCGGTCATATCGACGGACACCTGGAACACGGGCACATCGGCACCGGGGTAGAGAAACTTCAGCACTGCCCAGGCGCCGTGGTCGAGGCCCCAGCTCTCATCGCTTTCGCCGTGATGGCTGGCCAGCAGGCTCGCCACCTCGCGGCCCAGTTCGGGCGCACCGGGGGCGGGATACTGGATGTCATAGAGCGGCTCGGGGAAGCCATAGAAGTCGTGGATCGTCTCCGGCTCGGGCCGGACGTTCACCAGCGTGGTGCCCTTGCTCATCCAATGGGCCGAAACGACGAGAATGGCCCTGGGCCGGGGCAGGGTGCGGCCCAGTTCACTCCAGGCACGGCTGTAGTCGGTATCTTCCAGCGCGTTCATCGGGCTGCCGTGGCCGAGGAAGACGACGGGCATCCGGTCTGTCCGGGTGAGGCTGTCCTTCAGCCGTTCAAGGTCGGTGACAAAGCTCATGGCGTCTCTCCTTGCTGTGGGGCCGGGCCGCCCGGGGAAGCGGCCCGGAAAGGTCAGGCAAACTGGCCGAGGGTTCGGGTGAGCGCGGGGATGCGCAGGGCGAGGGCTCCGGCGCCGAGCAGGGCGATTGCCACTTGCACGATGGTCCAGAAGGCGGTGAATTCCCAGCCGCCGCCCTCACCCGAGAAAACCCAGCCGTTGCCGGAATGAACCCAGGTGGCGCCCAGCAGCACCGGGATCAGTGCGAGGGCGGTGAGGCGGGTGGCGACCCCGAGGATCAGCGCGACGCCACCCACCACTTCGGCGAAGATGGTGAGATAGGCGAAAGCACCGGGCAGGCCGAGGCTTTCGAAGTAGCCGACGGTTCCGGGGATGGTGAAGACTGTCAGCTTGAGCAGCCCGTGGGCGAGGAAGAGCACGCCGCTGGAGACCCGGAGAAGGGCGGCGGCGGCGTCAGAGGCGGTGATGCGGGTCATGGTCTTGGTCCTTTAGCGGGGGCAGGGTATCGGGTTGCTGTGAGAGAGATACGGCTTGCTCGCTGCGAACAAAATGGCGATGTTATGGAATGACTGCCTCCGTTTTGTTCGGAATAGACAATGGATACCCTCGACCAGCTCCGCGCCTTCACCGCCACCGCGCAGGCGGGAAGCTTCACCGGCGGGGCGGAAATGCTCGGCATTTCCAACCGGCTGACCTCGAAATACGTGGCCGAACTGGAGGCGCGCCTGGGGGTGCGGCTGTTTCAGCGCACGACGCGCCGGGTGGGGCTGACGCCTGCGGGCGAAGAGCTGCTGGCCCGCGCGCCCGCCCTGCTCGATGAGCTGGATGACGTGCTCTCCGACCTTGCCGAGGGGTCGCGCGGCTTTACCGGCACGCTGCGGATCTCGGCGCCGGTCACATTTGGCGAAATCTGGGTGGCCGCGATGCTGGGCCGCTTCACCGAGGCCAACCCGGGCCTCACCATCGACCTGCGGCTGACCGACAGCTTTGCCGACCTTGCCCGCGAAGGCATCGACCTGGCGTTCCGCATCGGGCAGTCCGACATGCTTTCGCTGAAGACCCGCAAACTGGGCACCTCCCGCAGCCTTGTCGTCGCCAGCCCGGCCTACCTCGATCGCCATGGCACGCCTGCTCGGCCTCAAGACCTGGCGAACCATGCCTGCATCGTCGATACCAACCGTCGCACCCCGCGCCGCTGGGTGTTTCGGCAGGGGGGCGAGGAGGTGGCGGTTTCTGTCGAGGGGCGCTTCTCGGTCAACTCCGCGAGCGCGGCGGTCGAGCTCGCCACCGCTGGCGTGGGCCTTGCCAATGTGCCCCGCTTCGCGCTCTGCGGGGCGGTGGAGGCCGGGTGGCTTGTGCCGCTCTTTCCCGGCATCACGGCGGAGGCGGGGCCGGTGAGTGCCGTCTACCTCGAAGGCCGGGCGCTCCCCCGCAAGACCCGCGCGCTCATCGACTTTGCGGCGGATGATCTCAAATCCGCCGATATTCTCTAGCTGGCGTCAGCCACGCCGGAAAACGCGCTGAAACCACGACAGCGGCAGGTAGCGCCCGGCGGTGAAAAGCCAGGAAAACGGGGAGGGGAAGCTGGTGGAGAAGCGGCCCGAGCGGATCGCTTCCATCACCTTTTCCGCCGCCGCCTCGGGCTGCATCAGCTGCGGCATCTTGAAGTCGTTCTTGCGGGTCAGACGAGTGTCGATGAAGCCGGGGTTCACCCTTTGCACCGTCACGCCCGTGCCATGCAGGTCGGCCAGCAGGTTTTCGGCCAGGTGCATCAGCCCGGCCTTGCTGGCACCGTAGCCGATGGCGCCGGGCAGGCCGCGAAAGCCCGAGAGCGAGCCCACCAGCACCACCCGGCCCGCGTCGCGCGCCACAAAGCCGGGCAGCACCGCGCCGAGCACCCGGATCGAGCCGAGGAAGTTGGTTTCGGCCATGGTGAGCACGGCGTCGGTTTTCCACTCGGTGGCCTTCATCGGCTCATAGGCGCCGACGCAGTAAAGCAGCCCGTCCACCGACCCGGCGGTCTCGGCGGCGGCTTGCACCGAGGTGTCATCGGTGACGTCCACCGTGATCACCTCGGCCCCGTCGAGCGTGTCGGCCAGATCGCGCAGCCTGTCTTCGCTGCGGGCCGAGAGCACCAGCTCGGCACCGGCGGCGTGCAGCTTTTCGGCCACCGCGCGGCCCAGCCCTTCGCTTGCGCCGACGACCCACCACTTGCCAAGGTCAGACGTGGAGTCAGACATGGGCCGCCCCCGTGCCCTGCTCGGGTCGCATGGTGGCCACCAGCTCGGCCAGCGTCACGCCGAAGCGGCGCATCTGCGAGCGGTTCATCACCGTGCCGTTGGGCATGAGGTAAAGCCAGTCGGTGACGTCCAGCGCGTGGCCGCCTGCCTCCTCGGGCAGCTTCAGCCGGTAGCGCAGGCGCAGGGTGGCGCCACTCAAATCCCCCTCGGCGGTGCCGATGATGTCGGGTGCGGTGGCCGTCACCCGGCCATCGTTGTGCACCACCAGATCCCAGCGCCGACTCTGCTGCCGCCCGCTGTCATAGGTGAATTCTTCGGCGAGCACGCCGCGCTCGCCCTCCCAACGGCCCTCCATCCGCGCCACGAAGCGGGAGGCGACTTTGCCGGTGGGCCCGTAGATCACGCCTTCCGAGGCCATCGGGCCGGAGAGCACGCGGCGCGGGTCGAAGGCGGGCGCGGTTTGGGCATAGGCGGCGGGGCGCTGAGCCATGAAGCTGAGGGCGCGTGCGCGATAGGCGACGAGGCCGAGGCAAAGCGCAAGGAAGAGGGTGAGAGCGAGCATCATGACGGGTTACCCGTGGGCCAGTTCCACCTGCACCACGTCCGCGCGGCCCGTCTCGAAGGCGGCGGCACAGATGCCGAGGTAGTAGCGCCAGGTGCGCAGGAAGGTTTCACTCTGGCCCTGCGCCCGGATGCGGGGCGCGGCGGCGGCGAGGCGGGCGTCCCAGTCGCGGCAGGTGCGGGCGTAGTGCTTGCCGAAGGCAAAGCTCTCTTTCACCTCCAGCCCGGCCTTGCGGGCTTCGCCGGCGATCACGGCGTCAGAGAGCAGCATGCCACCTGGAAAGGTGTAATGCCGGATGAAATCGGAGCGGCGGCGGTAGTCGGCGAAGTTGTCGTCAGGCACGGTGATGGCCTGAAGCATCGCCCGCCCGCCCTCGGCCAGCCGGGCCTTGAGGGCGGAGAAGTAGGTGGGCCAGTAGCGCTCGCCCACGGCCTCGACCATCTCGATCGAGACGATGCCGTCATAGCTGCCCTGAACGTCGCGGTAGTCTTGCAGCCGGATCTCGGCGCGCCCATCGAGGCGCGCATCTGCGTAGCCCTTCTGGCTGGGCGAAATGGTGAGGCCGGTCACGTGGCGGCCCGCGTCGGCGGCACGCTCGGCAAAGCCGCCCCAGCCGCAGCCCACTTCCAGCAGACGCTCCCCCGACACCCGGTCAAGGATGCGATCATACTTGCGGGCCTGCGCGGCCTCCAGATCGTCGCCCGGGGCGTAGAGGCCGGAAGAGTAGGTCATCGAGGGGTCGAGCCAGAGCTGGTAGAACTCGTTGCCCACGTCGTAATGGGCGCGAATGTTGCGCGCGGCCCCCTTGCGGGAGTTGGCCCGCAGCACCCTGTCGATCAACGCCATCTTCATCCGTTGCAGGGCCCGGGGGCGGGCCACGTTGCCGAGTGCCGAGATGTTGGTGAGCGCAAGGCGGGAGACATCCTCGACCGAGGGGCTGTCCCACTGGCCCGCCACATAGGCCTCGCCAAAGCCGATATCACCCCGCGCCGCGATGGCGGAGGCCACGCGCCAGTCGTGCAGGTGCAGCTCCGCCTCGGGGCCGGTGCTTCCGAAGTCATGCCGGTGGCCCTCGGGCGTGACCAGCCGCAAACGGCCCTCGCGCAGCTGCTCGCAGGCCTCGAGGAAGGCGTGCCGCAGCCGGCGGGTGACCGGCGATTGGGGCAGGCGGGCCGGGGCCTCGAGCGGAAAGGTGGCGGGGGCATTCATCGGGAAACCTCGTGGTCAGGCGGAAGGGGTTTGGAACGATAGGCGATGCCCTTGGCCTTGAGGCGGAAGGCATGCCAGTAGATCAGCGCCAGCACCCGCAGCGGCCCGAGTGGGCGGCGCAGGGCGCTGGCGATTATGGCGCGGTTGGTGAGCGGCGCGCGGGGGCCGGCGAGGGTGGCCACGAGGCCCTTTTCGCCATCCCGCAAGAGGATACGGATGGCGATGTGATCGTCGCGCATGTCAAAGGTAAACTCGTAGCCGCCCGACACGTCCTGAAACGGCGAGACATGGAAGATCTTCGCGGCCGTCAGCCTGTCTTGCGGCCCGATGCGGGTGAAGCCGGGGTGGGCGCAGAGGTAGCTGTGGCGCTCGCCGAAGGTGTTGGAGACCTCGGCGATCACCGCTACCAGCGCGTCGCCGTCGAGCGCCAGCCAGAAGCTGACGGGGTTGAACCAGTAGCCAAAGAAACGCGGTTGGGCGAGCAGGCGCAGCGCCAGCCCCTCGGGGGCACCCGCCTGAGCGAGCACCTCCCGCGCCCACAGCGCACCGCGCCCTTGCCCGCGTGGGCCGCCATGGGTGCGATCGTGCACCGAGGTGAGGTTCAGGCGATTGCGGGAGAACAGCATTGGAGTGCGCGCCCGGCTTTCCGGGTCGATCATCACGTAATCGACCGAATGCCGGAAGGCATGCGCCGTGCCGCCACGCCTTGCGTGGGCGGTTTCGGCCCGCAGGATCTCGGGCGCAAAGCTCATGCGCGGCCCGCTTCCGCGCGGGCACGGGCGACGCGCACGGCGCTGGCGAAGCCGTCTTCATGGAAGCCGAAGCGCAGCCAGGCCCCGGCGAACCATGTGTTGTTGGTGCCGTTACGTGCCGCGATCCGCTTCTGGGCGGCCAGCGCACCCCGGTCGAACACCGGGTGATCGAAGGTCACCTCGTCGTAAATCAGCTCTTCGCGCACCGGGGTTTGTGGGTTGAGCGTGACAAAGAGCGGGTCATCCTCGGGGATGTTCTGAAGCCGGTTCATCCAATATGTTACACCAACTTCGCGCTCCGCGCCCACCTGCTCGGCCCGGTAGACCCATGAGCTCCAGCACTCTTTGCGGCGGGGCATCTGGCCCGGGTCGGCGTGCAGGATGGCGCGGTTGGGCCGGTAGGCAACGGCGCCGAGGTCGGCACGCTCCTCGGGGGAGGCATCGGCAAGAATCTTGAGCGACTGGTCGGAATGGCAGGCGAGGATCACCTCGTCGAACTGCTCCACCTCGCCGCCCTCAGCGCGCAGGCTCACGCCGCCTGCATTGCGGGTGATGCCCTCCACCGGGCAGCTGGTGCGAATTTCGACACCCTGGGCGCGCAGATGCGCCTCCAGCCGACGGACGTATTCCACGCTGCCGCCCTCAACCGTCCACCACTGGTGCTGCGCGCCGGGCGACAGAAGGGCGTGGTTGCGGAAGAACCGCAGCAGGCTCTTGGCCGGGAAGGCCCCCACCTCGCCCGATGGGGTCGACCAGATCGCCCCGCAGATGGGCAGCAGGTAATCGCGGCGGAAGGCCTCGCCGAGGCCCAGCTTACGGGTCAGCTCCTCTACCGTCATGTCGTCACTCCCGGCGGCCTCCTCGGCCTTCGCATTGAAGCGGGCGATGTCGCGCAGCATGCCGAGGAAGGCGGGGCGGGCGAGGTTGGCCTTCTGGGCGAAGAGGCCGCGCAGGTTGCGCAGCGCATATTCCACCCGGCCACCATCAAGGCTGACGCCAAAGCTCATGTCACTTTTGATGACCGGCACGTCGAGATTGGCAAAGAGCCGCGTGAGGTGCGGGTAATTGGCGTAGTTGAACACGATGAAGCCCGTGTCGACCGGCTGGGTGCCGCGCTTGCCCGCCGTCACCGTGCGGGCATGGCCGCCGAGGCGCGGGGCCGCCTCCATCAGGACCACGCGGTTGCCGGGGGCGGCGAGCAGGGCCGAGGCCATGCCGGCGATGCCTCCGCCGACAATGGCGATGCGGCGACCTGCGTTTTGCGCGTCGAATGACATGGGCGGTTCCTTGCTACTCTGCCACGGGCCGAAATTTTCGACCGTTCTGCAAGGCTCTACGCATCAGAGCGCATTTCGGTTCAAAGTTTGATCCGATCCTTGGGTCCGCCCGTAAAGACCCATATGCTGGACCAGACAAACACACTCCAAGCCGCCCGCGCCCGGGCCTGCCCCGCCCCTCCGGCGGGGGCCGTGTTGCGCGAGCGGGGAAAGAACGAGCGTATGGTCTCAGACGGCCAGACCGAAGACGCGGAGCGCCCCGCCGCGCCCCTTTCACCCCCCACAGAATGGCTGCTGGCCGTGCGCGACCAGCGTGACAGGGGCGCCTTCGCGCAATTGTTCGACCATTTCGCGCCCCGGCTGACGGCGATGATGCTGCGCTCGGGCATGTCGCGGGCGGTGGCGGATGACGTGGTGCAGGACGTGCTGCTGACCGCGTGGCAGAAAGCCCATCTCTACGATCCTGCCCGTGCCCAGGCATCGGCCTGGATCTACCGGATCGCCCGGAACCGCCAGATCGACATCATCCGCCGTGAGCGCCGCCCGGTGCCGGAGGCGCTCAAGATGGAGAGTGAGGAGACCGAAGCCGATGCGCAGGCGGCCCTCGCCCTCGACCAGGAGGCCGCCCAACTGAGGGAGGCCTTGCAGAACCTGAAGCCGGAGCAGCGTGAGGTGATAGAACGCGCCTACCTCTCCGACCTCACCCATACCGAAATCCGACAGAGCACGGGCCTGCCGATGGGCACGATAAAATCGCGCATCCGGCTGGCCCTCGAACGTCTGCGTCATGAACTCAAAGGACTAAGATAACCATGTCGCCCGTGTCTCATCATATCCCCGAGGATATCATCGAAGCCTACGCCAGCGGTGCGCTGCCGCATGGGTTTTCCGTTGTCGTCGCCACCCATCTTTCGCTCTGCGATCAGTGCCGTGCCGTGGCCGAGGCCTGCGATGCGCTGGGCGGGGCCGCGCTTGAGGCGCTTGACGCCGAGGCGCCGGACGCGGGCCTGCGCGACCGCACGCTCGCCTTGCTCGACACCGCCCCAGCGCCTGCGCCCGAGCCGCAGCCCCGAGGCATCTTCCCCGCTGCCGTCGCCGCCGAGCTGGGCGGGGATGGCCCGGCCTGGCGCAGCCTCGGGGCGGGCATCCGCCAGCAGATCCTGGTGGACCGGCCCGAAGGCTCTGCCCGGCTCTTGCGCATCCCGGGCGGTAAGGCGGTGCCCGACCACGGCCACAATGGGCTGGAGATGACGTTGGTGTTGCAGGGCAGTTTCAGCGACCACACCGGGCGCTATGCCCGGGGCGACGTGCAGGTGGTCACGGATGATCTGGAGCACACGCCGATGGCCGAGGCAGGCCCCGATTGCATCTGCCTTGCCGCCACCGACGCGCCGCTGCGCTTCAACGCGATGATCCCGCGCTTGTTGCAGCGTTACTTCCGGATCTGAGGGCCAGAGGCTTTATTCAAAGTCGAAGGGCACGTTGAAGCCCACGGTGGTGGCGCCGAGCTGCTTGGGCGCGCGCGGCATGCGCCCGGCCCCGCGCACGATGCGCACGGCGGCCTGATCGAGCCGCTTGTTGCCGGATGAGCGGACCATCGCAAGCCCGGTCACCTGACCCGAGGTGGTGACGGTCACGCGCAGTACCACCGTCCCGCGCCCGCCGGGAGAGCGGGTGCGCCTTGCGATGTGTGAATAGACCTGTGCCTTCCACTTGTTCATCAGGCTCTGCTTCTGGCTGGCCGTAAGGGCGCGCGCCCCGCTGCGGGTGGCGATCCCGGCCTGCGAAGAGCCACCCGCCCCGGCGGAGGTCGCCCCGGCGCGGGCGTGCGAGGAGCGTTCGGCGGGTTTTGCCTGCGTGGTGCGCTGCGGTTGCGGCTTGGGCTGCCGCGTTTCGGCCACCTGAGGCTCGGGGCGCTTGGGCATCTTGCGTGGGCGGATGCTGCGGGTAGGGGCGGTTTGCGGCTTCAGAGGCTCGGCGTTGGCGGTGTCGATCTCGGTGGCCTGTGGGGCCTGCTCAGGC
>NZ_QTNQ01000087.1 GCF_018424695.1 Vannielia litorea
CCCGCTACCTCCCCCAGCACCACCCGATAGGACGGCGAGTTGGCGGAGTGGTGACGCAGCGGATTGCAAATCCGTGTACACCGGTTCGATTCCGGTACTCGCCTCCAAACGATTGCAGTGACTGAGATGAAGTGCAGAGCGGAGAGGTTTCGGCGTCTGGACATTCTGCTTGTCTGCATTGGCAATCGATGGACTTCGACGGGCCTCAGTTCCTGCGGTAAATTCTTGGTATGATACCAGCTACCGCCGAGCTTTCGCCCAATATGCTGGCGCTTCGATCATTGGTGAGGAAGACCACCAACTTGCGGCTTTCCACCCTGAGAGCGGTTGCAAGCGCCGGACGGATCGGCGCCAAAGGTTCGCTTTTGGTCTGACGGCCTGGTGTCGGATCAGCGCATCGCCGGACATCTCCCATGCGCTGACCGGTACAGCTACAGCCGCGCCCCTGCGCTACGCGCCGGTGCCGGGTGCCAAGCGGGCAGGCTTACCGCTTTTTCATTTCACAGGGGCCGTGGCTCGGGTCGCTCCCTCCTGGCCGACGGGCCCCCGCACGCCCGGCTATGTTCGCCCGGTGCCGCCATCCGCTGGATGTGGAAGGTCCATCGAACGCCTCTGCGATGTGGGGACGCGCCACGTCTAGTCAACGATGGTTCGGGATCTGCTTGCAGATCATGCGATAGCGGACCCCTGCGGCGCGTCCTTATTCCTTGCTGCCGGTGCCACCCACCTGTTCCAACCAGTGCAGGAACAAGTCGCGAGGCTGATAGCTTGGCTCGTCCTTGGGCCAGACGAAATAGTAGGTGCCGATGCTGGTCTTGCTTTCCGACCAAAGCGCCACCAGGCGGCCGTCCTCCAGCTCGTTTTCCACAAGGTAGGTCGGCAGAAGTGCCGCCCCCATGTCGTGTATGGCGGCCTGGATCATCGAGGCGAACTGGTCAAAGAGCATTCCGACCGGGCACTCGACGTCCTCTCCAAGCGTCTGAGCCCATCTTTCCCAGGCATCCGGGCGCGTATCCAGGTGCAGGAGCGGGAGTGAAAACAGATCACTCAACGCGTTGACCCGAAGGCGCTCGGCAATCCTGGGCGAAGCCACGGGCACAACATATTCCCGCATGAGCTCATGGTAGGCGACATCGGACCAATCGCGTTGACCAAAATGGATGGCGCCGTGAAAGGGCTCGGCCGCAAAATCGAAGGGTTTGAGCCTTGTGCTGAGGTTCACGGTGACTTCGGGGTGGCGGGCCACGAAATCGGGCAGCTTGGGGGCCAGCCAGCGCACCCCGAAGGCCGGGAGCATCGCGATGTTCAGCTGCCCGCCGCGGGGATTGGCCTTCAGTCGCAGGCTGGCCGTTCCGATCTGTTCGAGCGCGGCCCTGACCTGCGTGCAGTAGTCGCGCGCTGCCGCGGTGAGCGTGATGGCCTTCCTGTCCCGCGTGAAGAGCGGAGTCTCCAGATAATCCTCCAGGACCTTGAGTTGGCGGCTCACCGCGCTTTGCGACACGCCCAGCTCAACCCCGGTCTGGGTGACATTGCCGGTCCGCTCGAAGGACTCCAGGGCGCGCAGCGCAGTCATCGGCGGCAGGAAGCGTCTCGGGTGCGGCATAGGTATGAGCCTTTTGCATGATCAATGCGATAATTGCGTTTCACATATGACCGGATGGCATGTCAAACAGCCCCTGCAACAGGAGCTTGAGATGCTTGTAAAGGCTGACCGAATAGAGGGGATGGCGCTTTCCGAGATCGTCGCGATTTCGGAAGAGGCCGCGCGCCTGCGCTCGGCAGGGCATGACGTTTTGGCATTGAGTACGGGCGAGCCCGACTTTCCGACGCCGCCGCATATTTGTGACGCAGCCCATAAGGCGATGCTGGCCGGCCAGACGCGCTATACGCCCACCGCCGGCACCGCTGCGCTGCGGTCTGCCATCGCCGAACAAGCTGGGGTAGAAGCGGCCAACTTGATCGTCTCGACCGGCGCCAAGCAGGTGCTGGCCAATATCTTTTTGGCCACGCTGAACCCCGGTGACGAGGTGATCGTACCCGCACCTTACTGGACGAGTTATTCCGACATCGTCGCGCTGTCTGGCGGGAAAACGGTTATCCTGCCCTGCCGTGCCGAAGCGGGCTTCAAGATGACGCCCGGGCAGCTGGAGGCCGCGATCACCCCGCGCACGCGCTGGCTGTTGCTGAACTCGCCGTCAAACCCCTCGGGCGCCGTCTACACGGCCGAAGAGCTGGCCGCGCTTGGGGAGGTTCTCGCGCGGCACCCCCATGTCTGGATCGCGTCCGACGAGATCTACGACCTGATCTGCTACGTGCCCTTCACCTCCTTCCGCGCGGCTTGCCCCGATCTGGCCGCGCGCACCGTCGTGATCAATGGCGTCTCCAAGGCCCATGCCATGACAGGCTGGCGGATTGGCTGGGGCATTGCCCCGGCGGAGCTGGTCAGGGCCATGATCGCCGTGCAGGGGCAGATCACCTCGGGCGCGTGCTCTGTCGCGCAGGCCGCCGCGTTGGAGGCGGTGACGGGCGATCAGACCCATATCACCGAGCGGAAGGCCGCCTTTCGTGCGCGCCGCGATCTCGTCGTGGCGGCGCTGAACGCCATCCCTGGCATCGCCTGCCCTGTGCCCGACGGCGCGTTCTACGTCTTCCCCTCCTGCGAGGGGGTGCTTGGCCTGCGCACCCCGGACGGCAGGCTGCTTGAGACGGATGCCGACTTTTGCGCCTATGTGCTCTCCGCCACCGGCCTTGCCATGGTGCCCGGGCGCGCCTTCGGGTTGCCGGGGCACCTCCGCCTTTCCTACGCTTATGCGCGCGCCGATCTCGAAGATGGCTGCGCGCGCCTGAACCGGGCCGTCAATGCCCTGACCTCGAACCAAAGGACAGCCTCATGACCCATCAGCAGATTCTCGACGCCTGCGGCCTCTCCGCCGCAGAAACCACCGGCGGCGCGCTTTCTGTGACCACCCCCGTGGATGGCAGCGAAATCGCCCAAGTTCCGATGCATACGGTGGCCGATGCCAAAGCCGCGATTGCCAGGGGTGTCGAGGCCTTCAACGCCTGGCGCAAGGTGCCCGCCCCGCGCCGGGGCGAGCTGGTCCGGCTTCTGGGCGAAGAACTGCGCCGCGAAAAGCAAAACCTCGGCCGCCTCGTGTCGCTGGAATGCGGCAAGATCTACCAGGAGGGTTTGGGCGAGGTTCAGGAGATGATCGACATCTGCGACTTCGCGGTCGGTCTCTCCCGTCAGCTTTACGGGTTGACCATCGCATCCGAGCGTCCGGGCCACTCCATGCGCGAAACATGGCACCCGCTCGGGGTTTGCGGCATCATCACCGCCTTCAACTTCCCCGCCGCGCCGTGGTGCTGGAACGCCGCGCTGGCCCTCGTCTGCGGCGATCCGGTCATTGCCAAGCCCTCCGAGAAAACCCCGCTGACCCAGCTTGCGATCCAGAAAATCTGTGAGCGCGCCATGGCCGCGTTCGGAAACGACGCGCCCGCCGGACTGATCCAAACGCTGATCGGCGAGCGTGATCTGGGTGAGGTGCTGACGGCCTCGCGCGATGTGGCGCTGATCTCGGCCACCGGCTCCGTGCCCATGGGCAAGGCGGTTGCGGCGGATATGTCCAGGAGGCTGGGCAAGACGATCCTCGAACTGGGCGGCAACAACGCCATGATCGTGGCCCCCTCGGCGGATCTGGAAATGGCCGTGCGGGCGATTGTCTTTTCCGCCGTGGGCACCGCAGGCCAGCGCTGCACCTCGCTGCGCCGTTTGATCGTGCATGATGACATCTACGACCAGCTGATCCCGCGCCTGACCAAGGTATACGAAGGCCTCGCCATCGGCAGCCCGCTGGAAGACGGCACCCTCGTCGGCCCGCTCATCGACGCAGGCGCCATGACGGCGATGGAGAACGCGCTTGAGCAGGCGAAAGCCGAGGGCGGCACCGTCCATGGCGGGGGCCGGGCGCTGGTGGATCAGTACCCCGATGCGGCCTATGTCTCCCCAGCTATCGTCGAAATGCCTGGGCAAAGCGCCATCGTGCATACCGAAACATTCGCGCCGATCCTCTACGTGATGAAGTACACCGGCCTCGATGAGGCCATCGCGATGCAAAACGCCGTGCCACAGGGTCTGTCGTCCTGCATCTTCTCGACCGATGTGCGCGAGACCGAGCATTTCCTCTCGGCCCAGGGCTCCGACTGCGGCATCGCCAACGTCAATATCGGCCCATCGGGCGCCGAAATCGGCGGGGCCTTCGGCGGCGAGAAGGAAACCGGCGGCGGGCGCGAAAGCGGCTCGGACGCCTGGCGCGCCTATATGCGTCGTCAGACCAGCACGGTGAACTACTCGCGCGAGTTGCCGCTGGCACAGGGCATTTCGTTCGAGATATGAGCACCGCACCCCGCCCCGACAGCCTTTGGGCCGACACCGCGCCGGACCGGGCCAGCTACGCCCCTCTGCGCGGTTCGGTCGCGGTCGATGTCGTGGTGATCGGCGGCGGGTTCACCGGGGTCTCGGCGGCCTATCACCTGGCCGCCAGCGGGGCCTCGGTGGCGCTGCTGGAGGCGCGAACCATCGGCTTTGGCGGGTCGGGCCGCAACGTGGGCCTCGTAAACGCCGGGCTCTGGACGCCGCCGGACGAGGTGGAGGAGAAGCTCGGCAAGGCAACCGGCGGGCGGCTGAACGAGCTTCTTGCCCGTGGTCCCAGTGCCGTGTTCGAGCTGATCGAAGCACATCAGATCCGCTGCGAAGCCACCCGGCAGGGCACGCTGCATTGCGCCCACTCACCGTTGGGCCTGCGCGACCTCGAAAACCGCTTTGCCCAGCAAGAGGCCCGCGGCGCGCCGGTGAGGCTGCTCGATGCCGCCGAAACCGCGCGGCGCACCGGCAGCGCGTCCTATTGCGGTGCCTTGTGGGACGGACGGGCCGGAACCATCCAGCCTTTGGCCTATGTGCAGGGGTTGGCCCGGGCCGCCGAGGCGCAGGGCGCGCAGATCTTTGAAGAGACCAGCGCCCTCACCATGACCGAAACCGCAAATGGCTGGACGATCCGCACCGCGAAAGGTGAGATCCGCGCCACGCGACTTGTTCAGGCGACCAACGCCTATGGCACCGGCGCGGCCGATGACAACGCGATCATCCCGGCGCATTTCTTCCAGCTGGCCACCGCGCCCCTGCCGGACGATCTGCGGCAAACCATCCTCTCGGGCGGCGAGGGCTGCTGGGACACGGCGCTCATCATGTCGTCCTTCCGGCTCGATCAGGCGGGGCGGATGATCTTTGGCGCGCTCGGTAACCTCGATGGCTTCGGCGGCGCGCTGCATCGCGGCTGGGCCACGCGCAAGATGACCAAGCTGTTTCCGCAGCTGGCAGGCATCCCCTTCGAGCGGGAATGGACCGGGCGCATCGCCATGACCGGCACCCACCTGCCGCGCATAGAACGGCGCGGGCGCACCGGCATTTCTATCTTCGGCTACAGCGGGCGCGGCATTTCCCCCGGCACGCTTTTTGGCCGGACCGCCGCCGGTTGGGCGCTTGGCACCGGCGAGCTGCCGATGCCGATCCTCGATCCGCGGGCCGAACCCTATGCCGCCGCCAAAGGCCTCTACTACGAGACCGGCGCCACCCTCACCCATCTCACGAACGGGCGCTTCTAGGCGCCGGAGGACCCCCCAATGACTCTATCCGCAAGCCATATCCGCGCCAATTTCTCCGCCGCGATGTCCGAGATGTACCGCAAGGAAGTGCCCGCCTACGGCACCCTCATCGAGATTGTCGAGGCCGTGAATGCGGGCGTGCTGGAGCGCGACGACAATGCGCTGGCCCTGACCCCCGGCGAAGACACCAACCGCATCAGCGCCGAACGCCACGGCGCGATCCGCCTCGGCACGCCCGAAGAGCTTGCCATGATGGGCCGCGTCTTTGCCGTCATGGGGATGGAGCCGGTGGGCTATTACGATCTGTCGGTCGCCTCCGTGCCCGTCCACTCCACCGCCTTCCGCCCCATCAGGCGCGATGCGCTGGCCGAGAATCCGTTTCGCGTCTTCACCTCGCTGCTACGGCTCGAACTGATCGCAGATGAGGCCCTGCGCGAGAAAGCCGCCGCCACGCTCGCGCGCCGCCAGATCTTCACCCAAGGCGCCCTTGCCCTGACCGAAAAGGCCGAGGCGGAAGGCGGCCTGAACGCCGAGGATGCCGAACGTTTCGTGGCTGAGGTGCTGGAAACCTTCCGCTGGCATCCCGAGGCCTGCGTCGATGACGCCACCTTTGAGGAGCTCATCGGTGCGCACCGGCTGATCGCCGATGTGGTCTCCTTCAAGGGCCCGCATATCAACCATCTGACCCCCCGCACGCTCGACATCGACGCGGCGCAGGCCGAGATGCTGGCCCAGGGACTGCCAGCCAAGGCGGTGGTGGAAGGCCCGCCACGCCGCGCCTGCCCGATCCTGCTGCGGCAAACCGCGTTCAAGGCGCTGAACGAGCCAATTCGTTTCCCCGTCGACGGCGGCTGGCAGGAAGGCCACCACACCGCACGCTTCGGCGAGATCGAGCAGCGCGGCGTTGCGCTGACGCCCAAGGGCCGCGCACTCTACGATAGCCTGCTAGCAGAGGTGCGCGCCGAGATCCTGCCCGCCGCCGACGGGTCGAACGCGGCCGAGTATGTGGCCAGGCTCGAAGAGGCCTTTACCGCCTTCCCCGACACCTGGCGTGCCCTGCACGACCAGGGCCTTGCCTATTTCAAATACGGCATCGGGCAAGGCGCAGCCACGGGCGACGATCTGCACAGTCTGCTCGATGCGGGCGCCCTGACCATCAGCCCGATCATCTACGAAGATTTCCTGCCGGTCAGCGCCGCCGGGATCTTCCAGTCCAACCTCGGTGACGAGGCCCGCTCCGATGCGCAGGCCGCCTCGAACCGCGCAGAATTCGAAGCCGCGCTCGGCAAGCCCGTCACCGATGAATTCGCGCTCTACGAGGCGATGCAGGCGGCCTCCTACGAAGCCGCATTGGAGCAGTTGAACGCGAGCGCGGCATGATCCTCCCAGAGGGCATTCGGGCGATCACCGAGCCGAGGGACATGGCCGCCTACCTTCAAGGCGTGCGTGGCGAAACCGGCAGAAGCCCGGCGGTCTTGCTGCCCGAAACGACGGAACAGGTGGCGCAATGCCTGCGCCATCTTCAAAGCACCGAAACGCCCTATGTCGCGCAGTCCGGCAACACAGGTCTGGTCGGGGCCTCCGTCCCCGATGACACGGGCGATCAGGTCGTCCTCAGCCTCTCACGCCTGCGCGACACCTTCGAAGTCGATCTGGCCAACCGCTCCATGCGGGTCAGCGCCGGGTTTCGCCTGTCGGAGGTCAATGACCGGCTGGCCGAACACGGGCTTTTCTTCCCGATCGACCTCGGCTCCGATCCGATGATCGGCGGCATGGTGGCGACCAACACCGGCGGCGCGCGCTTCCTGCGCTACGGCGATGTGCGCCGCAACACGCTCGGGCTGACGGTGGTTGCCGAGGGCGAGGTGCTCCGCCTTGGCAGCCCGGTGCGCAAGGATAACACCGGCCCCGACTGGAAGCAGATCCACATCGGCAGCTGCGGGTGGTTCGGCACCATCACCGAGGCGATCCTCAACCTGGAACCGCTCGTCACCGAACAGGCCACCGCCCTCGTCGTCCCCTCCAGCGATACCGCCATGCTGACCTTGCTGCGCCATCTGGAAACGCGCGTCGGCCCGCTGCTCTCGGCCTTCGAGTTCATGTCACGCGCCGCCATGGCACACAGCTTCCACCACGCGGCCTCGCTGAAAAACCCCTTTGCCCGTGGCGAGATCCCGGAAACCGCGTTGCTGATCGAGCTGTCCCGCCCCACGAAAGCCCCGTGGGACACGCCGCTGGAGGAGATTCTCGAAGCCGTTCTGGCCGAGGCCTGGGAGCTGGTCGACGCACCGATCGAAGACGCGCTCTTTGGCCGCCCCGAAGAAATCTGGGCGCTGCGCCATGCGCTCTCCGAAGGCGTGAAGTCGGCCGGGCCGCTCATCGCCTTCGACCTGGGCTTCACCCGCGACAAGGTGATCGCCTTCCGCACCGAGATGGCCCGCAAAATCGCGGCAGACTTCCCGATGATGGAGATCTGCGATTTCGGCCACCTGGGTGACGGCGGCCTGCACTTCAACCTGGTAAAAACCGATGGGCCGGTCGAGGCGGGCTTTGAGCAGGCGCTGCGCGACTATGTTGTCGAACAGGCCGTCACAGGCTTCGGCGGCTCCTTCAGTGCCGAGCACGGGATTGGCCCGAAGAACATCAAATACCTTGAGACCAGCCCGGTGCACCTGCCGCTTTCTACTCGTGATTACGGGAACCGACCGCCTTCGGGACATGCTTTCAACATGGGTGGCTAGCCACGAGCCACAGACCTAAGCAGCACGGATCGCATTGAATTCTGACATTCGGGTCGTACGGCCCCGGCGGGTCAGAGGCTGGCGGCGGCGCGGGCGGCCTGGTCGTAGCTGCCAGAGAGCGCGCGCAGGAGGGCGGCAAGGCGAGAGACATCGGCACGGTCCAGCCCGGTTTCCTTCAGCGAGCGGATCAACAGGGCTTCGCGCACCTGCCCGTAGCGCTGGCAAAGCTCGGCCCCGGCCTCGGTGATCGACACCGCCTTTTCCTTGCCCTTGCGCCCCTGCGCAATCAGCCCGCGCTCGCTCAGCTTGCGCAGGGCGTAATTGACGGTGTGGGTGTCCTCGATGTTCAGCACGAGGCAGATGTCGGCCAGCGTCTTGGGACGCTCACGATGGTGGACGAGGTGCAGTACCTGGATCTCCAGCGGCGCGAGGCCCGGAGCGCCCGCCGCCGCCATGCAGCGCGTCATCCAGCGCTGAAAGGCGTGGTTGCCCATGGCGATGGCAAACTCCATCTCCGACACTTCCGGCAGCGCCGAGTTTGCCAGATGCGCGGAGGAGACGACGGGGCCCACCTTGAATCTTTCGTCATCGGTCATCGCGTCACATCGTCCTTGGCAGCCAGAGCGCGATCTGCGGGAAAACCGAGAGGAGTGCAACCGCCAGAACCAGAAGCCCGAAGAAGGGCGCGGCATAGCCCGCGAGCTGGAGGATGTCGCGCCCGGTGATCTTTTGCAGCACGAAGAGGTTGAAGCCCACCGGCGGGGTGATCTGGCTCATCTCCACCACGATCACGAGGAACACGCCAAACCAGATCGGGTCGATCCCCACCGCCGTGACCATCGGCAGGATGATCGAAACGGTGAGGACGACGATGGAGATGCCATCTAGAAACATGCCCATGATGATGAAGAACACGGTGAGCGCGGCCAGTAGCGCATAGGGCGAAAGCTCCATTGCCCCGATCCACGCGGCCAGCGCACGCGGGATGCCGGTGTAGCCCATCGCCACCGTCAGAAAGCCCGCGCCCGCCATGATGAAGGCGATCATGCAGGTGGTGGTAGTGGCGGCGATCAGGCTGTCGCCCAGCCCGCGCAGGCTGGCCGCCCCGGTGGCCCATGCAAGGATCATCGCGCCCAGCACCCCGATCACCGCCGCCTCGGTGGGCGAGGCGACACCAGCGTAGATCGAGCCGATGACGGCAAAGATCAGCCCGACCACCGGCAGCAGGCGCAGCAGGGCGCGCAGGCTCTCGCCGTTTTCGGCTGGCGGCTCGACCTCGGGCATGCGGTGGCGGTTCATCAGCGACCAGAGCATGATATAGCCCGAGAACATCGCCGCCAGCATTACCCCCGGCACGAGACCGGCGAGGAAGAGCTGGGCGATGGATTGCTCGGTCGCCGCGCCGTAGACGATCAGGATGATCGAAGGAGGGATCAGAAAGCCGAAGGTGCCCGCGCCCGCCAGCGTGCCGATGGCGATTTTCGGATCATAGCCGCGCGCCAGAAGTTCGGGCACCGACATGCGCCCGATGGTGGCGGTCGTGGCCGCCGAAGAGCCGGAGACGGCGGCAAAGAGCGCGCAGCCCAGCACGTTGACGTGCAGCAACCGGCCCGGCAGGTGGCGACTGAATGGTGCGAGGCCCTGAAACATGTCGGAGGACAGCCGGGATCGGACGAGGATTTCACCCATCCAGATGAACATCGGCAGCGAGGTCAGATCCCAGATCGTGAGGCTGCCCCAAACCTTGGTGGCAAAGACCAGCGTCACCGGCGCGTTGGAGGCCGCCAGCATGGCCACCAGCCCCACCGCGATAAGTGCGAAGCCGATCCAGAGGCCCCCGGCCAGCGCGGCGAAGAGCACGATGACGAGAAGCGGAGCGAGGGTTGCGATCTCCATCACGCCTCCTCCTGCTGCGCTTCGGCGGCGGCATGGGCGGGTGTGCCGCCCCGCAGCAGCGTCACCAACCCGTCCAGCAGGGCGAGGCAGAGCAGCCCGAGGCCCAGCGTCATCGTGCCCTGCGGCAGCCAGAGGGGCACCTTGACCATGCCGAAGGACACGCTGTCATACACCCAGCTGTCCCAGGCTTGCAGCACCGAGGAGAGGGTGGCGAAGGCACAGAGGCCCAGCGCGACGATCAGCACCAGGGCCTCCAGCACGCGGGCCGCGCGCTCGGGCAGCGCCCGCGTCAGAAGCGCGACCCGCACGTGGCCGCCCCGCGCGAAGGTGCCCGCGAAGCCGAGGAAGACGGCGGAAAGAAAGAGGAAGCCGCCGATCTCGGCCAGCGAGGGCACGGTGATGCCGGGCGGCGCGGCGCCGATCAGGCGGGCGGCGCGGTCGATCAGGCGGCCCAGCACCTGCACCAGCACCAGCAGCGCGATGCCCGCGAAGCTGGCAGCCGCAAGGATCAGGGCGCCGGTGTAGAGGCGGTCGAGCATGGGTCGCATGGGGGAGCCTTCCCTTGGGTGGGCCGGGGCACGCGCGCAGGCGTCGCCCCGGCCAGGGCGCAGATCACTCGGCGCGGTAGGCGTCGACGACGGATTGGCCCTCTTCGCCGGCCTCTTCGAGCCATTCGGCCGTCATCGTCTCGCCGATGGCGGCCAGCTCGCCCTTCAGGGTGTCGCTCGGCATCATGACTGCCATGCCGTTGGCTTCCAGCTCGGCCACCTTCTCGGCGGTCTCGGCCTTCGACATTTCCCAGCCGCGGGTTTCGGCGGCGGCGGCGGCCTCCATCACGGCAGCCTGCACCTCTTCAGGCAGCGCCTCGAAGGCGCCGGTATTCACCACCACCATGTTCTTGGGCAGCCAGGCCTGAAGCTCGGTGTAGGTCGAGACGAAGTCCCACGCCTGCGAGGAGACGCCGGTGGAGGGCGAGGTGATCATCGCATCGGCGCGCCCGGTGGAGAAGGCGGTGGGGATGTCGCCGGTTTCGATCTGGGTCGGCACCGCGCCCATCAACTGGGCCAGCCGCTCGGTGGCATTGTTATAGGCCCGGAAGGCCGCGCCTTCGAGGTCGGCGGTGCTTTCCACCGGTTCCTTGGTGTAAAGGCTCTGGCCCGGCCACGGCACCGCAAAGAGCAGCGTCAGCCCCTGCGCGGCCAGCTTCTCTTCCACCATCGGGCGCGAGGCGGCCCAGAGCTTTTCGGCCTCGTCGTAATTGGAGGCGAGGAAGGGGATCGAGTCGATCGCGAAGATCGCATCCTCATTGGCCAGCCGCGACATCAGCAGCTCGCCGATGGGCGCGAGGCCCCGGCGCACCGAGTCCTTGATCTCGGGGTGGGCGAAGAGCGATCCGGCGGAATGCACGGTGATTTCCAGCTCACCACCCGTGGCCTCGCCCACATCGGCGGCGAATTCGATGATATTGGCGGTGTGGAACACGCTGTCGCCGTAGGGCGTGGGCATGTCCCAGCTTTCGGCGGCCAGCGGCGCGGCCAGCGCGGCGAGCGCGCCGGCGAAGAGCGGCATGCGAAGGATCTTTGTCATTGTGTCAGTCTCCCTGTCTGTTGGTCTTTTGGGCAGCGTAACCTGCCGGTGCCGTGTTGTCGTGCCTTCAGCCTGACAGACTCATTGACACTTCGTCAACAAAATGTAAGCGATTTATGTGAACGTTAGCGCGGAGATGATGAATGATTGAGCAGCAAAGCCATGAAAAGTGGGATTTCTGGGTGGATCGCGGCGGCACCTTCACCGATGTCATCGCCCGCCCGCCCGAGGGCCCGCTGGCCGCGATGAAGCTGCTTTCGGAGAATCCGGAGGCCTATGAAGACGCCGCGATCGAGGGGATTCGCCGCCATCTGGGTGCCGACAAGATCGACCCGGCGCGCGTCGGCACGGTGCGGATCGGCACCACGGTTGCCACCAATGCCCTGCTGGAGCGCAAGGGCGACCGCACGCTGCTGCTCACCACCCGCGGCTTTGCCGACGCGCTGCGCATCGCCTATCAGGACCGGCCCGACATCTTCGCAAAGGAGATCATTCTGCCCGAGCAGCTCTACGAGCGCGTCGTGGAGGTGGACGAGCGGGTGCGGGCCGACGGCACGGTGGAACAGGCGCTGGAGGCCGGGGCCGCCCGCGCCGCGCTGGAGGCCGCCAAGGCCGATGGAATCGACGCGGTGGCCATCGTGCTGATGCACGCCTGGGCGCATCCGGCGCATGAAGAGGCGCTGGCCGCGCTGGCCCGCGAGGCGGGCTTCGGGCAGGTCTCCGTCAGCCACGAGGTCTCTCCGCTCATCAAGCTGGTCGGGCGCGGCGATACCACGGTGGTCGATGCCTACCTGACGCCTATTCTCAGCCGCTACGTCAACCGCGTGGCCGGCGCCCTCGGCGCCACCCCGCCCGATGAGGCGGGGCCGACCCTGCTGTTCATGATGTCCTCCGGCGGGCTCACGGCGGCGGAGCGCTTCAAGGGGCGCGATGCCATCCTCTCCGGCCCGGCGGGCGGCGTGGTGGGCATGGCGCGCACCGGCCAGATCGCCGGGCATGACCGGGTGATCGGCTTCGACATGGGTGGCACCTCGACCGATGTGGCCCATTTCGACGGCAGCTTCGAGCGCGCCTTCGAAACCCAGATCGCCGGGGTGCGGATGCGCATTCCGATGGTGCAGGTGCACACCGTAGCGGCAGGCGGCGGCTCGGTGCTGCACGCCGATCCGGGCCGCTTTCGCGTTGGCCCCGACAGCGCGGGCGCCCACCCCGGCCCGGCCTGCTACCGCGGCGGCGGGCCGCTGACGGTGACCGACGCCAACGTGATGCTGGGCAAGCTCAACCCCGCTTACTTCCCCGCCATCTTCGGCCCCGGGCAGGATCAACCGCTGGACCGCGAGACCGTGGCCGCGAAGTTCACCGAGATCGCCGAGGGCAAGCCGCCCGAGGAGGTGGCCGAGGGCTTCCTGCGGATTGCGGTGGAGAGCATGGCGAACGCGATCAAGAAAATCTCGGTGCAGCGCGGACGGGACGTGACCGGCTACCTGCTGAACGCCTTCGGCGGCGCGGGCGGGCAGCACGCCTGCCTCGTGGCCGATGCGCTGGGGATGAGCCGGGTGCTCATCCACCCGCTGTCGGGCCTGCTTTCTGCCTATGGCATCGGGCTTGCACGGGTGACCGAAGCGCGCCAGCAGGGGCTGGAGACGCCGCTGGAGGGGGCGGAGGCCCTGGCTCCGCCGCTGGACCGGCTGGAGGAGGAGGTGCGCGCGGCGCTCGCCGAGCAGGGCGTGCGCGGCGAGATCGGCCTGCGCCGCCGCCTGCATCTGCGCTACGCGGGCACCGACACCGCCCTGCCCGTGGCCTGGGACGAGGATGTGCAGGCCGCCCGCGCCGCCTTCGAGGCCGCGCATGAGGCGGAGTTCGGCTTCACCGACCCCGAGGCCGAACTGATCGTGGAGGCCGTGGAGGTGGAGGGCGAAGCGCCCGACGCCACCACGCCCGACGCGCCGCATGCGCTGGAAGAGGGCGTCGCCGAGGTAGAGGCCCGCGTGCCCGTCTTTTCCGGCGGCACATGGCACGAGGCCGCTGTGGTCCGCCGCGCCGCCCTCACCCCCGGCCGCCACGTCGACGGCCCGGCGCTGGTGATCGAGCCGAACCAGACCATCGTGGTGGAGCCGGGCTGGCGCGCCGAGGTTTCGGCCCACGATCACGTGGTGATGGCCCGCACCGAGGCAGCCCAGCGCGCAGAGGCCGCCGGCACCCGGGCCGACCCGGTGCGGCTGGAGGTGTTCAACAACCTCTTCATGAACATCGCCGAGCAGATGGGCGTGGCCCTGCAAAAGACGGCGCGCTCGGTCAACATCAAGGAACGGCTCGATTTTTCCTGCGCGGTCTTCGATCGTGAAGGGGCGCTGGTGGCCAATGCGCCGCATATGCCGGTGCACCTTGGCTCGATGGACCGCTCGGTGGAGGCGGTGATCCGGCAGAACGCGGGCAAGGTGCGCCCGGGCGACGTCTTCGCCCTCAACGCGCCCTACAACGGCGGCACCCACCTGCCCGACATCACCGTTGTCACCCCGGTGTTCCGCAACGACGCCATCGTGTTCTGGACGGCGTCGCGCGGGCACCATGCCGATGTGGGCGGCGTCGCGCCGGGTTCGATGACACCGCGCGCCACCACGGTGGACGAGGAGGGCGTGCTGATCGACAACCTGCGGCTGGTGGAAGACGGGCGCTTCCGCGAGGCGGCACTGCGCGAGGTGCTCACCGATCACCCCTACCCCTGCCGCAACCCCGATCAGAACGTGGCCGACCTCAAGGCCCAGGTGGCCGCCAACGCGCGCGGCGCGGCGGAGCTGCACCGGATGATCGACCAGTTCGGCCTCGACGTGGTGCAGGCCTACACCGGCCACGTGCAGGACAACGCCGCCGCCGAGGTGTCGCGCGTGCTGGGGCGGCTGGAAGACGGCAGCTACGAGTATCCCACCGACACCGGGCAGGTGATCCGGGTCAAGATCACCATTGACCGGGAGGCGGGCGAAGCAACGGTGGATTTCACCGGCACCTCGCCGATGGAGAAGAACAACTTCAACGCGCCCGAGCCGGTGACGCGCGCGGCGGTACTCTATGTCTTCCGGGTGATGGTGGAGGCACCGATCCCGATGAACGCGGGCTGCCTGCGGCCGATCCGCATCATCGTGCCCGAGGGCTGCATGCTCGCCCCCACCTACCCCGCCGCCGTGGTGGCGGGCAACGTGGAAACCTCGCAGCATGTGACCAACGCGCTCTTCGGGGCGCTCGGCGCAATGTCGAACAGCGAGGGCACGATGAACAACCTGACCTTCGGCAACGACACCCACCAGTATTACGAAACCATCTGCGCCGGCTCCCCCGCCGGGCAGATGAACGATGGCCGGGTGTTCGACGGGCAGGCCGGGGTGCATGTGCACATGACCAACTCGCGCCTGACCGATCCGGAAGTGCTCGAAAGCCGCTACCCGGTTCTGCTGGAGCGCTTCGGCATAGATGCGGGCTCGGGCGGCGCAGGCCGGGTGCGGGGCGGTGACGGCACCACGCGGGTGCTGCGTTTCCTCGAGCCGATGAACCTGTCGATCCTGTCGTCGCACCGCGCCCACGCGCCGCAGGGCCTGAGGGGCGGCAGCCCTGGCCGCTGCGGGCAAACCCAGGTGCGTCGCCTCTCGGGCGAGGTGGAAACGCTCGCCGCCTGCGACCAGACCGAGCTGGAGGCAGGCGAGGCCGTGATCGTGGTGACACCAACGCCAGGCGGCTTCGGCAACTGAGCCGGGCGGATCGGGCCGGGCTTCTGCTCCGGCCCGATCCCGCCTATGGTCCGCCGCGTCACCCCGGCTACACAGGCAGGCTATGTCTTCCCACTCCACGGCCCCCGGCCTCTCCCAAGCGCTCGCCGAATTTGCCTGCACCACCGGGTATGACGACATCCCCGAAGCCGTTCGGGAGCGGGCCCGCATCCACATGCTCGACGGTCTCGGCATCGCGCTGGCCTCGCAGGCCTTCCCCTTCGCCGCGCCGATGCTGGCAGCGATGGACGATTTGGGCGCGCCCGGCCCGGCGACGATCATCGGCACCGCCCGCAAGACCGCCCCGCGCGATGCGGCGCTGGCTAACGGCGTGCTGATCCACGGGCTCGATTTCGACGACACCCACATGGAGGCCATCCTCCACCCC
>NZ_QTNQ01000088.1 GCF_018424695.1 Vannielia litorea
GGGCCAAACTCCACCGCGAAAAGCGCCCGGCACCAGTCCTCCGCGCTGACAACCCGTGCGCCTGGCCAGACCGTCGGCTGCCGCCAAAGCCGCGCTGCCACGCCCGCCAGACCCTCCGTCGCCTCCCCATCGCGCCCGTCACGCACGAGATCGCCCAAAGACGGCCCGCCCAGCCACTCCATCAGCAGCGCCCCCTCGGCGCGGGCAAACAGCCGCACCGCGCCCTGCTCGGACCGGATGGAAAGATACTCCACCCCGCCCGCCTCGTTCACCATCGACGGATCATGCCAGACCTTAAGCGCCGCCAGCCCCCTGCCCCGCCGCACCCGCCAGACCCGTGCAATGGCAGTTTCGGCGATGAACTCCGGGGAGGTCACGCCGAACTGCTCCATCACCGATCCCGACGGAGCGATCATGCTGTAGGGTGGGTGAAACCCACCATTCCCCTACCCATCCTTCAGCAGAAATTCCCGCAGGAACGCGAAGGCTTGGCTCAGGCCCTCGGGCGCAATCCCATGCGGCGTGCCCTCCATGGTGAAGGTATAGACCGGAAAGCCAGCCTCGCTCAGCGCCTCGGCGGCCATCCCCATGCTCTCGAAGGGCACCAGCGGGTCCTGATCGCCGTGGGCCAGCAGGATCGGCAGCTTGCTCTTCATCTCCGCCTTCAGCCGCTCCGGCTCCAGCAGGCGGCCCGAGAAGCCCACCAGGCCGGCAAAGGGCGCCTCGCGGCGCGGGGCGACGTGCAGGCTCATCATGGTGCCCTGAGAGAAGCCGATGAGTGCCACCTGGTCGGGGGTCACCCCCTCGGCCTCAAGCACCCCGTCGAGAAAGACGTTCAGGTCTTCCACCGACTGGGCAAAGCTGGTGGCCGCCTCCTGCTCCGAGGAGCCGTCCATCATCGGGATCGGAAACCACTGGTAGCCCATCGGGTTGTTGCGGCAGGGCTCGGGCGCGTCAGGGGCCAAGAACAGCGTGTCGGGCATATGGGCGCCAAGCGGCTGTGCCAGGCCCAGAAGGTCATTCCCGTCGGCGCCATAGCCGTGCAGGAAAATCACCACCTGTTTCACGGCCCCCGATTGCGGCGCGACCCGCCCCACCTTCAGCTCTCTCGGTGCCATCTACCTGATCCCTTCTCTCTGCTTCGCCACCCGGAAGTAGGCCCATAACAGCCGCGCCGCAACCGCCCGCCACGGGCTCCAGGCCTCGGCCTGCGCGCGCAGGGCCTTCTCCGAGGGCCGCTCCGGCAGGTGGTAGAGCATCCGCGCGGCTTCCTGCAACGCAAGGTCGTTGGGCGCGAAAACATCGGCCCTGCCCAGCGAGAAAATCGCGTATACCTCCGCCGTCCAGCGCCCTATGCCGGGAACTTCCGTCAGCACCGCCACCACCTCTTCGTCCGGCGCGTCGCGCAGCGCGGCATAGTCGATCTCCGCCTCCGCCAGCGCCCGGGCATAGCGCACCTTGGGGCGAGAAAGGCCCACCGCGCGCAACTCTTCCTCCGAAGCCGCCCGCACCTGCGCCGGATCGGCAAAGCCCGCCGCCTCCACCCGCGCCCAGATCGCGGCGGCCGAGGCCACGCTCACCTGCTGGCTGACGATCGCTGATAGAAGCGCCTCGAACCCATCGCCCCGCCGCCGCAGCGGCACCTCTCCGCAGGCGTCCAGCGCGTGCGCCATCCTCGGGCAGTTCGCGGCGAGCCAGTCTGCCCCCTCGGCCACGCAGGCCGGTGTTTCGATGATCCGCCCGACGCCCGCGCTCACAGCGCCTCGGCCCAGGCCATCGCCGCCTCCAGCGTCTCCGCCCGCGCCACCCCCACGGGCTCCGGCGGGCGCGCCAGCATGGCCACCGGCAGGCCCATCGCCCGGGCCGCCTCCAGCTTGGGCCGCGCCCCCTCGCCGCCCGCGTTCTTCACCACCAGCCAATCCACGTCGAGCCGCTGGAACAGCTTCATCTCGCCCTCGGCGGTGAAGGGCGGCACCGAGAGCAGAAACTCCCCGCCCTCGAAGGGAAAGGGCCCGTCGGCCATGTCGAGCTGGCGGCAGATGATGCGGCGGCCCTCCAGGCCGGCAAAGCGCTCCAGCCCGGCCCGCCCCGTGCCGAGGAACACGCAGGCGCCTTCCGGGATCAGCGCGGGCAGATCTTCCGGCGCCGCCACCTCCGTCCAGTCATCCCCCGGGCCCGCCACCCAGGGCGGGCGCTCGAAATGCAGCAGCGGCAGGCCCATCTCGGGCACGATCTGTGCGGTGCGCCGGGTGATGGCCTCGGCATAAGGGTGGGTCGCGTCGATCACCGCGTCTGGCCGGGCCTCTTCAATATGCGCCCGAAAGCCCGCCTCGCCGCCAAAGCCGCCCAACGTGGCGGGCACCGGAAAATCGCGCCCGCGCATCTGCCGCGCCAGACGGATCTCGACATCGAAGTCATCGCGCCAGGCCAGCGCCTGCCCCAATGCACGGCTTTCACCGCTTCCCGCCAACAGCAGGATCTTCTTTGCCCCGGTCCCCTTCATTCGGCCCGAAGCTTAGGCCCGCCGCGCCCGCCGGCCAAGGGCTGACCTCGCAACAACCAGTATCGAAACCCGCAACAAAGCGCCGCGCCCGCCGCGTCTTGCGCAGGCTTGAGCTTTGGGCTCTATACCCTCCATGACCACCTCCGCCGACACCCCGCACAGCCCCGCAGACGATAGCCGCGCCCGCCGCAACGTGGCGGTGCTGGTGGCTGCGCAGGCGATCCTCGGCAGCCAGATGCCGATGATCTTCACCATCGGCGGGCTGGCGGGCCAGAGCCTTGCGCCCAACATCTGCTTTGCCACGCTGCCGATTTCGCTGATCGTGCTGGGCTCGATGCTCTCGGCCACACCGCTCTCGGCGCTGATGCAGCGCTTCGGGCGGCGCGCGGGCTTTCTGGCGGGCACCATGGGCGGCGCGCTCGGCGGCGCCGTGGGGGCCTATGGGCTCTTCGTGCAGAACTTCTACATCTTCCTCGCAGGTTCGCTGCTGACCGGCATCTACATGTCGGCGCAGGGCTTCTACCGCTTCGCCGCCGCCGACACCGCATCGGACGCCTTTCGCCCCAAGGCGATCAGTTACGTCATGGCGGGCGGGCTGGCTTCGGCCATCCTAGGCCCGCAGATCGTGAAATTCACCGCCGAGGCCTATGTCATCCCCTTCCTCGGCACCTATGCCGCCGTGATCGCCGTCAATATCGTCGGCTCGCTGCTGTTTCTCTTCCTCGACATCCCCCGCCCCCCAGTGCCCGCACATGACGCGCCCAAGGGCCGCAGCCGGATGGAACTGCTGAAGACCCCGCGCATCGCGGTGTCGGTGATCTGCGCCATGGTCAGCTACGCGCTGATGAACCTGGTGATGACCTCCACGCCACTTGCCGTGGTCGGCTGCGGGTTTGAAACCGGCGATGCGGCGGATGTGGTGACAGCCCATGTGCTGGCGATGTTTGCGCCCTCCTTCTTCACCGGCCACCTGATCGCGCGCTTCGGGGTGGAGAAGATCATGGCCACGGGGCTGGTGATCCTCGCAGGGGCCGGGGCTGTCGGGCTTTCCGGGGTCAACCTCGAACAGTTCTTCGTCGCGCTCATCCTGCTCGGCCTCGGCTGGAATTTCGGCTTCATCGGCGCCACCTCCATGCTGGCAGGCGCGCACCGCCCCGAGGAGCGCGGGCGGATGCAGGGCCTGAACGACCTGATCGTCTTCGGCGGCGTTACAATGGCCTCGCTGGCCTCCGGCGGGCTGATGAACTGCTCGGGCGGCTCGGCGCAGGCGGGCTGGACGGCGGTCAATCTCGCAATGGCGCCCTTCCTCGTGCTGGCAGGCGGCGCGCTGATCTGGCTGGTGCTGCGGCCGAAAGAGGCGTAGGGCGCTGCTTGTCCCGCCGCGGGAGCTGCTCACGGCACATTGCGGCTCTCTTCGCAGAGACGGCTGAAGCAAAGCGCGCGTGAGCCGTGCAGTGCCGTCCCGTGGGGTGGCGCAACCAACGGCGGTTCGGGGCGCTTTATGGTCGGGTGGTCATCTCACCTCAGAGATAAGCGCGAGCCTCATCAAAGCGCCGCCCCGGGGGGCGGCACGGCGCTGCACGGCGGCTTCGCCTTGATTCCGTGCGGGGTCGCGGCTCACCCCATGCGCCCCCCCGAACAGAAAAGGCCCGCCCCGCAAGGGACGGACCTTTCCCGGAGAAACCCGGGCCACCACGCCACCGGGCTCTCCTGCCTGGTGAGGGGGAAAGGGTTACACGCCGCTCACCGGCTGTCCGGAAATCCGCAGGATCGCCTGAAGCCCCCAGTCGGGATTGTCCTGCTTGTCGTCGCCCGTCAGCATGCCGCTGGCCAGCTCCGCCTCGGGGCTCCAGCCCGGATCGACGTTGACATAGGCCTTCGGGTCGCCCTTCAGCAGCCCGGCAAAGACCGCCGAAACGATGGTGGAGCCAAGCCGCCCGAGCCGGGCGCCGCCCTGCCCTTCGGCCTCCTTCAGGATGTAATACCAAAGCGCGGCAGGCTCGCCGTCGCTCAGCGTCACCGTCACCGGCACGTTCAGCTTGGCGGCCATGTCCGGGCCCGAGGGCAGCTCCATCATCACGCCGCGGATCAGGTTGCGCGCCGCCAGCTTGTTGGCCACGCTGGCCGGGTCGCCATCGTCCTCGCCGAGGAACAGCAGCGCATTGGCCAGCTTGGTGTCGATCTTGCGGGCCATCTGCGGGAAGAAATCCGCCTCGTTGCCCATGTCGAAGAACCAGTCCCACTGCACCGTCGTCACCGGGCTGCGCGGGCCGAAACCGCGCAGGTCGGGCTCATCCGCGCCGGGGCCGGAGGTGGTGTTGTTGAACAGCGGCACCCGGTCGAGCGCGTTGTGGGTGAAGTTGGTCTGGTAGCCGTTGCGCACCATCGAATGGCCAAAGCGATAGGCGGCCACGGCAAACTCCAGCGGCATGTAGGGGTTGTATTCCCACGAGTACACGTCTTTCAGCCCGAGGCTCCACTGCACCCGGCCATCCTTGCCCTTGTCCTTCTGCAGGGCGGTGTCCACCACCTCGTCAATGCAGACCCGGCGGATGAAATCGTGCCAGACGCAGTGCTGGTAGAGCCAGGTCAAAACCCGGCGCGCCTCCATGAAGGGGTCCGCCTTGCCGGCGGCCACGGCCCGGTCCACCAGGGTGTTATGCGCGGTCAGGAAGGCGAGCTGAATCTGGCTGACAATCGCGTTCTCGTCGTTGCGCATATCACCGATGATCGCCCGGCCCAGCGGGTTGCGCGGCAGATCTGCCAGCCCGGTGCCGGGGATCTCGCCGATCAGGAATTTGCCCGCACCGTCATACATGTAGGGCTGGTCATGCGGGCCGGAGCCGTAAACGCAGTCGAGGTCGAGCCGGGGCGTGCGGAAGTTCTCCAGCCCCTCGGGGTCGGTCAGCTCCACGCCCAGAGGCGTCGGATCGAAGGTGATGTCATGGTCCACGAACTGGCCGAAATAGGTGTAGCCCGCCGGGATGTCGGAGCTGAACTCGGCCTCCAGCTCATCGGCGATGTCATTCGCCTCGCCCGGGCTGAGGCCGGGGCGCTCGGTCATGTGTTCATTGGCGAACCCCACGAAATGGGCCTCGATCTGCTCGGGCGGCACACCCGGCGGTGCCCACGGCGTGAGGCCGGGGCAGATGCGCCCGAACCGGCCCTTGTAGAGTTTCGAGCGCGGGGCAAACGCGGGGCGGGCGGGGCCTTTGGCATGTGACATTGTGATCTTCCTCCTGGCTGGCGGCCACGTCTTTGCGCGGCAGTGCTGATGCGGCGCCGGGTGGGAGTATCGGGGAAGCGACGGCTCTGCCTTGGGGCGGGCCAAGCCGTCCACCCGGCGCCTGTGAAAAGGGATGCGCGCGGCCTGTCGCTGCGGCAATCAGCGGCCGGGGCATTTCACGGCCTTGCACCGCACCATTCACGTTTCCGTAACGGAAAGCCTTTTACCGGCTCCGCGCTTTGTCGGAATCGAAGGCCGTGCTAGGCTTGGCCGGTAACCAGGAGGTATTGAGACCCATGAAGACGAAGACCGCCCTGGCCGCCCTCGTGCTGGCCTTCGCCCCTGCCCTCGCCTACGCCGAATGCTCCTCGCAGCATGTGCGCATGTCCTGCGCCGACGGCAAAGTCTGGGATGAAAAGAGCTCCAGCTGCATCACGCCCACCGGCTGACGGCCCTGCGGCGGGGTCAAAAACCGCGCGCCCGGTAACCCCGCCTTAAGCCTCCCGCCGCTAGGGTCACGGCACGTGAACCATGCGGAAGGCGCGAGGCGCTGATGTCCACCTCCCTTTCCCCGCTCGTGGGCGGGCTGCCTGATCTTGACGACTTGCCCGGCGGTGCCTCTGCCGGGTCCGGTGGCGGCCTGCCCGCCATGACCGGCGGCGACAGGGCGGCGCCCCGCGCCTCCCGCCAAACCCGGCTGACCCGCCGCGAGAAGGCCGCCATCATCGTGCGGCTGCTCGTCAACGGCGGCGCGAAGCTGCCACTGGCCGAATGGTCCGACCGGATGCAAACCGACCTCACCCACGCCATGGGCAAGCTGCGCATGGTTGACCGCGACACGCTCTCCGAGGTGATCGCGGAGTTCGAGGCCGAGCTCGACAGCGTGGGCCTCTGCTTTCCCGGCGCTATGGAAGGCGCGCTCGGCCTGCTCGATGGCCATATCTCCCCGCTCACCGCCGCCCGCCTGCGCCGCGAGGCGGGCGTTGCCGCCAAGGGCGACCCCTGGGAGCGGATCTCGGGCCTCGACGCCGACAAGCTGCTGCCCGTGCTCGAGGAAGAGAGCGTGGAGGTGGGCGCGGTGGTGCTGGCCAAGCTCTCCACCACGAAGGCCGCCGAGCTTCTGGGCAAGCTGCCCGGCGAAAAGGCCCGGCGCATCACCCACGCCATGTCGCGCACCGGGCGCGTCGGGCCGGAGACGGTGGCGCGCATCGGCATCACCCTCTCCGCCCAGTTCGATGCCCAGCCGGTCACCGCCTTCGATGGCGGTCCGGTCGAGCGCGTCGCCGCCGTGCTCAACTTCTCGCCCTCGGGCACCCGCGACGACGTGCTGAAAGGGCTGGAAGAGGATGACGCCGAATTTGCCGAGCAGGTGAAGAAGGCCATCTTCACCTTCCTCAACATCGCCGACCGTCTCGCCGCCCGCGACGTGCCCAAGATCACCCGCGGGATCGACCAGGCCGTGCTCGTCACCGCGCTGGCCGCCGCCACCAGTGAGGAGGCCGCCCGCTCCCGCGATCACATCCTCAACAACATGTCCAAACGGATGGCCGATAGCCTGCGCGAGGAAATGGCCGAGCTGGGCAAGGTGAAGGACAAGGAGGGCGAAGAGGCGATGACAGAGGTGGTGGCCGAGATCCGCCGCCTGGAGGCCGACGGCGAAATCATCCTGCTGTCCCCTGACGACGACGAGGACTAGGCAGGCCCCGGCAGCCGCGAAGAGTGGTCGAGGCGCACGCCGAGGCCTCGATGAGCGGCCCCGCCCCTTCCCTTCGCGCCGCCCCCCGGCTAACCCTGTCTCACCACCGGGAGAGAGGGCCAATGGCCGCCAGCACCGACGAAGATCCACCGCCCAAGGGCACGGCGGCCGACTGGCTGACCGACAAGCTTTTGCGTGGCTTCATCGGCTCGGCCCGCCTGCTGCCCTATCCCGCCCGCATCGCTGCCTTCGGCAAGCTCACACGCCACCTGATCGCGCCGCTCGCGGGCTACGGCAAACGCGCCCGCGACAACCTCCGCATGGTCTGGCCCGACATGGAGCCCCCCGCCCGCGCCGCGCTGGCCGCGCGGGTCTGCGAAAACGCGGGCCGCGTGCTGATGGAGAACTATTCCAACCCCGCCTTCTTCGCCCGCGCCGCCAGCTTCTCCCTCTCCGGCCCCGGCCTGCCCGCGCTGGAAGAGGCCCGCGACCAGGGCCGCGCGGTGATCGCCGTCACCGGCCACTTCGGCAATTACGAGGCCGCCCGCGCCAGGCTGAACACCTCCGGCTACCACTTCGGCGGGCTCTACCGCCCGATGGCCAATGCCTTCTTCAACCAGCACTACGTGGCCACGATGGAGGCGGTGGGCCGCCCTGTGTTTCCGCAGGGGCGCAAGGGCACGATGGCCTTCATCCGCCACCTGAAGGCGGGCGGCATGCTTCTGATCCTGCATGACGTGAACACCTGGCGCGGCGCGAAGATCGACTTCATGGGCCACCCCGCCCGCACCGCCACCTCCGCCGCAGAGATGGCGCTGCGCTACGATGCGCTGATGCTGCCGGTCTATGGCACCCGGCTGAACGGCGGGCTCGACTATGCCGTGGAACTGGAGGCGCCGATCCCCCACAGCGATGCCCGCACCATGACAGAGGCCGCCACCCGCAGCCTGGAGGCCCGGATCGAGGCCGACCCCGATCAGTGGTTCTGGATTCACCGCCGCTGGAAATGACCTGCCCTCGGCACGGAACATCCGTGCCGCCGCCACGTTGACGGGTTCCAACATCCCAACAGGAGGCAGAGATGATCAATCGCAAGGCTTCGGCCCATTGGAGCGGCACCATCAAGGAGGGCAAGGGCACCATCAGCACCGGCTCCGGCGCGCTCTCCGGGCAGCCGTACGGCTTCAACACCCGTTTCGAGGACGCGCCCGGCACCAACCCCGAGGAGCTGGTCGGCGCGGCCCACGCGGGCTGTTTCACCATGGCGCTCTCCAAGATCCTCGTCGATCAGACGGGCAAGGAAGCCGTGGCGCTCGACACCACCGCAACCGTCTCGATGGACAAGGAAGGCGAAGGCTTCGCGGTGAAGAAGGTCCACCTTCAGGTGAAGGGTCGCGTGCCCGGCATCGACGCCGCCGCCTTCATGACGGCCGCCGAGGCGGCGAAGGCAAACTGCCCGATCTCCAAGCTGCTTGAAGGCGGTGCCGAAATCACGATGGACGCCACCTTCGAGGGCTGAACCTCAGAGGTAGAGGCCGACGAGCCAGGCAATCGCCGCCAGCCACGCCACGCCCAGCACCCGCCCTGCGAACAGGCAGGCGCGGGTTAGGCCGGCGGCGAAAAGGCTTTGCTGGGCGGTCAGCAACGCAGGAACGGCAAAGAAGAAGCCGAAGGCCAGCGCGTAAAGTGCCGTCTCCACTCCACCGCCCTCGCCCAAGTGCAGAGCCGAGGCGCTCACGGCGGTGAAAAAGATGAAGGCGGCCAGCGCAAGGCAGGCGCGTCCGGCCATCGGGCGCCAGGCTGGCGCAGCGGCGAGGCGTGAAGCTGTGGGGGTGAGGCTCAACATCGAGGTGGCTCCAAAGTCTCTGTCAAAAAAGGTCTTCCAAAAGCGAATGTCCTCAAGATGGGGAGTCGCTCCGGCCGCCTCAAGTCAGGGGGCTTGAAAATTCACGCTTGGCCGCGTCAGTTTCACGCCCTTTCCCTCCGGTGCGCACGCCCCCATCTATTGGGCGATGCTCAAACTCACCCCGATCCTCCTCGCCCTCGCCTACGGGCTGATCCTCTGGCGGTTCTCGGCCTGGCGCACCGCGCGCCAGCTCGACGCCCAGAGCAGCCCGCTCAACGATCCGGCGATGGAGAAGCTGACGGCGCGCATGGCCCGTGCGCTCGATCTGCCCCGCCTGCGGGTGCACATCTTCGAGACGCCCGCCATCAACGGGCTGGCCGCCCCCGACGGGCGCATCTTCATCACCAGGGGCTTTCACAACGCGCTGAAGCAGGGCGCGGTCACCGAGCAAGAGCTGGCCTCGGTCATCGCCCATGAGCTGGGCCACGTGGCGCTGGGGCATTCGCGCCGCCGGATGATCGACTTTTCCGGCCAGAACGCGCTGCGCGTCGGCCTGGCCATGGTGCTCAACCGCATCCTGCCCGGCATCGGCGCGGCCATCGCCTCCGGCCTCACCTCGATGCTCATGGCCAAGCTCTCCCGCCAGGACGAGTTCGAGGCCGATGCCTATGCCTCCGCCCTGCTGACCAAGGCCGGGATCGGCACCGCGCCGCAGAAGTCGCTGTTTTCCAAGCTCGAAAAGCTGACCGGCGCGGGCGGGGCCAAAATGCCCGCGTGGTTCCTCAGCCACCCGCCCGCCGCGCGCCGCATCGCTGCCATCGAGGCGAACGAGCAGAAATGGGGCACAGGCGGCCCCGACGGCTGAGCCCCAAGGGCGTTACTCCGCAGCCTGCCGCAGCGGCGCCTCGGGGTTTCGGAAAGCCGAAAGCAGCTCTTCCCGGCGCTTGGCCGCCTTCGCCGCATTGCCCTCCTTCACCGGCCCGAACCCGCGGATCGTCAGCGGCAATTCTGCCAGCGCGAGCGCCGCCGCACGGTTGTGGTCCGTCAACCCGCTCAGCACCTCGCCCATGTCGGCCTCATATTGCGCAATCAGCGCCCGCTCCATCTTGCGCTCGGCGCCAAAGCGGAACGGATCAAGCAGCGTGCCGCGCAGCCCCTTCATCCGCGCCAGCAGCTTGAAACCGCGCCGCATCCACTGGCCAAATTCCCGCTTCCTCGGCCTGCCGTCCGGCCCCGTGGTGCCAAGGATCGGCGGGGCGAGGTGGTAGGTGAAGCGCATGTCACCCTCAAACACCTCTGCCGCCTTGGCCTCGGTCTCCAGCAGCAGCCGGGCGGTCTCGTATTCATCCTTATAGGCCAGCAGCTTGTGATAGCCCCGCGCCAGCGCCAGTTTCATCTCGTCGTCGGGCGCGCGATCCACCAGCGCGCGGTAGCGGCGGGCATATTCGGCATCCTGCCACTGCTCCAGATGCGCCGCGCGGAAGGCGATGCGCTCGGCCAGCGTCTTCTCCTGCGGCGCGTCTGACGTGAGCACCGCAGCCGCTGCTTCCGGCTCGGCCACGGCCCAGCGGCCGATCTCGAAGGCCCGCCTGTTGCCCTCCACCGCCTGCCCGTTCAGCTCGATCGCGCGCATCAGCGCCTCATAGGCCACGGGCACCAGCCCCGCCTGCCAGGCCGCGCCGAGGATCATCATGTTGGAATAGATGCTGTCACCCAGAACAACGCGCGAAAGCGCCTGCGCATCAAAGACATGCAACCCATCCTTCAACCGCGCCTCCAGCGCCAGCACCATCCTGTCATGCGGCAGCCGAAACTCGGTGTCGCGGGTGAACGCGCCGGTGATGATGTCGGCCCCGTTCACCACCGCGCCGGTCTGCCCCTCGCGCATCAGCCCGAGAGTCTTGGCCCCGGCGGTGGTCACCAGATCGCCGCCGATCACCGCGTTGGCCTCGCCGGTGCCCACGCGGATCGCGTTGATAAGCTCCGGCTTTTCGGCAATCCGCATGTGGATATGCACCGCGCCGCCCTTCTGGGCGAGCCCCGCCATCTCGATCATGCCCACGCCCTTGCCGTCGATATGCGCCGCCTGCGCCAGCACTGCGCCCACGGTCACAACGCCGGTGCCGCCAACGCCGGTGAGCACGATATTATGGGTGCCGTCGATCTGCGGCAGGTTCGGCTCTGGCAGGTCAGGCAAGTCCACCGCCTTCTCCGGCGCCTTCTTCACCTTCGCGCCTTCGATCGTCACGAAGCTGGGGCAGAAGCCCTTGAGGCAAGAGAAATCCTTGTTGCAGGCGCTCTGATCGATCTCGCGCTTGCGGCCCAGCTCCGTCTCTTTCGGCAGGATCGCCACGCAATTGCTCTGCACCCCGCAATCGCCGCAGCCCTCGCAAACATCGGTGTTGATGAACACCCGTTTGTCCGGGTCGGGGAAGGTGCCGCGCTTGCGCCGCCGCCGCTTCTCCGCCGCACAGGTCTGCACATAAATTATGGCCGACACACCCTTGATCTTGCTGAACTTCTCCTGAACCGCCGGAAGCTCCGCGCGCTCATGCTTGCTCACCCCCGCCGGGAAGGCCCCAAGCTCCACATCTTCCTTCTCGTCGTAAACGAGCGCCACCTCCTTCACCCCCATCGCCAGCACCTCGCGGGCGATCTGCTGGGGGCTGAGGCCGCCCTCGTTGGGCTGGCCGCCGGTCATGGCAACCGCGTCGTTGAACAGGATCTTGAAGGTGATGTTGGTGCCCGCCGCCAGCGCGGCGCGAATGGCCAGCGTGCCCGAGTGGTTGTAGGTGCCGTCCCCGAGGTTCTGAAACAGGTGATCGCGCTTCGAGAACGGCGCCTCCCCCATCCAGTTTGCCCCTTCGGCACCCATATGGGTGAACCGGTCTGTCGAGCGATCCATCCAGCGGGCCATGAAGTGGCAGCCGATGCCCGCGCCCGCCTCGCTGCCCTCGGGCAGGTTGGTGGAGGTGTTATGCGGGCACCCGGCGCAGAAGTAGGGCAGCCGGGCCGCGATGTCGGGCGCATTGTCGGCCATTCGCGCGCTCTCGATCCGCGCCATCCCGGCCTCGATCCGCTCGGTGCCGCAGCCCTCCTCCACCAGGATCTTGCCCAGCTCCAGCGCGATATCATTCGGATCAAGCGCGAAATGCGTGGGGAACAGAACCTCCCCCTCCTTCATCCCGCCATAAACGCGCCGTCCGCGCCGGTCATCAAAGATCGCCTCCTTCACCTGCACTTCGATCAGCTTGCGCTTCTCTTCCACCACCACGATCACGTCGAGCCCCTCGGCCCAGTCGTGGAAGCCCTGCATATCCAGCGGCCAGACCTGCCCCACCTTGTAGGTGGTGATCCCGAGCCGCTCCGCCTCGGCCTCGTCCACGCCCAGAAGCTCCAGCGCATGGCAAAGGTCGAGCCAGTTCTTGCCCGCCGCGACGAAGCCCACCTTCGCCCCGGCCCGGCCAAGCACCCGCTTGTCGATCTTGTTGGCATGGGCAAAGGCTTCTGCGGCAAAGCGCTTGTGCGCCAGCAGCCGCTCCTCCTGCGCGATCCAGTGGTCACCCAGCCGAATGTTCAGCCCGCCCTCAGGCAGCTTGAAATCGGGCGTCACGAACTCCAGCCTGTCGGTCCGGCCATCGACAACGCTCGTGGCCTCAACCGTGTCCTTCATCACCTTCAGTCCCACCCAGACGCCCGCATAACGGCTCAGCGCCCAGCCATAGAGGCCGTAGTCGATGATCTCCTGCACACCTGCGGGCGAAAGCACCGGCATGTGCACATCCACCAGCGCCCAGTCGGATTGGTGGCACACGGTCGAGCTTTCGCCGGTATGGTCATCGCCCATCGCCATCAGCACGCCGCCATGGGGCGAGGTGCCCGCCATGTTGGCGTGGCGCATCACGTCGCCGGAGCGGTCGACACCCGGCCCCTTGCCGTACCACAGGCCGAAGACGCCATCGAACCTGCCTTCGCCCCTCAACTCGGCGTTCTGGCTGCCCCAGAGCGCGGTGGCGGCAAGATCTTCGTTCAGCCCCGGCTCGAAGCGCACGTCATTCTCGGCCAGCTTCTTGCCGGCGCGGGTCATCCACTGATCGACCCCGCCAAGCGGCGAGCCGCGATAGCCGGTGCAATAGCCTGCGGTGTTCAGCCCCGCGGCCCTGTCGCGGGCCTTCTGCATCAGCATGAGCCGGACAAGCGCCTGCGTGCCATTGAGCAAAACCGGCGATTTCGCCAGATCGAAACGATCGGTGAGACTTACATCCTGCCTAGTCATTACGCGCTTCCTCCCAGTAGCGGGCATAATATGATAATAGGTCACAATATCTGACCTACAAACACAATTCTCCGAGCGTTAAACATTTGCGGATAAGAAACAGACGTGCATAAGGATGCTGCGCCGAAACCGGTTTGAAAGTAGTGAACAATTTAAAGATGGACTGGGACAAGCTCAGAATATTTCACGCCGTGGCAGATGCCGGTTCTCTCACCCATGCGGGTGAGACGCTGGGCCTGTCGCAATCTGCCGTGTCACGGCAGATCCGGGCGCTGGAAGAGAGCCTGAATGCCACCCTGTTCCACCGTCATGCCCGGGGGCTGATTCTCACCGAACAGGGCGAACTGCTGTTCGACGCGACCCAGGTGATGAACCGCCGCCTCGATACCGCCACCGCCCGCATCCGCGACAGCGAAGAAGAGGTGTTTGGCGAACTGCGGGTCACGGCCACCACCGGCTTCGGCACGCTCTGGCTCACACCCCGCCTGCCCGCGCTTTACGAGCGCTACCCCGATCTCTCGATCGACCTCAACCTCGAAGAGCGCGTGCTCGACCTACCCATGCGCGAGGCCGATGTGGCCATCCGCATGAAGGAACCCTCCCAGGCCGACCTGATCCGCCGCCGCCTGATGGGCGTGCGGATGCGCCTTTACGCGTCCCAGCGTTACGTGGAGCGGCATGGCACGCCCGCCGACCTCGATGATCTCTCCGGGCACCGCCTCATCAGCCAGGCCTCGCACTCCACACAGGTGCGCGCCGGGGCCGAGATGATCCAGGCGCTCCTCACCCATGACGTGACCAAGCGACTCACGGTCAACAACTACTTCGGCGTGCTCCAGGCCGTGATAAACGACCTCGGCATCGGCGTTCTGCCCGATTACGTCGCCCTCGACACGCCCGGGCTGGTTCGGGTGATCCCCGAGGAGGAAAGCTCCGAGGTGCCGGTGTTCCTTGCCTATCCCGAAGAACTGCGCCAATCCAAGAGGATAGCCGCCTTCCGGGATTTCGTGACCAGCGAGATCCAGGCCCAGAGGCGCGCCGTGCGCGAGGCCGCAGCCGAGTAAGAAAAGCCCGACTTTAGCCTGTGTGCCATGCGCCACAGTCATGGCAGGCATTCGCACCTGCGGCATTTTTAGGGTTGAATGGAATCGCCCGGTCCCCATATGAGAAGACATCAGGCGCACCGGCTCAGGCCAGCGCGTCTTTTACCTCCCTGTTGGACTTAGGCCGAGCTTGTCTCGGCCTCTTTTTTTCCAACCGGCTGGCATTCCAGCGATTTGAGGGGCCCGGGCGGGGCCGATTTGCGCGGAGCCTGCACCGAATCGAATCCCGTTGCAAGCTTTCCTCTGGGGCCTTGGTGTACAGTTTCTTTTCCGGGGGTCAGATCACCCGGTAACAGGCGCCCCGGCCTGACAAAAAAGAGCGCGCCTCGCGTGGCGCGCCCTTCCGTAGCTCTGAATGATCAACTGGGGGGTCGAGGTCAGCTGCTACGCACGCTCCGGATAAACCGGTCGCGTGTCATCGACAGGCGCAGGATATCCTTGCGCAGCTGCCGCGTTCCGAAAGACATGAAAACCGACTTCGGCTTCACGCCCAGGGTCGGCGCAAGGGCCACCTGCGCGCGGATGCGGCCGTTTTCCATCCGGGCGCCCACGACCTCACCGATCAAGGCGCCTTCGGAAGACACAACCGCGGTGCCGACAATGTCGCCCACCATGATCCGCTTCGTGATCGGCGCATCCGGGTCGACCCCGGCCACCACGCCCTGTGCCCCCGGCGTGGTTGTGCCCGGCGTCGTCGTGCCGCCGGTTCCACCCGTGCCACCGGTCCCGCCGGTTCCGCCAGTGCCGGTTCCGCCGCCGATGGCCACATCGACCTCAGCGGTACTGCCGCTGCCCCCACCCACGGTCGCCCCGGCATTGATTCCGTTGCTACCGCCGATGGAAACATCGACATCGGCGAGGCTGTCGCCCCCCACGGAGACCCCAGCAG
>NZ_QTNQ01000089.1 GCF_018424695.1 Vannielia litorea
CCCGGCTTCCGCGCGCCGAATATTCTCCGCCACCGCCTGGCTCGCACTCCATGGCCGGGTTTCCGAGGCGGTATGCGCCGTCACCGTCACCTTGGGATGCGTCCAGAAGACATGCCCCTTCGGCAGCGGCTCCTCGCGGAACACATCCAGCGTCGCATGGGCCAGCTGCCCGGAGTCCAGCGCCGCAAGCAGAGCCGCATCGTCGATCAGCGGCCCGCGCCCGGGGTTGATGACAAATCCCCCCTCCGCCATCGCCGCAAAGGCGCGCGCGTCCATCACGTTCTCCGTCGCGGGCGTGTCGGGCAACAGCAGCACGACGATCTCGGCCCCGGTCAAAGCTGCCAACAGCCCGTCCTCGCCCGAGAAGCTCTCGACCCCGGCGATCTCCTTCGCACTCCGCGACCAGCCCCGGACCTTGAAGTTCAGCGCCACCAGCGCCTCGGCGCAGGCGGTGCCAAGCGCCCCTGTGCCCAGCACCGTCACCACCCGGTCGCGCGCGAGCGGCGGGATGACGAATTTCCACTCGTGTTCCGGGTTCACGGTGTGCCGGTCGAGGCCCAGATGGTGCCGCAGCACCTGCCCCGTCACCCATTCCACCATGCCCTCGGTCAGCGAAGTGTCGACCATCCGCGCCAGCGGCATCGCCAGCGTCTCGTTGCCCACGATGCTCTCCACCCCGGCCCAAAGGCTCAGCGCCGCCTTGGCTTTGACGAAGGGCGCAAAATCCTCCACCGGCCCGTTGGGCGCAAAGACGATGTAATCCACATCTTCCGCCGCCACCTCGCCGGGCTGAAACACCCGCGCGTCAATCCCGGCCTCGGCCAGGGCACGGGGCAGCGGGGCTTCGTATTTCTTCCAGAACTTCGGGCGGGCGGAGAAGAGGATGTTCAGCGTCATGGGCAGACCCTATCCGCCCGCCGCGCCGCCGCCAACCACACATGCGATGAGCCGCCGCGCCGCAAGGCAAGGCGCCGAAGAGCTACCCCCGTCCGCGCGGCCGGTGAATATGCGCGCTCTGCACCAGCCCGAAGGCCCCCAGCAGCACGATCATCGCCGAACCGCCATAGCTCACCAGCGGCAGCGGCACGCCGACCACCGGCGCAAGGCCCATCACCATGCTCATGTTCACCGCGAAGAACAGGAAGAAGGTGCCCGCGATGCCGAGGATCAGCAGCGAGCTGAACCGATCGCGGTTCTTCAGCGCCGAAACGATGCAGAAGGCGAGGATCAGCACGTAGAGCACCAGCAGCGACACGCCTCCCACAAAGCCGAACTCCTCGGCCAGCGTGGTAAAGATGAAGTCGGTGTGCTTCTCGGGCAGGAAGTTCAGGCGGCTTTGCGTTCCCTCCATGAGTCCACGCCCTGTCCAGCCGCCCGAGCCAAGGGCGATCTTGGATTGGGTGATGTGATAGCCCGCGCCCAGAGGGTCGCTCTCCGGGTCGAGAAAGGTGTCGATCCGGCGAAACTGGTAGTCCTTCAGCAGCTGCCAGGGCGTCCCGCGCGAGGCCAGAACCGTGGTCACCAGCCCCACGCCCGAAGCGATGACCACCGCAAAGTAGAGCCAGTGCACCCCGGCGCAGAACATAACCATGGCCCCGCCGACGATGAGTAGCAGCGCCGTGCCGAGGTCGGGCTGCTTAAGCACCAGCGCGGTGGGCACGAGGATGATGAGAACCGGCAGGATCACCCAGAGCGGACGCGATGTCTTTCCCACGTCGAGCCAGTCGTAATAGGCGGCGAGCAGCATCACCAGGGTGATCTTGGCCACCTCCGAGGGCTGGAGCCGCATGAAGCCAAGGTCGATCCAGCGCTGCGCCCCCATGCCGACGTCGCCGAAGAGTTCAACGAAAACAAGCAGGAGGAGCGAGCCGAGATAGGCCAGCAGCGCCATGTTGCGCCAGAAGTAGATCGGCACCATGGCGACGATGAACATCATCACCAGCCCGAGGGCAAAGCGCTTCATCTGCGGCTCCGCCCAGGGGCTGAGCGAGCCGCCCGCCACCGAGAACAGCATCAGGAAGCCCACCGCGCAGACAGCCACGAGCAGCACGACCAGTGCCCAGTTGACATAGAGCACCTTGCTGAAGCCCGTCGGCACCGTCTCGCGGTTATACTCCAGATAACTCATGGCCCCGTCACGCCCTGTCGCTGGCCTGCTTCTGCAGGTCTTCGCGCAGTTTCAGATCCTTGCGCATCTGTTCCACCTGCCAGCGGCTGGCCTTGGGGTAGGCCTCCATCGGGGGCAGCCCACCGTAGAGCGCCTGGAGCATGACGTCGCGCGCAATCGGCGCGGCCACCGCCGAACCGCCGCCGCCATGCTCCACCACGACCGAGACCGCGTATTTCGGGTTGTCGTAGGGCGCGAAGGCGACAAACAGCGCATGGTCGCGCTGCTCCCAGGGCACATCCTGGTTGCGCACCACCACCGAGCGCACCTGGCTGGTGCCGGTCTTGCCGGCCATGGTCATGCCCTCGGCCACGATCCGGCTGCCCCGTGCAGTGCCCCGGCTCGAGTTGACCACGTTGTACATGCCCTTGCGCACCTGTTGCAGTGCGGTGGGCGAAATATCCAGCGGTTCCAGCCCCTTCACCTCGGCCTCCCGGCCATCCACCGATTTGACCAGGCGCGGCTCGATCCGGGTGCCGCTGGCCAGCCGCGAGGCCATGACCACCAATTGCAGCGGCGAGGCCAGCACATAGCCCTGGCCGATTGAGGCGTTCAGGCTGTCGCCCACCACCCAGCTCTGATCATAGCGCTCCTGCTTCCAGGCCATGTTGGGGGCGATCCCCTCGGCCACCGCGCTCATCGGCACGTCGTGGCGCACCCCGATGCCGAGCTTCTTCGCCATCGCCGAGATATTCTCGATCCCCGCCTTCAGCGCCAGCTCGTAGTAATAGACATCGCAGCTCTGCTGGAGCGAGGTGTCCAGATCCACCCAGCCGTGGCCCGAGCGCTTCCAGCAGTGAAAGCGACGGCCCGACACCTCCTTGTGGCCCGGGCAATAGAAGGTTTCGCCCGCCGTCACCACGCCCGCTTCCACCGCCGCCAGCGCGGTGACCATCTTGAAGGTCGAGCCCGGCGGGTAGAGGCCCTGCGCCGCCTTGTTGGCGAGCGGGCGATGGTCATCCTCCGTCAGCGTGCGGTAGTCGGCCACCGAGATGCCGCGCACAAAGAGGTTGGGGTCGAAGGAGGGGGTAGAGCCGATGGCCAGAAGGTCGCCGTTGGTGACATCCATCACCATGGCTGCCGCGCTCTCATCGCCGAGCCGCGCCTGCACGAAATTCTGCAACTGGCTGTCGATGGTCACCTGAAGGTCCACGCCCGACTGGCCTTGCTGCCGGTCCAGCTCGCGCATCACCCGCCCGCTCGCGTTCACCTCGATCCGGCGGTTGCCCGCCTTGCCGCGCAGCGGCTCCTCCCACTTGCTCTCCACCCCGGTCTTGCCGATCTGGAACTGCGGCAGTTTCAGCAGCGGGTCCGGGTCTTCGATCTTGCTGAGATCATAATCGCTGACACGGCCGACGTAGCCGATCACATGGGCAAGGTCGCCCATCATCGGGTAGTGGCGCGAGAGGCCCACCTCGGGCGAGATGCCCGGCAGGGCCGGGGTGTTCACCGCCACCTCCGAGAGCTGCTCCCAGCTCAGCCGGTCGGCGATGGTGTATTCGAGGAAGGGCGAGGATTTGCGGATCTCCTCCAGCGCCTTCTCCATCTCCTCGTCGGTGATCGGGATGATCTTGCGCAACCGGGCCAGCGTGTTCTCGATGTCGCCCGCATCCTCCGGCACGATCACCACGCGGTAGATCTGCTCGTTCTCCGCCACCGGCTTGCCGTTGCGGTCAAAGATCAGCCCGCGTTCCGGCGGGATCAGCGAAAACTTGATCCGGTTTTCCTCGGCCAGCAGCCGGAAGGCATCGGCCTGTTCCACCTGCATGTAGCGCATCCGCGCCGCCAGCAGCGTGGCAAAGCCCCCCATCGCCCCGCCCATCAGCAGGCCCCGCCGGGTGATGCGGCGAACGCTCTCCTCGGTATCCTTCGGCGCCCGCCTCACAGCCGGTGCCCCAATGCATCCACCTCGCCCGGCGCGGCCTTCCGCAGGCCGAAGAGCATGTGCGAGGCCCCGACCACGACCGGGTAGGAGAGGATGGTGATGCCCATCTGGAGCATCGCCACGCCCAGCGGCGGGCGCGGCACCATGAAGAGCGCCAGCAGCGCCATGTTGGCCACCATCAGCACCACCATGAGAACCCCCGCCATTGCCCACTCCAGCGGAAAGGGCAACTCGCGCGAAAGGGCCTGCCGCGCGCGCAGAAACTCGCTGCCCAGCAGAACCAGCATCGCCCAGAGGCCGGGCGGGCGGTGAAAGATGAGATCGGCAAGCAGGAAGACACCCACGATCAGCGCCGGCGGCACGAAGGCCGGACGGCGCAACACCCAGGCAAAGGTGAGCGCCAGCATCACGTCGGGGCCGGGGATGCCGCCTGCCGTGGTGTCGAGCGGCAGCAAACGGAAGAAGGCGAAGAGCACGCAGAGGCCCAGAAAGGCGGCGCGATAGGTCCAGATGCGGGTGGTGATCGGGTCAACCATGCGTCACCCGCCCGACCCGAAGACTTTTCGTGAAAAGTCTTCCAGCCCCAAGAATTTTCAAGAAAATTCTTCCGAAGGGAAAAATCTTCGGGAAGATTTTTCCGCCCTCACTCATCGGACCCTCCCTCGGCCTGGCTCAACTCCTCGGGGTGGGGCATGGGCGTGGCTTCGGGTGTCAAGATCAGCCCGCCCGGATCGGCGATCACCTCGGCCTCGTGGCTGCGCAGCACGCGCAAAAAGTCGAGCCGCTCGTAATCGGCACTCAGCCGCACCCTCAGCCGCCCGTCGCGGCCCTCTACCAGCTGGCCCACCACCAGCCCGGCCGGAAACACGCCGCCATCGCCCGAGCTCACCACACGGTCCCCCGGGCGCACCGTGTCGCGATCTTCGATGAAATCCAGCGGCGGTGCGGCACGGTTGTCGCCCGCGAGCATCGCGTGCTGGCCCGAGGGCTGCACCGTCACCGGGATGCGGCTGGCGGCGTCCGTCAGCAGGATCACCCGGCTGGTCTGCTCGCCTACCCCCGCGATCCGGCCCACCAGTCCGAGCCCGTCCATCACCGCCCAGCCGTCGCGGATGCCGTCCCGGCGGCCGACGTTGAGCAGCACCGACTGGCGAAAGGGCGAGCCGGAGTCGGCGATGACCACGCCGGAAACGCTGGTCAGGCGCGGGTCGAGCCGCAGGTTGTTCAGCGCCAGCAGCTTGGCGTTCTGCTGCTCGAGCTGCACCGCCGCTTCCTTCCAGGCCTTCATCTGCTGCAACTCGCGGCGCAGCTCCTGGTTTTGCTCGTAGAGCCGGTTGTAGCTCTGGAAGCTGTCGGCCATGTTGCCCATCTTCGTCGCGGGCACGCTGGCCCATTCGAAGGAGGGCACAACCGTGTCGATCAGGTTGGAGCGAAACCGCTCCACCCGGGGACTGTCGATGCGCCATAGCAGGAAGAGCCCAAGGCAGAGCACCACGAGCACCACGGTCAGGATGCGCCTGACCGGGCTTACATAGTCGATGTTCGTGTCTCTCTTCGCCAAGCGGGCAGCCTTTCCGCGCAGGCGTGCCGCCGGGGCCGCCTCAGCTGTCGTAGTCTATCACATGCCTGAGCTGTTTTTCATATTCCAGCGCCTTGCCGGTGCCCAGGGCCACACAATTGAGTGACTCGTCGGCCACCGATACGGCAAGCCCGGTCTGCTCGCGCAGCGCAAGATCCAGCTCGCCCAGGAGCGCGCCGCCGCCGGTGAGCATCACGCCCCGGTCGACGATATCGGCGGCCAGATCGGGCGGGGTGGTTTCCAGCGCGGTCATCACCGCCTCGCAGATCTGCTGCACCGGCTCGCTGAGCGCCTCGGCCACCTGCGCCTGGTTGATCTCGGTTTCCTTCGGCACGCCGTTCAGCAGGTCGCGCCCCCGGATCTGCATGGACGCCCCGCGCCCGTCGTCGGGCATGCGCGCCGTGCCGATAGAGGTTTTCACCCGCTCCGCGGTGCTGTCGCCGATCAGGATGTTATGCTGACGCCGCAGGTAGCTGACGATGGCCTCGTCCATCCGGTCGCCACCGACGCGCACGGAGCGGGCATAAACGATGTCGCCCAGGCTGAGCACGGCCACTTCGGTCGTCCCGCCGCCGATGTCGACAACCATGTTGCCCGTCGGGTCGGTGATCGGCATGCCCGCGCCGATGGCCGCCGCGATGGGCTCGGCAATCAGCCCCGCGCGGCGTGCGCCCGCGCTGAGCACCGACTGGCGAATGGCCCGCTTTTCCACCGGGGTGGCGCCATGGGGCACGCAGACGATGATCTTGGGCTTGGTGAAGGTGGTGCGCTTGTGCACCTTGCGGATGAAGTGCTTGATCATCTCTTCGGCGGTGTCGAAGTCGGCGATGACACCTTCGCGCATCGGCCGGATCGCCTCGATGCTGCCCGGGGTCCGGCCCAGCATCAGCTTGGCGTCCTCGCCCACGGCCAGCACCTCCTTGCGCCCGCCCTTGGTGTGATAGGCCACCACGGAGGGCTCGTTGAGGATAACCCCCCGGCCCTTCACGTAAACCAGCGTATTGGCCGTGCCGAGGTCGATCGCCATGTCAGACGAAAACAGACTGCCCAGAAATGCCATTCGAACCTTACCCCTGCCCTCAAGCCATAGCCCATGGGGGCGCGACTCGCCCGCCCTCGTGGAACTTTCGGCTTATACGGGCAGGGCAGGGCGCGGGACAAGGGGGGCAGGGGGGCGTCACGGCAAGTTGCCGCCGGGTGCGCCTTATTGCAGCACTCCGTTACGTGACGGCGGTTTCCGCGCCTGCTGGCGGGGCCATGGCGCGCCAGCCAATACGCGGGGGCAGGGCGCGCAACACTGGCAAGGTAAAGGGCGCTCGCTTGGAGCAATTGGCTTTTCCCTGCGCGTCCCGCGCCTATGCTGGGGCCATGGCGGAGGCAAAACCAAAAGAGCAGGATCTCTACGCGCCGATCAAGTCGCTCCTCGAAGCCCAGGGCTACGAGGTGAAGGGTGAGGTGGGGGCGGCCGATGTGGTGGCCTGCCGGGCGGGCGACGAGCCGGTGGTGGTGGAGCTGAAGCTCGCCTTCTCCCTCGCCCTCATCCACCAGGGCATCGCCCGCCAGGCGCTCACCGATGCCGTCTACCTCGCCGTCCCCCGGGGCTCGGGCCGCCGCTGGATGGCGGCGATGAAGCAGCACCGCACCCTCTGCCGCCGCCTCGGCCTCGGCCTGATCTACGTGCGCCTCGCCGACGGCCACAGCCAGATCGTGCTCGACCCGGCCCCCTACCAGCCGCGCAAATCCGCCCCGCGCAAGAGCCGCCTCCTGCGCGAGTTCGCCCGCCGCGAGGGCGACCCGAACATGGGCGGCGCGGCCCGGACTGGAACCCTCGTCACCGCCTACCGGCAGGATTGCCTCCGCCTCGCCGCCCACCTTGCGGCGCATGGCCCCAGCAAGGGCGCCCAGGTGGCCCGGGCCACCGGCGTCGAGAAGGCCACCCGGATGATGGCCGATGACCACTACGGCTGGTTCGAGCGGGTCGAGACCGGGATCTACGCGCTCACACCGAACGGGCGGAAGGCCGCCGCAATGGGCGCCGACGGGTGAGGCCGGTCCTGCCGGTGCCTGCCGCGAAGACGGACGCCGCGCTCTTCGCGGCGGTTGAGCTCTGGGCGCGCGCCCGTCACCGGCGTTACGTCCGCTGGCTTCGCAAGCGCGAGCAACCGCCGGGCCGCCGCTTCAGCCTCGCCCTTCCCAAATGCACCAACGACAAGTTCCTGTGGCGCAAGGTGTTCGACCGGGATCCGCTCTTCACCCGGCTCTGCGACAAGCTGGAGGCCAAGCGCATCGTGCAAACCCGCGCGCCGGAGGTCGCCATCCCCGAGGTGCTCTGGGTCGGCGAGGATGCGCGCGCCATTCCGGCAGAGCTGTTCAGGGCCGATGCGCTGGTAAAAACCAACCACGGCGCGGGCACCAACATCCTTCTGCGCGATACCGCCCTGTCACCCGGTGAGATAGCGGCCCGGATTAACCGGCACCTGCGCAAGCCCTACGGGCGCAGCACCGGCCAATGGGGATACCGCAATATTCCGCGCCGCGTCTTTGTGGAACGGCGGATAGATGCGCCCGGCCTCGTCGAACTCAAGGTCTATATCGCGGGCGGCCACGTGCCGCGCGTTCTCCACATCGTCGACCGCTTCGGCAGGCCGCATGGCGACGTCTGGAAGGATGACGGCAGCGGGCTTACCCTCTCCGAAGAGCCCTACCTGACCGCTGAAGACGCGCCGTGCCTGCCCTTGCCCGCCTCCACCGGGGCTGCCATCGACGCAGCCCGGCAGATCGCCGGAGAGATCGATTACATCCGGGTGGATTTCATGACCGATGGCACCCGCCTCTGGTTCGGCGAAGTCACCGTCTATCCGCTCGGCGGGCTGCTCGCGCATGGCGGGGCCGACCCGGAGAACGCGCATAACCGCTACTGGGATCTGCGGCGCAGCTGGTTCATGCAGACCCCGCAGCGCGGCTGGCGCGAAGCCTACCGGCGGGCGCTCATCCGCAGCTTCAAGGTGGCCAGGTCCGGGCCGGTGGTATGGGGCCGAGGGTGAGCCACGCGTCGCGGCGCTCCGATGCCGCGCTCTTTGCCGCCGTCGATGCCTGGGCCCGCCTGCGCCACCGCCGCGCCCTGCACTGGACGGCCCGCCAGGAGCCGGGGATCGCGCGGCGCTTTCACGTCGCCCTGCCGCGCGGGATGAACGACAAGTGGCTCTGGCGCAAGGTCTTCGACCATGATCCCCGCTTCGTCACGCTTTGTGACAAGCTCGCCACCAAGCCCTGGGTCGCTCGTTTTGGCGTGCCCGTGCCGCGCACGCTCTGGGCGGGCACCGATGCGCGCGACATCCCGCCGGAGCTGCTGAAGGGCGATGTGGTGGTGAAGGCCAACCACGCCTCGGGCCGCAACATCCTGATCACCGGCGGCCAGCCCGGACGCGAGGAGGTGGTGGAACGCGCCAACCGCTTCCTGCGCCACGGCTTTGGCCGCGAGGCGGGCGAATGGGCCTATGCCGCCGTGCCGCGCCGCCTCTTCGTGGAAGAACACCTCGGCGGCGGCACCCTGCTGCGTGACCTGAAGATCTACACCTTCGGGCGCCATGTGGAGCGTGTCTTCCACGTGGTCGATCGCTTCGGCGACATGAGAGCCGACATGTGGGAAGACAGGGGCGCAGGCCTGGCCCCCTATGAGGGCACGATCCACGACTTCGAGGCGCGTTACACCGGCCCGATGCCCGCCACGCTGCCGCAGGCACTCGATCTGGCAGCCCGGATCGGCGCGGAGTTCGATGCGCTCCGGGTCGATTTTCTGACCGACGGCCAGAACCTCTGGCTGGGTGAGTTGACCGTCTACGACCAAGGCGGCTTTCGCGAATATGACGGCCACCTGCCCGGCACATATCCCGCCTGCCTGTGGGATTTGCGGCGCAGCTGGTTTATGCAGACCCCGCAGCGCGGCTGGCGCGAGGCCTATCGGAGGGCGCTGGGGCGGCAGTTGAATGACGCAGATGGTGAGTTGATGCATGTCCAGGCTTGAAGCTCTCAAGGTGCCGTGCCCGCCGCTGCGCCCACAATCGCCTTCCGATGCCCGAGTCTTCGCGGCGGTGGAACGGTGGGCCCGGGTGGTCCATCGCCGGATGTTCCACTGGCTGGCCGATAACGAGGCCCTGGAGGGGGTCGAAGGGCGCGCGCAAAGCCCCATCCTGCCGCTCTGCCTGAATGACAAGTATACCTGGCGCAAACTCTTCGACCGTGATCCGCGCTTCGTGGCCCTCAGCGACAAGCTTGCCACCAAGGCCTGGATCGAGGCCGAGGGCTTTGACATCGACAACCCGCGCACCCTCTGGGCGGGGCGGCGGGCGAAGGACATTCCGCGCGATCTCCTCTCTCGGCCCGGCCACCTCAAGGCCAACAACGCCTCGGGGCGCAATATCGCCCTCGGCCCCGATGCCCCGCCGCCCGATGAGATCCTCGCCAAGGCGCGTGGCTTCCTGAAAAAGGGCTATGGCCGCGGCGCGGGCCAGTGGGGCTATTACAAGGTGCCCCGCAGGATCTTCATCGAAGAAGATCTGTCCTTCTGTGGCCCCGCGCTCGACATCAAGTGCTACGTCTATGGTGGCAAGGTGCTGTGGCTGGCGGTGCTCGGCCCGGCGCCGGATGCCGAGCGCGCGGGCGATGTCTATACCATGGGCCCCAACGGGCCGGAGCTCACCAAACGCCAGTTCAAGCCGCAATACCCGCTGCTCGGATACCCGCTGCCCTCGGTCACCGGGCGCGCCCTGACACTGGCCGCCGAAATTGGCGGCAGGTTCGATCACATGCGGGTCGATTTCCTGACCGATGGGGAAAACCTGTGGATGGGGGAGCTGACAGTCTACCCCCGGGCCGGCATTCAACTGGGGTTCGGCACCGATCCGGCGCATCCGGCCGCCCTCGCGTGGGATCTGCGGCAAAGCTGGTTCATGCAAACACCCCAGCGCGGCTGGCGAGAGGCCTACCGGCGCGCGCTGGGGCGCAGCCTTGATGCGGCTACTTCGGCGGCGGAGGCACATGGCTGAGTTCGCATCGAGGCTCACCAGGCGCCTTGGCCACCCGCAGCCACAGTCGCGCGCCGATGCACGGCTGTTCGCGGCGGTCGATGCCTGGGTCCGGCTGAAGCATGGCCGCATCCTGCGCTGGCTGCGCGCGCAGGAGCCCGGCGTGACCCGGCGGTTCAGCACCGCACTGCCCGATTGCATCAACGACAAGTTCACCTGGCGCAAGGTTTTCGACCGCGATCCGCGCCACGTCACCCTCACCGACAAGCTGGCCTGCAAGCACTGGGTTGCGGGCCTCGGCCTGCCGCTGGAGATCCCGCCGGTGCTCTGGCAGGGCACCGATGCGGCCGGCATCCCGCCGGAGCTGCTGCGCGAGAGGGTGCTGGTGAAGGCCAATCACAGCTGCGGCACCAACCTCTTCGCCGGGCCAGACGGCCCGCCGCGCGACGAGGTGATCGCCCGCGCCAACGCCTTTCTGCGCAAGGGCTATGGCCGGGGTGTGGGGCAGTGGGGCTATTTCAATATCCCGCGCCAGCTCTTCGTCGAGCCGGTTGTGGGCGATGGTGCGCCGCTCACCGAGATGAAGATCTACACCTTCGGTCGCCAGATCGAACGCCTCGTCCACATCGTCGACCGGTTCGGTGACATGGGGGCCGACATCTGGGAGGACCACGGGCAGGGCCTGCACCTGTCCGATCGGCTGAGTGACATCACCGGCGGCAACCCGCGCCTGCCGCTGCCCGCCTGCGCGGCTGCGGCCCTGGATGTATCCGCCGAGATCGGCGCGCATTTCGATCACATCCGGGTGGACCTGCTGACCGATGGCACCCGCTTCTGGCTGGGCGAGCTGACCGTCTACAACCTCGGCGGACATCAGGGCCAGTTCGGCCATGATCCCGCGCACCCCGCGAGCCGGGCCTGGGACTTGCGGCACACCTGGTTCTGCCGCACACCCCAGCGCGGCTGGCGCGAGGCCTACCGCCGCGCGCTGCTGCGCAGCCTTGAGGCGGCGGCCTGACGGGCCGCGGCTCGCATTTGCCGCGTGAGCGGGCCGCTGCTAGCGTTGACGGCGCGCCTCGGCGCACAGCAGCAAGGAGCAATGCCGCACCCATGATCCGCGCCGCCTGTCTGGCCCTTGTCCTCGCAAGCCCGCTCACCGCGCAGCCCGTGTTGTCGATCGACATTACCCAATCACAGGGTGAAGACTTCGGAACCGCCATGGCTGTCGCACTGGAGGCGGGCGCCGAGGCCACGTCGCTCTCTCTATTCTGGGATGATCTTGAGCCAAATGGCCCCGGCTATGCCCCCAAAAACGACTGGCCGACAATCGCCAACGCCGTGTATCCGGGGCAGGGCCTCTCGCTCACCCTGACCTTCTCGGTGATCGACACCCTTGCCGACCGTCGCCGCGCCGATCTCAAGGGGCTGGCCTGGGATGATCCGCGAGTCACCTCCGCCTTCGCCGCCCACCTGCGTGACGTTCTGGGCCGGATGCCGGATGCCGACATTCTCGCAATCGCAATCGGCAACGAGGTGGATGGGCACCTGCAAACACCGCAGGAGATTGCCGGGTTCGCCCGCTTCCTCGCCGCGGCCCGCGCCGAGCTGGCAAGGCTGCGCCCCGGCGTGCCGGTCGGCACAAAGCTGACCCACGGCGCCATCGCGGGCAATGCCGGGCTGTGGCAACCGCTGCTGGTGCGGAGTTCGGCGCTCATGGTCACCTACTACCCTCTGGATGCCGGGTTTGTGGCCCGTGGCCCCGGGGTGGCCTCCGCCGATCTGTCGGCGTTGGCCGCCGTCGCACCCGAGCTGCCGATCTACCTGCTCGAAGCGGGTTACCCGAGCGCGGGCTGCAGCGCGAGCGAGGCCGATCAGGCCGCCTTTGTCCAGAACCTCATGGCCTCGGCCGCCGCCACGCCTCGGATTGCGCTCGTCTCGCTCACCTGGCTGTCAGACATGGCGCCGCACGAGGCCGAGGCGCTTGCCGCTTACTACGGCCTCTCGAACCGCTGCTTTATCGCCTACCTTGGCTCCATCGGTCTGCGCCGCGCCAATGGCACGGCCAAACCCGCGTTTGACGTCCTTTCGCCCCCATGACGAAAACGGGGCGCCCCGGCCAGCAGACCGGGCGCCCCTCTCAGAGCCGTCGCGGACCGGTTCAGCCCGCGTCCTTGTAGCTCACTTCGCGGGTGTCTTTGCCGCCCAGCTTCTCCTTGCGCACGCGCAGCCGGTTCAGCGCGGTGACATAGGCCTTGGCCGAGGCCACCACCGTGTCGGTGTCGGCGCTCTCGCCGGTGGCCAGCACGCCGTCTTCCTCCATGCGCACCGTCACTGTCGCCTGCGCGTCGGTGCCCTCGGTCACCGCATGCACCTGGTAGAGCTGCAGCCGCGCGTTATGCGGGTAGAGCGCCTTCACCGCGTTGAAGGTCGCGTCCACCGGCCCGTCGCCCTGGGCGGTGGCCTGCTGGTCCACCCCGTCCACCGTCAGGGTGATATCGGCAGATTGCGGCGCCTCGGTGCCGCAGATCACGCGGAGGAACTTCACCTTCAGGTATTCCGCCGCCGGGTCGGCGCTGGCCTCGCGCATCAGCGCCACCAGATCGTCGTCGAACACCTCCTTCTTGCGGTCCGCCAATTCCTTGAACCGCACGAAGATGTCCTTCAGCTGGTTGTCGCCCATCTCGTAGCCCAGCTCGGCCAGCTTGGAGCGCAGCGCGGCCCGGCCCGAGTGCTTGCCCATCACCAGGTTGGTGGCGCTGAGGCCCACGTCCTCGGGGCGCATGATCTCGAAGTTCTCGGGGTTCTTCAGCATCCCGTCCTGGTGGATGCCGGACTCGTGGGCAAAGGCGTTCTTGCCGACGATCGCCTTGTTGGGCTGCACCGCAAAGCCGCTCACCGTGGCCACCCGGCGGGAGATATGCATGATCTTGGTGGTGTCGATCCCGGTGGTGAAGGGCATGATGTCATGCCGGGTCTTCACCGCCATCACCACCTCTTCCAGCGCGGTGTTGCCCGCGCGCTCGCCCAGCCCGTTGATGGTGCACTCGATCTGCCGCGCGCCCGCCTCCACGGCGGCCAGGCTATTGGCCGTCGCCATGCCCAGATCGTTGTGGCAATGGGTGGCAAACACCACATCCTCGCCGCCCGGCACCTCTGCAATGAGGCGGCGGATCAGTTCGGCGCTCTCGCGCGGGGCGGTGTAGCCCACGGTGTCGGGGATATTGATGGTGGTGGCGCCCGCCTTGATCGCGATCTCGATCACCCGGCAGAGATAGTCGAACTCGGTGCGGGTGGCGTCCATCGGGCTCCACTGCACGTTGTCGCAGAGGTTACGGGCGTGGGTCACCGTCTCGTGGATACGGTCGGCCATCTCGTCCTGCGTGAGGTTCGGGATCTGGCGATGCAGCGGCGAGGTGCCGATGAAGGTATGAATACGCGGGCTTTTCGCGTGTTTCACCGCCTCCCAGCAGCGGTCGATATCCTTGGTGTTCGCGCGGGCGAGGCCGCAGATCGTGGCGTTCTGCGCTGCCTTGGCAATCTCGCTCACGGCGTTGAAATCGCCCTCCGAGGCAATCGGGAAGCCCGCTTCGATGATATCCACGCCCATCTCGTCGAGCAGGCTGGCGATCTCCAGCTTCTCGGCGTGCGACATGGTTGCGCCGGGCGATTGCTCGCCGTCCCGCAGGGTGGTGTCGAAAATCAATACGCGGTTTGCGTCGGACATCGGAAAATCTCTCTGGCTTGCTGTGCTTTTGGTCTGTTGCGGTGCTTCGGCGCGTCTATACCCCTGAGCGGTCGCGCCGAAAAGGCACGCTCAGAGGCAGCTAAGAAGAAGCAGCAGGCCAGCAAGGGGCAGGGCGGCAACAGCGAAGAGAGGCAGCCTGGAGGCGTCCTCGGTGCGGGCAATGGCGATGGCCCGGGGCTGGTTGCGGCGCTCGTGCGTCATGCGGTGGATCATAGGCCCGGAATCGGAAATGAAAAGTGAAGATTTCCGGAGTGGCCCGGAGGCGCTGAGAAAGCCGCCCGGGCGAGGACGCCTCGGAGGGCGGACGCGCCTTTCCCGGGCCGCCTCATCTCCAGCCTGCGGCCGCGTCTTCGGCCGCGCGGATCACCGGCCCGGCGGTGCGATCAGCGGCTTCAGCCCCGTCGGGAACAGCGCGGGCCCGGCCCCATCGAGGCCGTCGAAATCGAACCAGCGCACCGTGAAGGGCAGGCCGTTGTCCTCCCGCACCTCCACCGCCTCGGCCTCCATCAACGGCCCCGGCGGCAGCGCGATCGGCGCGGCAAAAACAATCTCATGCCCCTGCTCACCCTCGTGGGTGTAGAGGTTCTCCATCACCACCGGCGGCCCGGTCACGGCAACCTCCAGCCCGAACTCCTCGGCCCATTCCCGCGCCAGCGCCTCTTCCCAGCGCTCGCCAAACTCCACGCCCCCGCCCGGCGGGCGCACGCCTTTCAGTCGTCCGGCATCGTCGCGCACCTCGGCGGCCAGCAGGGCAGACCCGCGCCAGGCGAGGCCGATGGCGAGCACGCGAATGCGGGGGAGGGGGCGCCACTGTGTCATGCCGCCGCCATAGCATGTGCCGGGCGGGCAGGGCAGAGGCCACCGCCACTTCCCCCCGCCCGATCAATCCCCTAGCGT
>NZ_QTNQ01000008.1 GCF_018424695.1 Vannielia litorea
GGCGGCACTGGTGGCGCGCGTCCGGTCGGCGGGGGCGCGGCTGCTCGGCCCCAACGCCATGGGGCTCTTCAACACAAACGACCGGATATTCGCCACCTTCTCCTCGGCGCTCGACAGGGGCATTCCCGAGATTGGCCGCGTGGGCGTTGTCAGCCAGAGCGGAGCCGTGGGCAGTTACATCCAGAACCTGATCCTGACCCGAGGCGTGAACATCTCAAAGTTCGTCGCCACAGGCAACGAGGCCGATGTGGAGGCCTCGGAGTGCCTGGAGTGGATGGCGGGCGACCCGGATACCGATGTGCTGGTGGTCTACCTTGAGACCTGCCGCAACGGGCCCGGGCTGATCCGGGCGCTGGAGGTGGCACGGGCCAATGGTAAGCCGGTGATCGTGCTGAAGGCCGGGCGCACCGAGGCGGGCCAGCACGTGGCGGCCAGCCACACCGGGGCAATGGCCGGTTCGGTGGCGGTCTTCGAAGCGGCGCTGGAGGCGGCGGGAGCGCATCTGTGCCGCTCGCTCGCAGAGCTGGTGGAACTGACCTACACCTGCGCGGGCGGCGTATTGCCGAAGGACCGCAACCTCGCCATCATCACCGTCTCGGGCGGTATTGGCGTGATGTCGACCGACGCGGCGGTTGAGCAGGGCCTGGCGCTGCCGCCGATGGGCGCGGCGGCCTTCGAGACGATCCGGCAGCACTTGCCGCTCGCCGTGGGGCTGAACCCGCTCGACACGACGGCGGCCACCATAGGCGACCGGACGATCTTCATGGGGGCGGTGGAGGCGATGCTGGCAAGCCAGTCCTATGGCTCGGTGATGCTCTTCGTCGGCAACGCCGGGCTCAATGCTCGCGACCCGAAGATCATGGCCGAGGGGCTGACGAAGCTGGTGGCCTCCTATCCCGAGACGCTCTTTGCGATCTGCACCCAGTCCACCCCCGAGAACGCGGCGGCCTTCGAGGCGACAGGCTTTCTCGTCTATGAGAACCCCGAGGCCTGCGTGCAGGCCTTTGCCGGGGCGGCGCGGCTGGGCGAGGTGCTGCGGAGCCCGTCGCTTTCACGCCCGGCGCTGCCCGCGCCTGTGGCCCTGCCAGCGCGGCTCGACGAGGTGTCCTCCGCCGCGCTTCTGGCGGAGGCGGGGCTTCGCTTTGCGCGCTCCGAGACGGCCACCAGCGCCGAGGAGGCGGTCCGGCTCGCGGGCGAGATCGGCTACCCGGTGGTGCTGAAGGTCCGCTCGCCCGACATCGCCCACAAGTCCGAGGTGGGCGGGGTGAAGGTGGGCCTGGCCGATGCAGAGGCCGTTCGCGAGGGCTACGAAGGGATCCTGGCCTCGGCCCGCACCGCCGCGCCGGAGGCGGAGATCCTGGGTGTCAGTATCAACGAGATGGTGGACGGCGGGGTGCAATGCATCCTTGGCACCCACCGGGATGCCACCTTCGGGGCAATGGTGATGGTGGGCCTGGGCGGCATCTACACCGAGGTGCTGAAGGACACGGTTATGCGCCCCGCCCCGGTGGGCCGCGAAGAGGCCCTGGATATGATCCGGGGGCTGAAGGGCTTTGCCCTGCTCGACGGCGCGCGCGGGGCCGAGAAGGCCGACATCGGCGCGCTGGCCGATAGTATCGTGGCGCTCTCGCGCTTTGCCGCCGCGCAGGGGGCGGGGCTGGAGGGAGCGGAGATCAACCCGATGATGGTGGGTTCCGAGGGGTGCATCGGGGTGGATGCGCTGGTGATCCCGTCGCGCTGACGCCTTGGTGATGGCCGGGCCTCCGGAGGCCCGGCGCATGGCTCATTCGGCGCAGGACCAGCTCTCGCCCGAGGCATTCCAGGTGACATAGGTGGGGTAGGCGCAGAGCGGGCGCTCACGCGCCGGTTCGCCGCCCGAGACCATCTGCCCATCGGGGGCCTGTCCCTCCTCAACCCAGGCCATCAGCATGTCGAGACCGGCAAACACATGCGGCCCCGGCCCGGTGCGGCCGTGCTGCACGCCGGTGAGCAGGTAGAGCCGGGCGAAGTCGTCGGTGTCGCCATCGTAGCGGTCGCGCACCGTCTCGAACCACCGGGTCGTGTCGATCGCGGAGATGCCGGTGTCGCCCATCCCGTGAAACACCAGCAGTTTGCCCCCTGCGCCCTTGAAGGCGTCGAGATCGGCCGATGTGGCATCGGTGAACTGCGAGGCGGCATCCATGAAGGCCGGGTCCACGTCGAAGTCAAACTCGTACTTGTCGAAATCGTGGCGTGGCGGATCGCGAAAGACGTTGTACATCGACGTGTTCCGCGCCTTGCGCCCGTTGTTCGGGAACTCGGTGGCATCGCCGATGTGCCATCCCATGAAGTCGGAGCCGGCGTCATAGGCGAAAGGCGCGTAGAGCTCGTCCCCGGCTGAGTTGAACGGGCCTTCATGGATCAGCGTGAAGGCGTCGATCTGATCCCGGCTGAGGCAACCCTCGCCGGCCCCCTCGGCACAGAGCAGCGCGGAGAAGTCGGGCGTGCAGAGGCGAGCGGTATCCACCACGCCGTCTTCCAGCCCGTCGAGCCCGTCGCATTGCGTGGTGATCTCCCCGGCGAGCAGGGCAAAGTCCTCTGCGTCGAAGAAACGGGTGAAGATCGGCTTGCCGTTGTCGTCCTTCGGGGCGCGATCGGCGAGGACCTTCACGCTCCACGCGCCCGCCACATGGCCGCGTGTCTGCTGCTTGATCGGGTTCATCGAAAGGATGCCGTCGAACTGGTTGGGGTGCTTCATGGCGAAGACGAGACCCTGCCGCCCGCCGTTGGAGTTGCCGAGAAAGTAGGAATAGCGCGGCCAGAGGCCATAGGCCTCGTGCAGCAGCGCCTTGGCGACGGTCGCGGTGATATCGATGGAATTGTAGCCCCAGTCCGTGCGGGCCTTGGGTTCGGAACCGAAGCTGGTATCGCCCCGGCTGCCCAGGTTGTGGCCGCCATCGGTGGACACCACGGCAAAGCCCTGCGTCAGCGCGAGCGGGTGGCCGATGGTGTTGGTGCCCAGCGCAGGCCGAATCGAGCCATCCACGCCTCCGCCGCCCTGGAAGAACAGCCGCTCGTTCCAGTCGGCGGGCATCCGCAGCTCGAAGCCTGTGGCGTATTGCTTGCCATCCGTACCGGTCCGCTCTTCGAGGTAACCCTCGAGGCGGCAGTGATCGGGCAGGGCGGTGTCACCTTCAGTGACGCCGGTGAGGAACTCGGCGGTCTCAACGCGCAGGTCAGGATAGGCGAAGTCGGCCAGCGCGGCACATGTCTCGCCCGACATCTGGGCCTGGATGGGGGTTGCGAGAAGCAGGGCCGTGGCTGACAGGGTCAGCCCGGCTGAGCAAATTGATTTCATGGGTTTTTCCTCCGTTGTCCGCTCGTGCGGATGCAGGGAGAATATATAAAATCATAGAATTAATCTATTGATTCTTGATCCCATGAGCGAGTTACCGCCCGGTGAACTTCGCCTCGCGCTTCTCGCGGAAGGCAGTGACGCCCTCGTTGAAGTCGTGGGTCTGGTGAACACCGGGTTGGGTGAGTGCTTCGAGCTCGAGAAACTGGTCAAGGCTCGGGCTCTGCGCCATCTGGAACATCTTCTTGGCCATTGCGATCGCATAGGTGGGTGCCTCGGCGTATTCCCCGGCGAAGGCGCGAGTGGCGTCGGCTAGCTCTGCAGGGGAAACCACGCGGTTGACCATCCCCAGCGCTTTCGCTTCCGGTGCTCCGACGAAACGCGTGGAGTACACCATCTCACGGGCGCGGGCCTGGCCCAGCAGACGGGTAAGGAAGAACACCGCCCCGGTATCGGGCGCCAGGCCGCGCCGAGTGAAAATTGCAGAAAACCGGGCATCCTCTGCGGCGATGATGAAATCGGCGGCCATGGCCATGGAGAGGCCGAGGCCCACGCAAGCGCCCTGCACCGAGGCGATCACCGGCTTCTCGGTCGTGTAGATCGCCCGGATCAGCCGATGGCCGTTCCATTGCAGATTGTTGCGTGAGCCCTTCGGGTCGCGCTTCTGGATCTTGTCCACATCGGCTCCGGCGCAGAAGGTCTCGCCAGCCGCATCGAGCACCACCACGCGCACCTCGTCGTCCTCGTTGGCCCGGTCGAAAGCGTGGCGCAGCTCCACCCGCATCTCGCCCGCCAAGGCGTTCTTGCGTTCGGGGCGATTGAGGGTGATGCGGGCGATGGTGCCTTCGCGGCTGTAGTCGATCTCGGCCATGACGTTCTCTCTCTCCTCCCGGCCTCAGCGGCCCGATTGCAGCCGCGCGGCCCAGCGGGCGCGGGCGGCTTCGTATTCTTCCACCATGCGGTCCACCAGCGTGGCGGCGGGCGGCGCGTCGGTGATCTGTCCTACACCCTGGCCTGCGCCCCAGATGTCTTTCCAGCGCAGGTGCCGCTCGCCGGGCGAGCCGGTGATGCCATCGGCCGGGCGCCTGATCTCGTCGAGGTCGAGCCCGGCGCGGGTGATCGAGGGGCCGAGGTAATTGGCGGGCGTTCCCGAGAAATACGGCGTGTAGACAATATCGCCCGCCTCTGCCTCCACCAGCATCTGCTTGTAAGGATCAATCGCGGCGCTCTCGGCGGTGGCAATGAAGCGGGTGCCGATATAGCACAAATCGGCACCGAGCAGCTCGGCGGCGAGCACCTGTGCGCCATTGGCAAGGGCGCCGGCCAGGATGATGGGGCCATCCCAGAAGCTGCGGACCTCGGAGAGGAAGGCGAAGGGGTTGAGCAAGCCGCCGTGACCACCCGCACCGGAGCAGACAAGGATCAGCCCGTCGACTCCGGCCCTGATCGCACGCTTTGCATGGCGCACGGTTGTGACATCGTGAAACACTAGCCCACCGTAGGCGTGGATGCGTGGCGTGACTTCGTCCGGCGCGCTCATCGAGGTGATGAGAAGCGGCACCTCATGGTCGATGCAGGTCTGGATATCAGCCTCCATCCTTGCGTTGGTCTTGCGCAGTATGACGTTGACGGCATACGGCGCAAACGGGCGGCCCTCGGCCCGGGCAGTGTCCCGGGCGGCCTCGACCTGCGCCAGCCAGGCGGCGAGTTCCTCCTGCGGGCGTGCGTTGAGCGCAGGGAAAGAGCCGATCACACCACTGCCACAGAGGGCGGTGACCAGCGCGGGGTTGGAGACGAGGAACATCGGCGCTGCAACGACCGGAAGGCGCAGCCCGGCGCGCAGGGCCTCGACGGCGGCGCGGGCGTCTTGCTTGTGTGGCGTGCCGTCATTCATCGGCCTCTCCTCCCCTGTGGTGTGGTTCCGCCCCCGATGTGCCAGCCCGGAACGGGCTGGCAAAGTGCGGAAATGCTGCCAAGCTTTAACCAGAGGTTAGGCTTGGGTGAGAAAGCCCGCATCCTCCGCATCGATGTGTTTGGGCTAGAAACAGCGTCACCGGAGGCGCGCGGGAGGCGGTCCGGACTTTGGCCCCCGAATCGGCTCGGGCGTGGCGGGTCGATCATGAACATCGGGGTCGTTTCGGTCGGTTCCCCCCGCGAAGAAGGCTGCAAGACAGGGGAAGCGGAGACATGAAGCACTGGGCGAAACCCCTTTTTGGCATGGTTCTCTGGTCAGAAGAACTTTCATTTGACAAAAAGCTACATTATAGATTTTTGTAAGGGAAGGCCGAAGTCGGTCGCCTTGATGCCCGGGATCTCCGGGTCATGGCGGATCAGGCGGGCCAAGCGCGGTCGGGGACAGGCTGAAAGCCTGGGGAGCCGCTGGATACGGGAGGAAGCTGTATGTATCGGATCGACTACGTGGATATCGTGGGAGGGGCCCTGCTCATCCTCTTCGGTGCCGCAGTCACCTACACATCGGTGACGTATTACCCGATGGGAACGCCGAGCCGGATGGGCCCCGGCATGTTCCCGGCAGGCCTCGGCGTGGTGCTGGCCGTCCTCGGGATTCTGCTGGCAGCTCAGGCGCTGCGGCGCCCCGGACCCAGGCCGGATGTTCGCATTTTCTCGCCGCTCTTCATTCTCGGCGGAATCGCCGCCTTCGCCGCGATCATCGTGCCCTTTGGGCTGATCCCGGCCATTGTCGCGATACTCGTGATCTCCTCCTTGGCCGACCTGAAGATCCGCCCCGTGAGCCTGGTCATAAGCTGCATCGGCCTGAGTCTCTTCGCGCCCTTCATCTTCGTCTTCCTGCTCGGATTGCAGATACCCCTGCTGCGGTGGCCCTTCTGATGGAATTCCTCGGCAACCTCGCTCTCGGTCTCGGCGTCGCCTTCACGCTGCAAAACCTGTTTTACTGCTTCCTCGGCGCGTTGCTCGGCACGCTGGTGGGGGTGATCCCCGGGCTTGGCGTGCTTGCGGCGATCTCGATGCTGTTTCCGCTCACGTTCCACCTTGAGCCCACGACGGCGCTCATCATGCTTGCGGGCATCTGGTATGGCACGACCTATGGCGGCTCCACCGCCTCGATCCTGCTGAACCTGCCCGGCACACCTGCCAATGCCGTGACCTGCCTCGACGGCTTCCCGATGGCCAAGCAGGGCCGTGGTGGCGTTGCACTCTTCATGACAACCGTGGCCAGCTTCTTCGGGGCCTCCTTCGGGATCGTCCTGCTCACGCTCTTCACCCCGATAATTGCCGACTATGCATTGAGGTTCGGCTCGGCGGAGTACTTTGCGCTGATGCTGATGGGCCTCGTTGCCTCGTCGACCATATCGGAAGGTTCGGCGATCAAGGGGCTGGCCTCTGTCACCATCGGGATCGTCATCGGCCTCGTCGGCATGGATACCCAGACCGCCACCGTGCGCTTTGCTTTCGGCAACCTTGGGCTGCTGGAGGGCGTCAGCCTGATTGCGCTCGCCATGGGTGTCTTCGGGGTGGCCGAAATCATCATGTCGGTGCGGCGGGTCAATGCTGCCGACATCGACCCCGATAGCGTGAAACTGAAGGCCATCGTGCCAACGCGTGACGATGTGCGCCGCTCGTGGTTTCCCATGTTGCGTGGCGCCTCGATGGGCTCGTTCTTCGGCACCCTGCCCGGCACCGGACCGTCGATTGCGGCCTTCCTTTCATACGCGGTGGAAAAGCGGGTATCGAAGACGCCGGAGCGCTTCGGAAACGGGGCCATCGAGGGCATCATGGGGCCGGAAAGCGCAAACAACGCGGCCGACCAGACCGCCTTCATCCCCACGCTGTCGCTGGGTGTGCCTGGGAGCGCCACCATGGCACTGATGCTGGGCGTGCTGATGATCCACGGGGTCGCGCCAGGGCCGAACCTCATCAGCACCGAGCCCGAGCTGTTCTGGGGCCTCATCATGAGTTTCTGGGTCGGCAACATCATCCTGCTGCTGCTCAACATCCCGCTGATCGGGCTCTGGGTGCGGATGCTGACCATCCCCTACCACCTGCTTTACCCGGCGGTGCTGATGTTCATCTGCATCGGAGCATACACCTCGGGCTTCTCGCCGTTGAACATCTGGATGGTCGCGGGTTTCGGGGCGCTGGGCTACGCGATGCGGATTTTCCGCTTTCCCGGCGCGCCGCTGCTGCTGGGTTTCGTACTTGGGCCGTTGATGGAGGAGCATTTCCGCCGGGCCATGGTGTTGGCGCGCGGCGACTTTGCGGTGTTCTTCGAGCGTCCGATCAGCGCCGTCATCATGGGGATCACCGGGCTGGTGCTGATCTGGGGTGTCTGGAGCTCGGAAAACATGCGCGGCAAGCGCCGCGCTCGTGCGCTGGCCCGCGAGGCGGATCGCCGCGCGCCCGGACACTCCGAAGAGGAGGTTCAAGAGGGCACGAATTGAACCGGCCAGCGCTCATCTGCTGAAGCAGCTGGGCCAGGCCAGAACCCAAAGACCGGTGAGACCCGCCCGCGAGGGGCTGGCCGCCACAACAGAGGAGGAGACCTCATGAAGAAGATGATCACTGCCCTGGCACTCGCTGCGGGCCTCGCAACACCGCTCGCGGCTCAGGATTGGCCGAGCGGGACCGTATCCATCGTGGTGCCCTATTCGCCCTCGGGCAACACCGACATCCTTGCGCGCCACATGGCGCCCTACCTCGAAGAGAAGTGGGGCCAGCCCGTGGTGGTCGACAACAAGCCCGGCGGCGGCTCGATGGTGGGCACCGCACAGGTGAGCCAGGCCAACCCCGATGGGCTGACCCTGCTGATGACCACATCGGCCTACGTCACCGCCCCGGCCATCCAGCCCGACCTGCCATTTGATCCGCGCACCGATCTCGTACCGATCGCCAACGTGGGCTACGTCTCTTACATCCTGCTGACGCAGGGCGATTCCGAGATCGACACGCTCCCCGAGTTCGTCGAGGACAGCAAGGAAAACCCCAAGTTCGCCGCAACTGCCGGCCTCGGGACCACTACCCATTTCGCCATCGAGCAGTTCATCGCCCAGTCGGGCGCCAACTTCGACGTGGTGCACTTCAAGGGCGGCGGCCCTGCCGTGGTGGCGATCCTGAGCGGCGAGGCCGATATCTACGGCTCCTCCGTCAGCTCGGCCGGAGACAACATCGCCAGCGGCAAAGTGAAGGTGCTCGCGGTGCTCGGCAACGATCGGATCGATGCGCTGCCCGACGTGCCCTCGACTGCCGAGCTGGGCTACCCGGAGACGGAGATTCACCAGTGGGTCGGCGTCTTTGCGCCCGGCGGGACCGATCCCGAGATCGTGGCCAAGATCAACGCCGACATCAACGAAGTGCTCCAGAACGAGGCGTTCATCGCAACGGTCACGCCGCTCGACTGGACCCTTGAGCAGAGCACGCCCGAGGGCTTTGCAGCCGAAGTCGACAAGGAGTTGAGCGGCTGGAAGAAGCTTGCTGAAGAGCAGGGCATCTCGAAGTAAGGGGCCTCCCCGAGCCGGTCGCCTGTCACCGGGCGACCGGCAGTTTTTTGAACAACGGCGGTGCCACATGCCCCAGCTACCGGTCTGCGCAATTCTCGATGACTACCAGGAGGCGGCCCTTGCGGTGGCCGATTGGTCGGCCCTCGATGGCCGGGTGGAGCTGCGCCGTTTCGGCGAGCATCTGGGCGGCGAGACGGAGGTCGCCGAGGCTCTCGCGGGGGTGGAGATCGTGATTGCCATGCGCGAGCGCACGCCCTTTCCGCGCAGCCAGTTCGAGTGCCTCCCCGATCTGAAACACCTCGTTACGACAGGCGCCCGCAATCGCAGCATCGACCTTGAGGCCGCCCGCGACCATGGCGTGACGGTCACTGGAACCCGCAATGCAGGCAACCCGGCGGCCGAACTGGCCTGGGCGGGGATGCTCGCCGCGCTGCGCAACATTCCTGTCGAGGTGCAAAACTTCCGCGAGGCCGGACCCTGGCAGCAAGGCTTGGGCCGGTCGGCCGAGGGCAAGCGGCTGGGCATTCTGGGCCTTGGAAAGCTGGGAGCCAAATGCGCAAGCTTCGGGCAGGCTTTCGGCATGGAGGTGGCCGGATGGACCCGCACAGACCTGCCCGCGCGGGCCGAGGCGCTGGGCATCCTGCCGCTCGCGCTCGAAGACCTCTTTGCGACCTCTGATGTCGTGATGATCCAGATGTCGCTAGTTCCGGAGACGCGCGGTTTTGTTTCGTCCGGGCTGCTGGCTCGGATGAAGCCTGATGCGCTTCTGGTCAACAGTTCACGCGGCCCGATTATTGACGAGGCGGCACTGATCGCCGCGCTGGAGGGAGGACGCATCGGCGGGGCGGTGCTTGACGTGTTCGACACCGAGCCGCTGCCAAGGGACCATCCATTCCGCCGTCTGCCGAACGTTCTGGCGACGCCGCACATCGGCTATGTGACCGAGGAGAACTATCGGGTCTACTATGCCGATGCGGTAGAGAACGTGGTGGCATGGCTCGATGACGCGCCGGTTCGGGTGATGGGATGAGCGGAGTGTCCGCGACCGCGACCGCGCTGAAGAAGAGTGCCGTCTCCCGCTATCTGCAACTCGCAGGCCATTTTCGGCGACGGATCGAAACCGGCGAATGGCCGGTGGGGCACCGGATTTCCACGGTGGTCGAACTCGCCGAAGAATGCGGCGTCGCCGGGATGACCGTGCGTCGCGCGCTCGACATTCTTGAGGGCGAGGGCCTGATCGAGCGGTTCAGGGCGAAGGGCACATTCGTGCGGGAGATGCCCAAAAAGGATTTGTGGTGCGACATCCGAACCGACTGGGACGCGCTGCTCAATGCCCGCTATTCGAGCCATATCGACGTGCTCTCGAACGAGCTTGGCCCGGCCCCGCGCTTCCTCGCGTCCGAGAACTGGCCGGGCCGGCCTGCGCGGCAATACCGTCGGCTGCGGCGGCGCTACTGGCGGGAGGGCGCGCCCTTCATGCTGGCGGATGTCTATATTGACGAGACCGCCTTTCAGGCTCTGCCCGAGGGCAGCGCCGAGCGGCTGACGGCGCTGCGCATGGTTTCCGACCTGCCTGGGCGACCGATCGCCAATGCCCAGCAGGAGTTGACCATCCTCTCCGCCGATCTGACCCTGGCGAGCGAGCTTTCGGTGCCGCAGGGGGCGCCGATGGCCCGGATGGTGCGGTTGGCGGTGGATCAAGATGATATCCGCGTGCTGGTGGCCGACGGCATCTATCGCGGCGACAGCACCAAGCTGCGCCTCAAGCTGAAGTGACCTGAGAGGAGAGAGCCGATGAGCCCCGTTCCGGGAGAGAGAAAGACCGTTCGCAACGGCGAAACGGTGGTCGCCTATACAGTGCTGGGGCCCTCGGACGATGCCGCGCCAACGCTGTGCCTGATCGCCTCCACCGGGCGCGGGCCGGCTGATTTCGCCCACCTGGCGGACAAACTCGCAGATGGCGGGCTGCGCGTGGTGCTGCCCTGGCCGCGTGGGGCGGGAGAGAGCGAGGGGCCGCTGGAGGGGATCACCTTCCACGATCTCGCCGCCGATGCCGCGGCCGCGCTGGAGGCGGAAGCGGGCCCGGGCGGGGCGGTGATTGTGGGCCATGCCTATGGTTGCTGGATCGCACGGACAGTTGCTCAGGACAGGCCCGACCTGGTGGACGGGATCATCCTGCTCGCGGCAGGCGGCGGTAAGTGGCCCGATGACCTGTCGAAGGCCATCGAGGTGGCGATGACGCCCGAGGCCCCAGAGGCCGACCGGATTGCAGCCCTGCAACGCGGTTTCTTCGCCGAGGGCCACGATCCGCGCCCCTGGCTTGAGGGCTGGCATGCCGAGCTGGTCGTGGCCCAGCGCGCCGCACGCGCTGCGACCGACCGTGACAGCTGGTGGCCAAGCGGCACCGCGCCGATTCTCGATATCGTGGGGCTGCAAGACCCGTTCCGCGCCCCCGAGGCGCGCGACTTTTACGAGAAGGAATTTGCCCCACGGGTTGAGCTTGTCACCGTTGATGGAGCAAGCCATGCGCTGCCGGACGAGAAGCCAGACGAAGTGTCGGCGCGCATGTTGGGCTGGGTGAAAGCGCTACTTCCCAGCAATTAGTTCTGCAAAAAAGCTATACATATAGCTTAAAATGTTTTATGTCGCTGTCGGGCCAATGCACGCAGCGCATCCGCCCGTGATCGCACCGGAGGACCAGACCTGTGAACACCCGAACAGCCACCCCTTCGACCGGCAAAGTCGCCTTTCGGATGGAGGGAAGCATCGCCGTACTGGAGATTGACAATCCTCCGGTCAACGCCGGTTCCCACGCAGTGCGGGAAGGCGTCGTCACCGGGATCGCGAAGGCAGGAGAGGCCGGGGCGGAGGGTGCGGTGCTGCTGGGCGCGGGCCGGAGCTTTATCGCCGGTTCCGATCTGCGCGAGTTCAACAAGGCGCTGGCTTGGCCCGAGTTGCCCGACGTGATCGCGACGATCGAAGCCGCGCCCTTCCCGGTTGTGGCAGCCCTGCATGGCGTGGCGCTCGGCGGCGGGCTTGAGCTGGCGCTGGGTTGTGACTATCGCATTGCAGCGCCCGGCACCATGGTCGGGCTGCCCGAGGTATCGCTAGGCATGATCCCCGGCGCCGGCGGCACCCAGCGCCTTCCGCGCCTGATCGGGCGCAGCAAGGCAATGGACCTGATCTGCCGCGCCGCCCGGATCCCGGCCAGCGAGGCGCTGCCGCTCGGGCTGGTGGATGCGCTCTGTGAAGGAGACCTGCTGGAAGGCGCCATCGCCTTCCTCGCGGCCGCGCCGCGCCCCAAGCGGCTGAGCCGTGCTCTGATGCCGCCGGAAGAGACGGACGAGGCGCTGGAGGCGGCAGCCGCAGCGGCGCTGAAGCGCGGCAAGGGGCGGCCCAATGTGGTCGAGGCGATACGGCTGGTCAGGGCCTCCACACAGGAGGCCGGGCCGGTGTTGGCCGACGAGCGCGAAACTTTCCAGAAACTCCGCAAAAGCCCCGAGGCTCACGCCCTCCGGTCGCTGTTTTTCGCCGAGCGCCGGGCCGGTTCGGTGGCCGGGATCGACCCGAAGTCGGCCCGCGCGGTCAGGCGTGTCGGCGTGGTCGGCGGTGGAACGATGGGGCAGGGGATTGCCCGGGCCTTCCTCGCCGCCGGTCTGCCGGTGGTGCTGATGGAACGCGACGGCGCGGCTCTCGAAACAGCGCTTGCGGGACTGCGCGCTGCGATCGAGGGGCAGGCCGGGAAAGGCCGGATCACAGAGGCTGAAGCCACCGCCCGTTCCGAGGCGCTGTCGGGCACGGTGGAAGCGGACGGGCTGGCCGGATGTGATTTGGTGATCGAGGCGGTGTTCGAGGACATGGCGGTGAAGAAGCAGGTTCTGGCACGGCTCGAAGCGGTTCTGCCGCCCGAAGCGATCATTGCCACCAATACCTCCTATCTCGACATCGACGAGATGGCTTCAGGCCTCGCCAACCCCGAGCGGGTACTGGGGCTGCATTTCTTCTCGCCCGCCGACATCATGAAGCTGCTCGAGGTGGTCCGCGCCGCGAAGACCGCGCCCGAGGTGCTCGCCACCGGGCTCAAGCTGGCCCGCAATCTGGGCAAGCAGCCGGTGGTGGCACGCGTTGCAGAGGGGTTCATCGGAAACCGGATCTATGCCGCCTACCGCCGCCGGGCCGAGTTGCTGGTGCTGGATGGCGCCCGCCCCGAGCAGGTTGATGCCGCAGTTACAGATTTCGGCTTTGCCATGGGCCCTTTCGCCGTGGCCGACATGTCGGGGCTCGATATCGCCTGGGCGATGCGCAAGCGGCAGGCTGCCACGCGTGACCCCGCGGCACGCTACGTGACCATTCCCGACCGGCTCTGCGAGGCCGGACGGCTAGGCCGTAAGACCGGGGCAGGGTGGTATGATTACGCCAGCGGCGCGGCGCAGCCCGACCCGGCGGTGGCGGCAATCATCGCCGAGGCGCGTGAGCGCGCCGGGATCACCCCGCGCGACTTCACCGCAGAGGAGATCCAGCACCAGCTCATGGCGGCCATCGTCAACGAAGCGGCGCTGCTTCTGGAGGAGGGCGTGGCCGTGAGGGCGTCGGACGTTGATGTGGTGCTGGCCAACGGTTACGGATTTCCGCGCTGGCGCGGCGGGCCGCTGCACTGGGCCGCGCAGCAGGAGGCGGCGGCACTGGAGGCCGACCTGAACGAACTGGCCCGCGATGTGGGCCATGGTCACAGGGCCGGGCCGGTGGCCCGTGTGTTGGCCGAACTTGACACCGGAAACGAGAGCTGAGTCATGGAAAACGTCTTTATCTGCGATTATGTCCGCACCCCCATCGGCCGCTATGGCGGATCGCTTTCCTCGGTGCGGGCGGATGACCTCGGCGGCCTGCCGCTGAAAGCGCTCATCGCCCGGCATGAGAGGCTCGACTGGGAGGCGGTCGTCGATGTGATCTACGGTTGCGCCAACCAGGCAGGCGAAGACAACCGCTCGGTCGCCCGCATGTCGTTGCTGTTGGCCGGGCTGCCCGAGACGGTCTCAGGCACCACGATGAACCGGCTCTGCGGCTCGGGGATGGACGCGGTGCTGGCTGCCTGGCGCCGCCTTGCGGTTGGCGAGGGCGACCTTGCGATTGCCGGCGGAGTCGAAAGCATGAGCCGGGCGCCCTTTGTCATGCCCAAGGCCACTACAGCCTTCTCGCGCGAGAGCAGCGTGGAGGACACCACCATCGGCTGGCGCTTCATCAACAAGAAAATGCAGGCGATGTATGGCACAGACTCGATGCCGGAGACGGCAGAGAACGTGGCCGAGGATTTCGGGATCAGCCGCGAGCACCAGGACGCCTTTGCCCTGCGCTCGCAGGAGCGGGCTGCGGCGGCCATCGCCTCTGGCGTGCTGGCCGAGGAGATCATTCCGGTCGAGATCCCACAGCGCAAGGGCGACCCGCTGCTGTTCGACACCGACGAGCACCCGCGTGCCACTTCGCTAGAGAAGCTGGCATCCCTGAAGGCGCCGTTCCGGGCGGGTGGCTCAGTGACGGCGGGCAATGCCTCGGGCGTGAACGATGGCGCGGCGGCGTTGATCCTCGCCACCGAGGCTGGAGTCGCTCGCCACGGGCTGACACCGCTCGCGCGCATCACCGGCGGCGCGACGGCGGGCGTGGCACCGCGGGTGATGGGCATTGGCCCGGCCCCGGCGACCGAGAAGCTTTGCGCCCAGCAAGGGCTGGCCCCTAGCGATTTCGACGTGATCGAGCTGAACGAGGCCTTCGCCAGTCAGGCGCTGGCGGTGCTGCGCCGTCTTGGCCTCTCCGACGACGCGGCCCATGTGAACCCTAACGGCGGGGCCATCGCGCTCGGCCACCCGCTCGGCATGTCGGGCGCGCGGATCACCGGCACAGCGGCACGGGCGCTGGCCCGTGGTGCAGGCAAGCGGGCCCTGGCCACCATGTGCATCGGCGTGGGGCAGGGCATCGCAATTTCGCTTGAGGCCGTATGATGGAGAAGACCATGAAATTGCACTGGTCTCCGCGCTCTCCCTTCGTTCGCAAGGTGATGATCGTGCTGCATGAAACCGGTCTCTTGGATCAGGTCGAGTTGAGCCGCAACGTGGTTGCCGTGCAGATGCCCACGCCCGCCGAGGTGCTGGCCGACAACCCTCTCGGCAAGATCCCGGCGCTGGTCACCGAAGATGGCCGCCGGCTGATCGACAGCCGGGTGATCTGCGAGTACCTCGACCTGCATGCGGGCACCGGGTTGTTCCCGGCAGAGCAACGCCTGCGGGTCGCGCATCTGAACTGGCAGGCCCTGGCCGACGGGATGTGTGACGTGCTTCTGATCTGGCGCACCGAACTCAGCCGCGAGACCGGCCCCTGGCAGGCTGTGGTCGATGGATGGCGGGTGAAGGTGGGGGCGGCCATGGCGCGGCTGGAGGCGGAAGCGCCTGAGATCGGTAAGGCGCCTTTTGGCATCGGGCATGTCGCCCTCGCGGCCGCGCTGGGCCAGATGGACTTCCGCTGGCCGGATTGCAGCTGGCGCGATCACTTCCCGCAGCTCACCGCCCTGGAAGCCCGGCTGGCGGCGCGCGCTTCGATCGCCGAGACGGCGGTGGAAGATGACCAGGGCAGCGACTCTGGCGCCCTGACCAAAGGGCATCTGGCATTCTGAGTATGATGCAAAAGACTAGGTTTTCTGATTGATTGCGCTACCATGCGCCGCTACCCTGAGCCTGCAATGGCAGGCAGGGTGTATGATGCAAGGTACGAAATCAGAGAACGCAACGGTCAAGGCGCTGCAAAAGAGCAACGTGGCGCGCTACATCCAGCTCGCCAGCCTGTTCCGGCAGAGGATCGAGAACGGCGAGTGGGAAGTGGGCGCCAAGATTCCCACGGTGAAGGAACTGGCCGACCAGTGCGGCGTGGCGACCATGACGATCCGCCAGTCGCTCGACATTCTCGAGAAGGAAGGGTTGATCGAGCGCTATCGCGCCAAAGGCACCTTCGTACTGGAACGCCCGCGCCGCGACCTCTGGTGCGAGGTCAAGACCGACTGGTCCGGCCTGCTGATCGCCCGGGACAACGCGGTGATCGAGATCCGCGGCGACGAGCGGGGCGTTCCGCTGCCTCGCGGCGAGGACTACATCGGCACACCGGCACCGGCCTACCGCCACCTCAAGCGTCGGCACAGTCGCGACGGCTCCGCCTTTCTTCTGGCGGATGTCTACGTAGACGAGCGGATCTGCCCTCTGATTCCGGAAGAGGCCTATACTGCCGTGACGGCGATGCGACTGGTGAGCGACCTGCCGGGACAGGTGGTCACCGATGCCAACCAGGTGGTGACCATTGGCTCAGCCGACCTTGAAACCTCTGCCGAGTTGAACATCTCGATCGGCGATCCCGTGGCCAAGGTCCGCCGCATGGCGGTGAACCAGCATGGCGACGTGATACTTCTTGCCAACGGCATATACCGCGGCGACATGATGAAGATCGAGGTGAAGCTGCGGTAGGGCGGCGCCTCATCCGCCCTGAACTCAACCCTTGAACACCGGCGCGCGTTTCTCGCGGAAGGCGGCCATGGCCTCGGCGGTGTCTTCCGAGGTGGAGAGTGCCTTGGTTTGACCCTGTTCGAAGCGGTAGCCCTCGTAGATCGATACTCCCTCAGTCATCTGGAAGCTCTTCTTCGCCGCTCGCACGGCGGAGGGGCTGGCCTTGGCGATGTCGGCGGCCAGGGCCTGGGCCGTGGACAGCAGTTCTTCGGGGGCCACGCAGGCCGAGGCCACGTTCATCCGCAGCAGCTCGGGGCCGTAGACACGACGGGCGGTGTAGATCATCATCCGCGCGTCGCTCTCGCCGAAGTGGCGGCGGACATGGGCCACCCCGCCCGCGAGGCCGACCATCACCTCGGTCATCTGCAAGAAGCCCTTCTCCGAGGTTACGATGATGTCGCAGCACAGAGCAGTGACGCAGCCCGCGCCGATAGCGGCGCCGTTGACGGCGGCGATGATCGGCTTGGGGCATTCCAGCAGGCAGTCGAAGCTGGCCCGCACCCGGCGGTTGTGGGCGGTATAATGGCCCGGATCCTGGGTCGGGCGCTCCGATAGGTCTGCCCCTGCAGAAAACGCCTTGCCCTCGCCGGTGAGCACGATGGCCCGCACGTCCGTGCGGTCTCCCAGCGCATCGATCACTTCGGCGATCTCCTCGCGGAAGCGGTTGTTCTGGGCGTTAACCGGCGGGCGGTTGATGGTGACGGTGGCCACGAAGTCGGCCACCTCCAGCGTGAGGGTCTCGTAATCGCTCATCTATGTGTCTCTCCGGTCGTCAGTCCGCCAACGGACGCAGCATCTCGAAGCTGCGCGGCGGAACGGTGTATTCACGATAGCCCATGCGGCCCAGCGGCTTCAGCTCTTCCACGTCCACCAGCCCGTCCTTCAGCACGCGCTCGTCGATATGGATGCCCACCACCTCGCCGATGGCGATGCGGTTGGTGTTGGGCAGCCCGCTGGAGGGGGTGAGGGTGATCACCTGGGCGAGCTTGCATTCCACCGCCACAGGGCTCTCGGCCACCCGCATCACCGGGATATTCTTGCAAGGCACAGAGGTGAGGCCGGAAGCGGCGAACTCGTCGACCTCGGGCGGGTAGCTGGCGGATGACTGGTTCATCTGCTCGCGCAGCTCGAAGGTGGCGAGGTTGCAGCAAAAGTAGCCGGTCGCCTCGGCATTGGTCACGCTGTCCTTGGCGCTGTCGGATGAGAACATCACATGTGGCGGGGTCGATGCGACCGAGTTGAAGCAGCTGTAGGGGGCGAGGTTGGGGGTGCCATCGGCCGAGACGGTGGAGATCCAGCCGATCGGACGCGGCACGATAAGGGCGAGCCAGGGGTTGTGCGGCAACCCGTGGCCTTCGGTGCGCGGGTCGTAGAACATCAGCGCTTTGCTCCCGAGCCGGGCATCTCGGCCAGCTTTCCCTCTTCGCGGGGCAGGTCGGCGCTGACACCTTCGGGAAGCGGAACGCGGTGCACGTTCAGCGTCATCGCGACCATCGAGTAGTAGCCGATCACGGCGGTCAGCTCGACCGCGCCCACTTCGCCCCAGCGCGCTATGATGGCCGCGTAAGTCGGCTCGCTCACGTCGCCGCGCTGCACCAGCTCGCAGGCGTAGTCGTAGATCTCGCGGGCCACGACGTCATCGCCGAACGCCGGCACCGAACAAGTGCGTATGGCCTCGGCGATGGCCGGGTCGAGCCCGGCGCGGTCGGCATCACCCGCGTGGATCGCCCACTCCAGCTCACTGTTCCAACGCCGCGCGGTCACCAGGATGGCCAGCTCGTTGAGATGAGTCGGCAGCGAGGTTTCGAACCGGAGGACTTGCCCCAACCTCTGCCAGCGGTCGGCCAGCACCGGGTTGTGCAACGCCGCGCGCAGCGGGCCAACGAGGGTGCGGCGCGGGCCCGAGACGATCTGCTCGTACACCTCGCGCTGCGCCTCGTTCATCGTTTCGGGTACCGGAAAGCTGATGCGGCCCCCATTGGCGGCGCTCTCGCTCTGCTGGCTCATGGCTGCGTCTCCTTTAGTCCGAGTGCCTTCAGCACTTCTTCTGTGTGTTCTCCGAGTAGAGGCGGGGCGCGGTCGAACGCGAGCGGGGCGTTGGCAAAATTGAGCGGGCTGATGACCTGCTTCACGCTGCCCGAAAGCGGGTGGGGGATGTCGCGCAGCATTTCGCGGTGCTGCACCTGCGGCTCGTCGAAGACGCGCCCCACGGTGTTGATCGGGCCGGAAGGCACCCCGGCGGCGGCGAAGCTAGACACCCAGTGGTCGATGGTGCCAGCAGCCAGCGCCTCGATCAGCAGGCCCTCCAGCTCCGCAAGGTTCTCGACCCGAGCCGCGTTGGTGGCAAACTTAGGGTCGTCTGCCAGCGCGGTCTGGCCGATCACCTCGGCGAACTTGCGAAACTGCCCGTCGTTGCCCACGGCCAGCACGATGTAGCCGTCCTTCACCGGGTAGACGTTTTGCGGCTGGATATTGGGGTGGCGGTTGCCGCGCCGCACCGGCTCCTGGCCCGAGACAAGGAAGTTCATCGCCTGATTGGCCAGCATCGCCACCGAAACGTCCAGCATGGCGAGGTCGATGTGGTCGCCCTTGCCTGTCTGGTCGCGGTTGGAGAGCGCTGCCAGCACGCCGATCGCGGCATACATGCCGGTCATGATATCGACAATCGGCACGCCTACCTTCTGCGGTCCGCCGCCGGGGCTGCCATCTGGGCCGCCGGTGACGCTCATCAAACCACCCATGCCCTGGATCATGAAATCATAGGCCGCATCGCCCGCCATCGGGCCAGTAAGGCCGAAGCCGGTGATAGAGCAATAGATGAGCTTCGGGTTTACCGCCTTGAGGGCTTCGTATCCAAGGCCCATGCGCTCCAACGTGCCGGTCTTGAAGTTCTCCAGCAGGATGTCGCTCTCGGCGGCCAGCGCCTTGACCACGGCGCGGCCTTCCTCGCTCTTGAGGTCCAACTCGACCGAGCGCTTGCCCCGGTTCACGGAGAGGTAGTAGCCGGCCTCCTTGGTCGGCTTTCCGTCCTTGTCCTTCAGGAAGGGGGGGCCCCAGCGGCGGGTGTCATCCCCCTCGCCGAGGCGCTCGACCTTGATGACGTCGGCGCCAAGGTCGGCAAGGATCTGGCCGCACCAGGGTCCGGCCATGATGCGGCTGAGGTCGAGCACGCGGAGGTGAGAGAGGGGGCCGGGCATCAACGGGTCTCCTTGGTGTTGTCTTGCGCGGTGGCCTCCAGGAAGGCGGTGAGCGCGGTATTGAAGGCGTCGGGTGCCTGGAAGTTGGGCAGGTGGCCGGCGCCGGGAATGTTGGTGAAGGTTGCGCCCGGCACGGAGCCGAACTGCGCCGCGACGGCTTCGGGCATCGCACCGTCCTTCTCGCCGGTGATCCCGAGGAAGGGCACGGCGAGCGTGGGCACCACTTGGGAATGGTCGTAGCTGGCGAGCGCGTGGGTGGCGGCGGCAAAGCCTTCGACGGGCGTTGCGGCGATCATCCGTGTCAGCCGGGCCAGCGCGGGCGCATCCTCGGCCATGCCGGGCATCCAGCGCGGGGCAGTCGAGGTGGCGATCTCTTCCATGCCCTTCTTGCGTGCAGTGTCGCGCCGTTCGCCCCAGAAGGCCTCGCGCCCCGGGGCCGAGCGGCTCACCCCGTCCACCGCGACGAAGCGTTCAAAGCGGTCCGGCGCGGCGGCGAAGGCGGCGAGGCCGGTGGGCACGCCCATGGACAAGCCGATAAAGGTGCAGCGGGCGATGCCGAGCGCGTCGAGCAGCGCCACCACATCGGCACCGTAGCGGGTGAAGTCCATCGCCCCCCCGGTCACGTCGGAGGCCCCGTGGCCCCGCTGGTCGTAGCGAACCACCCGGTAACGGTCCGAGAGCGCCGAAGCCTGGCCATCCCAGACCGAGAGATCGGTGAGCACCGAGTTGGAGAACACCAGCCAGGGCGCGCCTTCTGGCCCCTCAGTGCGGATGTTCAGGGCGGTGCCGTCGGGCAGGGTGAGGCGGCGGGCGTCGCTCATTCGGCCCCTCCTGTCACGTTGGGCGCTGTAACGCGCGGGCGGGTCGCGTAGCCGATGCCATAGACCAGCCCCAGGGCGGCGAGGCCTACTACATCGGTGATGCGTTCGGGTACGAGCAGGCAGACACCGCCGACCAACATCACCAGCGCCTCCCACCCCTTCGCACGACGGTTGAGGAAGTAGAGCCAGCGCTCGGAGGCTGCGGCCAGCATCAGGATCGACAGGATCGCCGTGGAAACCGAGCGGATGATGTCGGGCCAGTCGCCCTGCAGGATCAGGCTCGGGTTCAGCACGAAGAGGAATGGCAGCACAAATAGGATCGCACCGAGGCGCATGGCCGTGACGCCTGTGCGCATTGCCGGGGCCTTCGCGATCGAAGACGCCGCAACGGCCGCCATCGCAACGGGCGGTGTGATGTAAGACAGCATAGCCCAGTAGAGGATGAAGAGGTGGCTCGCCATGAGGCTGAACCCTCCCTGCACGAGCGCCGGTGCCAGCACCACGGCCAAGAAGATGTAGCAGGCCGAAACCGTCATCCCCATCCCGAGTATGAACGAGGTGAGCGCACCGAACACCAGCAACAGGTAGGGGTTGCCCCCCGCGTATTGCAGCAGTTCCCGCGAGAAGGCATTGCCGACCCCGGTGATGGCCAGCGCGCCGACGACCATGCCGACGCCCGCCAACACCCCCACCAGCATGCCGATGGTCACGCCGGTTTCCATCACCAGCCGCAGCACCGGCTCCATCATGTTCTCCTTGCGGGCGCGGATCAGGGCGGTGACCAGCAGCAGGATGGTGATGTAGAAAGGCGCCTTGGCCTCGGCGTTCGTCGCCAGCAGCAGCACCACTAGCGCGACGAGGCTGATGAGGAACACCCAGCCGGAGCGGAGCACCAGCAGAAGCTTCGGCAGCTGGTCGCGCGGCAGGCCCTTGAGGCCCTTCTTGGCGGCGTAGCAGTCGGTCTGGATCAGCAGAACGAGGTAGAACAGCAGTGCAGGGACGGCCGCGGCCACCATGATGTCGGCGTAGGGCACGCCCATGAAGGAGGCCATCACGAAGGCGACCGAGCCCATCACCGGCGGCATCAGCGCGCCGCCGGTAGAGGCGCAGCTCTCGACCGCGCCGGCATAGGCAGGCGGGTAGCCGCATTTCTTCATCGTCGGTATGGTCATGGCGCCGGTCGAGATGACGTTGGAGATTACACTGCCCGAGAGCGAGCCGAAGAACCCTGATGACAGGATCGCCACCTTCGCCGGGCCGCCGCGGGCATGCCCCATCAGGGCAGAGGCGAGGTCCATGAAGAACACGCCGCCTCCCGAGACGGTAAGCGCCACGCCGAAGACGATGAAGCCGATCAGAAGGTCGGCGATCACCCGGATCGGGATGCCGATGATGCTTTCCACGCCCAGCGAATGGCTCAGCACTGTTTCGGGCAGGCTCAGTTGCACGCCCCAGAGAAAGCCCGGCAGGTAGCCGGTGTAGAGCGGGAAGGCCGCGAAAATCGCGCAGATGATGAAGAGCGGCAGACCGGCGCAGCGGCGCACCGCCTCGAGCGACAGCAGCACCAGCCCGCCGGCCATGAATGTGACGGGGGTTGGGGCGATGTATTCCCAGCCACGGTTCAGGATCTCGTCGGTATGGGCCGCGAAATAGAGGCAGATGCCGAAGGCCAGCGCTGAAAGCGCCCAATCATACCAGGGCACCCGCGCCGCATCGGCCTCCCGGGCCGGGTTCGCCAAAAAGGCCACCGGCATGAACAGGCCAACGATGATGTAATAATAGGAGGTGCTGATCGGCCGGAAGCCCAGCGTCTGCAGGTTGAAGATCTGGTTGACGATGATCGCCAGACCTATCGCCGACAGAACGAAGGTCACAAACCACGCCGCGCCCGACAGGCGCTGCTCCGGCTGCGACCAGAGCTTTGGGGCGGGGGAGGTGATGGGTGTATCTGCTGTTTGCATGGCTGGGTCCGGAAATCAGGAGGGCGGAAGCGCCGCCCCGAGGGAGGGTGGGCGGTGCGAAAGACCGGCCTTCGCGCCGCCGCCGTCATCGGGCACCCCGGTCTGGGGGCAGGGGTGCCCGAGTGGCTCAGTTGAGCATGTCAGCCTTGTAGGCCTCCCAATAGGCGGGCCAGTCCTCGTCGGAGACGCCTTCGGCATCGGCCTTTGCCAGCGCTTCGGGCCATGCAGCCTTGATCTGCTCCAGCTCAGCCAGCCGCGCCTCGTTCCACGCGTCATCTTCCGCGTCCCACACACCCTTTTCGCGCAGATACTTGATTGCACCGGGGTGGAAGGGCGCACCGGCAGGGGAGGTGCCAGCATCTTCGAGGTTCCACCGGTTCATCACCTGGTTGCCGTCCTTGAACAGGTCATAGCTCTCGTCGAGCGCCTTGATCAGGGCGTAAACCTCGTCATCGCTGACATCGGCATAGGTGGCGAGCTGTGGGTAGCGGTAGCCCAGCAGGTCCGCCGGATCATCCTCGGAAATGCTCACGCCAACGGTCATCTGGGTGGGCGAGAACACGGGCGCGCTTTCACGGACCCGCGCCCAGCCTTCCTCGTCCGAGCCCGGCATGTCCAGCCAGCGCACACCGCGCCCGCCTTCGGCCTCGCGCAGCGCGGCCACGGTGGGGGTCACGGTCACAACGTCGATCTCCCCCGCGATAAAGCCCTGCACCATGGCGCCGTAGCCCGGGTAGGTCACAGCTTCGATGTCATCCTTGGTGAGCCCGCCAAATGCCAGCTCAGCCGCGATGTTCATGTCGATGGACGGGTTCGCCTGCACGTAGCCAACCTTCTTGCCGCGCACATCGGCGACCGTCTGGATCTCGGTGTCGAGCCCGGTGATGAGGCCCACGGCAGCGGGGCGACCAAGCAGCACACGGGTGTCCTGCGGGCCCCAGTCCTTGGCGGCAAACTCGTAGCTGGCCTCGGCGGCAAAGAGGATCTCGTTGCCCATGAAGCCGAAATTGGCGCGCTTGGTCTTCAGCGGCAGAAGCCGCCCGATGCCGGTGCCCGAGGGAGTGATCCGGACGGTGGTGCCGAATTGCTTGTCGAGCGCGTCGGCCATGGCCGAGGCTTCGACGTAGCCGGTGGACCCGAGGTCGTAGGATGTCCAGACCATGGACTTGGGCAGCGCCGAGTCCTGGGCCCAGAGGGCCTGGCCGGCAAACATCGCAACGGACATGGCCGTTGCCTTCATGAAGGTAGAGCGCAGCAAATCGTATCCTCCCTTTGCTCCGATTGATTTGTCGGACGGTGTGTGCCGTGGCAGACGCCGCTCGGGGCATCTTAAGCGGACCTCACACTAAAAGTCAATTTTATACTTTTATTGGTTTTGAAGCCTTATCAGAGGCTTGCGAGATGCTCAGCTGGGTAGGTCGAGAATCGCCTTGGCCAGCATGTTACGCATGATCTCAGTCGAGCCGCCAAAGATCGTGGTCGGGCGTGCCGAAAGCCAGGTGGCGGCGGCGTGAAGCTGGCGGTCAGCCTCGGGGGGCTGGGCCAACCCTGCATCTTCGCCGGCCACTTCCATCATCAGTTCAGAGATGCGCTGGTACAGCTCGCTCTGGAAAATCTTCAGCATCGCAACGTCGGCGCCTATGGGGCGGCCGTCGCGCAGCATGTCGACATAGGTTTCAAAAAGATCGCCGAGGTCGGCCACATCGGATTGCAGCGCCACGTAGCGATCGCGGAACACCGGATCGTGCCAGGCCCCGGCCCTGAGCGCGATGCGCTTCAGCCGGGTCATGGCGGCGGAGGAGAGACGCGGGGCGCCGATGAAGACGCGCTCGTGCCCGAGCAGCGCCTTGGCCGCCGTCCAGCCCTCGTTGACACCGCCGACGATGTAATCGGCGGGCACGCGCACGTCGTCAAAGAAAACCTCGCAAAACTCGGCCTCACGCTCGAGATTCTCGATGTTGCGGGTGGTCACGCCCGGCGCGTCCATCGGAACCAGAAGGAAGGATATGCCCGCTTGCTTCTTCACCGTCTTGTCGGTTCGGGCGAGGATGAAGATCCAGTTGGCATCCATCCCCAGCGTGCACCAGGTCTTCTGGCCGTTGATCACCCATTCATCGCCGTCCAGCACCGCCTCGCAGCGCACGGCGGCGAGATCCGACCCCGCGCCGGGTTCGGAATAGCCCTGCGCCCAGACGTGTTCGCCCGAGAGGATCTTTGGTAAAAACTCCGCCTTCTGCGCCTCGGTGCCGTATTTCAACAGGAGCGGGCCCAGCATGACCGGGCCAATGTCGTTGACCCGGGCGGCGCCGAAGCGTTCGAACTCCTCGATCAGGATCAGGTGCTTGCCCGCCGTGAGCCCCATGCCGCCATGCTGGCGCGGCCATGTGGGGCAAATCCAGCCGTGTTCGGAGAGCACGAGATACCAGGGCTTCACGTCTTCCCAATGCAGCCGGCTGAGGCTGTAGCGCGGGATGTCGGGATAGTTGGTTTCTACGAAGTCGCGAGCCAGTGTGCGGAAGTCGGCGTCGCTCATCGCGTTGAAATCGGGCAGATCCTTCATGCGGCCTCTCCTTCGTCGAGCAACTCGGCCAGCCGGGCGCGAAGCACGCGGGGCGCGCCAAAGAGGTTGGCCTCGGCCATCGCCTTGCGGACGAAAAGCCCGATGTCGGCCTCGTCGGTGATGCCCATGGCACCGTGCATCTGGATTGCCTCGCGGCTGACGTGCATCGCCAGTTCGGCGGCCCGCAGCTTGACTCGCGCCGCGCCTCGCGCCCGGGTGAGCGCATCGGCGCCGGTGTCGAACCGGCGGGCGGTGGCGAAGATCGCGGCGCGCGACAGTTCCAGGCTCACCTTGATCTCGGTGGCCCGGTGCTGGAGCGACTGAAAGCTGCCGATGGGACGGTCGAACTGCTTGCGGACGCGCAGGTAGTCGAGGGTAATCTCCAGCGCCCGCTCGGAGAGACCGAGAAGGTAGGCCGAATGGGCGAGCGTTGCATCTTCCAGCACCGACTGCGCCGCTGGGCACGGGTGCTGCGCGTCCGGTGCGGCATAGCTGATGCTGCAAAGCTGGCCACCGTCGAGCGTTTCGGCGGCATTGAGCGTAACCGCGTCGCGCGGCAGCAGGGCGAGTCCGTCACCGCTCACGACTGCAAAGAGATCGGCCCCCGTCGCCCCCTGAACAGCAAGCTTGCGCCCTGCACCCTGCCATGTCAGCGCGCCGGGCGCATCCTGCCATGCCCAGGTAATAACCTGATCGCCCTTCATCGCCGCTTCGGGCATGTGCTCCTGCAGAAGCGCACCCGCCATGATCGCCGGCAGCACCGGCTCCGGCAGCAACCCGCGCCCCAGGACCCGTGCCAGCTCACAGGTCTCGCGCATGCCAAGCCCAAGGCCACCAGCCTCCTCGCCTACGCGCATCAGGAAGAGCCCGAGTTCACCCGCCTCGGCCATCACCGCGCGGTCGTAGCCTGGCCCATCGAACCGCGCCTTGCGCACCCGGTCAAGCGCGCCATCGGCCGGAACAATTGCCCGCGCGCTCTCCACGATCATCCGGGCGTTTTCGACCCACTCCTCGACCAATCCATCCGCCATCTCGGGCCTCCTATTTCACCGCGCCCGCAGCGCGGACCGCGGCCAGGTCATCCAGGCCGAGGCCCAGCTCGCGCAGAACCTCGTCGGTATGCTCGCCATGGAGCGGCGGGTGGCGGCCGTCGTCTGCCGTGGTCTTTGAGAAGCGCACCGGGTTGCCGACGTAGCGCACGCGACCCGCATTCGGGTGATCGAGCGCTTTCAGGAGCTCGCGCTCCTTCACCTGCTCCAAGGCAAAGACATCCTCGAAACTGTTCAGCGGTCCGGCCGGGATGCCGATGGCCTCCAGCTCGGCATAGCAGCTGTCGGCCTGCTTTTCGGAAAGCTTGGCGGCAATCATTGGCACCAGAGTATCGGCGTGGGTGACACGCGCGAGGTTGGTGGCGAAGCGCGGGTCAGTCGCTACGCCATCGAGGCCAAGGTATTCGCAGAAGCGGGAGAACTGGGGATCGTTGCCGATGGCGATCATGATCGGTCGGTCGGCGCAGTCGAAGGCCTGCCAAGGGCAGGTGATCTGCGAGGCCGTGCCGTTGCGGCGCGGCAGCCTGCCCGAAGAGAGGTAGTTCATTGCCATGTGCGAGGCGGCGTGGATCTGCGTGTCGAGCAGGGCGATGTCGATGAACTGGCCCTCGCCCGAAACCGCGTCGCGGTGGTTGAGCGCGGCGAGAATGGCAGAGACGGCATATTGTCCTGCGGTGATGTCGGAGATCGAATAGCCCACCAGCGCCGGCCCGGCACCCGGTTGGCCATCGTCGGTGCCGGTCATGCTGAGCAGGCCGGACATGGCCTGGAAGATCGGGTCGTAGCCCGGCAGATGCGCCATCGGCCCGGTTTGGCCGAAGCCCGTGATCGAACAGTAGATGAGGCGGGGGTTGATCTCGGCCACCGCGGCATAGTCGAGGCCGAAGCGGGCGAGGGTTCCGGTCTTGAAGTTTTCGATCAACACGTCTGCCTCGGCGATGAGCCGCTTCGCCAGCGCCTGCCCCTCGGGGTGCTTGAGGTCGAGCGCGACCGAGCGCTTGCCCCGGTTCATCGCCAGAAAGGAGGAGGTCTCGCCCGTGGGTTCGCCGTCTGCTCCCAGATGCGGCACGCCCATGCGGCGCACATCGTCGCCGCCTTTCACATGCTCCACCTTGATCACTTCGGCACCAAAATCCGCCAGCATCTGCGCGGCCCAGGGCCCGGCGAAGACGCGGCTGAAATCGAGTACCTTGATATGACCCAGAGTCCCGGCCATCAGCAGCCTCCTTTCCGCTTTCGTCCCCTTTACCTGCGCCGAGTCGGGGCGGTTGCGCAAGCTTAAAATTGTAATTATAATTTATTCACTCATTACCCGCTGACCGGCGGCGCACAGGGGAGGAAACCGGGCATGGTCACAGTCGAAACCGCGATGGATCTGGAGCCGCACACGGGCAAGCCGCTCGGCGCGACGGAGTGGATGGAGATCACCCAGGCGCAGATTGATGCCTTCGCCGAGCTCACCGGCGATGACCACTGGATCCACATCGACGTGGACCGCGCCGCCCGCGAGCAGCCGGGCGGCAAGACGATAGCTCATGGCCTCTTCCTGCTCTCTCTTATCCCACGCCTGCAACGCCAGTTATTCAGGATCGAGCGGCGGGGCGCCGGATTGAACTACGGCTATGACCGTGTGCGCTTCACCGCGCCGGTGCCGGCGGACAGCCACGTCCGCTTGGTCCAGACGGTCGCCGCCGCGACCCGGCGCGGGCAGGGAACGCAGTTGGCGCTAACCTCGACCATCGAAATCAAGGGCAGCGAACGCCCGGCCCTGGTCGCGGAGGGCTTGCTCCTGATCGAGGATGAGCAGCTTTCGGAGTGAGCCTTCGCCGCGGGTCCAGATGATGACGTGTTTAGCTTGCGAACCGACAGCTCGTGGAATCTCGCTATTATGTCGAGGCGTCTAGTCTGCCGGCCATTGATCGGCGTCTGAACATACCCGATACGTTCGGGTCCAAGTTACACTTGAAATACACCGTGTCGTTTTCGACGGACCTGGTTTGTTCTGCAACGCAGACGCTTCTGCGCCACCTGGCTTGTGAAGTTTGAGCAATCGGAAGTGTGCACGGCGACAGGGTCTTAAACGTTTTCCGGAGTATAGATTTCAAAACTCAAGGCGACGCGTTGTGCTCCGCCATCGGCACCGGACTGTTTTGCCTTAATCATGGTCGAAATGGTCTCGGTCGCGAGTGTCTGCATCGGATGGGAGATGACCATGCTGAGCGTGCCGTCGATAAGCGCTGAGCGGGTGGCATCGAACAGTTCATATCCGACCGCGACGAAGTCCCTGCGATGGGGCATGTCACGCAATGCCGCGATGGCGCCGGTGATCCCGCCGCCAGATATGAACAGCCCGCACAGGTCTGGATGCTCTTTGAGCAGGCCTTCGACCAGCTCGCGCGCGGCGGCAGCGGATTCGTAGGTGGCGACGGGTTCGAGCAAAGTGAAGGTGCGGTCGTGTTCGCGGAAATACGAGCGGAACCCGCTCTCGTTCATTTCCTGGTTCCGGTAGCGGTGGTTGCCATGAAGGATGCCGATCTCGCCCGGTTGCTTGACGATGTTGACAAAAGCCCATGCGGCGGTGCGCCCGACCTTCCAGTTATCCAACCCGACAAAGCTGACATTGCCCGAGGCGGACAGCGGCGCGATGATGGCGGTGACGGGCACGCCGCGCGCCATGACAGTATCGATGGCATCGGCGACCAGGGGATGTTGGGCGGCGACCAATGCGATCGAGTCCACCTTTTCGGACAAGGCCGCCAGTTGGGCGGCGACCTTGTCGGGGGACAGGTCGTCCATGTAGCTCAGTGTCAGCTCGACCGAGCACCCGGCCTGCGCCGAGGCCGCCTGCCGCAGGGCCGAGCCGAGGTTGTTGTAGAAGGTGCGTCCCTCCTGCTGCAGAAGGATCCCCAGACGGTGGGTCTGCTGCCCGGCGCGCACGGAATGCTGGATCGTGCCCAGCCCGTAAAAGCCGATTTCCTCGGCGGCAGACATCACCCGTTCGCGTGTCGGCTGCCGGACTGAGTCGGGTTGGTTCAAGACACGGTTTACTGTTGACACGGAGACACCCGCCGCTTCGGCCAGATCCGGGATCGTTGGTCGCTTCATCGGGTGACCTCGTTTCATTTCGTATCAAAATGCAGCGTCGATGACTTAAAATGATACGAAAGATGCTGCTGAATTTGGGATAGCTTGATTTGATCTGGATCAATCTGTCAAGGAAATCTGCGTCGCGGTGACACCAATTCAGGTCCGGTCGCCGCCTCTGGGAGGGATGCAGATATGGACGACCTGCAATACGGCACACGCGACAAGCGCGGCAACTGGGCGCCCAACAAGTCGCTTCAGATCGCACCGTTCTGGCAAGGGCGCTGGGGCAAGATGGGCCATTTCTTGGTTGAATATCTGTGGCCATGGAACGCCTTTCACATGGCGGTCACGCTGATCTACTGGTTCCTGATCATCCAGCCTAACATCGCCGACTTCGCGACGTGGTCGTGGAAGTGGGTCGCGATCCTTTATGCGATCAACGCGGGCGGCATCTTCGTGATGTATGGCTCGGTCGAGGTGTTCTACTACGTCAAGCGCATCCAGGGCACGCGGTTCAAGTACAACGCTAAGTTCCCATCCGAGAACCCGTCTGACGTGTTCTGGTTCAAATCCCAGAACCTCGACAACTTCCTGCGCAGCTTCTTCATGTCGATCCCGCTGTGGACGCTGATCCAGGTGTTCTTCTTCTGGTGCTACGCCAATGGCTACCATGCCTTTGCGTGGCTGGGCTGGGACCAACACTGGCTGTGGCTGGTCGTGCTGACGCTGCTGGTGCCCGCGATCCACGAGGTCCACTTCTTCTGCATTCACTGGCTTATCCACCAGCAGCCGCTTTACAAATGGATCCACTCAATTCACCACAACTCCATCAACCCGAGCCCGTGGTCGTCCATGTCCATGCACCCGGTCGAAGGCTTCTTCTTCTTCTCGGAGATGCTGTGGCACCTGTTGATCCCGTCCAACCCAATCGTGGCGCTGTTCCAGCTGAATTCGACCGCCTATGGCGCGATCAACGGGCATATCGGCTTCGAGAAGCTCGAATTCGACGGCGAAGCGGGCAGCAAGGCGATGAACAGCCACGCCTACGCCCACTACCTGCATCACAAGTATTTCGAGGTGAACTACGGCGGTGAGGGGCTTGTCCCGCTCGATAAATGGTTCGGCACCTGGCACGACGGCTCCAAGGATGCCGACGAGCAGATGAAGGCCCGTTTCCGCGCCAAGAAGGATCGTCTGAAGGCCAAACAGGCCAAGGCGACACCGGCGGAATAAGCGGATCGGTCCGCGAGGAGGCGGGCCGAATGACCCCAAGCGTTATCATTAGCCGCAACGCGCGGCACATCGGGAGGAGACCCACATGAAACTGACCAAAATCCTTGCCACTGCAGCCGTCATGGCACTGGGCGCAGGCATGGCAGATGCCGAAGGCGCAAACATTTTTGTCATCGGCGGCAAGCCCGACGATCCCTTCTGGTCGATCGTCAAGCGCGGTGCCGAGGATGCCGGCATCGTCGTCGAAGCACAGGGCGGCAAGGTCACCTGGCTTGGCCCGCAGAACTACGACAACCTCGGTGTCGACGCGGCAGAGCTGATCCGTCAGGCCATCGACCAGGGCGCAACCGGTGTTGTCGGCCCGAACTGGGTGCCGGAGGCGATGGATCCGGCCTTCCAGTCGGTTGTCGATGCGGGCATCCCGCTGGTCATCTACAACGCTGGTGGCATCGAGGCTGCAGACCGCCTGGGCGCGCTGAACTATGTCGGCGCGGTTGACTATCTGGCCGGTGTCGCGGGCGGCGAATGGCTGGGCAATAACGGAGCAACCAATGGTCTTTGTGTGAACTCGCTGCCGGGCGCCGCGAACATCGAAGACTACTGCAACGGTTTTGCCGAGGGCATGGAAAACGCGGGCCAGAGCGCCTCGACCATGCCGCTCCCGGCGACCGCGCAGGGTAATGTGACCGCCGTGGCGCAGGCGGTGCGCGCGCATTTGCTGCAGAACCCCGACATCGACGCTGTGTTTGCCACCGCGAACCTCGACGCTGTCGGCATCGTGCAGGGCATCCAGCAGGCGGGCAAAGCCGGTCAAGTGCAGGTCTGCGGTATCAACTTCGACGAAGCAATCCTGAACCAGATTTCGCAGGGCCAGCAAAGCTGTGCCATCGACCAGCAGGGTTATCAGCAGGGCTTCTATGCCGTGTCGATCCTGAACGGCCACATCAACTATGGCCTGTCGATCCCGACGCGCGAAATCCTGACCGGTCCGGGCGTTGTCGATGCCTCGAACATCGAGGCGACGATGGCCGGTGCTTCGCAGGGCACACGCTGACCGATCCAGAGACCGGGCCGCGCGCACACCTGCGCGGCCCGATGCATGCGGGACCCAGCTTGACGCGAGGACCTTGGGGCCATGGCTTCTGAAACGACCAATACCAGCGATCTGGCCGACACCCTCGGCAAGCTGATCCGACGCCCCGAATTCGGCACGCTGATCGGCACGGTCGTGGTCTACATTTTCTTCGCCTCGCTTGGCGGCGCGGTCTTCCTGGGCGCACCGGGCTGGTCCGCCTTCCTGACGATGGCGGCCGAGGTTGGCATCATCGCCCTGCCTGTCGGCCTGCTGATGATCGCCGGTGAACTGGACATTTCGGTGGGCGCAGTCGTTCCGGCAGCGGCGCTGACCACGGCGTTGGTCTCTGGCCACTACGACATGCCCACATGGTACGGCGTTTTCGCCGGGCTGGCGGTGGGGGTTTGCGTCGGCTTCGTCAACGGCCAGCTGGTCACCCGCACCTCGATCCCGTCGCTGATCATCACCATCGGCACGATGTTTGGCACCATGGGCCTGACGCTGGGCTTCACGGTCATGATTGCCGGATCGACCGGGGTCTTCATGACGCCGGACCCCTCGGCCAAGGCGCTGCTGGGCTCCTCCATCAACTTCATGTTCCGCGCCACGATCTTTTGGTGGCTGGGCTTTGCCGGGCTGATTTATTTCTTCCTGCACGTTTCACCCTGGGGGAACTGGATCTTCGCCCTTGGCGGTGACCGCGAAAGCGCGCGCAACGCGGGTATCCCCGTCGCCCGCACCACCATCGGCCTCTATATGCTGAGCGGGTTTGCTGCGGCCTTCGTCGGTGTCAGCCAGGTTCTGACCTTTGGCAGTGCGCAGGTCGCAGCGGGGCAGGCGTTCATCTTCAACTCGATCATGTGCGTGGTTATCGGCGGGGTGCTGCTGACCGGAGGGGCAGGGTCGGTGATCGGCATCGTGCTGGGCACGTTGACCTTTGCAATCGTGAACCAAGGCATCTTCTTTTCCGGGATCGATCCGAACTACGGCTCGATCATAATCGGCGCGCTGCTGCTGATCGCTGTGATGTCGAATGACAGCTTCCGCAATCTGGCGCTGTCCTATGCAACCAAGAAAAAGGCGGGCTGAGCCATGCGGGATGCATTCGGAAACTTCCTCCGCCAGCCCGGTGCGGGAGCTGTTCTCAGCCTTGTCGGCATCCTGCTGTTTTTCGTGGTCTTCGGCGGGGTCGATCTTGTGGCCCTGATGGGCGCGGCCAGCTGGGTGAACTTCGCCGCCAATATGGGCATTGTGGCCATACCGGTGGGCCTCTTGATGATCGCTGGCGAGTTGGACATTTCCATCGGCGCGATGATCCCGGCGGGGTCGATGACCGTCGCCATCGTGTCGGGCCATTACGAGCTGCCGATCATGTTTGGCATGATCGCAGCGCTGGGGCTTGGCGTGATTGTCGGCACCATCAACGGCATGCTGACAATCCGTACCACGGTGCCCTCGCTGATCATCACGCTGGGCACGCTAGTGGCGATGCAGGGCATTGTCCTGACCGCCTCCAAGCTGCTGACCGGCGCGGCGAGCGTTGCCGTGACAGCGCCCAGCTGGGCCAAGTTCGCCTTCGGCAGCCTGCTGGGCGCGAGCCATCAGGTCATCATCATCTGGTGGATCATCACGGCGGTCGTGTTCTGGTTTGTCGTGCACAAGCAACGCTTTGGCAACTGGCTGTTCGCCATGGGCGGCGACCGTGACAGCGCGCGCAATGCCGGTATCCCGGTGGACCGTATGACCATCACGCTTTTCATCCTCTCCGCCACCGCCGCGACGTTCGTCGGCATGTGCCAGGCGATCCTCTTCAACTCCGCGCAGGTGTCAGGCGGCATGGGGATCATCTTCAACGTGATCGTTAGCGTCGTCGTCGGCGGCACGCTTCTGACCGGCGGCTTCGGGTCGGTGATCGGCATCTTTGTCGGCACGCTGACCTTCGCAGTGGTCAACCAGGGCATCTATTTCACCGAGATCGACCGCAACTGGTCGAACCTGATCATTGGCGCAACGTTGCTGATTGCTGTCGCCATGAATGAAAGCTTCCGTTCGTTGGCACTCTCGATGGTCACACGAAAGAAGACCCCGGCCCCTGCGGTGCAAGCCGCTGCCCGGCCTTAACCAATGTCGAACCGTCGAGGAGACGGATTAATGAGGAGGAGACCGACATGAATTTGACCAAGACGCTGACAACCGCGGCCATCGCGGCACTGATGGCCACCGGCGCGGTGGCGCAGGATATCGCCGTGATCGCCGGTTCGGTCGAAGATGCCTTCATGGACAAGATCAAGAAGGGCGTTGATGACGCGACCCACATGGTCGAGGCCAACGGCGGCACCGTGCAGTACCTACGCACCCAGAACTACGAGAACTTCGGCCCCGATCTTGTGACCCTGATCAATCAGGCTGTCGCACAGGGCGTCGACGGCATCGCCATCCCGGTCTGGGTGCCCGATGCGCAGATCCCCGCGCTTCAGGCCGCTGCCGAGCAGGGCATCAAGATCATGCAGTACAACTCCGGTCTGCCGGTGAAGGACGACATCAGCGCCATCAACTACTTCGGCTCCGACGAGTACGAGGCGGGCTTTGGCGGCGGCAAGTATCTCGCCGAGCAGGGTGCCAAGCACATCCTCTGCCACATTCAGGTGCCCGGCGCGATCAACCTCGAAGAGCGCTGCAAGGGCGTGACCGATGGTGCCACCGAAGCCGGGGCCAAGGTGACCGTGCTCAGCACCCCCGCCAACCTCGATGGCGACGTGACCGGCACTGCCGAGGCGCTGAAGGCCGAGTTCATCGGTGACGACACCATCGATGCGATGGTCTCCTGCGCCGACTTCGGTGCCGCCGCAGGGGCGAACGCGGTGGAGCAGACCGGCCTCGACATCATGGTCTCGGCCTTCGACTTCTCGCCCGCCTCGCTGGAGCGCATCTCCGCCGGCACCCAGAAGATGGCCATCGACCAACAGCCCTACCTTCAGGGCTTCCTGGCCACCTCGATGCTCTTCGCCAACCTGAAGTTTGGCACCGAGATCTCTACCGATCCGGTCCTGACCGGTCCGGCGATCATCGACGCCTCCAACGTCGACGCGGTGAAGGCTGGCGCAGAACTGGGCGCCCGCTGATCTGACCCAACCCGCTCCCGGCCGATCGATCCGGCCGGGGGCAACACTCACCCGCGCGGCAGCACCCGCGCCAGAGCAAGCCACCCTGGGGGAGCCATCAAAATGGCGGACGCAACCAACACCGAAAGCAAGAGCACCGGGCCCGACACAGCGTCGACGTCCGGCGGCGGCTTATCGCTTCTCAGCCTGTTCCGGCGCCCCGACGCGGGCGCGGCAGCGGGCTTCATCCTGATCTTCCTGTTCTTCGCCTGGTTCGGCTGGGACAAGAACTTCCTCACCCCGCTCGGCTCCTCGACCTGGCTCAACTTCGCCTCCAAGGTCGGCATCATCGCCATCCCGATCGGCTTCCTTATGATCGCAGGCGAGCTCGATATCTCCATCGGCGCGCTCATTCCCGCAGGCGGCATCGTGCTCGCCATGTCCACCGAGACCTTCGGGCTCAACATCTGGCTCGGGGTGCTCATCAGCTTCGCCGTCGCCGGGGCCATCGGCTGGATGAACGGCATGCTGGTGACCCGCACCAACGTGCCCTCGCTCATCGTCACCCTGGCCACGCTCTTCGTGATCGCGGGTCTCAACGCCTACATCTCCAAACAGATCGCCGGCACCACCCAGCACAGCCTGCCCGATGCGGGCGTGGTCTCCGAGTTCCTGATGGGCGACTATCATACGCTGAAGATCGGCTCCGAAGACAGCGCCTTCACCATCTTCCAGAGCCTGCAAAGCTCCTTCTTCATCTGGATCGCGGTTGCTGTGGGCTGTTTCTTCGTGCTGCATGTCAGCCCGTGGGGGAACTGGATCTTTGCCATGGGTGGTGACCAGGAAGCCGCGCGCAATGCGGGTATCCCGACCAACCGCCTGAAGATCGCGCTGTTCATGCTGTCGGCCATGGCGGCTGCGCTTGTCGGCATGACCGAGGCTGTTCTGGCCAACACCGCCAGTACAACGACGCAATTCGGCATGATCTTCAACACCATTATCTGTGTCGTCGTCGGCGGGGTTCTGTTGACCGGGGGCTTTGGCACGGTGACTGGCGTGGTCTTTGGCACGCTGACCTTTGGCATCGTGTTCCAGGGGATAAACTTCACTGCCTTCGACAAGGACCTGAATATGCTCTTCATCGGGGCGCTGCTGTTGGTGGCAGTTCTGATGAACGACACCTTCCGTAACCTGGCGACCAGCGCGTCGACCACCAAGAAAAAGTGAGGGCTTGAACGATGTCCGACAAAACCCCAGTTCTCGAAATGCGCAAGGTCGACAAGAGCTTTGGCCCGATCGATGTGCTTCACGAAATCAGCCTGAAGGTCAACGAAGGCGAAGTGCTCTGCCTGCTCGGCGACAACGGTGCCGGCAAATCGACGCTGATCAAGACGATGTCCGGCGTGCACCAGCCCACCCGGGGCGAGATGCTGATGGATGGCAAGCCAGTCAGTTTCAATCGCCCACGTGAAGCGCAGGATATGGGCATCGCGACGGTGCACCAGTTCGGCGGGACCTATCCGCTGATGTCCGTGGGGCGCAACTTCTTTGCCGGGAACGAGCCCACCAAAGGTGTTGGCCCTTTCAAGGTCTTCGACCGCCAAAAGGCCAACCGCATCGCCGTGGATGAGGTCCAGAAGATGGGTATCACCCGCATCACCGATGGCGACCGTCTGGTCGGCGGCCTGTCGGGGGGCGAGCGTCAATCGCTGGCCATTGCCCGTGCTGTGTATTTCGGCGCACGCGTGCTGATCCTTGACGAACCGACCGCTGCTTTGGGTGTGAAACAGGCCGCCCACGTTCTGCGCATCGTGAACGAGGCCAAGAGGCGCGGGTTGGCGGTGATCTTCATCACCCACCAGGTCATGCACGCGATGGCCGTGGGCGACCACTTTGCGGTTCTGATACGTGGCGCCATCGCCGCCGACTTCCGCAAGGGCGAAAAGACCCGCGAAGAGATTGCCGACCTGATGGCGGGCGGTGAATCCATGGCCGATCTCGAAGCGAATATCGAAGGCTACATGGAAACCCATGACGGCCACGTGCCGGAACCGGCGCATTGAGCACGCAGCCGGAACCGGCCCACTGAAACACCCGTCCCGGGCTTGACCCGGGAGCTCTACCGCAATCCTCCCAGAGGCTCCGGATCAAGCCCGGGGCGCGATGAGAGGAAGTTGACCACCGCGCACATCTGCGCTTTCGGGAAAGACCTTGTAGAATGACCCTTCGAATTGCCGTCATCGGCGCAGGCCTCATGGGCGCCGATCATGCCCGTATCGTCGCCGAGGACCTGCCCGGCGCACACCTTCAGGTGGTTTGCGACATGGACGGCGCCCGCGCCAAATCCATCGCCGACCAATATGGCGCGGACTCTGCCACTGATCCCGAAGCGACCATCGCACGCAATGACGTTGACGCCGTGATTGTTGCATCTCCTGATTTCACACACGCGCCCCTGAGCCTTGCCTGTATCAAAGCAGGCAAGAAAGTGATGTGCGAAAAGCCCTTGTCGCAGTCCTCGCCCGAATGCCTAGAGGTGATGAAGGCCGAAGAGGCCGCAGGCGAGAAATTCATCATGCTGGGTTTCATGCGCCGCTATGACCCGGCCTACCTGCAGATGCGCGCCGCACTCAAGTCGGGAAAGATCGGCCGCGCGCTGATGCTGCACAACTGGCACCGCAACGTCGCAACACCTGCCGCCGATTTCACTGGCGCCATGGCGATCACCAACTCTGCCCCGCATGAATTTGACGTCATGCGCTACCTGCTGGACACCGAGGTGACGTCCATTGCTGCATCGCAGCCGAAACGCTCTGACACGCTGGTGGCCCCCGTCGTCATGGTCTTGACGACTGCCGATGATCAGATCGTCACCGTCGAGGTCAACAACAACGCCGCCTATGGCTATGACGTCAAGGCAGAGCTGGTGGGGGAGACCGGCACGATCTCGACCAACCATGTCAGCTATACCCGCATGGATCAGGACGCCGCAAAGTCGCTGGGCCACGACCCCGACTGGCGCGACCGTTATGCCGAGGCTTATCGCCAACAGAACCGCGCCTTTGTGAACTGGGCGCAGGGCGGCGACTACCCCGAAATCGCTTCGTCGGCATGGGACGGCTACGCTGCTGCCGTGATCGCCGAGGCCGGTGCGCGGGCACTGGCCGACGGCTCGCGCGAAGACATCACCCTCATCTCCAAGCCGGAGTTCTACCAATGAAGCTGGGTTTCGTATCCGATAGCCTCGGTGGCATGTCCTTTGCCGAAATGATGGACAACGCGCAGCGCATGGGCGTCAGCGGTATCGAGGTCAACACCTGTGGCTGGTCGACTGCCCCGCATTGCCGCATGGACGATCTGCTCGGCAATGGGTCCGCTCAGAAGGCGTTCATGGACGAATTCGACCGACGAGGGCTGGAGATTATCTCCTTCAACGCCAACGGCAACCCGCTGCACCCGACCGATCCCAAGCAGGGCGAGGATCTGAAAAAGACCATTCGCCTGGCCGGTGAAATGGGCGTCAAGAAAGTCTGCACCATGTCGGGCCTGCCCGCAGGCTCGGCAAATGACGTGATGCCGAACTGGGTTGTCAGCAGCTGGCCGCCGGAAACGCAGATCATGCTCAAATACCAGTGGGAAGAAAAGCTGATCCCGTTCTGGACCGAGATCGTTGCGCTCTGCAAAGAGCACGGCGTCGAGCAGATCGCGCTTGAACTGCACGGCAACCAGTGCGTCTACAACGTGCCCTCACTGTTCAAACTACGCGAGGCTGTTGGCCCGGTGATTGGCGCGAACCTCGACCCAAGTCACCTGTTCTGGATGGGCGCCGATCCCCTGATCGCTGCCGAGGTACTGGGCGAAGCCGTGTATCACGTCCATGCCAAGGACACCTTCCTGAACGCACCCAAGCAGGCGACTACGTCTCTTCTGGAAAATGGCTCGCTCATGGATATCCCGGCGCGCTCGTGGTCCTACATCACGCTGGGCTTTGGCCATGGCGAGGAATGGTGGCGGCAGTTCTGCTATCGGCTCAAGATGGGCGGTTACGACGGCTGGCTGTCGATCGAACACGAGGATGTGCTGCTGAACTCGCTCGAAGGCCTGGAGAAATCCGTGGACCTGCTGAAGGGCGTGATGCCGTCTGCCCCTGCCGATTTCAAACCGCAGGAGATCTGATCCCGTGCCCCGTGACTATGATCTTCTGGGACCGGATGCGCAAAGCGCCGTGGCCAAAGGTTTGGTCACGGAGGACTGGTATCGCACACCCATCGACCGAAAGGTCATGAAAGCGCTGATGAAGCGGGCCGACCAGCCCGCGATCCGCGACACGGGTGTCCTTTTCGGGCTGATGGCGGTGTTCGCCGCCACAGCCATTGCGCTGATGCCCAGCTGGTGGTCCGCGCCGTTCTGGCTGGCCTATGGCGTGCTCTATGGCTCGGCAATGGACAGCAGGTGGCATGAGTGCGGTCATGGGTCTGCCTTCAAGACCCGCTGGATGAACATGGTCGTCTACCAGGTCGCGTGCTTCTGCATGGTCCGCGATCCGTCCTGCTGGAAGTTCGGCCATGCTCGGCACCATTCCGACACGGTCATCGTCGGCCGTGACCCCGAAGTGGCGATCATGCGGCCCGTCGACATGCTCAAGATGGCGGCGAATCTGGTGGGCATTCTGGATGTGATCGACGGTGTGAAACGGATGATCCGGCACGCCGCAGGTCATATCCTGCCGGATGAGGCAGATTACGTGGCCGAGTCGTTCCACGCCAAGACCATCCGCACCGCGCGCATCTGGCTGGCGATTTACGCTGCAACCATCGCCGCCGCGCTGGTCTTTCAAAGCTGGATTCCCGTGCTGCTGATCGGTCTGCCGCGTCTGTATGGTTGCTGGCACATGGTGCTGTGCGGCTGGCTGCAGCATGGCGGGCTGGCCGACAACGTGTTGGATCACCGCATGAACAGCCGGACGGTCTATATGAACCCGGTCAGCCGCTTCATCTACTGGAACATGAACTACCACGTCGAACACCACATGTTCCCGCTCGTACCCTACTACAAGCTGCCCGAACTGCACGAGATCTGCCGCCACGACTTCCCGGCACCGAACACCTCTTTCCTGGATGGCTACGCTCAGATGCTGCCCGCGCTCTGGCGGCAGCGCAAAGACCCCGATTTCTACCTCCGGCGCCCGCTGCCGGAGACCGCAAACCCCTATCACGAAGGGCCGGCCGCAAAGGCCGCCTGAGACCACACGAGGAGACTTATCATGGCAGAATGGGTAGACGCCTGCGCAACGGGTGATGTGGACGCCGAGGACGTGATCCGCTTCGATCACGGGGCGCGGACCTTCGTCATCATCCGCGATCACGAGGATAATTACTACTGCACCGATGGGTTGTGCACCCACGAGGATGTGCACCTCGAGGATGGTCTGGTGGTCGAGGCGACCATCGAATGCCCCAAGCATTCCTCGATCTTCGACTGCACATCCGGTGAGGTCGAAACGCCCCCGGCCTGCGAAAACCTGTGTACCTATCCTGTCAAAGTCGATGGCGGTCGGGTCTTCGTCGAAATCTGAGCGATTGGCGCCCCGGGCCTGACCCTCGGCCTCCACGTCTGGCCAAGAGGTCGCGGGTCAAGCCCGGGACAGGTGTTACCAAGGATACCTCAATGAGCTTTCAACTTGCCGCCTGCGCCGAAATGCTGTGGCGCGACAAACCCATCGAATGGCGGGCCTCACGCCTGAAAGAGATGGGGTTTGGCGTGGGTCTCTGGAACTGGCCGGATCACGATCTAGCCAAGCTGGAAGCCACGGGCGCCAATTTCACCATCATGAACGGCTACCTCGTCGGGCGTTTGTCCGATGCCGAGGGCGCGGAGGCGCTGTTGGCCAGCGCGCGAGAGACAGCACAGGTCGGCAAGCGGCTGGGTGTCGACCGGCTGAACCTGCATGGCACTGGATTGGGCGATATGGGTGTGCCGATCCCGCTGATCGGGTCCTTTGCACCCGGTTACGAACAGCGCGCCCGTGACACACTGCACCGCATCTGCGACATGGCCGAGACCGTGGGGGTGACTTTCACGTTGGAAAACCTCAACCCCATCGACCATCCCGGTTGCCCGTTTGGCTCGACCGCGGATGTGCTGGCCTTGGTCAGCGCGGTGGGCCGCCCGCAGCTGCGCATCAACCTCGACCTCTATCACACGCAGATCGGCGAAGGTGACCTGATCCGCTGGTGTCAGGCGTGCTTGCCGTGGATTGGCGAGGTGCAAGTCGCCGACAACCCCGGCCGGTGTGAGCCGGGCACGGGCGAAATCAACTATGCGGGCATCGCCAGTGCGCTGAGCGAAATGGGCTATAGCGGCCCCGTCGGTATGGAGGCCTTTGCGGCAGGCGATCCCGAGGCCGCGCTGGAGTCCTTCCGCACTGCATTCACGGTGTCGTCATGAGCGGCATGGTCATAATCGGGGCAGGGGAGTGCGGCGTCCGGGCCGCGTTTGCCCTGCGAATGCAAGGCTATGCGGGCGAGATCACGCTGATTGGGGCGGAGGCGGCGTTGCCTTATGAACGTCCGCCGCTGTCCAAATTCGGCGAGACCAAACCGATCTGCGCGGTTGAAGCCTATCAGGACAAGGCGATCACCTTGCGTCTTGGCGAACCTGTCCGCGGTATTGATCGGGCCACTCGGAGCGTTTCCCTGGCAGGGGGTGAGACGCTGGACTATGACTGCCTCCTTTTGGCCACCGGCGCGCGGGCACGGCTGTTTCCTGGGATGGACGGTTGCCTGACCCTGCGCACTGACAAGGACGCGCAGTCCATTCTGTCTCAACTGCACCGAGATGCCCGGATTGGCATCGTTGGTGGCGGTTTTATCGGGCTGGAGCTTGCCGCTCTGGCACGGTCAGCCGGAGCCGAGGTGACGGTTTTCGAAGCAGCCCCCCGACTCTTGGGTCGTGCTGTACCGCCCCAGATCGCACAGGTCCTGCAAGATCGGCACTTGGCTGAAGGCGTGTCCATGATGCTGGGCACGGGTGTGTCGTCTGCCAATGCAACCCGCATCGTCCTGGCTGACGGCAAGGTATTGGACTTCGACGCCGTGATTGCCGGTGTTGGGGCGCTGCCGAATACCGATCTCGCTGAAACCGCAGGATTGGATGTGCAGAACGGTATCGTCGTTGACGGCGATTTCCGGACGTCGGACCCGCATGTCTTTGCCGCCGGGGATTGCTGCAATTTCGACTGGCGCGGCCAACGCGTCCGGCTGGAAAGCTGGAAGGCTGCGAAGGACCAGGGCGAACACGCTGCCAGTGCCATGTTGGGGCAGTCGGATGCCTATTCGAAAGGACCGTGGTTCTGGTCGGATCAATACGATCTGGGGCTGCAGGTGACTGGGATCTTCGATCTGGCGGCGCCGATCCGCCATCGCAACACTGGCGGTGGCACAACGGTCGTTTTCCAAATTGATAGCGTGGGAACGCTCCGCGCCGCGGCAGGGATAGGGCCAATGAACACCACGTCGAAGGACATTCGCATCTTCGAAAAACTCATTGAACGGGGCACTGCCGTCGATGCCGATGCGCTGGCCGATCCCGAACAGAACTTGAAGCGGCTGCTGAAAGCTGCCTGAGCCACCAAAGGACAGACCCATGTACCACAATCGTCCCCATGTCGAAGACATCCGCGCCATGAAGAAGCGCGGCGAGAAAATCTCGATGCTGTTTGTCACCACCCCCGAAGAAGCCGCCGCAGCCAACGCTGCTGGCATCCACATGCTGTCCATCGAGGGCAAGTTCTTTGACGCCGAAATGCGCGAAGCGGCGGGTGACTGCTTTGTGCAGGTCGGTCTGCCCTATGGCGGCTGGGGCCGGTTCGAGGGCCGCCCGATCGCCACCGGCGAGGACTACCTGCGCGCGGCGTTCCACTATGCGGGCATCGGCGGCGACGCCTATTACTGCTCGGCCAGCTATGACATCCAGAAGCTGCTCTGCGACAACCATTTGCCCGTCGTCGGCCATATCGGCCTGATCCCGTCCTACATCACCTGGACCGGCTGGCGCGCCGTGGGCAAGACCGCAGATGAGGCCGAGGCGCTGTGGAAACACACGCAGATGCTCGAAAAGATCGGTGTCTTCGGTGCCGAGCTCGAGGTCGTGCCGGATCGCGTCGCCAAGTTCCTGACCGAGAATTCCTCGCTCATCATGCTGGGTATGGGCGCGGGCAAATACGCCGACGCGCAGTATCTGTTTACCGAGGATGTCTGCGGCTACGGCAAGAACCACAAGCCGCGTCACGGCAAGGCCTATCGCAACTTCGCCCCCGAACTGGAGCGTCTGCAAAACGAACGCATCGCGGCCTTCAAGGAATTCAAGACCGACGTGGACAATGGCGGTTATCCCGAAGCCGGGCATTCCGTCGCCATCAAGGATGACGAGTTCGACGCCTTCATCAGCAAGGTGCAAGGCTGATGCTCAGGATCGGGGTTGTCGGATACGGAACCGGGGGGCAGCACTTCCACACGCCGTTCATCGAGGCGGCGGAGGGCTGTGCGCTGGCGGGCATCGTCGCACGGGCCGAGGCCACCGTGGCCAAGGCACGTGCCGACTGGCCCGATACGCCGGTCTTTCCCAGCCTGACCGCGATGATCGAAGCGGGTGTCTGTGACGCGGTCACCGTCACCACGCCTCCCCAGACCCGACGCGCTTTGGTGTTGGAGGCGATCGAGGCCGGCTTGCACGTGATCGCCGACAAACCCTTTGCCCCCGATTACGAGGGCGCGATGGAACTGGATGCGGCGGCCAAGGCCAAGGGCGTCACGCTGAGCGTGTTCCAGAACCGGCGTCTCGACGCGGATATCCAGACCTTGAAGAAGGTCATGGAGGAAGGTCGTCTGGGCCGGATCTGGCGCATTCACAATCGGATGGATTTCGACGATCCGGCGACGTTGGAACACGGCCCGGACGGTGGGCTGCTGCGCGATCTCGGCAGTCACCTTGTCGACCAGATGATCTATCTAAATGGCCCGGTTGCGCGGGTTTCGGGGCATCTGGATTTCATCAACCTGCCCGAGGGCCGCACGGACGCGTGCTTTTTCATCGTGATGTATCACGAAAATGGCCGTTTATCCGAGGTGTCGGCATCGAAACTCAACCGATACGACCTGCGCGAATTGCGGGCCTATGGAGACAAAGGTGCTTTTGTCAGCCATTCGACTGACATTCAGGCCCAGTCGATCTTCGCGGGTAAGCGTCCGATTGATGATCCCGAAGGATGGGGTTTTGAGCCGCAATCCAACTGGGGCACGCTTTACACCGAGGAGGGCGCCGTACCGGTGCCGTCCGAACAAGGGCGCTATCACGATTATTACACCACCTTCGCTTCTGCGGTGCGGGCCGGCACTTCGCCGCCCGTTACCGCCGAACAAGGTGCAAAGACGCTGGCTGTCCTCGACGCCGCGCGCAAGAGCGCGGCAGACGGTATCACGATAACACTCTGAACTACGGGTCGACGACCCTACAAAAGGCAAAAGACAATGCTCAAAGTCGGACTACTCGGCGCAGGCCGCATCGCCGGTGTTCACGCCACGGCGATTTCCTCTAACCCCGGCAGCACGCTGGTGGCGGTGTCGGATTATATCCCCGAAAACGCGGAAAAGCTCGCCGCGCAGTATGGCTGCGAGGCGCGCACAACGGATGAGATCATCGCTGACCCGTCGATTGACGCGGTGCTGATCGCCACGTCGACCGACACCCATTCCGACCTGATCGAGGCGGCCACCGCAGCGGGCAAGGCGGTGCTGTGCGAAAAGCCGGTCGACCTGTCGCTGGAGCGCGCGCGCGCCTGCCAGAAAGTCGCGGCCAAGAACGGCAAGCCAGTGATGATCGGCTTCAACCGGCGGTTCGACCCGAATTTCGGTGCGCTCAAGACCGCGTTGCAAGCCGGTGAAATCGGCAAGGCCGAGCTGTTGTCTATCACTTCTTTCGACCCGGCCCCCCCGCCGGTCGCGTACATCAAAGTCTCTGGCGGCTTGTTCCGCGACATGATGATTCACGACTTCGACATGGCGAACTTCATCATGGGTGAAGCACCCGTGACCGTAACCGCCGTTGGCACCTCGATTGTCGATCCGGAGATCGGCGCCGCGGGCGACGTGGATACCGCCGTGGTAACGCTGACCTATGCTGATGGCCGCATCGCAGTGATCAAGAACTCGCGCCGCGCGGTCTATGGCTATGACCAGCGCGTGGAACTGCTCGGATCCGAAGGGCTCTTGCAGGCACAGAATATGCTGGAAAACACCCTGGTCAAATCTACTAGCGCAGGCGTAACCGGGGCCAAACCAACCTACTTCTTCCTCGAACGCTACATGCCCGCCTACGCGGCGGAATGGGCGGCGTTTGTGGAGGCGATAAACAGCGGCAGCGCCTTCCCGGTGACGCTGGCCGATGGCGTCTCGGCACTTGCAATGGCCGAGGCCGCGACCTTGTCGGTGAAAACTGGGGCGCCGGTGGCGCTCTCTTCGATCTAATCCATCAAAAGGACCTGTCAGCCCAAACCGGGCTGGCCGGAACATCAAACCATGACCAAATTCGCCCTTCGCGTTCAATGCCAAAGCCGTCGCGGGATCGTGGCGGCCGTCTCTGCCTATTTGGCAGAGCAGGGCTGCAATATCACGGACAGTGCCCAATTCGACGATACGGAAACCGGCAACTTCTTCATGCGGGTCAGCTTCCAGTCCGAAGAGGGCAGGGGCTTGGACGACCTGTATGCTGGCTTCGCTGACATTCGGGCGCAATTCGGCATGGACGCCGAATTCTTCGACGAGGCAGTCAAACACAAGGTCGTGATCATGGTTTCGCGCTTTGGCCATTGTCTCAACGATCTGCTGTATCGCTGGCGGATCGGCGCTCTGCCGATCGACATCGTGGCGGTGATATCAAACCACATGGAGTATCAGAAAGTCGTGGTGAACCACGACATTCCGTTCCACTGCATCAAGGTCACGAGGGAGAACAAGCCCGAGGCAGAAGCCCGGATCATGCAGGTCGTCGAAGACACGGGCGCAGAGCTGATCGTTCTCGCCCGCTACATGCAGATCCTGTCTGACGAGATGTGTCGCAAGATGTCGGGGCGGATCATCAACATCCACCACTCCTTCCTGCCCAGCTTCAAGGGGGCCAACCCCTACAAGCAAGCCTTTGAACGAGGCGTCAAACTGATCGGGGCTACGTCGCACTACGTGACCGCTGATCTAGATGAAGGCCCGATTATCGAGCAGGACATCATTCGCGTGACGCATGCGCAGTCCCCCGATGATTATGTATCGCTGGGTCGCGACGTCGAGGCGCAGGTCTTTGCCCGCGCCATTCATGCCCAAATTCATGGCCGCGTCTTCCTAAACGGGAACAAGACCGTGGTCTTCCCGCCCAGCCCCGGCTCTTACGCGTCGGAGCGCATGGGCTGATGACAGAGGATAGCAAAATGACCAAACCCTTGGACGTAATCACGATTGGCCGTGCGGGCGTAGACTTGTATGGCGCGCAGATTGGCGGGCGGCTCGAGGATATGGCGTCCTTCGACAAGTATATCGGTGGGTCTCCGACGAATATCGCCTGCGGCACCGCCCGCCTTGGCCTGAAGTCGGCGCTGATCTCGCGCGTGGGCAACGAGCACATGGGGCGGTTCATCGTCGAGCAACTGGCGCGTGAGGGGGTTGAGACGAAAGGTGTTGTGACCGATCCGGAGCGGCTGACGGCCCTGGTGATCCTCGGCATCCGCGATCAGGAACAATTCCCGCTGATCTTCTATCGCGAGAATTGCGCTGATATGGCGCTGTGCGAAGATGACATCGATCCCGAGTTCATCAAATCCGCGCGTTCCGTCGTGCCCACCGGCACCCACCTGAGCCACGAACGCACCCGCGCTGCGGTGCTCAAGGCGCTGACCATTGCGCGCGAGAACGGCGTCAAGACCGCGCTCGACATCGACTATCGCCCGAACCTCTGGGGCATTCTGGGGCATGGCGACGGCGAGAGCCGCTTTGCCGAAAGCGCCGAGGTGACCGCGCAGTTGATGAGCACGCTGCACCTGTTTGACCTGATCGTTGGCACCGAGGAAGAGTTCCACATCGCCGGGGGCTCGACGGATACCATCGCGGCGCTGCGCGCGGTGCGGGCCGTGTCAAACGCCACGCTGGTCTGCAAGCGCGGACCGATGGGGGCCGTGGCCTTCGAAGGCGATATCCCCGACAGCCTCGACGATGGCCAGACCGGACCGGGCTTTCCGATCGAGGTGTTCAACGTCTTGGGCGCGGGCGATGGCTTCATGTCGGGCCTGCTCAAGGGCTGGCTGGATGGCGAGCCTTGGCCCACCGCGCTGAAATACGCCAACGCCTGCGGGGCCTTCGCGGTCAGTCGTCACGGCTGCACCCCGGCCTATCCGTCGTGGGAAGAGCTTCAGTTCTTCTTCGAGCGCGGCATCATCCAACCCGACCTGCGCAATGATGCAGAGTTGGAACAGGTCCATTGGGCGACGAACCGCCACACGCGCCCCGGCGCGCAGGCGGATGTTCTGCGGACCTTTGCCTTTGACCATCGCATGCAGCTGGAGGAAATGGACGGCTACTCCCTGGAAAAGGGTGGGGCCTTCAAAGAGTTGTGCCTTGAGGCCGCGCTGAAGGTTCAGAACGGTGAGACCGGGTATGGCATCCTGTGCGACAATCGCATCGGCCGCTCCGCGCTGCACCGCGCGTCCGGCTCTGGCCTGTGGATCGGTCGCCCGACCGAGGACCCCGGCTCGCGCCCAATCCAGTTCGAAAAGGACCTTGGCATCGACTTTGGCCGGTTCAAGGAATGGGCGGTTGAGGACGTGGTGAAACTGCTCGTTTTCTGTCACCCCGACGACGACGCCACGACCCGCGCCCTGCAAGAAGAACGCGTCTTGCGCCTGTTCACCGCCGCCCGTCGGGCCGGGCTGGAGGTCCTGCTCGAGGTGATCCCGTCCAAGGTCGGCCCGGTCGATGACACAACCACCGCGACGCTGATCCAGCAATTCTACGATGCGGGCGTCTATCCAGACTGGTGGAAGCTGGAGCCGTTCAAGACCGACGCGGCCTGGCAAAACGCCGTCAATGCCATCGAGCGCAACGATCCGCGCACCCGTGGCATCGTGGTGTTGGGGCTGGATGCGCCCGAGGCCGAACTGGCGGAAAGCTTTGCCATGGCCGCCAAGCAGCCACTGGTCAAAGGGTTTGCCGTGGGCCGGACAATCTTTGGCGACGCCGCCCGCGCATGGATGAAAGGCGACATGACCGACGCAGAGGCAGTTGCCCAGATGGCAGAGCGTTTCACTCGGCTGTGCAACGTCTGGGACACGGCGCGCGCGGACGCACGCCTGAACGCCGCATGAAGGATACGATCATGACCAAGACCATTCGATTGACTGCGGCTCAGGCCATGGTGCGATACATCGCGGCACAAAAGACCGAAAGCGGCGAACCCTTCATCGCGGGGTGCTGGGCGATCTTCGGACATGGTAACGTGGCCGGGCTGGGCGAGGCGCTGTATTCCGCGCAGGATGCCCTGCCGACCTGGCGCGGCCAGAACGAACAGACCATGGCGCATACGGCGATTGCCTTTGCCAAGGCGTCCAAGCGGCGCCGCGCGATGGCGGTGACCTCGTCGATTGGGCCGGGCGCGACGAACATGGTGACCGCCGCTGCGCTGGCGCATGTGAACCGCATTCCGTTGCTGCTGCTCCCCGGCGACGTGTTCGCCAACCGCCGCCCCGATCCGGTGCTGCAGCAGGTCGAGGATTTTGACGACGGGACGGTCTCGGCGAACGACTGTCTCCGGCCCGTCAGCCGGTATTTCGACCGGATCACCCGGCCCGAACACCTGCTCACCTGCCTGCCGCGCGCCATGTCGGTGATGACCGATCCGGCCAATTGCGGCCCGGTCACGCTGTCCTTCTGTCAGGACGTGCAGGCTGAAGCCTATGACTACCCACAAGCGTTCTTTGAGCCAAAGGTCTGGCGAATCCGCCGCCCCGAGCCGGATGCGGGGGAGTTGGCCGATGTAGTCGACCTGATCAAGGCCGCGAAGAACCCTGTAATCGTCTGTGGCGGAGGCGTGATCTACTCACAGGCCGAGGACGTGCTGGGCGATTTCGCGACCAAGCACAACATCCCTGTCGTGGAAACACAGGCGGGCAAATCGGCCTTGGCGCAGGCCCACTCGATGAACTTCGGCGCAAGCGGTGTCGATGGGTCCGCGGCGGCGAACGCCGTGTCGGAAAACGCCGATCTGGTGATCGGGGTCGGCACGCGCTTTCAGGACTTCACCACCGGATCGTGGGCCTTGTTCAAAAACCCTGTGCGGCGGTTGGTCTCAATCAACGTCGCCGCCTATGACGCCGTGAAACACGGCGCTGTGCCGATGGTCTCGGACGCGAAAGTGGCGTTGGAAAAGATCGGCGCGGCCCTTGGCGATCATGCGGCCAGCGCCCCGGATGCCACGCTGCGAAGCGACTGGCTGGAGGCCGTCACCGCCCATGTCGCCCCGCGCGAGGGTGGCGAAGGCTACCGCCCGCTCGACGCCGAAGTGATCGGCGCGGTGCAACGCGCCACCGGCCCGGATGCGGTTGCGATGTGCGCCGCAGGCACCATGCCCGGCGCCTTGAAACTGCTGTGGCAACCGTCGCAGGGCGGGTATCACATGGAATACGGCTTTAGCTGCATGGGCTATGAAATCGCCGGAGCCATGGGCCTGAAGTTGGCCAGTCCCGAGCGCGAGGTGATCTGTTTTGTGGGCGACGGCAGCTATATGATGGCGAACTCGGAACTCGCCACGGCGGTGATGCGCCGCGTGCCCTTCACCGTCGTGTTGACCGACAACCGGGGCTATGGCTGCATCAATCGCCTGCAGACTTTGGGCTGTGGCGGCGCGCCGTTCAACAATCTCTATGAGCACTCGAATGTCGAGTTTCAGCCCGAGATCGACTACGTGGCGCACGCCGCGTCGATGGGGGCGCATGCGGTCAAGGCGGCCGACATCGCGGCGCTTGAGGCCGAGATCGCCAATGCACGCGGTCGCAACATCCCGACGGTGATCGTGATCGAAACCAACCCGGCCGAGGGACCGGGCTTTGGCGACGCGGGCCATTGGTGGGATGTGGCCGTGCCTGCGGTCAGCGACCGCGAAGGTGTGAACGCGGCCTATGCCAGCTATCTTGAGAACATGGCCCAACAACGGCTGGTCAACTGACCGCCTCTTAGGAAAGTCGCCAAAAATGAGTGTGAGAATCGGCATCTCGCTGATTGCCTGGCAGAATGACGACCTGCCCGAATTGACCGCCGCCTTTACCACCGAAGGCGCGATGGAGGATGCGGGCAAGATCGGCTACATGGGCGTAGAACGCGGACGTCGCATGCCCGCCGACACCGAGGGTTTGCGAGCCTATCTGGATCGCTACTCCGTGTCGCTTTGTGGTGGCTGGTGCTCGGGCAACCTGATGGTCAATGACCTCGCGACCGAACAAGAAGCTATCCGCCAGCAGGTCGACCAGTTCGCGGCGCTGAACGCACCTTGCATCGTCTATGCGGAGTGTTCCAACACGATTCAGGGCGACATCGGCACGCCTGTGTCGCGCCGTCCCAAAATGAGCCGCGACGAGGTCATGGCCTATGCCGCAAAACTGTCGGAACTGGCGAAATGGTCGGCGGATCGGGGTACACCGCTGGCCTATCACCACCACATGGGCGCGATGGTGCAGGACGCCGAGGATATCGATTGGCTGATGGAGGGCTCGACCCGCGACCTGCATCTGCTTTACGACACTGGCCATCTGCATTTTGCCGGGGCTGATCCGCTGGCCATCTTGGACAAATGGGGTCACCGCGTGTGCCACGTTCACTTCAAGGACGTGCGCCAGAAGGTGCTGGACTGGGTCCGCGCGGAGGACAAAAGCTTTCTCGATGGCGTGGCAGCAGCCGTCTATTCCGTGCCGGGCGATCCAGAGGGATGCATCGACTTTCAGGCGATCACCGACCAGCTCAAGGCAATGGACTACAAAGGCTGGATCGTCGTCGAGGCCGAGCAGGACCCGGCCAAGGCCCCGCCCTTCGAGTATTCCAAGCTCGGCTTTGATCACATCACCCGGATCTGCGCCAAATCCGGCCTGACCGTCGCGCGCTGACACAGACAAGAGGCCCGGATGAGCGATACCGTCTATTTCACGCCCGAGGATTGCGATCTGGAAACGTTCCGCGCGCTGATCGGGCAATCGCTCGACGCGGCCTCCGTGCCCCTCGCGGCGGACATCGCGCAGAACGTGCCGGTCTATGACATGACAGTGCTGTGTGACCACCTGACCGACCCGGCGGCGCGCCGCGCCCTGATGGCGGAATGGGCACAAGGTTTGGGGCAGGGGGCCGGCCTGCTGGTTCTGCGCGGTGCCTATGCCGATACCGCGCCGATCGATGCCGCCACCGCTGTTTACGAAGACATCATTGCGCAGGAAAAGGGCAAAGGCGGGGCGGATCATTTTGCCGCCTCGGGCGCGAATGATCGGATCTGGAATTCGCTGCAAAAGCTTTGCCTCGCCGCACCTGAAACCTTTGCGTTGTATTTCGGAAACCTCGCCATCGACGCAGTCTGCGATGCGTGGCTGGGGCCGGGGTATCAGATGACAGCGCAGGTCAATTTGGTCCGTCCGGGGGGCAAGGCGCAGCAGGCGCATCGCGACTATCATCTGGGGTTCCAGACCGAGGAGATGGCTATGCGCTTTCCCGCGCATGTTCATGACCTGTCCGCGGTGATGACCCTGCAAGGTGCGGTTGCCCATTGCGACATGCCGGTCGAGAGCGGCCCGACCAAGCTCTTGCCCTTCTCGCAGCTGTTCCGCCCCGGGTACCTCGCCTATCGTCATGCGGATTTTGCTGCACTGTTCGAGGAGCGCTGCATCCAGCTGCCACTGGCCAAGGGTGATGCGCTGTTCTTCAACCCGGCGCTGTTCCATGCGGCAGGCGAGAACCGCAGCGCGGATATCCAGCGCATGGCGAACCTGTTGCAGGTTTCTTCTCCCTTTGGCCGCGCGATGGAGGCGGTGGATCGCGATGCCATGAGCCGGGCGCTGTACCCGGCCTTGTTGGCCTTGCGTGAAACGGGCCGACTGAACGCCGCGCAGACCCGCGCCGCGATTGCCGCCTGTGCCGAGGGCTATAGCTTCCCGACTAATCTCGACTCCGATCCGCCTGGTGGCGGACTGGCCCCCGAAACCCAGGCTGCTCTTGTCTGTCGCGCCATTGAGGCGGGAACGGATGCTGTCAGCCTTGCCGCAGAACTCGACGCGCTGGCCGCGCGCCGCATAGCCTGAAAGGACAACCCGATGCCCGATCTACTTCGAAAGCCGTTTGGCACTCATGGCAAGGTGCATGAGATCACGCCGCAAATCGCCGGGTGGCGCTATGTTGGCTTTTCCGTCTATCGGCTGCATCCCGGCGACACCGTTACAGAGGCGACAGGCGACCGCGAGGTGATCCTTGTCATGGTCGAGGGAAAGGCGCGGTTCACCGGCGCGGGCCAAGACTGGGGCGAACTCGGCGACCGCATGAACCTCTTCGAAAAGACCCCACCGCATTGCCTGTATCTGCCGAATGGCAGCGACTGGACGGCCGAGGCCACGACCGAGTGCGTCATCGCCGTTTGCAGCGCCCCGGGCATGGGCGGGCATGAGGCGCGCCGCATCGGCCCCGACGGCATCACCCTGACGACACGCGGCAAGGGCACCAATACCCGCCACATCAACAACATCGCCATGGAGAACGAGGACTATTGTGATAGCCTGCTGGTGACCGAGGTCTTTACCCCGGCTGGGCACTGGTCGTCCTATCCCAGCCATCGACACGACGAAGATGATTTTCCGCGCATCACCTACCTTGAGGAAACCTACTACCACCGGCTGAACCCCGCCGATGGCTTCGGAATCCAACGCGTCTATACCGACGATCTGCAACTGAACGAGACGATGGCCGTGCATGACGGCGATGTGGTGCTGGTCCCGCGCGGGCACCACCCTTGCGGTGCTCCCTATGGCTTTGAGATGTACTACCTTAACGTGATGGCTGGCCCCCTGCGCAAATGGCGCTTCGTTCCCGCCCCAGAAGTCGAATGGATCATGCAGCGGGACGCATAGGCAAATCGGTTTAAAGCCGCGTGGACAGCCCCAAACTTACAGGAGGCATCGCGCGTTCCGTTCCTCCGGCGCCTCATTTCTCTTCCATACGCATTTACTGGATCGCTGTCGACTGAGGCACTTTGGGAGATTAACCAGCAGCAATCAGATCGAGGTCGAACTTGGACGATCAGAAATTCGGAACCCGCGACAAGCGCGGCAACTGGAAGCCGGATGCACCGTTGCAAGTTGGCCCCTTGCTCGACTTTCCTTGGAGCGCTTCGCGCGTGCTAAAATGGCTGCCCAGTTACTTCCTGCCGTGGAATATGCTGTTCATGGCTATTGCAGCCGTTTTTTGGGTCTTCCTGACGCCATCGCGCGAAACGCTGCAGACGCTGTCCTCTGGCTGGGTGGCGTGGGTTTTCCTGCGTAACTCGGCGCTGATCCTGATCCTCTACGGTTCGTTGGAAATGCGCCTATATCTCCGCCGCAGACAGGGGTCGCGGTTCAAGTACAATGGCAAGTTTCCGGCCGAGCATCCCTCGGACGTCTTCATGTTCCGTAGCCAGGCCGTCGACAGCCTGATCCGGACTTTCGGCACAGGCCTGCCGATTTGGACTGCCTATGAGGTCGGCCTGCTTTGGGCCTGGGCCAATGGCCATGGCCCGTGGACAATCTTCGGCGACAACCCGTGGGCATTGCTGGCGCTAGGACTAGTTCTGCCGCTGTTCCATGAATTGCACTTCTACTGCATCCACCGGCTGATCCATGTGCCGGTGCTTTATAAATGGGTGCACTCCGTGCACCACAACTCGATCAACCCCAGCCCGTGGTCCTCGCTGTCGATGCATCCGGTCGAGCATCTGCTCTATTGGTCCGGTACGCTGATCCACCTGTTGCTGCCATCGCATCCGCTTTTGGTACTCTACCATCTGCAAATCAGCGGCGCGGGGGCGGTTATCGGCCATATCGGTTTCGACAAGGTCGAGACGGGTAAGGGCATCGGAGTAGATACCCATGCCTATGCGCACTACCTGCATCACAAATATTTCGAGGTGAACTATGCCGACGGGATGCTGCCGATCGATAAATGGATGGGCACCTGGCACGACGGAACCAAAGCGGCCGACAAGCAGATGAAGGATCGTTTCAGTCGAAAGAAGGCGCGAGTGAATGGTCGCGTCGAGTCAAGGAAACTAAGTGACCCGGTGAGGAAGTGAACTCACGGGCCTGTTGTAGGTGGCGGTGCCGCGCCTGCTTGTCTTGAAAGACACGTCCTTGTTAAGCTTTCGACTGGTCAAACTTGTCCAACAATTGTTCAAGTTTGGCCTCCAAATTCTTGCTCTTCCCAGCGTTTCGGATGGGCTCGCGTTGCCTAACCAGAGGTATCTGTCCATAGCTTGACAGGGTCGTGACGACGCTCTCGTGGCCGAGGTTTTGGCTGAAGACTTTGAACTCCTCAGGTGTCCGGCAAGTGAGGTACGCGTACTCGACGACGGTGTTGCGTACGTCTAGCCCCCTACCTCAGAGCCACTGATTTGGGCTTTCTCTAATAGGGTTTCCGGGACGGGTGGAGGCATGTTCAGAGCTTGTTGCGGACGGGTGTGGTTGTACTGCCTGAGCCAGTGAGTGATGACGATCTGGGCCTGCCTGGCTGTCGTGAACCACTCCGCATTGAGCACCTCCCGCCGCAATGTCCCGTTGAGCCGCTCATTGTAGCCGTTCTCCCAAGGCGATCCCGGATAGATGCGGATGGGCGGGTCAGCCGCACCCTCGAAGACAAAATCCGCAGGCTGAAGCCTAAAAGTTCGACCTGATTACATACGAATTACACGTGCACTTGAGTGCCCCGAAGGAATGGGTGCCTAAGTCGTTGATTTTAATGGTGCCCGGGGGCGGAATCGAACCACCGACACGAGGATTTTCAATCCACTGCTCTACCCCTGAGCTACCCGGGCACGGGTGAAGCGGGCTGGCCGCTTCTCGAGGTCGCGCGTTTCTACGGCCCCTCCCGGGTGAAGGCAAGAGGGTCCGGTGAGAAATTTTGTGGTTCTGTCGCGCCGGGTCATGGGCCACCTGAACGGAGCAGATTGCATAGGTTTGATCATGTCCGCATCGACTCTGACGGCCATCGGGAAGCCGCACTGTTTGCGGGCCTACCCTCAGGCCAATCCGTGGTTAGGGCAGGGGCAACCGGGTGTCAGGCAGAGAGCACCTCGGCGGCGATCCCGAAGCTGCGCAGGCGCGCATCGTGGTCGTGGATCTGGCCGGTGAGGATCAGCTCATCTGGGGCATAGCGGGCGATCAGGGCTTCGAACTGCGCGGCCACGCGATCCTTGCTGCCCACCGCGCTCACCTTCAGCGCCTGGTCCACCATCTCCAGTTCCGCAGGGCTGGCGTGGTCGGCGATGTCGTCCACGGGCGGCGGCAGGTATCCAGGCGTGCCGCGCCGCAGCTTCAGGAAGGCCTGCTGCATCGAGCTGCGCAGCCGCGTTCCCTCCGCATCCGTTTCGGCGGCGAAGACATTGACCGCCAACATGAAATGAGGCTCGGGGTTGGCCTGCGACGGGCGATAGCTGCGGCGATAGGTGGCGAGCGCATCATCGAGCGCAGCCGGGGCGAAATGCGAGGCAAAGGCATAGGGCAGGCCGAGGTGGGCCGCCAGTTGCGCGCCGAACAGCGAGGAGCCCAGCATCCAGAGCGGCACATGGGTGCCCGCGCCGGGCACCGCGCGCACCGGCTGGCCCTCTTCTGCGTCGGCCAGGAAACCCATCAGATCGACCACATCCTGCGGAAAGCTGTCGCCCCCCGAGAGGCCCCGGCGCAGGGCGCGGGCGGTGGCCATGTCGGTGCCCGGCGCGCGGCCGAGGCCCAGGTCGATCCGGTCGGGGTAGAGCGTGGCCAGCGTGCCGAAGGCCTCGGCCACCATCAGCGGCGAATGGTTGGGCAGCATGATGCCGCCCGCGCCGACGCGAATGCGCTCGGTCGCCCCGGCCACATGGCCGATCAGCACTGCCGTCGCGGCGCTGGCGATGCCGACCATGTTGTGATGCTCGGCCAGCCAGTAGCGCCGGTAGCCCAGCGCCTCGGCCCGGCGGGCGAGCGACACGGTGTTGGCAAGGGCCTCCGCCGTCGAGGCACCTTGCGGCACCGGGGCGAGGTCGAGCACGGAATAGGGGATCATGGCGGGTCTTTCTGTGGCAACGGCCGGCATCTAGCGCCTCGGCTGTCGCGGGCAACCACCGAATGTGGTCACCCGAACGAAAAGCGCCCGGGCAAAGCCGGGCGCCATTTCAGCAAAGCTGCGAGGGGATGTGACTCAGCCCCAGGTGCGCACCGCGCCGCAATCCATGTGAACGAAGTTGGAGCCGTGGTACTTGCCAACGCCGCCCGCGCGGCAGGCAGCGGCGGCCCGGGCGATCTGGTTCACCGAGCGGGAATTGAGCCGAAGGTCGGCGGCCTGGCCCTTCAGGTGCAGCGAGTTCTTGGCCACACCCGAGGAGCGCGAGCGCAGCATCCGGTTCGTGGCCGGGCTGCGGTAGCCTGAAAGGAGCATGTAGGGCTCGTTCACGTCGAGCAGGTTGTGAGCGGCGGCGATGATGTCGAGGGTGCGAATATCGATCGCCTTCACCTCGTCGCGGCGCCAGTCCCGCATGAAGTAGTTCACTTCCTTGATCGAGTCGCGAATATAGTCGCCCTCGATCCAGTAGATCGCATCCATGCTTTCGCCGGTCCGGCCGTTGTACATCTTCAGGCGGCGAATATCTCCGGCTCCCCGAAGGAACCCGGCGGCCTTGGTATACGTTGGTGCAGCAACAAGGGCTGTGGCGGCAAACGCCCCAAGCAGCCCGCGCCGCGAGATTTTGGAAGATCCTGTCTCGATAGTCATGCCTGTCCCCGTGCCCGTTTATCGCGCATGGCCGCCGTTTTGGCGTGCCGCGGTGTCATCTCATCCCCAGATGCACGTTTTCTATGCCACAAAGCGATTCTCCGGCCAAGGCGCAATTCTGTCGCGGCGCATATTCAGGGGGCAGTAGGCAGGAAACTGCTTAAAATGTCGTTGCTTAAGCCGAAAAAATGTCCGGGCGGCGGCGCGACTTTGGCGCAACAGGCTGTTGCGGCAAGGTCCCGCCGCAATTGCTTGAACCGATTGGATTAATCCTGCTTGGTGGGTCAGACCACGCGGTCAGCGCACATCGAGTCGACTCAAATGTGAATCGACAATCATGGAAGGCTTGGCAATCTGTGAGTAACAATGCACGTAACAATATTGCCGAAACACGCTTAGTCCCGAGGACGATATGACCCTTTGCAAGACGTTGCGCCCCGCGCACGCCGGCCTTACCGCCCTTCTCCTGTCCTGCGCTGCGCTGACCACCGTCCTGCCGCGGCCCGCGCTGGCCACCGAGGCCGCCACCTTCGAGGTGACTGCCTTCAAGCAGGCCGTGGCCGAGGCTGCGGCCCGTAACGAGGGCGTTGCCGCCTTCTACCGTGATCGCAACTATGCGCCGCTCTTCACCGGCGAGGCCGATGGCGCCCGCCGCGCGGCCCTTCTGCGCGCGCTGGAAATGGCAGATGACCACGGGTTGCCCTCCGCCCGCTACAATCCCGCCGAGCTGCGTGCGGCCTTCGGCGCCGCCCGCACCACCCGTGACAGGGGCCGGGTCGAGGTGATGGCCGCACAGATGCTGGTGCAGTTCTCCCGCGATCTGCAATCGGGCGCCACCGAGCCCCGAAAGATCGACAGCGGCATCGTCCGTGACATCCCGCGCCGCGCGCCCAAGGCGCTGCTCACCGCCTTTTCCAAGGCCGACCCGGTGCAGTATTTCCGCACGCTCATGCCGCGCACCCCGGAATACGTGCGCCTCATGCGCGGCAAGCTCCAGCTGGAGCACACCATCGCGCACGGCGGCTGGGGCGCCGAGGTGCAGGCCAAGGCGCTGGAGCCCGGGCAGGAGGGGCCCGCCGTGGTGCAGCTGCGCAACCGGCTGATCGCAATGGGCTACATGACCCGCTCCGCCTCGATGAGCTACGACGACGCCATCACCCGCGCCGTCCAGACCTTCCAGATCGACCATGGGCTCAACCCCGACGGCGTGGCCGGCCCGGGCACGATCTCGGCGCTCAACGTTTCGCCCGTCAAACGCCTTCAATCGGTGATCGTGGCCATGGAGCGCGAGCGCTGGCTCAACCGCCCGCGCGGCGAGCGCCATGTGCTGGTGAACATCCCCGATTTCAAGGCCCGGATCATCGACAACGGCAAGGTCACCTTCGAAACCCGCTCGGTGGTGGGCAAGAACACCGGCGACCGGCGCACCCCCGAGTTCTCCGACACCATGGAGCACATGGTCATCAACCCCACCTGGCATGTGCCGCGCTCGATCACCACCAAGGAGTATCTCCCCCAGCTCCAGCGCAATCCCAACGCTCAAAGCCAGCTCGACATCTACGACCGTCGCGGCCGCAAGGTGCCGCGCGGCGCGATCAACTTCCGCGCCTACAACGCCTCCAACTTTCCCTTCACGATGAAGCAGCCGCCCTCCAACCGCAACGCGCTGGGGCTGGTCAAGTTCATGTTCCCAAACAAGTGGAACATCTACCTGCACGACACGCCCGCCAAGAGCCTGTTCAACCGCGATGTCCGGGACTTCTCGCACGGCTGCATCCGCCTGGCGGACCCGTTCGACTTTGCCTATGCGCTGCTCGCAAAGCAGACCGACGATCCAAAGGGCACGTTCCACTCGCGCCTGCGCACCGGCTCCGAAACGACGGTCAAACTTGAAACCCAGGTGCCCGTGCACCTGATCTACCGCACGGCCTTCACCCAGGCGAAGGGCCAGATGAACTATCGCAACGATATCTATGGCCGCGACGCCCGGATCTGGAACGCGCTCGCCGACATGGGGGTGAAGCTGCGCGGGGTCGAAAGCTGACACCGTGACATCCCTGAAGATAGAAGACATCGCCATCGCCCTCGGAGCCCGCTTCGAGGGCGATGGTGCATTTGAAGTCACCCGTGCCGCAGAACCGGCCCGCGCCGGGGCGGATGCTCTGGCGCTGGCGATGGACCCGAAGTTTGCCTCAGGTCTCTCCGAAGGCGCCGCGAAGGCGGCGATGGTCTGGGAGGGGGCCGACTGGCAGGCGATGAACCTGACCGCGGTCATATTCGCGCCACGCCCGCGTTACGCCATGGCCGGGCTGACCGCCATGCTCGACGCAGGCCCCCGAATTGCCCCGGGCATTCACCCCTCGGCGGTGATCGACGCCACCGCCATCCTCGGCGAAGGCGCGGCCATCGGCCCGCTCGCGGTGATCGGGGCAGGGGCCGTCATCGGCCCGGGCGCCCGCATTGCCGCACATGCCTCCATCGCCGAAGGCGCGCAGATCGGTGCCGATTGCCTGCTGCGCGAGGGCGTGCGCATCGGCCATTCCGTCACCATCGGAGACCGTTTCATCGCCCAGCCCGGCGCTGTGGTTGGCGGTGACGGCTTCTCCTTCGTCACGCCCGAAGCGGGTGCGGTGGAGGCCGTGCGCAGCACGCTGGGGGAGCGTGGCGACGCGCGCCAACAGGCCTATGCCCGCATCCACTCCCTCGGCGGCGTCACCATTGGCGACGACGTGGAACTCGGCGCCAATGCCTGCATCGACCAGGGCACCATCCACCCCACCGAAATCGGCTCCGGCACCAAGATCGACAACCTCGTGCAGGTCGGCCACAACGTCCGCACCGGGCGCGATTGCCTGCTCTGCGGCCAGGTTGGCATCGCCGGCTCCACCCGCCTTGGGGATCGCGTGGTGCTGGGTGGGCAGGCCGGTGTCACCGACCACCTCGACATCGGCGACGATGTGATCGCAGGGGCCGGAACACTGCTGCGCACCAACCAGCCCGCGGGCCGGGTCATGCTGGGCAATCCGGCGATGGAGATGAAAGCCTCTATCGAAGCCTACAAGGGCCTGCGTCGCCTGCCCAAGCTTCATCGAGACGTTACAGAACTGCGAAAGAACCTTTCAAAACCCGGCCCGAAAGACTAAATGGGCAGCGGAGCGTAACAGACAGGTGGGCGGTATGTCGGACGCAGTGAAAGACAAGGTCATCGAGATCATCGCAGAGCAGGCCGTGCTCGAAAAATCCGATGTGAAGATGGACAGCACCCTCGAAAGCCTCGGCATCGACAGCCTCGGGCTGGTCGAAAGCATCTTTGCAATCGAAGAGGCCTTCGACATCCAGGTGCCCTTCAATGCGAACGAGCCCTCCGAAAGCGATTTCGATATCTCCTCGGTCGCCGCCATCGTCGCGGCGGTGCAGGGGCTGGTGAAGGAGCAGGCGGCCTGACCGGGCGCGTCCACGGGCCAGCGGAATGAAGCGCGTCGTCATCACCGGGACGGGCACGATCAACGCCCTGGGCAAAACCGTGCCCGAAACCCTCGCGGCCATGGCCGAGGGCAAGTGCGGAATCGCCCCCATCAACATCCGCGACGTGGAGCGGCTTTCGGTGCAGATCGGCGGGCAGGTGCGCAACTTCGACCCCGAAGCGCACTTCAACCGCCAGCAGATCGCGCTCTATGACCGTTTCACCCAGTTCACCATGCTCGCCGCCAAGGAGGCGATTGGCCAGGCGGGGCTTGAGTTTCACGGGCTCCTGGCCGACGAGGCTGGGGCGATCTTCGGCACCGCCGGCGGCGGGGTGAACACCTGGGACGAGAACTACCGCACCGTCTACGAAGACGGTAAAAACCGCGTGCACCCCTTCGTCGTCCCGAAGCTGATGAACAACGCCGCCGCCTCCCACGTCAGCATGGAATACAACCTCAAGGGCCCGAGCTATTCCGTCTCCACCGCCTGCGCCTCCTCCAACCACGCCATGGGGCAGGCGTTCCACATGGTCCGCTCCGGCGCGTCCCGCGCGATGGTCACCGGCGGGGCCGAAGCGATGCTCTCCTTCGGCGGGGTGAAGGCCTGGGAGGGGCTGCGGGTGATGAGCAAGGACGCCTGTCGCCCGTTCTCGGCCAACCGCAATGGCATGGTGCAGGGCGAGGGTGCAGCCGTCTTCGTGTTCGAGGAGCTGGAACACGCCAAGGCCCGCGGGGCCGACATCATTGCCGAGGTGGTGGGCTTCGCCATGTCCTCTGACGCCGCCGATATCGTCATGCCCTCCAAACAGGGCGCGGCGCGGGCGGTGCGCGGGGCTCTGCGTGACGGGCGGATCAACCCCGAAGAGGTGGGCTATATCAACGCCCATGGCACCGGCACCGCGGCCAATGACAAGACAGAATGCGCTGTGGTGGCCGATGTCTTCGGCTCCCACGCCGACAAGCTGATGATCTCCTCCACCAAGTCGATGCACGGCCACCTGATCGGCGGCACCGGCGCGGTGGAGCTGCTGGCCTGCATCATGGCCCTGCGCGACGGGGTAATCGCCCCCACCATCGGCTATGAAGAGCCCGACCCCGAATGCGCCCTCGACGTGGTGCCCAACGACGCCCGCGACGCCAAGGTCAAGACCGTGCTCTCCAACGCCTTCGCCTTCGGTGGCCTCAACGCTGTGCTCGCCCTGCGCCAGGCTCCCTGAAACGCCCCAGAAGCACTGCAGAACATGGGCCTCCCGCCGAACAGGCAAGCGCCAGCGCCGCCCACTCAGAACAGCTTGATTCAAATGCGCCGCTGTGCATTTTCTTGCCGCAAATATCTCCACGGGGGTGTGGGGGTGTGAAACCCCCACTCCGACCCTTGCAAACCGCGACACGCCCGCCAGACTCGCGCAATGACAGCGCCCATCCCCAAGGCCCTCGCCGCCGTGCTGCGCGGCCCCGCCATCGCGCGTGAGCTGCTGATCTTCCGCCACCCGCTCACCGGCGACCAGCTCCCGAAAGGCACCATCGAGCCCGGAGAAGGCCCGGCCACGGCGGCCATCCGCGAGCTGCAGGAGGAATCCGGCCTCAGCCTTGCCGCCCCCACGGCAATCGGCACATGGCATCGACCCTGGGAAGAGGGCTACACCGCGCCCCAGCTCTGGCACCTCTTCACCTTCGAAGCCCCGCCCGGCCTCCCCGATACCTGGGACCACATGGCCGAAGGCAGCCCCGCCGAGGCCGGCCTCATCTTCTCCTACCGCTGGGCACCGCTGACCCCGGCCCTCGCCGATGCCATGCGCCCGCTCTTCGCGCCCGTCGTCCGCCTGATCCTGCAGGCCGATGCGGGCTGATTGTCCCACGCGGCATTCTGCAGAACCACGCGATAGCCATCCGCGTCCTCGTAGGGGCGGCCTTGCCGGTCCCAGTAGGGGGTGAAGGCCTCCACCGGCGCATGGTCTGCCGCCTCCATCCGCGCGCAACGGCGGCGCCCCGCCTCCCGGTCGGGCAGGTAGAAAACAAGCAGGTTGTCCTGCCCCCGGGGCCCGACCGGCGGAGTGGCCGGCCTTGCGGGTAAACTCCAGATCGTAGGGAAAGCCAGGGTGCCCGAGCATCACCCCGTCAGACCCGTCGTGGTCGGTGAACGCCGTCAGCACCTCAAGCCCCAGCCCGTCGCGCTAGAAGCCCAGCACGGCGGCCATGCCATCTGTCAGGCGCGCAACGCGCAGAATCGGGGAAGGGCGGGTTGTGTTTGTTATCGGCGGGTCTCCGGGAGCGCCTGTTTCTCAAACCCTGCGCCCTTAAGCCCACTTCAGGGCAAGACCTTTTTCATTCCGAAACGCAAAACGCCGCCCCGGAGGGCGGCGCATGCAAGGCCGAATGGCCAGAGGTCAGTTGTTCATCGCGGCCAGCGCGTTGAACCCGGCGGTGAAGCCGTTGAGCGAAACCTTCACCTGCACCTTTTGGTCGGGCGCTCTCGCCGGCACCACAGTCAGCGTGGCCGCGTTCCCGGCCTTGAACGCATTGACATCGGCTTGGCTCATGCCAAAGCGGGCGACGCAACCGATGGCAGCGCAAAAGGTATACGGGTAACGGCGGCCCTGGCTGCCGTCCACCGCGAGAACGACCTGTTCCGTCAGGAGGGTTTCAAGCGGTGTCACCACGCTCACTCCGGCAGCGGCCTGGCCGCCGGAGGGCAATGGAATGACCGTAATCTCGGCAACCGAGTTGCCATTGCCGTCGCCGAGAAGTTGATAGAGCTGACATTGCTCTGGCTGATCTTCCGACAGCTTGGCGCAACGCAACTGCCAATCGCCATGGACCTCTCTGACATTCTCCGAACCCGGCGCATTGCCGGAGGTCTCCTCGCCGACCGGCGTGCCCATGTTCAGATCGGAGCCGGGGGCCGGCGTCTGGGCGGTGCCCTCTTCCCCGGCAGCCTCGGCGGCGGTGTCAGCCGGCGCCTCGGTCGTGGCCTCCTCGGCGGGGGCCTCCTCGGTGGCGGTGTCCTGTGCCCAGAGGGGCGTGGCGGCGATCATCAGCGCCAGGAAACTCGCTTTCGTCAGGTTCTGCATATCCTCAACAACCTTTTTCGGCTTCTCGAATTCGTGGGGCCGTCTAGCACAGGGCGCAGGGGATGTCAGGGAGAAAAGCCGGGGCGCTGACGGGGCTGTGAACGCATCCGCCCCGCGCCGTACTCCCCCGAAATCCGGACCTGAAAAAGGGCCCCGAAAGGCCCTTTTGCGCGGGTCCGATTTTCGGCCCGGGCGGCTGTTGTCAGCCGCTATTTTAGGTTCTCCCTGCCGGACTGGCCGACTTGATGCCCGGACGCTATGGCAACTTGCCGCAGCCGTCAACAGGTAAAAGAACACCCCTCAAGAATTTGAACACGCTAAGAAAAAAGCCGCGTCACCAAGGTGACGCGGCCAGTCTGACAGGGAGGAAGTCAATCCGGGCCAAGAGGACGGAGGCCCGAACAAGATGGAGACTGGCAGATAAAGGTTAATACTTTATGTTGGGTCCGAAACATTGGTGGAGGGCCATATGAGCGGTTCGATTTTCGTAGGCGGCGGCGGCGAGGGATATGGCACGCCGCAGGAGCTCTTGCTGAACTATGCCAACCGCCACGGCCTCATCGCCGGGGCCACCGGCACGGGCAAGACCGTCACCCTCCAGATTCTTGCCGAGAGCTTTTCGGCCAATGGCGTGCCGGTCTTCCTGTCGGATGTGAAGGGCGACCTCTCGGGCCTTGCCAAATCGGGCAGCGCAGAGGCCAAGCTGCATGGCCCCTTCATGGAACGCGCCGCGAAAATCGGCTTCACCGATTATGCCTACTCCGGTTTCCCGGTCACCTTCTGGGACATGTACGGCCAGCAAGGCCACCCCGTGCGCACCACCGTTGCCGAAATGGGGCCGCTCCTGCTCGCCCGCCTGCTTGAACTCTCCGAAGCGCAGGAAGGCATCCTCAACATCGCCTTCCGGGTGGCCGATGAGCAGGGCCTGCCGCTGCTCGACCTGAAAGACCTGCAATCGCTGCTCGTCTGGGTCGGCGAAAACCGCTCCGAGCTGTCCCTGCGCTACGGCAACGTCTCCACGGCCTCCATCGGCGCCATCCAGCGCCGCCTTCTGGTGCTCGAAAATCAGGGCGCCACCCAGTTCTTCGGTGAGCCGGCGCTCTCGCTGGATGATCTCTTCCTGACTGACGCAGAGGGCAGGGGCCGCATCAATATCCTCGCCGCCGACAAGCTGATGGGCGCGCCCCGGCTCTACGCCACCTTCCTGCTCTGGATGCTTTCCGAACTCTTCGAGATGCTCCCCGAGGTCGGAGACCCGGAAAAGCCCAAGCTGGTGTTCTTCTTCGACGAGGCGCACCTGCTGTTCGACGACGCGCCCAAGGCGCTTGTCGACAAGGTCGAGCAGGTCGCGCGGCTGATCCGCTCCAAGGGTGTCGGCGTCTATTTCTGCACCCAGAACCCCGCCGACGTGCCGGAGGATATCCTCGGCCAGCTCGGCAACCGGGTGCAACACGCGCTCCGCGCCTTCACTGCCAAGGACCGGCGCGAGCTGAAACAGGCCGCCGAAACCTACCGCGACAACCCGCGCTTCGAAACCGAAGAGGCGATCCGCGAGGTGGGCACCGGCGAGGCCGTGACCTCCTTCCTCATCCGCAAGGGCGCCCCCGGCGTCGTCGAGCGCACGCTCATCCGCCCGCCCTCATCGCAACTCGGCCCGATCACCGCCGCCGAGCGCGGTGGTGTCATCGGCGCCTCGCCCATCGCCGGCAAGTATGACACCAGACTGGACCGGGAAAGCGCCTACGAGATGCTTGCCAAACGGGCCGAGGCCGCCGCAAGGGAGGCGGAAGAGGCCGAGGCGCAGGAAGAAGAGGCAGAAATGGCCGAACGCGAGTTCAAGGCCGGGCGCCGCTACTCCGGCAGCCGTGTGTCCCGCTCCACGTCAAAGCCAACCCGCGCGCGGTCGTCCCGCTCCGACTCCGTGGGCCAGGCCTTCGCCAAGAGCTTCGCCCGCCAGCTCGGCACCCGCTCCGGCAAGGCGCTGGTGCGCGGCATCTTCGGCACGCTGTTCTCGGGGCGGTAACCCAGCGCGAAGACGCCTCGAAGGGCGGATGAGCGCACACCGGGGCAGCTCATCAAGGCCCTTCGGCCTTTCTTCGCATATGCGATGAGGGCCGAAGGGCCGAAGAGCTGCTTCAGGTCAGATATTTCGTAAACCACTCCACCGTCCGCTCCCAGGCCAGCGTTGCGGCATCCTCGTCATACCGAGGCGTGGTGTCGTTGTGGAACCCGTGGTTCGCACCGGCATAGATATGCCCCTCGTAGGTCTTGCCATGCTCTTTCAGCGCCGCCTCATAGGCTGGCCAACCCGCGTTGATCCGCTCGTCCAGCTCGCCGTAGTGCAGCAGCAGCGGCGCCTCGATCTTCGGCACATCCTCCACCGCCGCCTGACGGCCATAGAAGGGCACGCTCGCGCCCATTTCCGGATAGGCCACAGCCAGCGCGTTGCACACGCCCCCGCCATAGCAGAAGCCCACGGCCCCGACCTTCCCGGTCGAGCCCTCGTGGCCCATCAGGTGCTCGAACCCTGCAAAGAAGTCGTTCATCAGCTTGGCCCCGTCCAGCTCCCGCTGCATCGTGCGCCCGTCGTCGTCATTGCCCGGATAGCCGCCCGCCGGGGTCAGCCCATCGGGGCCGAGCGCGAGGAAGCCGGCTTTGGCGGTGCGCCGCACCACATCCTCGATATAGGGGTTCAGCCCCCGGTTCTCATGGATCACCAGAACCGCAGGCAGCTTGCCCTCCACCCCCGCAGGCTTTGCCATGAGGCCGCGAATGGTCCCATGCCCGTCCGGGCTGTCATACTCCACCCAGTCGGTCTCGATGTCGGGGTCGTCCGGCGCGACCTGCTGCGCCAATGCATAGTTCGGTTGCAGGCTCTCCAGCACCGCGGCGGCGGTTACACCCGCGGCCACGTATTTGCCCGCCCCGGCAAGAAAATCGCGCTTGCTCATCTTGCCGTGCACGTAACCGTCGTACATCTCCAAAAGCCTCGGGTGAAAGTCCTTTGCCGTCATGCTGCGGGTCGGCTTGTTCATCGGTCGTCTCCCTGTTCACGAGTGTGCGCGTCATCCCGCACAAGGGCTACCACGGCTGCGCCGCACCGCCCCCTCACGAACCCGAGAGGCGGAACCCGGGCCATGCACCGCTCGTTGTTCCTTTGAAGGAGGTCCAACCGATGACCGAGATGACCGAAGCAGACTTCTGGCAGATGGAAGAGCACTCCTGGACCGGCGGTGCCGATTATGCGCGCACCGTGACCCGCGACGATGCGGTGTTCGTGTTTCCCTACCCGGTGGGGATTCAGAGTGCCGAGGCCTCGATGAAAGGGCTGGAGGCGGGGGACCGCTGGCGGTCGGTGACCTTCCATGACCGCAGTTTCACCCGGCAGGGTCCAGTCGCCGTTCTCGCCTACAAGGCTGAGGCCGAGCGCGGCACCGAGCCGGGCTACACCGCGCTCTGCGCCTCGACCTATGTCGATGATGGCGAGGGTTGGCGGCTGATCAGCCACCAGCAAACACCCGCCGACGCGGGCGCCGTCGCCTGAGTTAGTCGACCAGCGTCATCAACGGGCGCATCTTGAGCCGGGTCAGCCGGTTGTCCTTGCGCGCGATCACCTCGAAGCGGAACCCGTGGAACGAAAACACCTGCCCAACGGTCGGGATCGCCTGCGCTTCGTGAATCACCAGCCCGGCGACGGTGTTGGCCTCATCGTCGGGCAGGGCCCAGTCGTTCGCCCGGTTCAGGTCGCGGATCGTCATCGCGCCATCCACGATCCAGTCGCCCGCATCCGTCTTGCGCAGCGGATGGTCCTCGTCGATGTCGAACTCGTCGGTGATCTCGCCCACGATCTCCTCGAGGATGTCCTCCAGCGTGATGAGGCCCTGCAATGTGCCGTATTCATCCACCACCAGCGCAAAATGCGTGTTCCGCCGCAGGAACTGGCGCATCTGGTCGTCCAGCGTGGTCGTCTCCGGCACGAAGTAGGGCTCCATCGCCACGTCCATCACGTCCAGCGCGCCCAGCGCCTCCGGGGCGCCGCCCGAGGCAATGGCAGCGCGATGAATGGCGCGCAGCAGATCCTTTGCGTGGATCACGCCGACAATGTTTTCCTTGTCGTCCTTGTAGAGCGGCAGGCGGGTGTGGCGGCTCTCCAGCGCCTGGGCCAAGACCTCGTCGGGCGGCGCATCCACGTCGATCATCTCGATCTGGGAGCGGTGGAGCATGATCTCTTCCACCGTCCGATCGCCCAGGTCGAGCGCCCCCAAAAGCCGGTCCCGGTCTTCCTTGTGCACCACGCCCTCGGAGTGCCCCAGCGCCAACGCGCCGGCGATTTCCTCGTGCACCGAGAACATCTGGCTCTCCGGATCGATCTGCACGCCGAAAAGCCGCAGCAGAAGCCGCACAAGGGCCTGGATCGCCCGCACGAAGGGCGCCAGCAGCGCCACGAGCAGGCTGATCGGCCGGGCCACCCGGCTGGCGGCGGTTTCGGCGTTGGAGATCGCGTAGGTCTTCGGCAGCACCTCGGCGAAGATCAACACCAGCAGCGTCATCACCAGCGTCGCCAGCGCCACGCCCCCATCGCCGAAGAGCCGGGTGAACACCGAGGTCGCCAGCGAGGCCGCGAGGATGTTCACCACATTGTTGCCCAGCAGAACCGCGCCGATCAGGCGCTCGTTGTCTTCGGTCACCTCCAATGCCACCTCGGCGCCACGCTCACCCTTGTCGGCCTTGGCGCGCAGCTTGCCGCGCGAGGCAGCCGTAAGGGCCGTCTCGGAGCCTGAGAAGAAGGCCGAGCAGACGAGAAGCAGCAGGATGGCGCCGGCGGTCAGCCAGAATGCGGTATCAATCACGGAAGGGGGCCGGGTTGCCTCATGGTGGCTCTGTTATGGGGTGCGGGCGCGGCAGGTTCAAGATGGGGCGGCACTTCCCGAAGCGGCCGTGCCGGCATAACGTTTCGCCATGCCCCGCCGCTACGGCTTTCGCGCCGCCTCGCTCGATGATCTGCCCATGCTGCGCCGCTGGCTTGCGGTGCCCGAAGTTGCGCGCTGGTGGGGCGCGGATGACCCCTTCGATGCCGAGGCGCTTGCAGGGACCCGCCACTGGCCCCATATCGTCTCGCTGGACGGCACGCCCTTCGCCTACATTCAGCACTACGATCCCCAGGGCTGGCCCGACCACCCGTTTCGCCATCTGCCGCCCGGATCACGCGGGATCGACCAGTTCATCGGCCTGCCCGACCTTCTGGGGCAGGGGCACGGGCCGGGCTTCATCCGCCAGCACATGGCGACGCTCTACGCCGCCGGGGCCCCCGTCATCTGCACCGATCCGCACCCGGACAACGCCCGTGCCATCGCGGCCTACCGCAAGTGCGGCTTCGAAGTGGTCGGTGCGCCGCGTGACACGCCCTGGGGCCGCATCCTTCCGATGGAAGCGCCCGCGTAGGGTGCGCATTCATGGCGCACCCTACACCCGACCCCCAAAACCCGCGCCGAAACAAAAACGGCGGCCCGAAGGCCGCCGCTCGCATCCAAAGCTGACCGCGGTCAGAACCCGGCCTTGATCTTCTCGAACTCGGCAATCATCTGCTCGCGCAGCGCGTTGTCCATCGGCAGCTGGGCCAGTACCGGCGCGCTCACCTGGCCAAGGCCCACCTCGTCCAGCGTATCCGACGAGATTTTTGCCATCTCCTCGGTGTTGGAGTTGCCGTAGCCCCATTCGTTGACGATGTATTCCACCGAGGAGGGCGAGAGCCAGGCGTTGATGAAGTCATGCGCCTTCTCCTCGCTGCCGGGCCCGTCCACGAGGTTCACGTAGCCGCAGAACCAGACGGAAGAACCTTCTTCGGCCTCGCGCTGAAAGCCGATGTTGTGGCCGTCCCCGTTCATCGAAGCGGGCGTCTCGCTCCAGGCCCAGGAAAACAGCACTTCGCCGGTGCTCATCAGCTGGGCCAGCTCTGCCCCGTCGGCCCAATAGGCGCGCACATTGGGGTGCACCTCGCGCAGCCAGGCGCTGGCGGCCTCGAAATCTTCCTGCGTGGCCTTGGTCCAGTCGCTCACACCTGTGGCCAGATAGGCCAGCGCATAGATGTCATCCACGTTGTCGGGCAGCGAGATCCGGCCCGCGTATTGCGGATCCTTGAACACCTGAAGCGTGGTCAGGTCCTCCGCGCTCATCTCGTCGGCGTTATAGGCAATCGCGGTCGAGCCGTTGTCGGCGGGGATGAAATACACATCCTCACCATCGGTGAAGATCGGATCGGTCTTGTATTGCTGCGCAACCGTCTCGTAGCGCGGGATCTTCGAAATGTCCCAAGGCTCCACCAGCCCGGCCTGCCGCCACTTGTCCACCGACTGCGAGCAGGGGTGGGCGATGTCGGCCTTGAAGCCCGAACGCAGCTTCTGGAAGGCTTCCTCCTCTTCCCCAAAGAAGGTGAAGCTGGGATGGTCCCCGTATTTCTCGATGTATTCCCCGAAGAAGCCGGGGTCTTCGAAGCCCGACCAATCGAAAATCAGCAGCTCCTCGTCAGCCGCATGGGCAGTCAGTGTCGTGGAAAGCAGAAGCGCCGCAGCAGCAGACAGATATCGCGCCATGATGTGGTGGTCCTTTGGTTCGCGTTGGTCTCTCGGGGAGGAACGCTAGCGGTGGACCGCCTTGCCCACAAGGGGAAATCCGTTGCTGTGCAGGGGCGTGAGGCCTGCTGATTGACAGGCAGGCAGGCCCCGGCAAAACTTGCGCAAAATTGCAAAGAGGTTGGCATGATCGGTGTCGAATGGGTCCGCATGATGGCCCGCTACAATGCCTGGCAGAACGAGCAGGTGATGGTCGCGGTGCGCCGCCTGCCGCCCCAGGAGCTGACGCAGGATCGCGGGGCCTTCTTCGGCTCGATCCTCGGCACGCTGAACCACCTCGTCTGGGGTGACATGATGTGGACCAGCCGGTTCGATGGCGGCCCCGAACCGGAGGTTTCGATGAAGGAGGCGCCCGGCTGGTTTCCCACCGCCGGCGCGTGGGAGGCTGCCCGCTTCCAACTCGACGGGCGCATCAAGATCTGGGCCGCGGCGCTGCGTGAGATCGACCTCGTGGGCGACCTCGAATGGTATTCAAAGGCTTATGACGCTACCTACCGCAAGCCGATGGGGGTCTGCGTCATGCAACTCTTCAACCACCAGACCCACCACCGCGGGCAGGTCCACGCCATGCTCACCTCCATCGGTGCCGATCCGGGGGTGACAGACCTGCCGTTCCTGCCCGGCAATTGAATTTGGATGCAGACGCAGGCTGCGCATCGTCTCTCGGCTCCAAGACCCATTGAGCCACGCCCCCCTTCACGCTACATCCCTCCTCACACATGGAGATCCCGCGATGAAAGACGTCGAGCATAACATCCCCGCCCTCGTGACCGAGATGGGCGAGCGCGCCCGCGCCGCCGCGACGGAGCTCGCCTTTTCGCCGCCCGAGGCCCGCAACGCCGCGCTCCGCGCCGCCGGCGAGGCGCTCGTGGCCGCCACGCCCGCGATCCTCGAGGCCAATGCGCGCGACATGGACTATGGCCGCGAGAAGGGCCTGACCCCCGCGATGATGGACCGGCTGATGCTCGACGAGGCCCGCATCAAGGGCATGGTCGACGGGCTCGAGGCCATCGCCGCGCAGCCCGATCCGCTGGGCGAGATCATCGAGGAATGGGATCAGCCCTCCGGCCTGCACATCCGCAAGGTTCGCACGCCCCTCGGCGTGATCGGCGTGATCTACGAAAGCCGCCCCAACGTGACGGCGGATGCCGGTGCGCTCTGCCTGAAGTCCGGCAACGCAGTGATCCTGCGTGGCGGCTCCGAGAGTTTCCACAGCTCCCGCGCCATCCATGCGGCACTCGTCGAGGGCCTGCGCGCGGCTGGCCTGCCCGAAGACGCGATCCAGCTCATGCCCACCCGCGACCGCGAGGCCGTGGCCGAGATGCTGCGCGCCACCGCCCATATCGACGTGATCGTGCCGCGCGGTGGCAAGGGCCTCGTCGGGCTGGTGCAGCGCGAGGCCCGTGTGCCCGTCTTCGCCCATCTCGAAGGCATCTGCCACGTCTATGTCGATGCCGCCGCCGACCCTGAAAAGGCCATGCGCGTGGTGCTCAACGCCAAGACCCGCCGCACCGGCATCTGTGGCTCGGCGGAATGCCTGCTGGTCCACCGCAGTCAAATTGACCTCGGTCAGAATATCGTCGATGCGCTGATGGAGAAGGGTGTCGAGGTCTACGCCGAGGGCCTCACCGGCACCCGCCCCGCCACCGAGGAGGACTTCGGCAAGGAGTTCCTCGACATGAAGATCGCCGCCCGCGTGGTCGATGACGTCGACGCCGCCATCGCCCATATCCGGCAGTATGGCTCGCAGCACACCGAGGCGATCCTCACCGAGGATCAGGCCGCCGCCGACCGCTTCTTCCAGCGGCTCGACAGCGCGATCCTGATGCACAACGCCTCCACCCAGTTCGCCGATGGTGGCGAGTTCGGCATGGGCGCCGAGATCGGCATCGCCACCGGCAAGATGCACGCCCGCGGCCCGGTGGGGGCCAAGCAGCTGACCAGCTTCAAGTATCTGGTAAGCGGCGACGGCACCACGCGCCCCTAGGCCGCGCGCCACGGCATCCCAACGGCACCGGGCGCCCTCACCGGCGTCCGGCCTGCCAGCGCTCAGAACCGCAACGAAATCTCGCCCACTGCGCGCTGCACCTTGACGGAACGTCCAAGCGCCGCCACCGCGCGGGGCAGGAGCGCAAACTGCACCTGCTCCGGCCCAAGCCCGTCGCCGTCACCACGCGCCAGCGCGGCCCAGGCCGCCGCATCGTCGCGCAGCCTCTCGGCCCGCGCCGTCACCTCCCAGCCGGGCCGCACCTCTATGGTGCCGCCAAAGGCCAGCTCGGTCTCAAGGCAGTTGATCGCAAGAAACACCGCACGCAGCTCCGCGCGCGAAACCGTACCGGGCTGCGGCCAGTTCAGCCGCACACGCCCGCCCCCGAGGTACTCCTTCAGCGTAGTCACGATTTCTGCTTCGCCCACGCCCTGTCCATCTTCCGCCCGGCCAAAGGCCACCCGGAAAAACTTGATCCGCCCCTGCGCATCCTTCACGCTTTCATCCACCAGCCCAAGTTCGGGGCTGTTCTGCAACCCGGCCATGCCCAAAAGCTCCACGCCATTGCCGATTGCGCCCACGGGGCTTATCAGATCATGACAGATGCGCGAGGCGATCCGCGTCGCCAGGTCAAATTCCTCATCCATCGCCATCCCTCCGGGAGCCTTTCATGTCCGCCGACCTCAACGCCATCCTCGAGCCCGGAATGCTGGTGCGCCACCCCAGCGAGCCAGATTGGGGGCTGGGGCAGGTGCAATCCAACATCGGCGGGCGCATCACCGTGAACTTCGAAAACGCGGGCAAGGTAACAATTGACGGCAAGCGCATCCTCCTGGAGCTGGTCTTTGAGGCCTGACCTACGTGGCCTGTGGTTAACATGGCATTAATACGACCCCCGGGCCAGCAACACTGCGCCCGGGTTGCGCCGTGGCGGTCCGCTGCCTAAAACCGCCCCGAGGGTGGCAAACGGGAGCCGGAGGGCACGCGGGATGGACGCCGAAGCGCCGAAATTCGAGCTCCGGCTTGCGGAGGGCGAGGCCGATCTGCGGGCGGCCCAGCGGCTGCGCTACGAGGTCTTCGTGGCCGAGTTAGGCGGCGATGGCGATATGGTCGATCATGACGCCCGGCTGGAGGCCGACCGCTTCGATGAACATTGCGATCACCTGCTGCTGATCGACCATGCCGCCAAGGCCGGGTCGGGCGCGGTGGTTGGTGTCTACCGCCTGCTTCCGGGAGAGCGCGCCGCCGCCGCCGGCGGGTTCTACACCGAGGGCGAGTATGATCTGGCCCCGCTCAAATCCTCGGGCCGCCGCCTGCTGGAGCTGGGCCGTTCCTGCCTCGCGCCCGACTATCGCGGCGGCATGGCCATGTTCCACCTCTGGGGCGCCCTTTGGGATTACGTCGAGGAGCGCGGCGTCGATGTGCTCTTCGGCACGGCCTCCTTCCATGGCACCGACCTTGACGCGCTGGCCGCCCCGCTCTCGCTGCTTCATCACGGCCACCTCGCCCCCGAGGCTCTGCGCCCCGCCGTGCTGCCGCCCCATGGCCGCGCGATGGATCTGCTGCCCGAAGCCGAGATCAACCGCCCCGCGGCCATGCGCGCTGTGCCCGCGCTCATCAAGGCCTACCTCCGCCTCGGCGGCTGGGTGGGGCAGGGCGCCTACCTCGATCACGCCTTCAACACCACCGATGTCTGCCTTGTGCTCGATGCGCGCGAAGTCTCGCCACGGCAGGTGGCGATCTACCGCAAGGGCCGCAGCGGGTGACGCGCTTCGCCGGCCGTGATGCCGAAGGCGCGCCAGCGTCCACCGCGCTCTGGCACGGGGCTTCGCCCCTGCCGCCCGCGCGCATCGGCCCGGCGGGCTGGCTGCGGGTTGTCCTGCGCGGCGTCCCGCTCGGCCTCATCACCTTCGGCTGCCTTGCCCTCTTGCTGCTCGTCCGGTTGGTCGAGCGCCCGCTTTGCGGCCACCACCGCCCGGTGACCCCCTTCATCACCCAGTTCGTCTGCAAATCGGCCTTTCTCTGCCTCGGCATGCGGCATCGCAGCTTCGGCACGCCCATGGCCCATCGCGGCGCCATAGTCGCCAATCACGCCAGCTGGCTCGACATCTACGCGCTGAACGCGCCCCAGCGGATATACTATGTCGCCAAGGCCGAGGTGGCGGGCTGGCCCGGCATCGGCTGGCTCGCGCGGGCAACCGGCACCGTCTTCATCCGCCGCGACCGGCGCGAGGCAAAGGCGCAGCAGGAGGTCTTCGAAGAGCGCCTGCGGATGAACCACCGCCTGCTCTTCTTCCCTGAGGGCACCAGCACCGACGGGCTCCGCGTGCTGCCCTTCAAGCCGACGCTCTTCCAGGCCTTCCACGCTCACGACATGCCCGAGATCCTCCACATCCAGCCAGTGACCGTGGCCTACCACGCGCCGCCCGGCGAGGATGCGCGCTTCTACGGCTGGTGGGGCGACATGGATTTCAGCTCTGGCCTCTTGCGGGTGCTCAGCGCGCGGCGGCAGGGCGCGGTGGACATCGTCTTTCACGAGCCGATCCCGGTGGCAGGAGCCGGGGGGCGAAAGGCGCTCGCGGCAGCCTGCGAGGCGGCGGTGCGCGCCGGGCTGGAGGCGCGACTGCGCGCCTAGGCCTGAGCAGGTAGCCGTAACGTCCTGCGCATGCAGCAGCCACCGCCTTCACACGCATGTGAAAGGTCCGCTTTGAGCCCGTTTTGCCGCCTGGACCCGCGCGGAATCAAGGCGAAGCCGCCGCGCAGCGCCGTCCCGCCCCCCGGGGCGGCGCTTGGCTGCCGTTGGCGCTGAGCTCCAAGGGAAGAAGGTGCTTGGCTACCATAAAGCGCGCCGCTCACCAGGTCGGGCGCCACCCCGCGTGACGGCGCTGCACGGCTTGCGGATCAATGTCTGCTTCGTCCCGCAGAGCGGGCGCTCGCGTGCCAAGCAATCTGCCTTCCCGGTGTTCGGGCTGGTGGACCGGGTTGTGCGCCCTGGATCTCTGGCAACCCTTGCCGACCGCCCCGTTAACCCAACCCCGTTGTGCAAAAATCGCGTATGCATGGGATGTGCATAGGATGTGCATCACTTGTGGCTGTGATGTTTTTGCAGTTAACGCAGGTTGTCATTTCTGTTGTGCGTTGCTGCACAGATGTTTCAGGCGCCTGCCATCAAGCTCTTCAGCGCCGCCGCCGCGTCGTCCTCGCCCCAGATTTCCGGCCCGATTCCGAAGAAGTCCGTGACCCCGGCAAGCGCCGTCACGCGGCCTGCGCTGAGCCCGCCCTCGGCCACCACCGGCACCTCGATCATCTCGCTCCACCAGCCAAAGAGCTCGTCCTCCGCCACCGTGCCATCGCCCAGCGAAGTCATTGAAACCGGGCCGAAACTCACGTAATCTGCGCCCGCCTCACCGGCGCTCATCCCCTCGTGGCGCGAGGCCCCGCAGAAGCTGCCGACGATGGCATCTTCGCCCAGCGCCTTGCGGGCATTGCGGACGCTGCGCGCGCCGTCGGTCAGGTGCACCCCGTCCAGCCCCAGCCGCTCCACCATGTTCAGGTGCGCCTCAATCACCAGTGCCACGTCATGGGCATGGGCCACCTCGCGCAGCGCATCGGCGGCGCGGGCAATCTCCTGCTCGTCGCTCGAAGCCAGCGCCAACCGGATACAGGCCACGTCCACGGCCTCCATCACCTCTGACAAGCGCTTGGGAAAGCTCGACAATTCGAGGGTCGGCGGGGTGATGAGGTAGATCTGCGGCGCCTCCGGCGCGCCAGTCTCGTCGGCCATTCTCGGCTCCATCGGCTGGGGTTTCCGGCCCTCTTAGCCGGGTTTTGCGGCCTTGGCTACTTCGGCGGCAACGGCTCCACGAAGCCGAGACAGAGCCGCATCATCGGCGTGAAGATCTCAACTTCCTCAAGGCTGCCGCCATCGAAGTGGATGAACCCGGGTTTCTCCCGGCCCGCCATCACCATCCGCGCCGCGCCGGGCAGGGCGAGCGCTTCCGCCTCCCGGTCCTTGCCCACCCGGAAGAATGCCCCGCCCCGGCCCGAGGCCACGCAGGCCATGTTGCCCCGGACCAGAAAGCACAGGCCCCCGAACATCCGTTTCTCTTCAACGCCTTCCACCGCGAGGAGCCCCTCGCGCAAGCGTTCTGCCACCGTCTCGTCCCAGGCCATCTCTCTGCCCTCCTGCTGCATGGCTTGTGCCAATGCCCGCCCCATCGTATCACCCGCGCCAATCCGCATGGCAACAAAGGTGGTGACAATGGCAGAGCCGGTCTTCGTGCTCGTGCGTCCGCAGATGGGCGAGAACATCGGGGCCGCGGCCCGCGCGATGTGGAATTTCGGGCTCGACCGGATGCGCCTCGTCAGCCCACGCGACGGCTGGCCCAACCCGCGTGCTGCCGCCCTTGCCAGCGGCGCGGGGCGGGTGCTCGACAACGCCCAGCTCTGCGACAGTGTCGCCGAGGCGGTGGCCGATTGCCGCACGGTCTATGCCACCACGGCGCGCGGGCGCGGGCTGACAAAGCCGGTTCTCACCCCCGAGGAAGCGATGATTGACGCCCGCCGCCGCACCGCCGCCGGGCAGAAGGTGGCCGTGCTCTTCGGCCCCGAACGAGCGGGGCTGGAAAACGAGGATGTGGCCCGCGCAAGCGCCATCATCACCGTGCCCGTCAACCCCGAGTTCTTCTCGCTGAACCTTGGCCAGGCCGTGCTTCTTATGGCTTACGAATATGGCCGCCATGCCCTTCCGAGGGGCGAGGAAGCGCCCGCCGAACCGGCCTCGGCGATGGAGCTGGAGAAGTTGGGCGACCACTGGGAAGACCGGCTCGAGGAGGCGGGGTTCTTCTTCCCGCCTGAGAAGGCACCGGGCATGAAACTGGTGCTTCGGAACATGTGGCCACGGCTCATGCTGACGCGCTCCGACGTGCAGATGCTTCACGGCGCGCTGCGCCAGCTCCTGCGCAGAAGCTCGGGCGGCGGCTCTTGAGGCCGCGCGCCGCCCGCGCTACCTGAGAGCGCGAAAGAGCGCCCGAGCACAGGAACGAACATGGCCGGAAAACGCAGTATCTTTGAAGAGGTCGGCGAGGGCGAAAGCCCCCGCGGCGCGCCGCGCGAGACGGGGCTGATCGACAAGGGCAGCCGATCTGGCGCGCGCCTCGCCATTCGCGGCTGGCTGGTGCTGCTCTTTGCCCTCGTGGTGGTGATGATCCTCGTCGGCGGCCTGACCCGGCTCACCGACAGTGGCCTGTCGATCACCGAGTGGAACGTGGTCAAGGGCGCCATCCCGCCGCTGAACGAGGCTGACTGGAACCTCGCCTTCGAGAAGTACAAGACCATCCCCGAGTACGAGTTGCAAAACAAGGGCATGACCCTTGCCGAGTTCAAGACGATCTACTGGTGGGAATGGGGCCATCGCCAGCTCGGCCGCCTGATCGGCCTCGTCTGGGCTGTGGGTTACCTCTATTTCTTCGCGCGTGGCCAGATTCCAACCGGCTGGAAAACCCGCCTGTTGATCCCGGGTGTTCTCGGCGGCCTGCAAGGTGCCATCGGCTGGTGGATGGTCTACTCCGGCCTGTCCGGCGAGATGACCGATGTCGCCTCTTACCGCCTTGCCACCCACCTCGGGCTGGCCTTCGCCATTCTCGGCTTGCTGGCCTGGTATATCCTGCTGCTGTCGCGTCCCGAGCGCGAGATCATGCAGGCCCGGCGGGCGCGGGAGCGCCGTGTCTGGGGGCTCGGCACCGGGCTGATGCACTTTGCCTTCCTGCAAATCCTCATCGGCGCGCTGGTGGCGGGGATCGACGCGGGCCGCAACTACATCGACTGGCCGTTGATGGCCGGCGGGTTCACCCCGCCGGGGATGTGGGAGATCACACCGTGGTGGCGCAACCTCTTCGAGAATGACGGCACCGTGCAGTTCATCCACCGGATGGTCGCCTATGCGCTCTTCGCCTTCGGTATCTTCGCCTGGGTGCGCTCGCGCCGCTCGGCCTATGCGGCCACCCGGCGCGCGTTCGACTGGATGCTGGTGCTGATGTTCGGACAGGTGGTCATGGGCATCGTCACCGTGATGCACTCCGCCCCCTGGCACATCGCGATTACGCACCAGGCCGTGGGCATCGCGCTCTGGGTCGCCATCCTCAGGGCCCGTTTCATGGCGGGCTACCCCAAGGCCGGAACGCTCCGGGAAGGACTTTAAGACATGACTGCTTTCAATGACCTGATGGCCCACAGCCGCGAGACCGAGGCCCTGGGCCAGGTCATGGGCCGCCTTGGCTGGGACCAGGAAACCATGATGCCGCGCGGCTCCGCCGAGCAGCGGGGCGACGAGATGGCCGCGCTCTCCGGCGTGCTCCACGCCCGCCGGGTCGACCCGCGCGTGGGTGATTGGCTGGAGGCGGCAGAGGCCCCTGACGAGGCCGGAAAGGCCGCGCTCCGTCTCATCCGCCGCAGCTTCGAGCGCACCACCAAGGTTCCGGCCAGGCTGGCCGCAGCACTGGCCAAGACGACCTCTATCGCACAGGGCAAATGGGCCGAGGCCCGCAAGGCGCAGGATGTGGCCGCCTTCGTGCCCGTCCTCGACGAGGTGTTGAAGCTCAAGCGCGAGGAGGCCGCCGCGCTGGCCTCGGGCGGCGATCTCTACGACGCGCTGCTCGATGACTATGAGCCCGGCGCCAAGGCCTCCGATCTTGAAGCGATGTTCGGCGCCCTCCGCCCCCGGCTTGTTGCGTTGCGCGAGGCGGTGCTCGGGTCGGAACACCAGCCTGCCGAGCTCACCGGCACTTACACCGAGCAATCCCAGTTGGCGCTGTCAAGGAAGCTGGCAGAGGCCTTCGGCTACGACTTCACCCGGGGCCGGATCGACAAGGCGGTGCACCCCTTCAGCTCGGGCTCGGGCAACGATGTCCGCATCACCACCCGCGTAGCCGAGGACGACCCCTTCAACTGCTTCTACTCCACCATCCACGAGGTCGGCCACGCCTGCTACGAGCAGAACATCTCGCCAGACTACCTGCTGACCCCGATGGGGCAGGGGGTGTCGATGGGGGTGCATGAGAGCCAGAGCCGGATCTACGAGAACCAGATGGGCCGGGGGCGGGCCTTCACCGGATGGCTGCATAGCCGGATGGAAGAGGCCTTCGGCCCGCTTGGGCTCGATGCGGGGGCCTTCTATGCGACCGTGAACAAGGTGAAGCCGGGCTACATCCGGACCGAGGCGGACGAGGTGCAGTATAACCTACATGTGCTGCTGCGCTTTGATATCGAGCGTGATCTGGTGTCAGGCAAGCTGGAGGCGGCAGACCTTGAAGAGGCCTGGAATGCGCGCTTCGAAAAGGATTTCGGATACCCGGTCGACAAACCCTCCAACGGCTGCCTGCAGGATGTGCACTGGTCCGTCGGCCTCTTCGGCTACTTCCCGACCTACTCGCTCGGCAACGTCTACGCGGGCTGCCTGATGAAGGCGCTGCGGGAGGCCGTGCCGGGCATTGATGCGGCTCTGGCCGCTGGCGATGCCACCCCCGCCACCGCTTGGCTGAAGCAGAACCTCCAGCAGCATGGCGGGTTGCGCACACCGCGCGAGACGATCTCCAACGCCTGCGGTTTCGAGCCGTCGGAAGCGCCGTTGCTTGACTATCTGGAAGAGAAGTTCGGGGCGATCTACAAGCTCTGACGGTAGCGGTGCGCCATGAATGCGCACCCTACGGTCGGCCCGCAGGTGTTGGCTGCGCATTCATGGCGCACCATCCGCCCGACCGCTTAAACCATTTGTAAATCTTCTGCGGCATCATCCGATCAAGCAAAGGGGCAGGGCCGCTAGCCGGCCCCGCCACCAAGATCTGAAAATCAGGCCACGTTAGAAGAACGGATTGTAGTTGAACATCCGGTCGCCGGTTTCGGCTCCACCAAAGCGCCAGGTCGCGCCAATGGCGATCTGCCGCCCATCGTAGCGATCAATCGGCGTGCCGAAATCATTCATGGTCTTGCCGTAGTTGGCATAGATGTCGAGGTCCGGCGCCACCTCGTAGCTGGCACCGATCGAGGTGTATTCAAAGTAGCCGAAGCCTCCTTCGTAGCTCACCTTCTGATATCCGGCCCGCAGGTTCAGCGCATCGGTTGCATCATAGCGCCCGAAGATCTCGAACAGGCGTGCTGGCTCGATCTCGGAGTCATAGCGCGCAATACGCGCCTCCACCTCGGCCCGCCCGAAGCTGTGCAGAACTTCGAGGCCGTAAGTAAAGTCATCGTCTTCATAGGTGTCGTCGCCCAGCATCAGGCCAATCCGGGTCTGCTCGCTGAGGTCATGGTAGATGTGGAACATGAAGGAGTTGACCGAGTCGGTTGCCAGCCAATCCTGCGAGTAATCGGTGTTTACCGAGCGGCCGATGCCGAACTGAACGCCCACCGTCCCGAAGCTGTAAGCCACATCGGCCAAACCGGTGACAAAAGTCAGGTCGATCCCGTCGCCCTCGTCGTACTTGTAGGTTTCGAGCGTCAGCCGCGCTCCTTCAAATCCGTCGGCTGCCACCGCGCTGCCGGCACACAACAGGACCACGCATGTCGAAATCTTCCCGATCATCGGCCTGTTTCCTTCCCTTGGGTCATGAAAGGTGGACCCTAGAAAACTGAGCAGGGATAACAATGCGCTCCGGCCAAGAGGTCAGAAGTGTTGCCCTATTGCCAATCCGGCGGGCGCTTTTCGATGAAGGCGCGGATCCCCTCGTCGGTGTCGCGCCAGAGCATGTTCTCGACCATCACCTCCGCCGCATGGGCATAGGCCTCGGCTGTTGTCAGAGGAAGCTGATCATAAAACGCCCGCTTGCCGATCTTCACCGCCGCGCCGAGCTTGCTGGCCACCACATCGGCCAGCGCGCGGGTCTCGGCCTCCAGCGCCGCCTCCGGCACGACCCGGTTTACCAGCCCCACCTCGCGGGCGCGCGACGCCTCGATGAACTCACCCGTGGTCAGCATCTCGAAGGCCACCTTGGGTGCCACGTTGCGGGTGAGCGCCACCATTGGCGTGGAGCAGAAAAGGCCGATGTTGACCCCGTTGACCCCAAAGCGCGTGCCCTCCGCCGCCACAGCCATGTCGCAACTCGCCACCAGCTGGCACCCGGCGGCGGTGGCGATGCCGTGGACCTGGGCAATCACCGGCTGGGGCAGGCGTTGCAGGCCCATCATGACCGCCGAGCAGCGCGCGAAGAGATCTTCGAAATACGCGCGGCCCCGGTCCTCGGCCTGTCGCCCGGCCTGCATCTCCTTCAGATCGTGCCCGGCGCAGAACACCTTGCCCGCACCGCGCAGAATCACCGCGCGGATCTGCCCGTCGCCCTCCAGCGCGGCAATCTCGCGCGACAGCGCCGCCAGCAGCTCATCTGACAGTGCGTTCAGCGCTGCCGGGCGGTTCAGTGTCAGTTCCGCAACGTTCTCCCGGTCCACCCGGGTCAACACAGGCTCGGTCATCTTGCCATTCCTCCCATTGGCGGAAACTCTGGGCCGCAGCCCGGCAATGCGCAAGGGGAGGGGGCATGTTTGAAGAGACGGTGATGGACAAGGCCGCGCTGGAGCGCTTTGTCGAAACGGAGTTTCCGCAGGTCAGCGGCGAGTTCGCAGTGGATGAGATCACGCCCGAGGGCGTGGTGATGCGGCTGATCACGACGGAGCGGCACCTGCGGCCCGGCGGCACAATCTCCGGCCCCTCCATGTTCGGGCTTGTCGACGTGGGCATGTATTTCGCCGTCCTGTCCCGCATTGGCCCGGTGGCGCTCGCCGTCACCACCAACTGCTCGATCGACTTCATGCGCAAACCTGAAGCCGGGCGCGATCTGATCTGCGAGGCCCGGCTGCTGAAACTCGGTCGAACGCTGGCCGTGGGGGAGTGCCACCTGCGCTCCGAGGGACGGCCCGAGGTCGTGGCGCGGGCCAGCCTGACCTACGCGATCCCGCCCAAACGGCCCGAAGACGTGGGGTAAAATAATACCGTATTTTTAACCTTTTGATTTTGCGTAATTAATACCGTGTAACGCCCCTTGACCTGACGCGCCGAATGCTTAGAACGGCGCAATCGAATGTCAGCGGCTCCCCGTGGAGCCTGCCAAGAGGACCGACACATGAAAACCTTTACTGCCACCCCGGCAGACATCGACAAGAAGTGGATCCTGATCGACGCCGAAGGCGTGGTTCTCGGCCGCCTCGCCTCGATCGTCGCCAACCGCCTTCGCGGCAAGCACAAGGCCACTTTCACCCCGTCGCAGGACATGGGTGACAATGTAATCATCATCAACGCTGACAAGGTGCAGCTCACCGGCGCCAAGCGTGACAAGCCGAACTACTGGCACACTGGCTACCCGGGCGGCATCAAGTCCCGCACCACCGGCCAGATCCTCGAGGGTGCCCACCCCGAGCGCGTGGTGATGCAGGCCGTCAAGCGCATGCTCCCCGGCAACAAACTGAGCCGTCAGCAGATGACCAACCTGCGCGTCTACGCAGGCGCTGAGCACCCTCACGAGGCCCAGAGCCCCGAGGTGCTGGACGTCAAATCCATGAACAAAAAGAACACGAGGGTCTAACCGATGGCCGACCAAGTGAATTCGCTCGAAGAGCTGGGCACCGTCGCCGAAGGCGCCGCCCCCGTGACCGAAGAGGTCATCAACCGTGAGCCCCAGCGCGACGAGCTGGGCCGTGCCTATGCCACCGGCAAGCGGAAGGACGCGGTTGCCCGTGTCTGGATCAAGCCGGGCTCCGGCAAGGTGGTGGTGAACGGCAAGGACCAGGACGTGTACTTTGCCCGCCCCGTGCTGCAACTCATCCTGCGCCAGCCCTTCCAGGTCGCCGGCGTTGAAGGCGAGTTCGACGTGCACGCCACCGTCAAGGGCGGCGGTCTGACCGGTCAGGCCGGCGCGGTGAAGCACGGCATCTCCAAGGCCCTGCAGCTCTACGAACCCTCGCTCCGTGGCGCCCTCAAGGCCGCCGGCTTCCTCACCCGCGACAGCCGCGTGGTCGAGCGGAAGAAGTACGGTAAGCCGAAGGCCCGCAAGAGCTTCCAGTTCTCCAAGCGCTGATCGCAGCTATTACAGACATGGAAAGGGCCGCCGTTTGGGCGGCCCTTTTCCTTTTGCTAGACCGGGATTGGGCGGAACTCGAAGGCCAGGGCAAGCAGCAAAATCGCAGCGCACCAGGAGGCGACGGTGCGCCAGGTGATCGAGAGCCATTTGGCCTCGCCCCAACGGTCAAAGCTCATCATGGCCAGCGCCGTCGTGGCCACTGCGAGCACGCCGGCGCCGAAACAGATACCGACATAGACAGATAGCGGAATGGCCCCAAGCGGGTGCCCGTCCAGCGTGCCGGCGATGGCAGCGGCTCCCGTCAGAAACCCTGCGGCGGCGTCCAGCGGTTTGGAAGGGGAAAGCCCCGACGCGGCAAGGGCGGCAACGCACAGACCAACCACATGGGGCGCCAGCGCCGATGCCGGCAGTTGAAGCCCAGAGAGCCCTATGCCGCAGGCGCCGCCCAGCACGAGGGCCGCTAATGGCCTGCCCGGACCGACATTGCGCCACAGGCCCGCAAGGATGCCGAAGGCGATGAGGCAGACAAGGGCAGGGGGCCACGAAAGCGGAACCGCTACGCCCTCGACGAAGCCGGCATAAACATCAGCACCTGCCGTGAACTCGTGACCCGCCGCAGGTGCCGCCGCAAGAATGAGGAGGCCCGCGGCTGGCCCTTTCAGGCGCATCGCGCTCAGGCCAACCCAGCCAGGAAGAGCCCGCCGACGGCGGCAATTACCACGCCGGCGACCCGCACGGCGGCGCGGCCTGCGGCATGGCCGGTGAAGAGACCGAGCCCGATGCCAATCGCATGGAGCAGCCCGGTGCCCACCACGAAGCCGACACCATAGGCCAGCGGGTTCGCGGCCTCCGGCAGTTCGGTGCCGTGGGCATGGCCGTGGAAGATGGCAAAGGCCCCCACGATCACCGCCGCCACCGACAGCGGCGCCTTCACGAAGAAGGCCACGAGCAGGCCAAGCACTACGCCAGACAGGGCTATGCCGGTTTCAATGGCGGGCACGGGCACGCCCATGACACCCAGCGCACCACCGAAGGCCATGACGAGTGGAAAGACCACCGGCAGAAGCCACATTGCAGGCGCGCCGAGAACTGCGCCCCACAGGCCAACCGCAACCATGGCGACGACGTGATCCCAGCCGAGGATAGGGTGGAGGAAGCCCGACATCAGGCCGCCTGCAAGCCCTTCGCCGGTGTGTGCAAAGGCAGGGCCCGCCATGAAGGCCGCCGCCGCGGTGAGACACAAGTAAAGAATGGCATGACGCTGCATGAGAACCCCCAATATGAACTTTCTCCGCATTGGTATATGACTTTGCTTGGTTCACAAGCTCTTCTCTCGCGCTTCGCCCCTGAATGTGGGTTGGCAGTAAGGCGCCTTTGGCTCTGTCTGACGCTGCGTCACGTGACGATCCCTTGACAGGACTGGACTGCTGACCTATATCTCAAAATGATCTCCTGGGGCGTGTTTCATTGGAAGCACGCCCCATTTGAATCTCCCCCCAAGCTTCTGCCGCAGTGCCGCAAATCTCCCCTTGAGCGTGCCGGTGTTTCGCATAACCTCGGGCGAACGACGGAGCATGTCTCGGGGGACGTAGGATTGAGCGCAGGCCATGGTCTGAGCGACGCGAAGAAGGGGCTGCTGCTGGCCGCCCCGCCCGGACTTTATGCCGTGCTGCTCCTGGCCGTCCCACTTGGCGCCGTCTTGCTCCTATCGTTCTGGTCTCAGGATTTTCTGACGCTCGATCGCACCTTCACCCTCAAGAACTATCGCGAGGCCTTCACCGAGCCGCTCTACATGCTGCTCCTGGGCCGCTCGTTGCTGATCGCGGGCGCCGTGACCATCGCAACCGTGGTCTTGGCCTTCCCGATTGCCTATTTCGTTTCGTTCTACGTTCGGCCCGAACGAAAGTCACTCTGGATCTTCCTCATCACCATACCCTTCTGGACCAGCTACCTGATCCGGGTGTTTCTCTGGAAGGTCATCCTCGGCTATAACGGTGTGCTCAACTCTTCGTTGCAAGGCCTTGGGATCATTGAGGAACCGCTGACCTTCATCCTTTACAACGCCAATGCGGTGGTGATTACCCTGGCCCATGCCTTCGCGCCCTTCGCGATCCTCCCGATCTTCGTGGCGCTGGAGAAGATCGACCGTTCGTTGCTGGAGGCCTCGCGCGACCTTGGCGAAGGCAAATTTCGCACCTTTACCCGTGTCACCCTGCCGCTGGCGATGCCCGGCGTGGTTGCGGCGATCCTCATCGTCTTCATCCCCACCATCGGCGATTACGTCACGCCCCGGCTGGTCGGCGGGCCGGACGGGCTGATGATCGCCAACATGATCCAGACCCAGTTCCTCAAGCTCAATAACGCGCCGTTGGGGGCCGCGCTGGCCGTCATCGCCATGCTCTCTGTCTCGTTGATCTCGCTCGGTATCGTGCTCGCCACGATGCGCTGGATGAAGGGGGGCAAATGAGCGCCTGGCTGGCCAAACGGGGCGGCTGGCTCTGGGCCTATGCGGTGGCTTACCTGGTGTTTCTCTACGCGCCGATCTTTCTGCTGCCGCTTTTTGCTTTCAATGACAGCACGGTGATTGCCTTTCCGCTCCAGGGATTCACCACCGAATGGTTCAAGGGGCTCACCGGCGTTCCGGCCCTGACAGGCTCGGTGAAGACGTCTCTGATCATCGCCGTCACCTCTTCGGTTCTGGCCACGCTGCTTGGCCTCTGCGCGGCGCGGGCCGGCGTGCGCTATCGCTTCCCGGGCAAGGGGCCGATCCTTGGCCTCATCATGGTGCCACTGGTGCTGCCCGAGATAATCGTCGGCGTGTCGCTGCTGGTGGTGATCGTCTCGATCCTCGGCGCGCCGCTCTCCAGCTGGACGGTGATCCTGGGCCACACGCTCATCTGCACGCCTTTCGCCGTGGCGATCCTCAACGCCTCCTACCAGTCGCTCGACACCTCGCTGGAAGAGGCCGCCATCGACCTTGGCGAAACACCGGCCAGCACCTTCCGGCTGGTCACGCTGCCGCTGATCATGCCCGGCATCGTCGCCTCGCTGCTGATTTCCTTCACCATCTCGCTCGACGAGTTCATCATCGCCTTCTTCCTCACCGGCGCCGAGCCAACGCTGCCGGTTTATATCTGGTCGCAACTCCGCTTTCCGCAAAAGCTCCCCATCATCATGGCCCTCGGCACCATCCTGGTGGCGGCCTCGGTGGTGCTGCTGACGCTGGCCGAAATCATGCGGCGGCGCGGATTGAGGCGGGCAGGAGCCAAGGACACCGGGGGATTCCTCTGACATGAAACCACTCATCAGCCTGTCGGGCCTCACCAAGAGCTTCGGTGACGTCGAGGTGCTCAAGGGCATCGAGGCCGAAATCGGGGAGGGTGAGTTCTTCTCGCTTTTGGGGCCGTCGGGCTGTGGCAAGACCACACTGCTGCGAATCATCGCGGGCTTCGAGACCCCAACCTCGGGCGCGTTACTTTTGGGCGGGCAGAACATGGCGGGGGTTCCGGCCAACAAGCGGCCCACCAATATGGTGTTCCAGTCTTACGCCGTCTTCCCGCATCTCTCGGTGGCCCAGAACGTTGGCTTTGGCCTCCGACGGTCAGGGCTTTCGCAAACGGAGAAGGGCAAGAAGATCGAAGAGGCGCTCGGCATGGTGGGCCTTGCGGGCTACGGCGGACGGGCGGCGCATGCACTCTCAGGCGGTCAGCGTCAGCGGGTGGCGCTGGCGCGCGCGCTCATTCTGGAGCCCAAGGTGCTGCTGCTCGACGAGCCGCTCTCGGCACTCGACAAAAAGCTGCGGGAGCAGATGCAGAGCGAGTTGCGCCGCCTTCAGCGGCAGGTGGGCATCACCTTCATCCTTGTCACCCACGACCAGGAAGAAGCTCTCATCATGTCTGACAGGATCGCGGTGATGTTTGACGGGCAGATCGCACAACTGGCCGCGCCGCAAGAGCTCTATCGTCGCCCGGTCAGCCGCCGGGTGGGTGACTTCATCGGGGTGATGAATTTCCTCCCAGCCGATGGCAGGCTGGAAGAGGGCCGCGATATCGTGCTCGACATCGCTGGCCTCGGGCGCACTGTGGTGGAGCAGGATCAGTGCCCGGCAGGCTTCGTCAACGGCTCCGGCGCGGTCGGCGTACGCCCCGAGAGCCTTCAGATCCTGTTCGAAGGAGAGCAGGCGCGGGGTGAGGTCGCCAAGGGTGAGGTGGCCGAGGTGATCTATTACGGCGACATGACCTACTACGAAATCGCCCTTCCCGGCGCGCCCGAGCGCCTCACGGTTTCAATGAAGAACCGCGCCGGGCGGCCCGTGCTGGAGCGCGGGGTGGCGGCCCGGCTGGAGTGGGATGCCTCGTCCCTGATCTACTTTCCGGCGTGATGGCATAAGGGGACGGCCCCTGCGGCAATGGGAGCGGCGCCGCCTTAGTCTTTTGCCAGCGGATGATGCTCCAACACGAGCGCCTTGAGCCGTTCTTCCAGCACATGCGTGTAAATCTCCGTTGTCGAGATATCGGCGTGCCCAAGCAGCACCTGGATCGACCGAAGGTCCGCGCCGCCCGCGAGGAGGTGGGTGGCAAAGGCATGGCGCAGCCTGTGGGGCGTGACGCGCGAGGGCATGACACCGGCGGCGACCGCGATCTCCTTTATCAGCGCGTAGAAGCGGTGGCGCGTCAGGTGCCCCTCTTTGGAGGAAGAGGGAAAGAGGAACTTCGACGGGGGCAGGCCCCTTTCGGTCTTCGCCTTGTCCTGCGCTGCATCGAGGGCTGACAGCCAGTCCGACAGTGCAGCGCGGGCCGGGGGAGAGAGCGGTACCATGCGTTCCTTGTTGCCCTTGCCGGTGACGAGCAGCATCCGCGGATCCCCGCGCGCCGCTTGCACCGGCAGCGAGACCAGCTCGGAGACTCGCATGCCAGTGGCGTAAAGCAGTTGCATCAGGCAGGCATTGCGCAGCCGGTCGTTGCCGCGGCCCGTCTGCGGTGCGGTGGCGAGCAGGCGCTCCACCTCTTCGGGCGACAGGGTCTTGGGCAGGGCCTTGGACCGGCCCGGCCCCTTGATCTGGATGGCCGGGTTGTCGGCCCGGTAGCCCTCTTCAAAGGCGAAACGATAAAGCTGCTTGATCGCCGAGAGCCGGCGGGCCCGTGTGGATTTGGCGAGGCCCTGCGCCTCGCAATCGACAAGATAGGCCTCGACCACGGCCCGATCTGCCGCGGCAATATCGGTGCCCTTGCGGGCAAGAAAATCTGCAAAATCAGTCAGATCCCGGCCATAGGCAAGCTGGGTGTTCCGGGCGGCATCCAGTTCGGCGGCCTGCGCGGCGATGAAGGCGCTGATCCAGCGGTGTGCCGTGGCCTCCAACGCGCCTCAACCCCGACCGTCGAGCAGCATGAGTTGCAGCGCATAGCGGCGGGCGACGTCTTCGAGGTTCAGGCGGCGGAGGAAGGCCACCGCCGTTGTCACGTCGTCCAGGTCTCCTTCCGCGCCGCTCTCGAGGGCTTCCATCGCCAGAAGGATCGCCTCGCCGATCCGGCCATCTGCAACCGGGCTGGCCAGGTTGCGCGGCAGGGCGGGCGATGCGAAGCCTTCGGCAATCGCTTCGGCCAGTGCATTCGGAGCGGGGGCGTCTTCGGGCAGGCCGCGGGCGAGGGCTGTCAGGAAGGCATTCATATCGTCCGTGGGCGCCTCTCGCGCCAGCGCCAGAGCTTCGTAGCCCTCCGTCAGCAGGCCGATGCGATAGGCGAGGTCTGCAGCCCCACCGCTCAGGTCTTGCGTTTGAAGGCGTTGGCCGAAGAGAGCCGCAAAGGGCACCTCCAGGTGGGTGCTCTGCGCCTGTGCCCATGCGTCTGGCAACAGGCGGGCGACGGCCGCGGCATTGGCCTGTTCCAGAGCGGCGTTCAGGCCCTGCATCAGCGCGACCCTGTCCCAGACACCGCCCGAGGCCGCGGGTTGGCGCTCTGACCAGATTTCGAGCAATTGCTCGGGCGGGAGGCTGCCCACCCGCGCCAACCGCTCGGCGGCCCCGATCCGGGCGCGCCAGCCGGCGGTGTTGCGCAGGTCGGCGTGGGCGAAGGCGAGCGGCAGCTGTGCGGTTGGCACCGGCTCCCCGATGGCCTCCAGCATCCTGTAAACCAGTGGTGATGGGCGTTTGAACGCGGGCAAGGGGGCCGCGCCATCGGCCAGTTCCGGATCAAGAAAGCGGGCCAGCAGAGCATCTTCCTCGGCATCGAGGTGGCCAAGCGCCTTGGCTGTATCAAGCGTCAGCGCCGCCGTTTGCCATTCGCCGGTGCGGGCAAGGCAAAAGATGCGGGTTGCATAGCTGGGCGAAATGCCCGGCGTTGCGCGCAATTGCCGACAGCCTGCATCCTCGTGCCCCTGCAGCAGCGCCACATCAAAGCTGCGCTGGAAGATCGCGGGGGCCTTGGAGCCGGTGCGCCCCAGCATCTCGGCGGCTTCATCCACCGCGCCGCGTGCCAGAAGCGCATCGATCCGTGCCTGAAACAGCAGGCCCTCTGGCCCGGCACCGATGGGCGGATCAAGCTCGGTCAGCAGGAGAAGGCGGATCAGATCCTGCTGTGCCGGAATCGGCTCTACGGGGAGATCTGCAATCAGCCGGCGCAAGCGGTCCAGCTCTGAGCTGCCCCAGAGGTTACCCGGAAAGCCAGCCTCGCGCCGCCCGATGAGCCCGATGCCATCGGGCGAGGGTGCGCCAAGGGGGGTGACGGTGACGGTCTCGATGCTGGCGGAATTGGCCACCGGCGGCTCATCCCGGGGCGCAACGGCCACAACGGGTGTGGCGAGGCTGTCAGAGAGCCAGTCGATCGACGAAATCGGCGCCTCCTGGGCAAGCAGAACCGTGCCGGAGCTCATCGCCCCAACTGCCCCAATTCCCAAAGCCCGCGCCAGTTTCCCCGCCAGTTTCATTGTCAATTCACGTCGAGCTCCACGGGCTCGCGCACCTCTTCCATTTCGGGGCTCAGATCGCCCAGGTAGGCAAACCCTACCAGCCCGATGAAGGCGAGCACCAGTAACACCACGATGAGTTTGAGAATTCGGACCATATGCCCCGTTGTCCTGCCCTTGTTATTTTGTCTCATCCCCCGATGCGCACGATTATATATGGCAATCTGCCCAAGTTCACGCCATTGAGGGCGACAAATTTTTTTGACCGGCAGGAAGGTGCCAAGAGTTTGGCGGAACGGCTGAAAAAGACGGTGGCGCTCGTGGGCATGATGGGCTCGGGCAAGACGGCGGTCGGCACGGCTCTGGCCAAACGGCTGGGCGTGCCGTTTCTCGATAGCGACGCGGCGATCGTGGAAGCCGCCAACATGAGCATTGCCGAGATCTTCGAGCGCGACGGAGAGGCCTTTTTCCGGGCGCGGGAGGCGGAGGTGCTTTCCCGGCTGCTGGAGGGGCAGGTGGGCATCCTTTCGACCGGTGGCGGGGCCTATCTTTCGGCCGCGAACCGTGAGGTAATTCACCAGAAGGGCGTGGCGCTCTGGCTGAAGGCGGATACCGACCTTCTGTGGAACCGGGTGAAGCACAAGACCACCCGCCCGCTGCTGCGCACCGCCAATCCCCGCGCCACGCTGGAAGAGCTGGTGGCCAACCGTGAGCCCTCTTATGCGCTGGCGGAGTTGACCGCACAGGCGCGGCCTGACTACTCCATCGACGAGATGGTCGAGGAGGTGGTGCGGGTTCTGAAAACACGTGAGGATGTTCTTGCATCTGTCTGAACTGATGAGGAAAAGCCGATGACCCAGACCGTGCCTGTCGCCCTCCCGGGCCGCGCGTATGACGTGCGCATCGGGGAGGGGCTGATTGCCGGCGCGGGGGCCGAGATTGCCCCTCTGCTCGCGCGCCAGCGCGTCGCGGTCGTGACCGATGCTCACGTGGCTGACGCTCACCTCGCGGCCTTCGAGGCGGGCCTTCGGGCGGAGGGCATCGAGCCGGTTGCGCTGGTTCTTCCCGCCGGGGAGGCGACCAAGAGCTGGGAGAAGTTCGGGCAAACCGTCGAGTGGCTCATTGCCCAGAAGGTCGAGCGGCGTGACGTGGTGGTGGCCCTCGGTGGCGGCGTGATCGGTGATCTGGTGGGTTTTGCCGCTGCGGTGCTGAGGCGGGGAGTGCGGTTTGTGCAGGTGCCAACCTCTCTGCTGGCCCAGGTCGACAGTTCGGTGGGCGGCAAGACGGGCATCAACTCGCCCCTCGGCAAGAACCTGATCGGGGCCTTCCATCAGCCGTCTTTGGTGCTGGCGGACATTCTCGCGCTGGAAAGCCTGACCGAAAGGGACTTTCTGGCGGGCTACGGCGAAGTGCAGAAGTACGGGCTGCTCGGTGATGCGCAATTCTTTGATTGGCTTGAGAAAAACGGTCCCGCCCTCGCCGCCGGTGACCGCGGAGCGCGGGCCTATGCGGTGCGTCGTTCGGTGGAGATGAAGGCCGAGATCGTACTGCGGGACGAGACCGAGCAGGGCGACCGGGCGCTGCTGAACCTCGGCCACACCTTCTGCCACGCGCTCGAAGCGGCGACCGGCTACAGCGACCGGCTGCTGCATGGCGAGGGCGTGGCGATCGGCTGTGCCTTGGCCTTCGAGCTTTCGGCCCGCATGGGGCTGTGTGCACAGGAAGCCCCGAGCCGGGTCCGGGCACATCTGGCGGCGATGGGTATGAAGAATGATCTGGCCGACATTCCCGGCGATCTGCCTTCCGCCGAGGCGTTGTTGGAACTGATGGGGCAAGACAAGAAGGTGGTGGACGGAAAGCTGCGGTTCATCCTGGCGCGCGGGATCGGGGAGGCCTTCGTTACATCCGATGTGCCACATGAGGCCGTGCTTGGAGTGCTGCAAGACGCGCTGGCGGGCCAGAAAGCGGGTTGACCGCAGGTCATCACACCTGCAGGTTGAACTGACTGTGAGTCAGGAAGCGCGCGCCGCATTTCGGTGCAGGGTAACCTGAGCCCGGCATTGCGTGCCGGGTGCCGACGTACAGTCGGGCGCAAGCGTGGGGCCTGCAATTACGTGGCCGGCGCAACATTCCCCCAAAGCGGCGACCATGCCGCCCACCCCTTTTATTGAGGAGTATCAATGCCTTTCCCCTATGAATTCGTCGGACGTTATACGTCCGGCCATGACCTGCTTGTGCCGCGGCGCGACGGAGCTGCTGTTGGCGTCAGCGAGAACGCCTTTGACGATATCACGGTGGCCATACAGCCGACGCCGGGGGCCCCGGCCATGGCGACCCGGCAGTTCCGCCTGTTGGGCTATTGGACCCGACGCGTGACGATTGCGCCCTTGGTCAACCGTATCATCACCGGGCCGATGTCGGGCTGTTACATAATGGCGTTCGATCGGGGCGGCGTGACCCACGTGGCACATGTCGGCACGACGACAATCCCGGGGGACAGCCTTGCCGTGAAGAACGAGTGGCGCAATTTCATCGCCCAGCCGGGCATCACGAACGTGCGGGGCTACAAGCCGACGACGACTCTTGCACCTGCGGATGTGGTGGTGCCCCCGGAGCGGCAGGGATGGAACACCTTTGCCCGGGTCTATACGGTGATCGAACCGACCGGGGCGATCTGGTGCATCGGCTTCGTTAACCAGCCCGACGAGATGACGGGCGGGAATGGTCAGGCGTTTTATTGTGCCGAGGTCGCGCCCGTGCCGGGATGGCGCCCTTGGGCCGCCATCGAGCTGGATGCGCAATGGCAGTAAGCGCGCGAGTCTGCCGAGGCTGAAGGTGTTGGGCGCGAAAGAAGGTTTCTTCGCGCCCAAGGCTTTGAATCAGAACGGGATCTCGTCGTCGATGTCGCCGCCAGCCGGGGCATTGCCGCCGCCGTAGCCGCCGGAGCTGCCGCCCCGGTCGTCATAGCCGCCGCGGTCATCGTAACCGCCACCCGAGGACGAGCCGCCGCCGTAGCTGCCGCCGCCACCTCCGCCGCCGCCTTCGCGGCTGTCGAGGAAGGTCAGCTCGCCGGCATAGGGGCGCAGCACGACCTCGGTCGAATACCGGTCCTGGCCGTTCTGGTCCTGCCATTTGCGGGTTTCCAGCTTGCCCTCGATATAGACCTTGGAGCCCTTGCGCAGATATTGCTCGGCCAGGCGCGCGAGGTTTTCGTTGAAGATCGCGACCGAGTGCCACTCGGTCCGCTCGCGGCGTTCGCCTGTGTTACGGTCTTTCCAGTTTTCGGAGGTGGCGATGCGCAGGTTGCACACCTTGCCGCCGTTCTGGAACGTGCGTGTCTCGGGATCACGGCCCAGATTGCCGATCAGGATCACCTTGTTGACGGAACCGGCCATGCTGCCGCCCTCCCCATATCTTGTGGTTCGAATCTTTTGCCGACGCTACACCACCAGATCATGGTTAAAAACCGATTTACGGCCCTGACGCGGTTGTGCGGAATTGCGGGGTGGCAGCGGGAGGCATTTTTTGATTAGAGTGCGGGCAGCAAGGGGGCCGGAGGGCCTGCAAGAGACGGGGCCGAGGGGCATGAAGCGAGCGGTAGCGGCGGTGGTCTGCCTGTGCATGGCAACGCCAGTGATGGGAGACAGCGCGTCTTCGAAATCACGCAAGAAGCTTTTCCTGAACCAGACCAAGTTGCTCGACAGCCGGGCGGCGAGCCAGTACGCGGCCTCGGTGCGGCTGCAACCGCCCACGGTGAACACCCCCTCGAAATACGACAGCCCGCGTTATTCCGGCTCCTACCGGGGCGTTTACCTGCCGATGGCCAAGGCCGCCGCGGCAAAGCATGGGGTGCCGGAAGACCTTTTCCTGCGGCTCATCCAGCAGGAAAGCGGGTGGAAGCCCAAGGCCAAGAGCCACAAGGGTGCGATCGGGCTGGCGCAGCTGATGCCGTTCACCGCGCGCAAGATGGGCGTGGACCCGCATGACCCCAAGCAGAACCTCGATGGCGGCGCCAAGTACCTGCGGCTCATGTACAACCGCTACAAGAGCTGGCGGCTCGCACTGGCGGCCTATAACGCGGGCCCCGGCGCGGTGGACAAGTATGGCGGCGTGCCGCCCTACAAGGAAACCAAGAATTACGTGAAGGTCATCTGGGGCTCCTGAGCCGACCGTCATGCGCAAGTGGTTCATCATCATCGTCGTGGCTGTGATCCTTGTCGGGATCGGCAGTCTTGCATGGCTGGGTTATCGCGGCGTTACCGGCCTGGTCGGGATTTTCACCGAGGTGGACGACCCGGTGATCGCGATGCACGTCGCGATGGGCGAAAACCGGGACGAGGCGGCTTACGGCTACCTCGCGCAGGATCTGCAAGAGACGGTCTCGCAGCAGGAGTTCGAGCGCGAATTCCGGGCCCAGAGGATCTGGGGTGACGATGGCAAATTCAACTTCACCAGTCGGAACATCGCGGGCAACGTGGCGCGCATCAAGGGCAGCTACACCCGCGAGGACGGATCGGTGCTGCCGGTCTTCGTGCAACTGGTGAAGGAACGCGAGGCGTGGAAGATCTCGCGCTTCCACTTCGGCGCGCCGCCGCCGGGGCAGGAAGAGTGGGAAATCTGAGGCCGGACGACGTAGCCCGGCCTCTGGGTTTTTCTGCGTCCTAACAGTGACTTGCGCTCAGACGTGCTGGCCTGACACGTAGTAGTACTCGATCGTGGCTGTCGAGTGTTGGGCCTGGATCAGGAAGGCTTCCATTTTGTCTCCACGGTCAAACGCCTGCTGCGCGTCAGGCACCAGCTGCTTGAGGCCGACCGGCGGGCGCACCAGCCGGTCTGTCACGGTGTCGATGACCATACGGGCCTTGCCGCAGGCATCGTCAGGCGGGTTCTTGATGTGGATATAGGCGTGCGAGGGCATCTTCTCGCGGGTGATGCCGGTGTCGCCGGACATCGCCTTTTGCAGCTCTGACTGGGTCTCGGTATTCCAGACGTGCGGATCGGCGTTGACGAAGCCTTGTTGCATCGCGGCGCCGAAGATGGTCTGCAAGGAAACCTGATCCTGAACCTTCAGATCCCAAACGACAAAATGGCCTGACATGGTGATACTCCCGTGGTGTGAATAACTTGGTGCTGGGAAATGTAATTGCTTCCCGGCACAGAGATAGGCACCCAAGTGCCGCAACGTAAGGTTGAGCGAAAAATTTTTTCAGATTGGGACGTTTGGGGGCGTGTGGTCGCGCAGGGAACACTTTTTCGCGTGCCGCGCCGGGCGGCGTTAAGTGGTTTTCAGTTCACAGGCACAAGTGATGCAGAATCCATGCACTGGGGATGCACATGTCGGATGACATAGGCTGAAGCCCTTAACCCAACGCGCGCCGGGGGTTGACCGGCTCAGCCGCCGTTGTCGCCGATCTGTCCCTCCGTGGGTTGCCCGGTCTCCGGCTCGATCCACCACTTGTAATGGTGCATCTCAAGCGTCGGGTGCACCTCGGCGCCATGGACGGCTGGCTTGTAGTGGCGGAAGAGCGAACGCCAGTAGGGCTGAATGACGACGCCCTCATCGACCATGATCTTCTCGATCTGCGCCATGACCTTCGAGCGCGCCTTGGCGTCGCCGATGGACATGGCCTCGGCGAGCAGGCTGTCGAAGGCCTCGTTGGAAAAGGCGGTTTCGTTCCATGCGGCGCCGGACCTGTAGGCCAGAGAAAGCACCTGCACGCCGAGGGGGCGCATGTTCCACTCAGTCGCGGACCAGGGATAGCTGCGCCAGTTGGGCCGGAACTCAGCGCCTGGAAGGACCGTGCGTTTGACCTTGATGCCCGCGTCGATGCACTGCACCGCCACGGCTTCGCAGGTCAGGGCTTGCCAGGCGTCGTCGAGGGAGATGAGCTCGAACTCGGTCTCCGCGTGGCCGGCGGCCTCCAGTAGGGCGCGTGCCTCGGAAGCGTTGGGCGCCGGGGTGCTGATTTTGGCGTACTCGGGGTGCAGGGGGCTGACGTGAAAGTTTTCGGCCACGGTGCCGAGGCCGGCATAGCCCAGCTCCAGCACGATGGCGTTGTCGGTGGCGCGTTGCAGGGCGAGGCGGACATCGCGGTTGTCATAGGGAGGTTTGGACTGGTTGAACCGCACGCAGACGGTGGCGGCGGTGAAGGACTCGGACTTGGTGTAGTCGAGATCGTCCAGCAGGGTGATGAAGTCGCCGGTGGATTGGTCGATCAGGTCAACCTCGTCCGCGACGAGCGCATCGACCCATGAGGCCATGTCGGTGCCGAAATCGAGAAACTCGATGCGGTCGAGGTAGGGCGCACCGCCCCACCATTCATGCGCGGTATTGCGCACCAGCACCTGCCGCGTGCCGGGCTCGTTGACTTCGGGGAGGTAGGGGCCGGTGCCGATGGGGCGCTCTGCCGGATCGCCGCCGTCGTAGCTGGGGTGGAGGATGGCGGAGGGGTAGTCGGCCATGCCGGGGATCAGGGTGATGTCAGGCGTGGCGCAGATGAGGCGCAGGTTGTGCTCGCCCGTCACCGTGATTGCACCGTCCCGGGCCTTTCCCGTGTCGGGGTCGATCAGGGCAGACATGCGGGTGGCCATGGAGTTGCCGGGCTCGGAGGTGTCGCACCAGCGGGCGAGGTTGAAAGCCACGTCTTCGGCGGTGAAGGGATCGCCGTTGTTCCAGGTTACCCCGGTGCGGAGGCTGAGGGTGTATTCGGTGGCGTCCTCGTTGGCCTCCCAGCTCTCCAACAGGCGGCCCTCGAAGGTGCCGTCGCGGTTGTACTGGACGAGATACTCCAGCCAGCCGCGGGAGAAGTTGGCCATCTGGGGCCAGTCGTAGTTGCGCGGGTCTTTCAGGGCCTTGGTTTCGAGCTGGACGCGGAGGGTGCCGCCCATCTGCGGCGTCTTGCCGTGGCTTTCCGCCTGCGCCGGGGCGGTGCCGATGAGGCCGTAGGCTGTGGCCGTGCTGACGCCGAGGGCCGTGGCGCGTGTGAGAAACTCGCGGCGGCCCATCTGGCCTGCGAGGTGCTCGCGGGCATACATCCGCGCCGCCTTGTGCAGGGGCTGTGCGGTGCGGGCGGCGTGCGTCATATTGGTCTCCCTGTCGTGCGGATCGGTGCCATTGGGCCCGCTGGGAGCCTCGTGGTCAACGCCGGGCCGGGGGCTCGGCGGTCACCTTTGCGGGATAGCATGGGCCCGCCCTGCGCGGACACCTCAAAAGGCGATCATGCGCGGCGGCTGGTGCGGAACTCGGTCGGCGTTTGGCCGGTGCGCTCGTGGAAGACCCTGGAGAAGTAGGCCGAAGAGCGATAGCCCAGCATTTCGGCCACCCGGCGCACGGGCATCTCGGTTTCCACCAGAAGGCGCCGGGCCTCGTAGCCCAGCCGGTCAGCGAGGATGGAAGAGGCGGGGCGGCCGCAGCTTTCCCGGCACGCGCGGGAAAGATGGGTGGAGGTCACGCCAAGAGTTTCGGCGTAATCAGAGACCGACTGGCCTGTGTAGAGACCGCGCTCCACCGCATCGGTGTAACGTCGGGCCAGACGCCGCGCGGCGGTGTCGGCGGCACTGTCACGCGCCTCGGCATGCTGACGCTCGATCCAGACCGAGAGCAGGCCGCCGTGGTGGGTGAGGGCCTTGTCACGGGCCGCGCGATCGCCATCAATCTCGCGCTGCATGTTTTCGAGGATCGTGGTGACCTCACCCTGCGAGAGCGCATCCCGCACCCGCAGGTGGCAGGGGCCTTCGGGCAGGGAGATTTCAGCGTTTTCGTGAAAGAAGACGGCGGTGCCGTAGGCCTGGGCGGTGACCTCGAAGCCGAACATGGTGCGTGCGGGAATGAAGATGGCGTTATGCGATCCGTAACCGCGTGTCAGCCCGGCCACGGTGATGCGGCCCTGACCCCGGGTGAACCAGAGCATGAGCGGTGTGCGGTAGCTGCGCATCGCCTCGGTGCGCCACTTGCCGCCCGAGGCCAACCGCGCGAGCGGCATCAGTTCGATCGGCGCCTTGGGCATGGCGGGCGTGAGGGGCCCGGCTACGGGGCGTGGCGTGGTACGTGGCAGCATGGCAGCAGCATCTGTTGGGGCGAGAGCAAACGAGACTGTGGCACGAGTATGGCGAGCAGAGGGCAGACAGGTGGCGCGATGATTGCAGGGGCTTTTGCCTGCGATCAAGGGGGGATGTCGAATTAGTGCAAATCCGCCCAGTTGCGCAGGATTGTTCAGAATCGGGGCAACAACCTTGGGTTCGCCGCGACATCTGGCGGGACGGTGCTGGCGCCCCACAGGATGCAGCGGTCAGAGGGTGGCGGCAGGAATGACCGGCCAGTCCTTCATGCGGGCGCGAAACCAGCTGCGTTGCCGTTTTGCGTAGCGACGTGTTGAAATTTTGGCACGTTCTGCCGCCTCGGCCAGCGAGATATCGCCCTTGAGATGGGCGATCAGCTCGGGCGCGCCGATGGCCTTTGCGGAGGGCAGGGCGGGAGCCCAGCCGGGGAGATTCGCTTCTGCTTCCTCCAGCGCGCCGCGCTCCAGCATCAGGGAAAAGCGGCGCTCGATGCGGGGGGTGAGCCAGTCTTTCGGGGCGTCGACGAGGAGGGGTTGGG
>NZ_QTNQ01000090.1 GCF_018424695.1 Vannielia litorea
TGCCCGGCCTGTGCGGGGTAGCGGGCGGCGGAGGCAGCTCGGGGTTCACCAAAGCAGGAACCTGCTTGCGGGGCCTCCCATCACCTGACACTTGGGTGGCCGACGAGCTGTCTCGCATCAACGAAAATGGCCGTATCCCCTGAAGGGGCCCCTCGGCAATTTTCATTGACCCGAGCCATCCCGCCGTCTCGGTGGAGTGTCAGGCGAAGGGTGGCTCCGAAGCAGGACTACTTCACGGTGACGGGCACTTCGGCGATCGGCGTGTTGTCGCGGTCCAGCACGTATTTCAGCAGGTAGTCGCCAGGTGTGTCGGGCAGCTTCAGCGTGAGGGGGCTGCCTTTGCGGGTGTATGTGTAGCCGGTGTAATTGCCGCCTTGGGCGGGGAACAGGGCAATGTAGTCGTTGCCGTTGTCCGGCCCGGTCCATTCCACCGTCAGTTCGCCTCCTGCCGTGGCTTCGCCCTGTGGGGTGAGCGTGGCGCTTGCCGTCGTCACGGTTATGGGCATGCGCGCGATGACGGTGTTGTCGCGGTCCAGCACATAGGCAACCTCGTAGTCGCCGGGTGTGGAGGGCAGGGGCACCTTGGCCGGGTTGCCGTTGCGGGTGTAGGTGTAGCCGGTATAGCGATCTGCCCCCACCGGGAAGACGGCGATGTAATCGTTCCGAAAGTCCGGCCCTTCCCACGGGACCTGGATCGTCGCGCCTTGCTCGCCGGAGGCGGGCGGCGTCACGGTTGCGGAGGTCTCGGTGACCTCGACAACGACACTGGCAATCTCGGTGTTCCCGACATCCTGCACGTAGGCGATGCGATACTTGCCGGGTTTCGCCGGCAGCGGCACCTGCGCGGGCGAGCCGTTGCGGGTGTAGGCATAGCCGGTATAGCGGGTTTCGCCCTCAGGGAAGACGGCGATGTAGTCGTTCTTGTCGTCGGGGCCCGTCCATTCCACCGCCGCGAGGCCGCCCATCGGCAGCTCGGCAGGCGGGGTGAGAGAGGCGGTGACAGCGGTGACTTCGACCTCGACGGAGGCGATCACCGTATTGCCCACGTCCTGCACATAGGCGATGGAATAGCGCCCCGGCTCGGCGGGCAGGCGCAGGGCGGCGGGGTTGCCGTTGCGGGTGTAGCTGTAGCCTGCGTAGCGGTCGGCGCCCTCGGGGAAGATGGCGATATAGTCGTTCCTGTCATCCGGGCCGGTCCAGCCGACCTGCACCGTGCCGCCTGCGGGCAACTCGGCGGGAGGCGTGACGGAGGCGGTGACGGCAGTCACCTCGACATCCACCGAGGCCAGCTCGGTGTTGCCTTGGCTCTGGACATAGGCGATGCGATAGCGCCCCGGCTCGGCAGGCAGGCGCAGGGCGGCAGGGTTGCCGTTGCGGGTGTAGCTGTAGCCCGCGTATTTGCTCTCGCCCTCGGCGAAGATGGCGATGTAGTCGTTCTGATCATCCGGGCCATTCCAACCCACCTGAACGGTGCCGCCTGCGGGCAGGGCTTCTGGCGGGTTGACCGAGGCAGTAACCGCCGTGACCTCGACCGGGACGGCGGCGAGCACGGTGTTGTCCTGGTTCATGATGTAGCGGATCTCGTAACTGCCCGGTTCGGCGGGCATTTGCAGCTCCAGCGGCGAGCCGTGGCGGGTGTAGCTGTAGGCCACCCGCTGATTGCCCTTGTCGCCGGGGCGGGCAATGGTGATGTGGTCGTTCTGGTAATCCGGCCCCTCCCAGCGGACCTGCACCTTGCCGCCGGCGGGCATCGCCTCGGGCGGGGTGACCGAAGCGGTGACGGGGGTGATCTCGATGGGCCGGGTCGCAAGCACCTTGTTGCCCTTGGAGAGCACATAGCGCAGCTCGTAGGTGCCGGGCTTGGGGGGCATTTGCAGATCGAGGGGCGAGCCCTGGCGGATGTAGGTGTAGTTGATCTGGTTGCCGTTGCCTGGCGTGCCCACGGTGACGGTGTCATTCTGGCCCTCGGGGCCGGTCCAGCGCACGGGGATGGTGCTGCCCGCGATGGCGCTGTCGGCGGCCTCCAGCGTGGCGGGCGGGCGGAACTCGGGCAATTCGACCGTGACGGTCTTGCGCACCTTGCCAACGCCCACCACGGCCTCGGCGCTGGCCTCGTCTGCCGGGCGCATGACAGTCACGCGATACTCGCCTGCCTCCAGCTCGGCGGTGAAGCCGTCGACATTCAGCGGGCCCTCGACTTGCTCTTCGCCGCGGAAGAGATCCCAGACCAGCGGCTCGCTGATGCGGCGGCCATGCTTGCCGTCGGTGGCCTGGAAGGTGATCCGCACAGGCGGCGCGGGGAAGACGACGGTGACGGTCTGGCTGCCGGGACGGACGGTGAAATCGGCCGCGCGGGTCAACTCATCGGAGGGGCGGGTGGCAGTGACGCTATAGGCGCCCTCTTCCAGCGGCAGGGTGGGCGCAGCCTCCAGCAGAGTGCCGCCGACCGGGCTGCCTTCGCGGGTCACCTCCCAGGCGAGGGTTTCGGAGATGAAGGTGCCGCCCTCGCCAGCGGTCGCGCGGAAGCGGACTTCGTAGGTTTCGGGCACCGGCTCGGGCTCTGGCTCGACATCGACAACGGCGACCATGGCGGTGGCCAGCTCTTCGGCGTTGGAGGCCTTGAGGAAGGTGCCGCCGGTTTCATCGGCGATGCACTGCATCTGGCGCAGTGCCTCGGCCTCGCTGACGTCGAAGCCGACGACATGGGCGGTGAAATCCACCCCTGCTTGCTCCAGCGCGGCGGCGGCGGCGCAGGGATCGGGATCGCAGGTTTCGATGCCGTCGGAGACGAGGATGACAGTGGCCTTCTCCTCGGTATACTTGAGCGCCTCGGCGGCCTGACGGACGGCCTCGGTCATGGGGGTTTTGCCCTTCGGTGACACGCTGTTCACCGCACTCTGAATTGCCGGTTTGGTGCCTGTGCCGGGGGCGACGACGGTTTCGATATCGGTGCAGTCGCCCTTGCGCCGGTGGCCGTAGAGGGTGAGGCCGAGCTCCTGTTCATCGGGGATCGTGCCAAGCACGGTGCCGACCACCTCTTGGGCGATGGTGATCTTGGCCTTGCCGTCGATCTGGCCCCACATCGAGCCGGAGCCATCCATCACCAGAATGGCGCGTGGACGTTCCTGCGCCAGGGCGGCGGATGCGAACAGGGTGAGGACGCAGGCAGCGAGGGCCTTCCACATGGCGAATACTCCGGTGCTCAAAATGGCTTTGGCGGCGAGTTAACCACGGGGAAGGCTCCGCGCCAAGGGGCTGTGGGTGGCTCTGGATAGCGGGCGCGGCTTGTGGCCGGGCCCGGAACGGGAGAGAAGCGGGCGATGACCACGCGCAACACCTCTCCACAGGGCGGCAGTACCGACTGGCCGCTGATCGCTCTGCTCTATGTGCTGGGCCTTCTCGCCGCCGGGCACTTCGCCAAGGCGGCCCTGACGCTGGAGGCCCTTGCCGCACGCTACCCCGACGCCGGTGCTACCTTGCCCTTCGCGGTGTCGATGACCTCGGTGGCGGGCATTCTATTCGGGGCGACGGCGGGGCTTGTCGTGGCGCGCTTCGGCGCGCGCCGGGTGCTGACCGGAGCGATCCTGGCGGGCGTGGCGTTGGCGTGCTTGCAGGCGATGCTGCCCACCTTCGGCCTGTTCCTGGGGCTGCGGCTGCTGGAGGGCTTCGCCCATCTGGCCATCGTGGTGGCGGCGCCGACGCTCATGGCGGCACGCTGCGCGCTGGCACATCGGGGCGCGGTGATGGGACTTTGGGGCACGTTCTTCGGCGTTGGCTTCGCCCTGTTCTCGCTGGTGGAAACAGCTTTTGGAACAGGGCTTTACTGGGTGCATGCCGGGCTTCTGGCGGTGGTGGGCGCGGCGCTTGTCCCGCTTTTGCCGCGCGGGGTGGGGCGAGGCGCATCGGTGGCGGAGGGCTGGCTTGCGCGGCACATGGCGATCTACACCAGCGCTGCCCGCGTTGCGCCCGCGCTGATGTTCTTCTGGCACACGCTGATGTTCATGTCGCTCATCACCTTCTTGCCCGGTGTGCTTGGCCCCTGGTCCGCGCCGGTGCTGCCGCTGGTGGCGCTGGTGGGCACCTTCTGGGCCGGCGCGGCAACAAGGGCCGTGTCTCCGCACCGGCTTGCCATCGGCGCCTTTGCAGCAGGCGCGTTGCTGATGGTGCTGTTTCTGCTGCTGCCGGGCGCACGCATGGTGATCGCGGTGCCAATGCTTCTGGCGTTCGGGGCGGTGCCGGGCGCGGCATTTGCTGCCGCGCCCCTGCTGAACCCCGACCCGGCAGACACGGCGCGCGCAAACGGGGCCATTGCGCAGGTAGGCAATATCGGGACAGCGCTGACCATCCCGGCCTACACGCTGGCGCTTGGCGCGGGCCTCGGCGGGATGGTTGCGCTGACGGTGGGGCTTTCGCTCGCGGGGATGCTGGTGGTTGCGCTCGTCTTCTCCCGGGTCAGCCGCGCGGCGGAAGCAGGGTGATGGTGGTTTTCGCAGCCCGGCGCCGCAGCGCGTAAACCTCTGAAAATTCTGGGTCTTCCGCCCAGGCCTTCGCGGCTTCGGCCGAGGGGAAGGCCAGAATAACCGAGGCGGGCGGGCCGCCGCCGTTGTCTTCCAGAACCTCGCAGTCGGGGCCGCCGGCGATCACTTCGCCGCCGTGCTTTTGCACCGGCTCGAAGCCGCGTTCACGGTATTGTTGCATCAGCTCCGGGTCTGTCACCTCGAGCTGGACGGTCACGTAATGGGGCATGGTCTCTCCTTTCGTTTCGGCGACCATGCCTGCCCGAGGGGCTTTGCAAAATTGGTCGGAAAGGCAAAGGGCCTGTGCAAGAATGCAAGGGAGTTCGGCGCGTGAGATGTGTGAGGGTCCGGGCATGATGGAATGGAACGATCTTAGGCTGGTTCTGGAACTGGCACGCGCGGGAAGCCTCTCGGGTGCGGCACGCGTATTGGGCGTGAACCACGGCACCGTTTCGCGGCAACTCGCACGGCTGGAGGCGCGCAGCGGGCGGCGGTTCTTCGAGCGGCTGCCCGATGGTGTGCGACCCACCGTGGAGGGCGCGGCGGTGGCCACGCGCGCAGAGGCGATGGAAGCCGAGGCCCTCGCGCTCGACCTCGAACTTGCCGCGCGGGCCGAGGATGGCGGCGTGCTGCGGGTGACAGTGCCGCCGCTGGTGGCCGACCGGGCCTTTGCGGAAGACATCGCGCTGTGGCGGGCGGAGCACCCGCGCGTTGAGCTGCATATCCTCGGCGACAACCGCATCCTCGACCTGCACCGACGCGAAGCGGATGTGGCGCTGCGTGTCAGCCATGCGCCCGCCGATAGCCTCTGGGGGCGAAAGATCACCGAGCAGCGTGCCGGGATCTATGCCAGCCCGGAGTTCATAAATCGTTACCGGGCGGCGCTGGCGGGCGAGGGCGCGCTGCCGGTGGTGGGTTTCTCGGCCTGGCCGCAGCCGGTGGCGCAAAGCATCCGGGAGCGGTTTCCGAATGCGGCGCTGGCGGTGCTCTGTGACGATATGATGGCCGCCGACAGCCTCGTAAGGCAGGGTGTGGGCCTCACCCGGATGCCATGTTTCATGGAGGCAGACGGCCTTGTGCGGGTGCCCGGAACGCCGCTTTACCCATACATGCCAATCTGGGCGCTGACCCATCCCGACCTGCGCGCAGCGCCCCTGGTTTCGGGCTTTCTGCGCTTGATCGCGCGCCGCTTTTCTGACCGCGCCTCACACTACCTCGGACAAGAGTGAGCCGCTGTCAGCATGTTTATGGTATGTTCTCAATTTTGTGTTGGCTGTTTGCGGGCTGTGCTCTATCTCTTGGCCCTGTGAACCGCCGGGGGTGACATGGCCGAGTTGAAGCATATCGAAGTGCGGGGTGCGCGGGAGCACAACCTCAAGAGCATCGACGTGGATATCCCACGCGATGAGCTGGTTGTGATTACCGGGCTTTCAGGGTCCGGCAAGTCGTCGCTGGCGTTCGATACGATCTATGCCGAGGGCCAGCGGCGGTATGTTGAATCGCTCTCGGCCTACGCCCGGCAATTCCTTGATATGATGGAGAAACCTGATGTGGATCACATCAGCGGGTTGAGCCCGGCGATTTCCATCGAGCAGAAGACGACCTCAAAAAATCCGCGCTCCACCGTCGGCACGGTGACCGAGATTTACGACTATCTGCGGCTGCTCTTTGCCCGCGCTGGCACCCCCTACAGTCCCGCGACCGGGCTGCCTATCGAGGCGCAGCAGGTGCAGGACATGGTGGACCGGGTGATGACGATGGAGGAGGGCACGCGGGCCTACCTGCTGGCGCCCATCGTGCGCGACCGGAAGGGGGAATATCGCAAGGAATTCCTTGAGTTGCGCAAGCAGGGCTTTCAGCGGGTGAAGGTGAACGGCGCCTTCCATGAGCTGGACGATGCGCCCAAGCTCGACAAGAAGTACCGCCATGACATCGACGTGGTCGTTGACCGGATCGTGGTGAAGGAAGGCATCGAAACGCGGCTGGCGGATTCGTTCCGCACGGCGCTCGACCTGGCCAATGGCATCGCGATTCTGGAAACCGCGGTGAAGGAGGACGAGGAGCCGGAGCGGTTTACCTTCTCTGAGAATTTTGCCTGCCCTGTCAGTGGCTTCACCATCCCCGAGATCGAGCCGCGGCTGTTCTCGTTCAACGCGCCCTTCGGGGCCTGTCCGGAGTGCGACGGGCTCGGGGTGGAGCTGTTCTTTGACGAGCGGCTGGTGGTGCCGGACCAGGCGCTGAAGATCTATGACGGGGCGCTTGCGCCCTGGCGGAAGGGCAAGAGCCCCTATTTCCTTCAGACCATCGAGGCGATTGCCCGGCACTACGACTTCGACAGGAACACTGCCTGGAAGGATCTGCCGGCCCATGTGCAGCAGGTCTTCCTCTACGGATCGGGTGAGGAAGAGATCAAGTTCCGCTATGACGAGGGCGGGCGGGTTTATGAAATTTCCCGGCCTTTCGAGGGGGTTATCCCCAATATGGAGCGGCGCTACCGGGAGACGGACAGCAACTGGATTCGCGAGGAGTTCGAGCGTTTCCAGAACAACCGCCCCTGCGGGGCCTGCGGTGGCTATCGCCTGAGGGAAGAGGCGCTGGCGGTGAAGATCGCGGGGCTGCATGTGGGCGAGGTCGTGGAAAAGAGCATCCGCGAAGCGCTGGCCTGGATCGAGACCGCGCCGGAGAGCCTGAGCAAGCAGAAGAACGAGATCGCCCGCGCCATATTGAAGGAAATCCGTGAGCGACTTGGATTCCTGAATAATGTCGGATTGGAATATCTTACGCTGTCACGTTCAAGTGGTACGCTAAGTGGGGGCGAGAGCCAGCGGATCCGTCTTGCCAGCCAGATCGGCTCTGGCCTCACCGGCGTGCTCTACGTGCTCGACGAGCCTTCGATTGGCCTGCACCAGCGCGACAACGGGCGGCTGCTGACGACGCTGAAGAACCTGCGCGACCAAGGCAACACGGTGATCGTGGTGGAGCATGACGAAGAGGCCATCCGCGAAGCGGATTACGTCTTCGATATCGGCCCGGGGGCCGGCGTGCATGGTGGCGAGGTCGTGGCGCATGGCACTCCTGCGGAGATCGCGGCGAATCCGAAATCGGTTACCGGGCAGTATCTCAGCGGAAAGCGAGAAATTCCTGTGCCGACCGAACGCAGGAAGGGGAACAAGAAGAAACTGACCGTGAAGAAGGCCAGCGGAAACAACCTCAAGGATGTGACCGTGGACTTCCCGCTCGGGAAATTCGTTTGCGTTTCGGGGGTTTCGGGTGGCGGCAAGTCGACCCTGACGATCGAGACCCTGTTCAAGACCGCCTCAATGCGGCTGAACGGCGCGCGCCAGACGCCGGCGCCCTGCGAGACGATCAAAGGGCTGGAGTTGCTGGACAAGGTAATCGACATCGACCAACGGCCCATCGGCCGGACTCCACGAAGCAATCCGGCCACTTACACCGGGGCCTTCACCCCGATCCGCGACTGGTTTGCCGGGCTGCCGGAGGCGAAGGCGCGGGGCTACAAGCCGGGGCGGTTCTCTTTCAACGTGAAGGGGGGGCGCTGTGAGGCGTGCCAGGGCGATGGGGTCATCAAGATCGAGATGCACTTTTTGCCCGATGTTTACGTGACCTGCGAGACCTGCCAGGGCGCGCGCTACAATCGTGAGACGCTGGAAATTCGGTTCAAGGGCAAGAGCATAGCCGACGTTCTTGATATGACCGTGGAGGATGCGCAGGAGTTTTTCAAGGCGGTGCCGAGCATCCGCGAGAAGATGGATGCGCTGGTACGGGTGGGCCTTGGCTACATCAAGGTGGGCCAGCAGGCGACGACGCTTTCGGGCGGTGAGGCGCAGCGGGTGAAGCTCTCCAAGGAGCTTTCAAAGCGGAGCACGGGGCGCACGCTGTACATTCTCGACGAGCCGACGACGGGGCTGCACTTTGAAGATGTGCGCAAGCTGTTGGAGGTGCTGCATGAATTGGTGGATCAGGGCAACTCGGTGGTGGTGATCGAGCACAACCTCGACGTGATCAAGACCGCCGACCATATCATCGACATTGGCCCGGAAGGCGGCGATGGTGGCGGCACGGTGGTGGCGACGGGCACGCCGGAAGAGGTGGCTGAGGCTAAAGCCAGCCACACCGGACGTTACCTTAAGGAGATGCTGGGGGCGAAGCGGGTGGCCGCTGAGTGACGAGGGACACAACCCATGCACAAGGCATGCACATCCTATGCATACGCGATTGGTGCACATGAGGCGCGCTGAGATAAAGTAATGTGCGGATGCGCTGTGTTAACCGTCGTCTAACCCAGATCAGAAGAAGGCGCGGTTCGTCTGGCTGGTGACATCTTCCAGAACTTCGCGGGTTGCGTAGTCGGCGCGCACCACGCGACCTTTCACCCGGAAGTACACCCACCCGTCCTCGACGGGCGGCAGGCCGAAATACTCGCTGTTGAGAAGCACCATGTAATCCCAGGGAAGCGGCTCGCCGATGGCGACGGGCAGGAGCGGGCTGCTGCCCGGGGACGCTTGCTGGAAGAGCGCCGTGGTTTCGCATTTCGCCCCTGAGGCCTGAATCCGGCAGGTCGCGTTCGCGCTTTGCACGGAGGCCATCGTGGCTGCGGCGGCGAGCAGGGCGGAGGTCAAGAGGGCGCGTGTGGGAAGGGTCAGCGCGGCGGTGCCGGCGCCGAGGGGAGGCTGCTGGGTCATGAGATGTCCGGGTTGTGATGCGGTGTGAAAGGTTAACGCCTTCGGGGGGCTAGGGTTCCCCCAGGCGCGATTCGCATTATCCGGCTGGCCGCCGGGGCGTGGCGCGCAGGGCGTAGCTGCGCACCGTGGCGGCGAGCGTGGCCAAGGCACCTAAGGCGGCAAAGAGGGCGACGTCGGTGTGGGTGGACCAGTCTTTCACGGCGATTGCTGCAAGCGCCCATGCGAGGGCCAGAGCATAGGTGGGGTGCGGGCGCAGGGTGATCAGGGCAGTGAGCCCCACGACGAGCGCACCGGTGATGCAGGCGAAGGCCCAGGCCGTCTGGCCCATCCAGAGGCCGTAGCCCGCGGCGGTGATCCCGAGGGAGGCGAAGCTGGCCGCGGTGAGCCAGCCGGCGAAGAGGCTGACGGGCGCGCCGAGAAGCCAACTGTCGTGCGTGGGCGCGCGAGCTGCGGCACCCAGGGCCAGAACGAGCATGGCGAAGATCATCACGGTAGCCCAGACGGGCGAGAGCGTGGCCGTCCAGAGCCAGAAGGTGCCGATGAGGAGCGCGGCGAAGAGGGGCCAACGGGGCCTGTCCCACCTGTCGTCCAGTGCGCGTGCAAGCAGCCCGAATAGGGCGGAGAGGATGAGCCAGGCATAGATCACGCCCCAGATCGAGAAGGCCCAGCCGGCGGGTTGCACGGGTGGGTCTATCTGCGGCACGGGGAAGAGGGAGGGATCGTAGCCTGCGAAGCTGGTTACGAAGACGGGCGAGGCGGCGAAGGTCACCGTAGTGACCAGCACGAGCAGGGCTTTGACACGTTCCATATTTGTCTAACGCACGAGGGGCGCAGCCGGTTTCCCGGTCGCGCCCCAAGTTGTTATTGCGCACTCAGTTGGCGATAGCCTCGACGGCACGAATGAGATCGAGCACTTCTGCCGTCTCGTCGTCGATGCGCACGAGCACGCCGTCGGCAACGGCGTAACGCGAGCCGCGTGGTGCGGGCTCGAGGCCATATTGCCACGGCTTCACAATGACATAGTCGTCGCTCAGGCGTGTGCCGACGCGAATGCGGTAATCATCGCGGTCAGGCTTTGCCTTCCGCGCTTGGCCGGGTGGGATGCAAGCCGGGGTTCTCTTCGCCAGACCGGGCGGGCAGGCGCGCGCGCTTTGCTCCACGCGGTGCTTCTGCTTGGCATGGCCTTTGTTGCTCTTGCCCTGAGCGAGAGCAGGGGGGCCGATCGCCAGGCAGATCGCCGTGGCGGCCGCTGTCACTTTGGTCAATCGGGTCATCTCGGTGCCTTTGTCGCTGTGTGTTTCCATCGCGGGATTGCAAGCACAACACGGCACCCACCATCAGGTTGCATTACGAGCGCGGCCTCACGCGGGCTTGATTGCCGCCTGTGGCGCCTGCGTCACTCAGCCCCGCTTCATCGGGCAGGTGTTGAAGCCGAACAGGGAATACAGCGGGCAGGTGGACAGGAGGCCGGTGGCCAGCGGGATGATGCCCAGCAGGTAAAGCCAGCTATAGGCCCCGTCACGGTTGAGGAAGAAGCCTGCGATGAGGGCGGCGCCCACGACGATGCGCAGGATGCGGTCGATGCCGCCGACATTGGTTTTGAACATTGGGTGACTCCCGAAGTTATATTCAAGGGTGAGAATATATCCTTCGGGCTTCGGTTGGGAGGGGGCGAAAAGACGCAGGGCCGCGGCAGACGGGTGCCGCCCGCCGCGGCCGTGGATGCTTGCCTATTCGTCGCCCTTGGGGCGGGACAGGTTGCAGTGGCGGTGGGTGATGCGCAGGGGCATGGCGTTATAGGCGTTCATCAGCATCTTGCTCTGTTTCTGCACACCGCCGTGCCGGTAGACCGGATCCCGCTCGACCTTCCGTTTGCGGTGCCGCCAGTCGGGGCCATAGTGATCGATCGGCGGGGCCTCGCGGTGCAGCCTGCCGCTTTTGGAGGTGTAAGTGATCTTGCCGGCGTCATCTATATCGATGGGTTTGCGGCAGATCGCACAGATCAGCTTGCCGCCGATGGTTTGCCCCTTCATCAGCGAGCCGCGCACATGGGTGCGCCACCGCAGCCCAGCGCGGTTGGAGAGGGAGAACGTCCGGTCTCCGTCGGATCGGATTGGGGTGGCGCGCACGATGTCGGCGCCGGTTTCGCTGCAAGTCCGCCCAACGGGGCTGCCCTTGCACTTCATTTCGCAGACTTCGCAGTCTTCATCGGAGCATTCGATTGTCCATTCGGTCATTGGAAAAGTCCTTGTGGTGGTAAAAAAATGACGTAGGGGAAATGTGGGCGCGCGCGTGGTGCGTTGCAACCCTGGGATGTAAAACTTTCAGGTGTGACGAGGGTGTTAGGACCGCGGCGCTATGCGCGTTTGCGGGCCTCGAAGCGCGGCAACATGGCGGAAAAATCCTTGTCGCCCTGGCCCTCGGCCTCGACGAAGGCTTCGTAGAGCTTCATCGCGGCTTCGCCCATCGGGGTGTCGGCATCGGCGGCTTCGGCGGCCTGCTGGCTGAGGCGGAGATCCTTCAGCATGAGGGCGGCGGCGAAGCCGGGCTGATAGCCGTTGTCGGCGGGCGACTGGGGGCCGATGCCGGGGGCGGGGCAATAGGCGTTCATCGTCCAGCTGTAGCCGGAGGAGGTGGAAACCACGTCGAACATGGCCTGCCGTTCGAGGCCGAGTTTGTCGGCCAGGGCGAAGCTCTCGCATGTGGCGATCATGGTAACGCCGAGGATCATGTTGTTGCAGATCTTGGCGGCCTGGCCCATGCCCGCGCCGCCGCAGTGGACGGATTTCTGGCCCATGATGTCGAACAGCGGCTTGGCGGTGGTATAGGCCTCCGCCGGGCCGCCGACCATGAAGGTGAGCGTTCCCGCTGTTGCCCCGCCGGTGCCGCCGGAGACCGGCGCATCGAGCGCGGCGAGGTCCGAGGTTTGCGCCGCTTCTGCCACGGCCTGGGCGGAGGCGACATCGACGGTGGAGCAATCGAGGTGGATGGTGCCCTTGGACATGGCGGGGTGGATTTCGGCGGCGACGGCGCGCAGGATCTCGCCGTTGGGCAGCATGGTGATGACCACCTCCGCGCCCAGCGTGGCCTCGGCGGCTGAGGCGGCGAGCGGGATGCCCTCGGGCTTTGCCATGGTGTCGAAGCCGGTCACGTCATGGCCGGCGGCGATGAGGTTGAGGGCCATGGGGGCGCCCATGTTGCCCAGTCCGATGAAGCCGATTTTCATGAGATGTCCTCCGGGAATGTGAGTCCGTCGTCGCCAAGCGGGGCGAGCATGGCCTGCACCTCGGCCTCTGTCACCTCGGCCAGCGCGGCGTGGGGCCACTTGGGCGCGCGGTCCTTGTCGATCACGGCGGCGCGGATGCCTTCAAGGAAGTTGCCGTGTTCCATGCAGCGGTGGGTGAAGCGGTATTCGAGCGCGAGGGCCTCGTGGATTGTGCTGGAAGGGCCGAGACGGCGCAGGATCTCGATATGGCAGGCGGTGGCGAGCGGATCAGCGCGGGTGAGGGCCTTGAGGGCCTGTTGTGCAAGCTCAGAGGGGTCGGCGGCGAGGGAGGCGGCAATCTCGGTGCGCGGCTTGTCGAAATGGGCGGCGATGCCGCGCATCTGGATGTAGAAATCGGCCTGGGCGGCGAGGTTGCCGCTTTCCATCTCGGGCGGGATGGCGGGCTGGCCGGTTTCGACCATGCGGGCTTTGAGCGCGGGCCAGTGGGACTCTTCCACGAGGTGATCGGCAAAGCCGAAGAGCCCGTGCATGCCGCGCAGCCGGTGGCCGGTGGCGCCCAGCCAGGCGCCCGCGCCGGGGTGGAGGGCGGAGAGCTTGGCGAGGATGTGGCTGCCGCCCACGTCGGGCACCAGGCCGATGCCGCATTCGGGCATGGCGATCTGGCTGGTTTCGGCGATGATCCGGTGCGCGGCGTGGCAACCGAGCCCGACGCCGCCGCCCATGGTGAAGCCTTGCAGGAAGGCGACGATGGGCTTGGGGTAGGCGGCGAGGCGGGCGTTCATGACGTATTCATCGCGCCAGAAGGTGCGACCGTAATCATAGTTCCCGGCACTGCCGGTCTCATACATCTCGACGATGTCGCCACCGGCGCAGAAGGCCTTCTCGCCCTCGGCGTCGATCAGGACGAGTTGCACGGCGGGGTCTTCGGCCCAGTCCTTCAGGGCGGCGTCGATGGCCAGGCACATCTCGTAGGTGAGGGCGTTGAGCGCCTTTTCACGGGTGAGGGTGATGCGGCCTGCGCGGCCGTCGGTGCGGATGGAAATATCTGTCATGCGGCGGTTTTCCATTCGGAGAGCCGAGCCTCCGCTTTCGCGAGGTGGGTGGCGGCATATGAAGGTCGATTGAGGGTTTGACGCACTACGTCGAAGTAGCCCGCAAAGAAGTCGTGGAGGATTAACACGACAATCTTACGCGCAAAGATGAGGTACCCAGCCTGGACCGCTAGTATGGCCCAAAGTGAAAGTGGGATCGGCGACTGAAAAACGTATGCGATTACGATCAGTACAAGAATGGCTCCCAACGTGGGGAGCATTACCCACAGGAAAAACAAACTGCCCACGAAGTAGATACCGAAGAGGCCAGCTTGATGCAGCTGCCGCCATAGCCAGACTCGCTGGCGCAGGAAGGTGCCATAGGCGTTGTGGCGGAGGGATGCGATGGGGCCGCGTTGCTTCATTTCACCAGCATAGCGCGGGCCACGATCATGCGCATGATTTCATTGGTGCCTTCGAGGATCTGGTGGACGCGGAGGTCGCGGACGAGTTTTTCGATGCCGTAGTCGGCGAGGTAGCCGTAGCCGCCGTGGAGTTGGAGGCATTGGTCGACAATGCGGGAGCCGGCTTCGGTGCAGAACTTCTTGGCCATGGCGCAGTGCTGGGTGGCGTCGGGGGCTTGCGTGTCGAGCTTCCAGGCGGCCTGGCGCAGGAAGACGCGGGCGGCTTGCAGCTCGATTTCGAGGTCGGCGAGGCGGAACTGGAGGGCCTGGAACTGGTCGATGGATTTACCGAAGGCCTTGCGGTCGGCCATGTAGGCCAGCGTTGCGGTGAGGGCGGTCTGGGCGGCGCCGAGGGAGCAGGCGGAGATGTTGAGGCGGCCGCCGTCGAGGCCCATCATGGCGTATTTGAAGCCCGCGCCTTCCTCGCCGAGGAGGTTTTCGGGGGGGACGGGGCAGGCGTCCATCTGCACTTGCCGGGTGGGCTGGGAGCGCCAGCCCATCTTGTCTTCCAGCGCGCCGAAGGAGAGGCCGGAGGTGGTGGCGTCGAGGATCAGGGCGGAGATGCCGCGCGGGCTGTCATCGCCGGTGCGGGCCATGACGATATAGGCATCGGAATAGCCGCCGCCGGAGATGAAAGCCTTGGTTCCGGTGAGCTGGTAGCCTTCGTTGGTGCGGCTGGCCTTGGTCTTCAGCGCTGCCGCGTCGGAACCGGAGCCGGGCTCGGTGAGGGCGTAGGAGAAGATGGTCTCCATGGTGAGGGCCTTGGGGAGGTATTTGGTGCGCGTTTCGTCGGAGCCGAAGGCCGAGAGCATCTTGGCGCACATGTTGTGGATGGAGAGGAAGGCGGCGACGGAGGGGCAGGCCATGGAGAGGGCCTCGAAGACGAGGGTGGCATCGAGCCGGGAGAGGCCGGAGCCGCCGTGCTCTTCGGGGACGTAGAGGCCGGCGAGACCGAGGGCGGCTGCTTCCGGCCAGAAGTCCTTCGGGATGGTGCCTTCCGCCTCCCATGCGCGGGCATGGGGGGCGATGTGGGACTGGCCGAAGCCGTGGGCCATGTCGAAGATGGCGGATTGCTCTTCGGTGAGCGCGAAGTCCATGTGTGTTCCTCCCGGGGGCGTTATTGAACGCTGGGTCAATTCTGGGGG
>NZ_QTNQ01000091.1 GCF_018424695.1 Vannielia litorea
ACCCACGGCCTGCGCTCGGCTCAGCCGCCGGATGCTGCGGTGAGTGGGGCGGGGGAGAAGAGGACGCCGAACTGCTCGCACCAGACCACGACCGAGCGGAACCGCGTGGCGTCGATGCTGGGAGGCACGGTGTAGCTCTGATTGCCGATGTTGCCTTTCAGCAGGCCGAGGGAGACCCAGTTGCCGCCCGCCACCTCCGAGGAGCCTTGCGGATCGGGCTGATCGGACAGCCAGAGCTCGAGGTCAGGGCCGTTTGTCACCTCGAAGTCGGTGAGCTGCACCTCGACGCGCCCGCCGGGCAGGGTGACGATGCGGGCGGTGCCGGTGCCCCGGTGGGCGGCGTCAGCGTCGCGGAAGCGGCCCTCGGCCAAGACGATGACGCCTTCACCGGTGACGAGGGTTTCACTCACTACGCGGTCGATCCAGAGCGGCGAGGCGAGATACCAGAAGGCGGCGCCGAAGACGGCCCCGGTGAGGAAGCTGGGCAGGGCGATGAGGAGAAACCGCTTCACGTCGGTCAGCGCCCCAGCACTTCGAGGCAGTGGCGGCGGAAGGCCTTTTTCAGCATGTCGAGCTCGGCGCGAAGCAAGTCGAGCTCGGCGCGGATGTCATCTTCCAGCGGCTGGCCGGTGACGATGGTGAAATGCTCCAGTGTCGCGCCGGTGCGGGCATCGCGGATGGTGAAAGTTTGCACGCCCTCGCAGAGCAGCTCGGCGGGGATTGGCACGCGGAGCTGCCAGAGGTTGGGCATTTCACCGTCGGCCTTGAGCTCGGCGCCCGGCAGCGGGGCATCGAGGTGGATCACCTCGATCTGCGGCTGCACCGCGCCCGTGCCGTCGGCCATCAGCATCCCTTCCCAGACGCCGGCGTGGATGCGGGTTTTCGTCAGGGTGAGCTGGCTGGTGGTGGTGGTGTCTGGCATGGGCCTTCGTCCTTGTCAGAATGCGGCGCTAGATCTCGGCGCGGGGGCGGCGTGTGATGGTGACATCGCGCAGCACGATCTGGTTCATTTGCGGGCCTTCGAAGATCAGGTCGATCCAGGCTTTCTCGACCCGCTTTTCATTGAGGCCGGAGTAGGCGAGGTCGAACTCGGCCACCTGCGGGCCGTCGGCGCCCATCGGCAGCTCGCGCACGACCTGCTCGGTGTTCGGGCCGTGCTTGACGTTGAGACGGGCGAAGATTTCGAGCGGCTTTTCGGACTCGACGTGGGCTTCGAGCGCGATGACGTGCTTGCGCTTGAGCCCGTCGACCGCCTCGGCGGGCAGGTCGAGGACGAGGCTGAGAAAAGAGCCGTCGAAGCGGAACACGTCCATCCGAAGGCCGAAGGGGGCGAGATCTTCTTTCGAGGTATTGCGGATCTGGCGCAGGGTCAGCTCGCTGACGGCGCAATCGTGGAACAGCGTGGCCTCCTCGCCCAGCATGGTGCGGGTTTCGGCGGCGGCGACGCCGGGGGGCGATATGGGGCCGCGCCAGACCTGCGGGCGCCAGGCCCATTCGGTGCCGAGCGGCTTGGGGATGGCGTTGCTGTCGATCAGCGGCAGGGACAGGCGACTGTCGGCCACATGGGTCATCCGGTCGAGCTGGCGGCGCAGCTGGCGGGCGCGGGTGCGCAGGTTGCGCAGCTCTGACAGGTCGAGCGCGGAGGCGGCATCGGCCACGCGGCCCCAGCGGCGGAGGGCGCGGCGGTGCGCGACACGGTCGATCAGGCGATCCATCTGTTTGGCCATGCGGTCTCGTGTGCCTTGTTTGCGATGGGCGCCACCGGGCGCGGCGGCCCGGGGCGCGTGCGATCAGTTTAGGACGGTATGATCCTGACGGGAAAGTGTTTCAATCCTGCAAATGTCGGTTGCGGCGCGGATGCCGCACCGCATGCGGGCCTGGCCGCGTTCAGCCTGCGGTTTCGGCGCGGATGCGGGCGATGAACTCCGACAGGAGCCCGAGCCCGGCCTGGCGCCCGATGGGGTCTTCCTTCAGCGAGCGAAGCGCCACGGACACGAGCCGCCCGTTGACGGTGAAAAAGCCGCGCCAGCGGGCCTCGCCCAACTCGGGCTGCGGCGGTGCGGCGCTGTCGGTCAGGGCAACGAGGAAGATGCCGGGCGCGGTGGCGGTTTCGGTGATGGAGACGGTTGCCGGGTTGCCCGCGTAGGAGAGGGTTTCGCGCCCTGCCGCCGAGCGGAAGTAGGCTTCGAGCTGCGCCGGGTTGACGGGGGTGGCGCCGGAGCCGCGTTTGCCGATTGTGGCCGTCAGCAGGCCCATGCGGCCCGGCGCGGGGTGCTCGGGGGATTGGCTGATGGCGGAGCAGGCGGCCAGCAGCACGAAACTGCCCTTGCGCGCGCGGGTGTCGACACAGTAGCCCTCCGGGCCGGCGACGGTGACGCCGGAGACGGTGAGGCGCGTGGGAGGTTTGGGCGCGACCGAGCGAGAGGGGGCGGCCCCCGCGCCGCTGCCCTCGGCCCCGCCGGCAAGGACGCCCGGCAGCTGCGCACCCTCGCACCCCGCCAGGGTGGCAAGGGCAAGGAGCGCAGCGAAGAGCCGGGCCGGGCGGGCCACGTTACTGGTCCATATAGATGTGGGTCTCTTCCTTGGCGCCCGGATGGGTCACCGCGCCGTATTTGGCAGATCCCACGAGCTGGGCGTATTTCCACAGTGCGCCGGAGGCGTAATCGGTTTTGCGGGGGCCCGGCCATGCCTCGCGGCGGGCAGCAAGCTCCTCATCCGAGAGGTCCACCGAGAGTTCGCCTTTCACCGCGTCGATGGTGATGACGTCGCCGTCCTTCAGCAGGCCGATGGGGCCGCCGTGTGCCGACTCCGGGCCGACGTGGCCCACGCAGAAGCCACGGGTGGCGCCGGAGAAGCGGCCGTCGGTGATCAGCGCGACCTTCTTGCCCATGCCCTGGCCGGAGAGCGCAGCCGTGGTGGCCAGCATCTCGCGCATGCCGGGGCCGCCTGCGGGGCCCTCGTTGCGGATGACGATGACCTCGCCTTCCTTGTAGGCGCGGGCCTTCACCGCGGCGAAGGCCTCTTCTTCATTCTCGAACACGCGGGCCGGCCCGGTGAAGACCTGCTGCTCGGCGGGGATGCCGGCGACCTTCACGATGGCGCCATCGGGGGCGAGGTTGCCCTCGAGCCCGACAACGCCGCCGGTCTTGGTAATCGGCGTCTCGATGGGATAGATCACCTTGCCGTCGGCCTCGCGGGTGATGAGATCGAGCTCTTCGCCCATAGTGCGGCCCGTGGCTGTCATGCAGTCTTCATGGATCAGCCCGGCCTTGCGCAGTTCCTTCATCACCACCGGCACGCCGCCTGCATCGTAGAGATCCTTGGCGACATAGGCGCCGCCCGGCTTGAGGTCGACGAAATAGGGGGTGTCCTTGAAGATCTCGCAGACGTCCTGAAGGAAGAAGTCGATCCCGGCCTCGTGGGCGATGGCGGGCAGGTGCAGGCCCGCGTTGGTGGAGCCGCCGGTGCAGGCAACCACGCGGGCGGCGTTTTCAAGCGACTTGCGGGTCACCACGTCACGGGCGCGGATGTTCTGCTCGATGAGCGCCATGACGGCGCGGCCCGAGGCCTCGCCATATTGGTCGCGGCTCTCGTAGGGGGCGGGCATGCCCGAGGAGTTCATCAGCGCGAGGCCGATGGCCTCGGAGACGCAGGCCATGGTGTTGGCGGTGAACTGGCCGCCGCAGGCCCCGGCGGAGGGGCAGGCGACGCGTTCGAGCATATCGAGCGCCTCATCCGACATCTCGTCGTTCTGGTGGCGGCCGACGGCCTCGAACATATCCTGCACCGTCAGGTCGCGGGTGCGGAAATCCTCGGGGATCTCGTTGCTCTGCGGCGCCTTGCCCGGAAGGATCGAGCCGCCGTAGATGAAGACCGAGGGCGTGTTGAGCCGGACCATGGCCATCATCATGCCGGGCAGCGACTTGTCGCAGCCCGCAAGGCCGACGATGGCATCGTAGCAGTGGCCGCGCATGGTGAGCTCGACGGTGTCGGCGATGGCCTCGCGGGAGGCCAGCGAGCTGCGCATGCCCTCGTGGCCCATGGCGATGCCGTCGGTCACGGTGATGGTGGTGAACTCGCGCGGCGTGCCGGAGGCGGCCTTGACGCCGAGCTTCACCGCCTGCGCCTGGCGGGCAAGCGCGATGTTGCAGGGCGCGGCCTCGTTCCAGCAGGTGGCGACGCCGACGAGGGGGCGGTGAATTTCATCCTCGGAGAGGCCCATGGCGTAGAGGTAGGAGCGGTGCGGCGCGCGCTCGGGCCCCTCTGTCACGTGGCGGCTGGGCAGTTTGGATTTATCGGCCTGGCGTTTCAGCATGGTTCCTCTCCCGAAAACAGTCGTCTGCCGGAATAGTCCCGGTGCGACCAAGGGGCAAGCCGGATTGCGCCCCCGCGCAGGCTCGCCTATCTCATCGGGATGGGGTGCAACCATGGCATATGAACGGCTGGACGAGTTTGCGGCACCGGCCCGCGCGACCCCCGATCTTTGGCGGATCGGGGCGGTTTTGGCGCTGATGTTCGTGACGGTGATGGTGTTGCAGAACCTCGTCTTCATCTTCGTGGCGGGGCTTGGCGGCCCCGATGCGGTGGATGCGATCTATGACGCAGAAGACTGGGGCGCGGGGCGGACACTGGCGGCGCTTTTCACGCAGGGGCTGTTTGCGCTGGGGCTGGTGGTGGCGCTCAGGGCGGTGCATTGGCGCGGCTTTCTCAGCCTCTTCGGCCCCGGCGTGCATGCGGTGGGCGATTTCTTCAGGGTGTTCTACTGGCTGGCGCCGCTTTACCTGGCCGCTCTGCTGGTGTTGCCCGCCGAGTATGACCTGGTGGCAAACGAGATGATGCCGACGCGGCGCTGGCTGCTCTACCTGCCGCTCGCCCTTGCGGCGGTTGTTGTGCAGGCGGGCACCGAGGAGCTGTTCTTCCGGGGCTACCTGACCCAACAGATCGCGGCGGGCACGCGCGAGGGAAACTGGGCCTGGATGGCGGTGCCTTCGATCCTGTTTGCCTCGCTGCACTGGACGGCGGGCGCGGGCGAGAATGCGCTGTGGTTCTGCCTCTGGGCGCTGGCCTTCGGCCTTGCCGCCGCCGACCTGACGGCGCGGGCCGGCAACCTTGGCCCGGCGCTGGCGTTGCATATCGTGAACAACGTGATCGGCCTGCTGGTGGTGTCGTTGCCCGGCCCGGCCTCGGGGCTGGCGCTGTATCACACGCCCTTCGCCCGGGACGCGGGCATCATCGCCGGGTTGATGCCGGTGGAGTTTGGCCTGCTGCTGGTGGCATGGCTTGCGGCGCGGGTGGCGATCCGGGCGTGAGGCGGGTATTGGCGGAGGCAATGGCGGGACAGGCCCCGCCCTACGGGAGCAGGTGATGAGACATCCGGAATTCACGGCGATGCTGGTGCCCGCACGGGTGTATCCGCAGATCTGGCGGCTGCTGCTGGGCGTGCTGCTCATCGTCTTCATCTACGTTTCGTGGACCTTGATCGTGCTGGGCGCGGCGCTGGGCGTCGTCGCCGCCGAGCAGGGGCTCTGGGGCGTGATGCCGTTTTTCCAGGAGCTTCAGGTGGGGCGCTTCCCGGGCTCCGTCGCGCTGCTGCTGCTGACCTTCGGGGGCATGGCGCTTGGTCCGGTGCTGGCCGCCGCCGCGCTGCATTTCAGGGGGCCGAGCACCCTGCTGGGGCCTTGGGGTGACTGGTGGCGCGGCTTCGTGACGGCCTTTGGCGTGGTTGCCGCCGTCTTCGGTGTGCTGCTGGCACTGAGCGCGATGATCTGGCCACCCGAGGCCAACCTGTCGCTGAGCCGGTGGCTGATCTGGATGCCGCTGGCATTGCCGCTTCTGTTCCTCCAGATCGCCGCCGAGGAGCTGCTGTTCAGGGGCTACCTGATGCAGCAGCTTGCCGCCCGTTTCGCCGCGCGCTGGGTGTGGTTCACCCTGCCTGCGCTGGCCTTCGGGCTGCTGCACTGGAGCCCGGAGGCGGGCCGGAACCTGCCGCTGGTGCTGCTCTCGGCCTTCGCCTTCGGCCTGGTCGCCGCCGACCTGACGGAACGCACCGGCTCGCTGGGCGCGGCGATGGGCTTTCACTTCGCCAACAACCTGCTGGCGCTGTTCATCGTGAGCATCAAGGGCACCCTCACGGGCCTTGCGCTTTACGTCACGCCCTGGGGGCTGGCGGATGAGGGAACCATCTCGCTGGGGCTGGCGGTTTCGATCGTTCTGGTCTTCGCCAACTGGTGGATCATCAAGGCTTTGCTCGACCGCTGAGGCTTGCGCGGTGCAGGGCCGCGATGTAGAATGAGCCACAAAGGTGAGAAGACCTAAAACTTTGCCGTGGAAGCGCGGCTTGCCGCCTTCCGGAGCGCCCGGCCAGCACGTTCTGCGCCGGGCTTTTTCTTGGCCGCGCATGGCGCCGGGGCGGCCACCGGCGAAACGGAGGGTGATGGGCGGCTGCGGCGGGGTTGATTGCATTTCCGGCCCGCGCGGCCTATCTCACCAGACAGCAGCAGGCAGGCCCGGAAAGGTGCGATGAACTGGATTTCCAACTACGTTCGCCCGAAGATCAACTCGCTCTTCTCGCGCCGCGAGGTGCCCGAGAACCTTTGGAAGAAGTGCCCCGAGTGCGGGAGCATGCTGTTTCACCGGGAGTTGAGTGACAACCTGAACGTTTGCACCAGCTGCGACCATCACATGCAGCTCACCCCGCGCGAGCGTTTCACCGCGCTGTTCGACGGCGGGATCTTCACCGAGGTGAAGGTGCCCGAGCCGGTGGCCGACCCGCTCCAGTTTCGCGATCAGAAGCGCTATCCGGACCGTTTGAAGGCGGCCCAACGGGCGACCGGCGAGCATGAGGCGATGCTGGTGGCCGAGGGTGAGATGGGGCGCACGCCAGTTGTGGCGGCGGCGCAGGATTTCAGCTTCATCGGTGGCTCGATGAGCATGTATGTGGGCAATGCCTTCATCGCGGGCGCCGAGCGCGCGGTGAAACTGAAGCGGCCCTATATCGTGTTTTCCGCTGCGGGCGGCGCGCGGATGCAGGAGGGCATTCTGGCGCTGATGCAGATGCCGCGCACCACCGTGGCGATCCAGATGCTGAAGGAGGCGGGGCTGCCCTATATCGTGGTTCTGACCCACCCGACGACGGGCGGGGTGACCGCGAGCTATGCCATGCTGGGCGATATTCACATCGCCGAACCGAACGCGCTGATCGGCTTTGCCGGCACCCGTGTCATCGAGCAGACCATCCGCGAGCAACTGCCCGAGGGCTTCCAGCGGGCCGAGTACCTGCTGGATCACGGGATGCTGGACCGGGTGACGCACCGCAAGAAGATGAAGGAAGAGCTGGTGTCGCTCTGCCGGATGCTGATGAAGATGGAGCCTCCGGTGGTGGGCGACCTCCCCGCGCCGCCGTCCGAGCCCGAACTGCCGGCACCGGCGCAGCCAGAGCCTTCGCAGGCTGCGGCGGGTGACGAGGCCGCGCCGATGGAAGAGCAGAAGAAGTGACAAGCGCAGCCCTGCTGGAGCGGCTGATGCGGCTCCACCCGGCGGAGATCGACCTGACCCTGGACAGGATGCACCGCCTGCTGGCGGCACTGGGCAACCCCGAGCGTCATCTGCCGCCCGTGGTGCATATCGCGGGCACCAACGGCAAGGGCTCGGTGCAGGCGATGCTGCGGGCCGGGCTGGAGGGGGCCGGGCAGAGGGTGCATGCCTATACCTCGCCGCATCTGGTGCGGTTTCATGAGCGGATCAGGCTGGCGGGCACGGAGATTTCGGAAGGCGCGCTTTGCGCGGTCCTGGACGAGGTGATCGAGGCCAACGCGGGCGAGGAGATCACCTTTTTCGAGGCGACGACGGCGGCGGCTTTCGTGGCGATGGCCCGGGCGCCTGCCGATTGGTGCCTGCTGGAAGTGGGCCTCGGTGGGCGGCTGGATGCAACCAATGTGGTGGAGGACCCCGCGCTGTGTGTGATCACCCCGGTCGCACTCGATCATCAGGAGTTTCTTGGTGAAACGCTGGGCGAGATCGCGGGCGAGAAGGCGGGCATCCTGAAGCGCGGCGTGCGCGCCATTGTGGCGCGGCAGGCGGAGGAGGCCGAAGAGGCCATAGAGCGCGCGGCAGCCCGGGCGGGCGCGCCGCTTCTTGTGGAAGGGCAGCACTGGCACGGCGCGGCGGAGCGTGGGCGGCTGGTGGTGCAGGATGAGACGGGCCTCGTGGACCTGCCGCTGCCGGTGCTGAGCGGGCCGCATCAGGTGGCCAATGCGGGTGTTGCCGTGGCGGCGCTCAGGGCGCTTGGCCAGGGCGAAGAGGCGCTGGAAGCGGCGATGAGCCGGGCGGAGTGGCCGGCGCGGATGCAGCGGCTGGAGCCGCGCGAGGGGCTGGAGCTGTGGCTCGACGGCGGCCACAACCCGGCGGCAGCGCAGGTGCTGGCGGCGGGATTGGCGGAGCTGCCCGCGAAGGAGACGGTGCTGGTGGTGGGCATGCTGGCCAACCGGCGGGTGGAAGAGTTCCTGGCGCCATTGTCCGTGCAGGCCAGCCAGATCGTTGCGGTGCCCATCCCCGGCGAGGAGAAGGCCCATGCGCCTGCGGCTGTGGCCCGCGCGGCAAAGGGGCTTGGGCTGGCGGCTGAGACTGCGCCCGATCTTGCAGCTGCCCTTGCAGGCATTGCCGTGGCGACGCCGGAGGCGCGGGTGGTGATTTGTGGCTCGCTTTATCTTGCAGGCGCAGTGCTGGGTGGGCGCGCCTGAGACGCCGCAACCCGCGGCTCACGCGCGCTGGCGGGGTGTCTTCACCGCCGCCACACATTTTTTCAGACGTCAAGCCTTTGGAACGACTCGGAAACTCCCGTCGTGGCACTGTCCCCTTGCCTGACGGCTCACACTGAATGTTGACGCGGTCGGCAATTTTTCGCTAAATCTTGCGGCGAGTGGGAAATTTGTGCCCGTTGCCAGCTGAGAACCAAGGCGTCGGCCACCGGGGAGCCAAGCTGAATTGCCGGGGCGGTGCTGCATTTGAGCGCCGCGCTGACAGGCGAGGCGGCGCTCTCCTGGTGACGAAGCGCCGCAGCTGACCGAGAATACCCGAAGGGCGAAAGACCAAGCAGAATAACATGCCACGCCCACACCACCGGCCACTGCGACAGCGCAGGCGGTCGGTGGTTGCTTTTTTGGGCATGCTCGTCCGCCCTACGAGGCGTCCTCGCGCTCGGCAGCTCCTCGGAAGGGACGGTCGGCGTCACCTCTGCGAAGAAAGGCCGAAGTGCCTTGATGAGCTGCCTGGTGTCAGACGCCGAGGCACCACCGCAGGACGGCCTTTTGCGCGTGCAGGCGGTTTTCGGCCTCGTCGAAGATGACCGATTGGGGGCCGTCCATCACTGCGCTTGTCACCTCTTCGCCCCGGTGCGCGGGCAGGCAGTGCATGAATAGTGCCTGCTCGCCTGCTGCGGTCATCACGTCCTCGTTCACCTGGTATGGGCGCAGCAGGTTGTGGCGGCGTTCGCGGGTGCTTTGCGCATCATGCATCGATACCCACGTGTCGGCCACGATGAGGTCGGCCCCCTCGACGGCGGACCAGATATCGCGGTCGAACTCGACCTTGGAGCCTGCGGCGCGGGCCTCGTCGACGAAGGCGCGTTCGGGGTCAAGCTGCTCGGGTCCGCAGAAGGTGAGATCGAAGCCGAACTTGCCTGCCGCATGGAGGAAGCTGGCGCAGACGTTGTTGCCGTCACCCGCCCAGACGACCTTCTTGCCCTTGATCGGCCCGCGATGCTCTTCATAGGTCATCACGTCGGCCATGATCTGGCAGGGGTGGGTGCGGTCGGTGAGACCGTTGATGACCGGGACGGAGGCGTGCTCGGCCATTTCCAGCAGGGTATCTTCTGCGAAGGTGCGCAGCATGATGAGGTCGACGTAGCGCGACAGCACGCGGGCGGTGTCGGCGATGGTTTCGCCGTGGCCGAGCTGCATCTCGCCGCCCGACAGCACCATGGTTTGCCCGCCCATCTGGCGCACCCCCACGTCGAAGCTGACGCGCGTGCGGGTGGAGGGTTTTTCGAAGACCAGCGCCACCATGTGCCCGGCCAGCGGCTGCTCGTCGTCTGGCAGGCCCTTGAGGCGGCCCGCGCGGGCGGTTTTCATCTCGCGCGCGTTGTCGATCATCGCCCGCAGGTCGGTGAGCTCGGTCTTGTTGATGTCGAGGAAGTGTTTCATTGCGCGGCCTCCACGGCGGTTGCGGCGGCATCGAGGCGCGTGATGGCCTCGGCGATCTCGTCCTCGGTGATGTTGAGCGGCGGCAGGAGGCGCATCACGTTGTCGGCGGCGGGCACGCCGATGACCAACGCGTCATAGCCCGCTTTCACCACATCGGCGGCGGGGGCCTTGCACTTGAGGCCCAGCATGAGGCCCTGGCCCCGGACGCTTTCGAACACCTCGGGGTGCGCGTCGATCAGCCCTTCGAGCCTCTGGCGCAGGAGGCCGGCTTTGCGGTTCACCTCGTCGAGGAAGGCCGGGTCGGAGACGATATCGACGACCGCTTTGCCCACGGCGCAGCCCAGCGGGTTGCCGCCGTAGGTGGAGCCGTGGGTGCCGGCGACCATGCCTGCCGCCGCCGCCTCGGTGGCGAGCACCGCGCCGAGCGGGAAGCCGCCGCCGATGCCCTTGGCGGACATGCAGATGTCGGGGGTGATCCCGGCCCATTCGAAGCCGAAGAGCTTGCCGGTCCGGCCCATGCCGCATTGCACCTCGTCGGCGATCAGCAGCACGCCATGTGCGTCGCAGGCGGCGCGGATGGCCTTGAGCTGGTCATCCTGCAGCACGCGGATGCCGCCCTCGCCCTGGATCGGCTCGATCAGCACGGCGGCGACGTCGGGCTTGGCGATCTCTTCGGCAAATTGCGCCATGTCGCCCCATGTCAGGTGGCGGAAGCCGGGGAGGACGGGGCCGAAGCCGCCGACCATCTTCTCGGAGCCGGAGGCGGCGATGGCGGCGGAGGAGCGGCCGTGGAAGCAGCCGTCGAAGGTGAGGATCTCGATCCGCTCGGGGTGGCCCGCCGCATGGTGGAACTTGCGCGCCATCTTCACCGCCAGCTCGCAGGTCTCGGTGCCGGAGTTGGTGAAGAAGACGGTATCGGCAAAGCTCACCTCCACCAGCTTGTCGGCCAGCGCCTTCTGCTCGGCGACGGTGTAGAGGTTGGAGACATGCCAGAGCTTTTGCGCCTGGGCCGTCAGCACCTCGACAAGCTCGGGCGCGGCGTGGCCCAGAGCGTTGACCGCGATGCCGGAGCCGAGATCGAGGAAGCGTCGGCCATCCTGCTCCACCAGCCATGCGCCTTCACCCTTCACGAAGGTGAGGGGCGCGCGATTGTAGGTGGGAAGGATGGAAGGGATCATCGGATCGTCCTTTCTGGAATGAAGCCCCGAAATGGCTCAGACAGGGGCTTTCGTCAACGATTTTTGGGGTTTGACCGGGTGGCGGATGGGCACGGCGAAGCGGCCCGAGAGATCAGGCGCGGCGTCGGCGTCGGCTGATGGCACCAATGGTCATGCGGCGGCAGATAGCGCATTGACGCCCGCATGGGAAGCACGATCTATGACCCCATGGCCGAGACCACCCCCATCTTCACCCCGCTGAAAGCGGACAACACGGTTGCCGCGCTCAGCGTGGCAGGCGCGACGGCCTTCATCGCGCTGTCGACTCTGTTTGCCAAGACGCTGACGACCGATGCGCTGGGGCCTGCGCTTTCGCCCTTTCAGGTGAGTCAGGGGCGGTTTGTCTTTGCGCTGATGTTCTTTATTTGCGCGGCGGCAGTGATGCGGCCCCGGATCAGCAGGCCGCATTGGGGCCTGCACCTGGCGCGCACGGGCTGCGGCTGGGGCGGGGTGACGCTGATGTTTGCCTCGGTGGCCTATATCCCGATGGCCGATGCCACGGCGCTGACCTTCACCAGCCCGGTCTTCACGCTGATCTTCGCGGTGGTGCTTCTGGGCGAGCGGGTGGGCTGGGTGCGCTGGGCGGCTGTGGCCCTGGCGTTGACCGGAGCGGCGGTGCTGCTGAGGCCAACGCCCGAAAGCTTCCAGCCCGCCGCGCTGCTGGCGCTGGGGGCGGCGGTGGCGATGGGCACGGAGAACATCTGGATCAAGAAACTGACGCGCCGGGAGGGGCGGCTTCAGATCTTGCTGGTGAACAACGTGCTGGGAGTCTGCATTGCAAGTGCGGCGGTGCTGGCCCTTGGCTGGCAGCTGCCTACATATGCGCAATGGGCGGGGCTGGCGGGCGTGGGGCTGGCCATGGCGGCGGCGCAGAGCCTTTACATCAACGGGATGGCGCGGGCGGATGCGAGCTTTGTGGCGCCGTTCAACTACGGCACGCTCGTCTTCGCGGCGCTCTTTGATGCGGTGATCTTCGGCGCGGTGCCGGATTGGGTGAGCTGGCTGGGCGCGGCGATCATCGTGGCGGGCGCGCTACTGCTGGCCTGGAGAGAAGGTAGAAAGCGCCCGGCCGGGTTGCACCCGGGCGCGGGCGTAGTAAAATAAGGCCAACAAGCGGCCCGGTGGCGGGCCGCTTTGCAGTTTGAAAGGATGGCTCGACATGTCGTGGACCGACGAGCGCGTTGAAACCCTGAAGCGGATGTGGGGCGAGGGCCAATCGGCCAGCCAGATTGCCAAGGAGCTGGGCGGCGTGACCCGCAATGCCGTGATCGGCAAGGTGCACCGGCTGGGGCTTTCCAACCGCACCACGGGTGCTGCGGCAGCCCCGGCTGCGAAGTCCGCAGCGAAGGAAAAGCCCGCCCCGGCGGCCAAGGCCAAGCCCAAGGCGAAGCCCGCGAAAGCCGCCGAGCCCGCGCCTGCGGAGAAGCCCGCGAAGGAAGAGCCGGCGACCCAGAGCGCTGCGCCGGTGAGCCCTGCGCGCAAGGCGATCATCCCCGCAGGCCAGCCGCTACCGCCGCAGCCCTCGGCCAATGAGATCAGCCCCGAGGCGCTGGCCTCGGTGCGCGAGGTGGAGAAAAAGGCCAAGAAACTCAGCCTGATGGAGCTGACCGAGCGGACCTGCAAATGGCCTATCGGTGACCCTGCGACCGAGGACTTCTGGTTTTGCGGCCTCAACGTGCAGCAGGGCAAGCCCTATTGCGAGGCCCATGTGGGCGTGGCCTTCCAGCCGATGAGCTCGCGCCGCGACCGGCGGCGGTGATCGCCTTGTGCAACAAAAGGTGAATTTGTTGCATATGGAGAGTTGACCGACTTGTGCAACAAAAGTAATTTTTGCTGCACATGATCGAGATCACCCGCCATTCGGCCAATGCAATGGCCGCCTACCACGACTTGCTCCGCTCGCTTCAGGACGAACGGGTGAGCGAGGTGCGCGGCAAGCCCGCGCTCTACAAGGTCAACGGCAAGGACTACTGGTACGACGTCTACCGGGTCGGGTCCGACGTGCGGAAGACGTATATCGGCGAAGATACCGAAGCGCTGCGGGCGCGGCTTGAGCGGGTGGAGGCTTTGCGCGCGGAGGCAGATGCGCGCGCCGCCCACCGGACCAGGTTGGTGCGGCTGCTCAGGGCCGAGGGGGTGGCCAGCATGGATGGCGGCACCGGCAGCCTGCTCGCGGGGATGGCCCGGGTGGGCGTGTTCCGGCTGGGCGGGACGGTCATCGGCACCCAGGCGTTCAAGCTCTACGAGGGCGAACTGGGGGTGAAGCTGGGCTATACCGATCTGGCGACGACGGGCGACGTGGACATTGCCAGCTTCGAGCGGCTGTCGGTCGCACTGGAAGACACCGTTTCAGAGCCGTTGAACGAGGTGCTGGGCGAACTCTCCTTCTCGCCCGTGCCCTCCCTCGATCGAAGCAAGGTCTGGCGTTGGCGCCAGACGCGGCGTGAGATGCTTGTCGAATTCCTCACCCCCTCCTTCGAGGCCGAGGAGGGGCTGAAGGACTTGCCATCGCTCGGGGTGAGCGCGCAGGCGCTGCATTTTCTCAACTTTCTGCTCGCGCGGCCCATTCCTGCCGTGGGACTCTATCGTTCCGGCGTGCTGGTGCAGATTCCCCGGCCCGAGGCCTTTGCCATTCACAAGCTCATCGTCGCTGCCCGGCGAGAGGGGCGGGATGCGATTAAGGCGCGCAAGGACCGGGCGCAGGCGGCACTGCTGATCGCGGCGCTGGCGGCGGACCGGCCGGGTGAGCTGGCGGCGGCCGGGG
>NZ_QTNQ01000092.1 GCF_018424695.1 Vannielia litorea
GGCGTGGCCGGGGCCGGGGCCGGTGTGGCGGCGGCTGTGCGGGGGCCGCGTTCGTGCCATTCGGTCAGCATCTTGAAGGCGTTTCCGTGCATCGCGTAGACGGTGGCGACGCTTTCCACGAAATACTCCACCGACATCGCCTTCCCGAACGGCAGGGTCATCGTCATATGCACCTTTCCGGGCGCGGGCTGGATCATCTTGCAGCAATAGGAGCGCCGGTTGAAATCCTCCATGTCGGCGGCCTCGAAGGCGGCGGGGTAGTTGTAGCGGGTTTCAAAGGTGATGAAGCGGCAGCCCTTGCCATCGGTGCAGCCCTCGGGGCGCACGATCATCTTGGTGCCCTTGTATTCGGCCAGGAAGGCCCAGGGCGCGTTCATCTCGATGGGCGACACCTGAAAGCCCATCTGGGTGAGCGTGCCGGTGATGTCGGCGACATGGGCCGGGTTGGCCTGGTCGATCATCGGCGGGCCGGACTGGGCGAGGGCCGCGGGGGCCAGCGCGGGTGTGGCGAGCGCGAGGCCGAGAAGTGTGGCGCGGGACAGGCGGACAAGGGCGGGGGTCATGCAGGGCTCCTGTGATCTGGTCATTGAAAATACGGTGCTGCAAGTATGGCGGGGCCCTGCGCCTCGGGCAACGGCGGGCGCGTGACAAATGCGTTCATCCTGCGCCGCGCGCCCCGATTTTGCGCGCCATCGGGCGGCCCGGCCCGAAACCGCACCCGGGGCCAGGGGGGCTGACTGCAAACGGATCAACCTGCCCGGCGTGCCAGATCAGGCCCAGCGCCGGGTTGTCGGCTCACCCTAGGGTGCTAGACTTTGGAAAGGTCTCCGGTTAAACGGGGTCCGTTAGCGCTAACGTTGCCGCGAATGGCACCGATCCGCAGGGAGAACCCATGGTTTCACGCGTCATTCCCGTCGATCCGTTCGACCTGGTGATCTTCGGCGGCACGGGTGACCTCGCCCGGCGCAAGATCCTGCCCGGGCTCTACCGCCGGATGGCCTCCGGTCAGATGCCCCCCGAGGCCCGCATCATCGGCGCGGCGCGCTCCGAGCTTGATCGCGCGGGGTATCAGCAGATGGTCAAGGAGGCGATCGAGGAATTCGGCGACCCCAAGCACAAGTCCGACGTTGCCGGGGTGAGCGACTTTCTGGAGCGACTGGATTACGTCGCCATCGACGCGCGTGGCGAGGGCGGCTGGGAGGAGCTGAAGGGCAAGATGCGCAAGGGCGTGATCGGGGCCTATTACTTCTCGGTCGGCCCGAGCCTGTTCGGCGATCTGGCCGAGCGGCTGAAGAGCCACGGGATTGCCACAGAGCGCAGCCGGATCGTGGTGGAAAAGCCCTTTGGCCATGACCTCGCCAGCGCCAAGGCGCTGAACGCCGACCTGGCGGCCCATTTCGACGAGCACCAGATTTACCGGATCGACCATTATCTCGGCAAGGAAACGGTGCAGAACCTGATGGCGGTGCGTTTCGGGAACATGCTCTTCGAGCCGCTGTGGAACAGCCAGTATGTCGACCACATCCAGATCACCGTCGCCGAAACGGTGGGCGTGGGTGGGCGTGGCAGCTACTATGACAAGTCGGGCGCGATGCGGGACATGGTGCAGAACCACCTGATGCAGCTCTTGTGCCTCATCGCCATGGAGCCGCCCGCCAAGTTCGACCCTGACGCGGTGCGCGACGAAAAGCTGAAGGTAATCCGTGCGCTCGACGAGGTGGACCCGCATCATATCGTGCGCGGCCAGTATGATGCGGGGCCGGATGGGCCCGGCTACCGCGAAGATGTGGAAGACCCGCGCAGCCGCACCGAGAGCTACGTGGCGATGAAGGTGGCGATTTCCAACTGGCGGTGGGCCGGCACGCCTTTTTACCTGCGGACCGGCAAGCGGCTGAAGGCGCGGGCCAGCGAGATTGCCGTGGTCTTCAAGGATGCGCCGCACAGCATTTTCGGCCCCGAGGCGGGGTTGCACCGCAATATCCTCACCATTCGGCTTCAGCCCAACGAGGGCATGGAGCTTGGCGTCACCATCAAGGAGCCTGGCCCGGGCGGCATGCGCCTGATGGACGTGCCGCTGGACATGAGCTTTGCCGAGGCACTGGGGCCGGATGTCGACGATGTGCCCGACGCCTACGAGCGCCTCATCATGGATGTGATCCGGGGCAACCAGACGCTCTTCATGCGCGGCGACGAGGTGGAGGCCGCCTGGGCCTGGACCGATCCGATCATCGAGGGCTGGCAGGCGCGCCATGACGTGCCCAAGCCCTATGACGCGGGCAGCACCGGCCCGGAAGACGCGCTGGCGCTGCTGCATCGCGACGGGCGCAAATGGCGGGACATCAAGGCATGAAACTGCGCGAATACCCCGACGCCGAGATGATGATGATGGATCTGGCCGACCAGATCTCATCTGAGCTGACCATGGCGCTGGAAACCCATGACACCGCCAGCTTCTGCGTGCCCGGCGGCACCACGCCGGGGCCGATCTTCGACATGCTCTCGGGGCGCACTTCGCTGGAGTGGAGTCGGGTCACGGTGTTTCTGAACGACGAGCGCTGGGTGCCCGAAGACAGCCCCCGCTCCAACACCCGGCTCATCCGTGAGCGCCTGCTGACCGGCCCGGCGGCGGCGGCCAATTACGTGCCGCTCTACGCCGACGCTGCGCGCCCCGAAGATGCGATGGAGGCGCTGGCGGAGGGGATCAAACCGCATCTGCCGATCTCGGTGCTGCTGCTTGGCATGGGCGCCGACATGCACACGGCCTCGCTCTTTCCCGGCGCCGACAGGCTTGCCGAGGCGCTCTCGGATGAGGCGCCGGTGCTGCTGCCGATGCGGGCCGAAGCGGCGGACGAGCCACGCATCACGCTTTCAGCCCCGGTGCTTCAGGGCGCCCTCTCGACCCATATCCTCATCACCGGCGAGGCCAAGCTGGCCGCGCTGCATCGCTCACGCGGGTTGAGCGCCAAAGAGGCCCCGGTGCGGGCGGTTCTGGGCGAGGCCACCGTGCACTGGGCCCCGTGAGCGGCGCGATCAGCAGGGGCGTTAAGGCTCCCTACATCTATTTGGCGCAAACAGGCCGGAAGGCGGATTGACGAAAGGATGCAACCCATGTGGGACAAGCTCAGGGCCTATCACGCCGAACATGCCCGCCGCCCCATTTCGAAGCTCTTCGCCACGCCCAACCGGGCCAAGAACTTCTCGGCCCGTTTCGGTGACATGCTGTTTGACTTCTCCAAGACCTCGATTGATACCGAGGCGCTCTGGCTGCTGATGCAACTGGCCGAGAAATCGGGTGTCGCCGCCAAGCGCGAGGCGATGTTTACCGGCGCCAGGATCAACGACACCGAGGGCCGTGCCGTGCTGCATACCGCGCTGCGCAACCTCGATGGCGGCCCGGTCACGGTCGACGGCACCGATGTGATGCCCGGCGTGAAGGAGGTGCTGGGCCGGATGGAAGGCTTTGCCGAGGAGGTGCGCGAAGGCCGCTTCGCCGGCGCGGGCGGGCGGATCACCGATGTGGTCAACATCGGCATCGGCGGCTCCGATCTGGGCCCGGCGATGGCCTGCCTCGCACTCGCGCCCTACCACGATGGGCCGCGCACCCACTTTGTCAGCAATGTCGACGGGGCCGACATCACCGACACGCTCACCGGGCTGGACCCGAAGCACACGCTGGTGATCGTCGCCTCCAAGACCTTCACCACCATCGAAACCATGACCAATGCCGCCACCGCCAAGGCCTGGATGAGCGAGGGCGGGGGCGATCCGAAGGCGCAGTTCGCCGCGCTCTCGACCAACCTCGAAAAGACGGCGGCTTTCGGCATCCCGGCCGAACGGGTGTTCGGCTTCGAGGATTGGGTCGGCGGGCGCTATTCCGTCTGGGGGCCGATCGGGCTTTCGCTGATGCTGGCCATCGGCCCGGCGGGGTTCAAGGCCTTCCTGCGGGGCGGGCAGGCGATGGACAGGCACTTCCGCGCCGCCGAGTTCAAGGACAACTTGCCGGTGCTGCTGGCCTTGGTCGGCATCTGGCACCACCAGCTCTGCGGCTATCCCACCCGCGCGGTTTTGCCTTACGACCAGCGGCTTGCACGGCTTCCGGCCTATCTCCAGCAACTGGAGATGGAGAGCAACGGCAAGCGGGTGCGGATGGACGGCGAGAAGCTGACAGTGCCCTCCGGCCCCGTTGTCTGGGGCGAGCCGGGCACCAACGGGCAACACGCCTTCTACCAGCTCATCCACCAGGGCACCGGCGTGGTGCCCTGCGAGTTCATGGTGGCGGCGCGGGGCCACGAGAGCGAGTTGGCGCACCAGCATGAGCTGCTGGTGGCCAACTGCCTCGCGCAGGCCGAGGCGCTGATGAACGGGCGCTCGCTGAAGGAGGCGACGGCGCTGATGGCGGCCAAAGGCTTCGAGGGCGCGGAACTTGAACGGCAGGCGCGCCACAGGGTCTTCCCGGGCTCGCGGCCCTCGACCATGCTCCTCTACCCCGAGCTGACGCCCGAGGTTTTGGGCATGATCATCGCGCTCTACGAGCATCGGGTCTTCGTGGAAGGGGTGATCCTGGGGATCAACAGCTTCGACCAATGGGGCGTGGAGCTGGGCAAGGAGCTGGCGGTGGCCCTGCAGCCTGTTGTGGCCGGGGAGGCGGATGGCGCCGACAAGGACGACAGCACGCAGATGCTGGTGAACTACATCCGGCAGCGGCGCTGACGCGGCGCGCCCCGGCAGCTCTGGCCACCGGGGCGCTGGCTTTCACTCGCGACGGCTGTACTCGGCTTCTTCAACCGCCACCTCGACGGCAATAACCGCAGCCGTGGGGGCCGGGTCCTCCGGGCTCGTGTGATCGACCTGCGGGTTGCAGCCGCGCGAATAGACGGTGCGCGCCGGGTTGAGCGGCATCTGCGTGGCCAGCCACGCAAGCGCCTTGTCGCGCGAATAGGTGGCATTCTCGCTCAGCCCGGAAGCGCCGGAGGGATGATAGCTGCGGCCCTCGGCCGTGGTCACCCACAGCCCACTGACATATTTGCCACCGCCGGCATGGGCATTGCAGCGCTGCACCAGGACGTTCTCCGCCAGGGCGGGCGCAGAGAGGGCGAGAAGCGCGGGGAGGGTCAGGGCAATTCTGGTCATGATATCTGTCCTTTGTTCAAAACGCATTTCGCGCCGCCAAAATCGGTCGCGGCGCAGGACAGAGGCTAGCAGCCGCGCAGGACAGGCGGATGCGAGAAAACCGTTAATAAACTGTTAAGGATTGGGGAGCCTGGAGCGGGTAGCGGGAATCGAACCCGCGCGTTCAGCTTGGGAAGCTGACAGGCTACCATTACATCATACCCGCCGCGATGGCTGGGATACGTCTCGGCGGGGGCGTCGTCAAGGTTGGAAAAAGAGGCGGGGCGGAGGGGCAGGGCCTGACCTGCCTCGCTCCACCCCGCAGGGACCGGCGCGGGGGGCATCCCCCGGCCCGCGGAGATATCGGGCCATTCAGGGGAGGATGACTGGGGGAATGCCGCCCGTCAGCCGCCGGAGGGAGAACTCAGATTTCGCCGTCAACACCGTCGAACTTGATGCCGTCACGGGTGGGAGACTTCACCACGTCCTTGGTGCCCGAGATCGTGCCGCGCTCCTTGATGTTCGAGGTGGAGCCGGTGCCAGAGCCCGAACCGGTGCCGGAGGCGAGCGCCGGAGCGGCGGCGAGGGTGAGGGCAGTGAGGGCGGTGATAATGGTCTTGGTCATGGGGATAACTCCTTGAAAATGTTTCACTACAATCGCTCTTTGCTGCGATGAAACAGATATGGGGGAGTGGCCGGCGCTTTACCAATGACAAAGCCCGTCATGTTCCCAAAACCCGCGATTTCGGGCGGTTCAGCCCCGGCGACGCCGCCTGCGCCCGCCGCTTTCACCACTGCCGCCGGTGTTGAAGGACGGGTCGGGCAGGGGGGCCACCTTGGCCAGCTCGGGGAAGGGCGCGGTGGCATGGGGGATACCGTTGGCGGCCACGAAATGCTCCTGAAAGCGGGGCTCGATGGCGGTTTCGACCTTGGTGATCTCGCGCACGATCTTCTGCACCTCGGTCCGTGCGCCGCGATTTAACAAGGCGATCCGCGCGCCTGTGCCGGCGGCGTTGCCCGCGCTTGTCACCTTGTCCAGCGGCGCATCGGGGATCATGCCCAGCACCATCGCGTGCTTGGGGCTGATATGCGCCCCGAAGGCCCCGGCCAGCACGATCCGGCCCACTTCATCGACGCCCAGCTCGTCCATCAGCAGCCGGGCGCCGGCGTAGAGCGCCGACTTGGCGAGCTGGATCGCCCGGATGTCGCCCTGGGTGACGGTGATGCGCGGGCCGCCCTCGGCGGTGCCGTCGTGGATGAGATATTCATAGGTGCGGCCCTGGGGGGTGATCCGCGCGGTGCCGGTGGCCTCGGCGGAGCCGATCAGCCCCGAGCGGTCGAGCAGCCCGGCCATGCGCATCTCGGCCACTGCCTCGATGATGCCGGAGCCGCAGATGCCGGTAATGCCGGTGGTGGCAACGGCAAGATCAAAGCCCTCTTCGGTGTTCCAGAGCGCGCAGCCGATGACCTTGAAGCGCGGTTCCTTGGTGACCGGGTCAATCTCCACCCGCTCGATGGCCCCGGGGGCGGCGCGCTGGCCCGAGCTGATCTGCGCGCCCTCGAAGGCCGGGCCGGTGGGGGAGGAGCAGGCGAGCACGCGGCGCTTGTCGCCCAGCAGGATCTCGGCGTTGGTGCCAACATCCACGATCAGCGTCAGATCCTCGGCCTTGTGCGGCGCCTCCGAGAGCGCCACGGCAGCGGCATCGGCGCCCACGTGGCCCGCGATGCAAGGCAGGACGAAGGCGCGGGCCTCCGGGTGGATGGCCTCGGGCATGAGGGTGGCGGCGGGCAGCTCGATTGCGTCGGAGGTGGCCAGCGCGAAGGGGGCCTGGCCCAGTTCCACCGGGTCGATCCCGAGCGCGAGGTGGTGCATCACCGGGTTGCAGACCAGGGTGATCTCGAAAATCGTGTCTGGTTCGATCCCTGCCTCCGCGGCGCAGGCGCGGGCGAGGTCGGCGAGGGCAGAGCGGACCGCCTCGGTCATCTCCTTGTCGCCGCCGGGGTTCATCATTGCGTAGGAGACCCGGCTCATCAGGTCTTCGCCGAAGCGGATCTGTGGGTTCATCACCCCGCTGCTGGCCAGCACGGCCCCGGTTTCAAGGTCGCAGAGGTGCGCTGCGATGGTGGTGGAGCCGAGGTCGATTGCCAGCCCGTGCAGCGGGCCCTCGTGGAAGCCGGGCCAGAGGGCGAGCAGGCGGGGCGTTTCACCCGCGTCATGCACGGCGCAGGTCACTTGCCAGTTGCCTTTGCGCAGGGTTGTCTGAATCGTGGGCAGGAGGGCAGGGCTGACCGCTAGATCCTTGATATCCCACGCTTTTGCCAGCGCCGCCTTGAGCCGTTCCAGATCGCCGGTGGGGGCGTGCATGTCGGGTTCTTCGACCTCGACGAGGTAGAGGCGGGTGGCCGGGTCCATCTGGATCGCGCGGGTGTCGGCGCTCTTTCGGATGACCTGCTTGTGCACCTGGCTCTCGGCGGGCACGTCGATCACCACGTCCTTTTCGATGCGGGCCTGGCAGCCGAGGCGACGGCCGGACTTGAGCCCGCGCACGCGATCGTATCGCGCTTCCACGTCATTCCACTCGGAGAGTGCGTCTTCGGCCACGGTGACTCCGTGCTTGGAAAACTGGCCATAGCCCGGGCTCACCTGGCACTTTGAGCAGATGCCGCGGCCGCCGCAGACGCTGTCGAGATCGACCCCCAGCTTGCGGGCGGCGGTCAGGACCGGGGTTCCGGCGGGCACGCGGCCCCGCTTGCCGGAGGGGGTGAAGATGACGAGGGGGTCTGTCATTGGGCAATGCATCCGTCAATTTCGGCCCGGATCAGGCGGGAGAGGTCATCAGGCCGATCGGCCCAGAAGGGGGGCAGTTGCAATTCGGCCTTGTCGCGGTTGGCTGTGGCGCATGCACCGCCTGTGAGCAACGCGCAGCGCACCTGCGCGCCGGGGCGGGTATGGAACGTGAGCAGGCCGGGCAGGCCAAGCGCGGGGTTGCGCGGGGTGGCTTCGATGCGTCCCGGGTCCAGAGCGGCGAGCGGCGCGATAAGGACGCGGTTCTCGGACTCGAACCCTTTTGGTTCAATCACTTGCGTTGTGATCTTCAACTCGCAGTCGGCTAAGCTGTAATCTGTCTGGTAGGTGAGCTGCCCGGCGCTCCACCGGGTGGGAAAAGCCTCATCTTCGCCCATGCCTTGTGTTTGGCTGCGGCGGGAGAGACCGAGAGCCACCGCGGCCACGAGGGCCAACACCAACAGGCTGGCTACGCTGACGATGGCAACTTTCATGCGCCGGCTCTCCGAACGGGTGCTTTCTGGATGCCTGCTCGCATAGCCGGAGGCAAGGGGCAGCTCAGATCGGGCTTGCGCAGCGGGCGAGCTGGCGATTGAGCGCGGCCAGCAGGGCCTCGGCCTGCGGCAGCGCCTGCGGCGGAACCGGAATGACGGCGCGGGCCACCTCCTCCGGGCAGGGGGCGTCGTCGCCCGTGCGGCAGCTGTGGACGTCCTGGTGATGCAGACGGGGCGCGGTCAGTATGGCCGCCGAAAGCCCCAGCGGCGCTTCGGGCGCAGTCACGAGTCGGGCCGACGACAGTTCGGCCATGATCATCCGGTGCTGCCGGCCCTCGGCGTGCCGTTCGGGCGGCGAAAGCACCTCGAGGGTCACGTCCAGATTGCAGCGGCCGATGTAAACGTTGGCCTCGAATTCCGTGCCTTCGTGGCTCCAGCGATAGGGCAGGTGCAGGGCCTCGCGGGTAAAGGGTGGCCGGTTGAGCCAGTTGATGATTGGCGGCACCGCGACGGCCAGCAGGGCACCGACCATCAGAATGACCGACGCAACGATGGCGAGAGTGGCGTTGGAGGCCCGTGAATCTTTCATCTCGGCCGAGCTTGGAAAGTTTCGGGGGCGGTGGCAAGAGGCCGCTGTGGAATGAGGGAACAGGCCAGAGTGGGCCGCATTGCCCCCGGTCAGACACGGCTGAGCGGTGCGGGGGTGAAGTGCAGGCCCGTTCTGGGCGGCGAGGGCGATGCGGCCCCCCATGTCCATACCGTCCAAATTGCGCCCAATTGGCTAACGACGGGTTAAGGCTGTAAGGAGAAGGCGCGTTGGAAGAAGAATTTTCCCGAAAATTCTTCTTGTCGCAAAAATCTTTGAGAAGATTTTTGGCGCGAAGCGAGACCGAAAAATCTTGGGCAAGATTTTTCGGCTCACACCAGAACGTGCATCGGCGATCGGGTACAGATGACGATGTATTGGCCACCGGCCTCGACCAGATGGAAACCCCGCCGTCGCACTTCGAGTTCAAGAGTCCCGCGACCGACCCGTCGATGAACTTCCTCGACCTTCCTGCGCACGACACCGCCAGACTGCACCGCTTTTGCGGAGAAGATCTGCTCAAGCCACTGCTCATTGGAAGAGATGATGCGAATCTGGTTCATGACTCCAGCTTCGCGTCATCACGGTTAACGTCCGGTTAAACACACATCACGCGCGGCGGCGACGACGGCCACCGCGCCCGGCTCCGGCAGAAGCGGCAGCTTGGCTGGCCTCGGCAAAACTGGCGCCCTCTTCGACGGCATCGAGGATGCGCGAAAAGCCGATCCAGGCCCCGCCGTTCGGGTCATGGTTCATCAGCAGGTTGGCGGCGCGGATGGCTTCCATCTCGACGGCGCGCACGGGATTCATGATCGCCGAGGTCATGCCGGCGCAGATCGCCATGGGCAGGAAGGCGGCGTTGACGCCGTGGCGGTGGGGCAGGCCGAAGCTGATGTTGGAGGCGCCGCAGGTGGTGTTGACGCCGAGTTCGTCGCGCAGGCGCCGGACGAGCGTGAACACCTGGTGCCCGGCGGTGGCCATCGCGCCGATGGGCATGACCAGCGGGTCGACCACGATGTCATGCGCGGGGATGCCGAAATCGGCGGCGCGCTCGACGATCTTCTTGGCAACGGCAAAGCGCACTTCCGGATCTTCGCTGATGCCAGTGTCATCGTTGGAGATCGCCACGACCGGCACGTTGTATTTTTTCACCAGCGGCAGCACCAGCTCGAGGCGCTCTTCCTCGCCGGTGACCGAGTTCAGCAGCGGGCGGCCTTCGGCCATCTCGAGCCCGTTTTCCAGCGCGCCGGGCACAGAGCTGTCAATGCAGAGCGGCACATCAACCACGGCCTGCACCTTCTCGACCAGCTGCTTCATCAGCATCGGCTCGACGAAGTTGTTGTCGGCGTAGCGCGGGTCTTCGGCCATCTTGTTGGTGAAGACGGCGCCCGAGTTCACGTCAAGCACGGTTGCACCGCAGGCCACCTGTTCAATCGCGTCACGCTCGACGGTGCTGAAATCATCCATTTCCAGCTCGGCGGCCAGCTTTTTGCGCCCCGTGGGGTTGATCCGCTCGCCGATCACGCAGAAGGGCTCGTCGAAGCCGATGGTGACGGTCTTGGTCTTGGACTCGATGACAGTGCGGGTCATGTTACTCTTTCTTTGGCGAGTTTGGCTCAGGCGGTCTGGGCTTGGGCGGGCGCGCCGTTTGCGGCGGCCCATGTGGCGCAGGTCTTGATCCCGCCGAGCGGGAAGAAGTGGACCTGTTCGATGTTGGTGGCACGGCCCTCGGCGCGGGCGCGCGCAAGCCCTGCCAGCACCTCGCCCGGCTCGAAGGGCATGACCAGCTTGGTCACATCCTTGGCGCGGCGCTGCAGCACGCGCAAGGACGGGCCGACGCCGCAGGCGATGGCGAACTTGATCATGGTTTGCAGCTTGGCCGGGCCTGCGATGCCGATGTGGATCGGCAGGGTGATGCCCTCGGCGGCGAGGTCTTCGGCCCATTTCACAACCGGGTCGGCCTCGAAGCAGAACTGGGTGGCAATGGCCATTTCGGCATCGGTGCGATCGGCAAAATCCTGTTTCCAGCGAAGGGCTTGCATGACGTTCTTCATGCTGCCATCCGGGTCGATATCGCGGTTGCCCTCGGGGTGGCCGGCGATGTGCAGGCGCTTGAAGCCGGCGCGGTCGAAGAGGCCGGTTTCCATCAGCTGCATGGAATCGGAAAAGTCGCCGTGGGGCGTGGAAATGCCACCGCCCAGCAGCAGGCCCTGGGTCACACCGGCCTCGCCCTGGTAGCGGGCGATCCAGTCTTCCAGCGTCGCGGCGTTGGGGATGATGCGCGCGGGGAAGTGCGGCATCACCTCGAAGCCTTCACCGGCGATGCGGCGGGCGGTTGCGACCATATCCTCGATGGGCGTGCCGTCGATATGGGCGATGTAGACGCGGGTGCCCTCGGGCAGGATTGCGCGGAAATCTTCCACCTTCTCGGCGGTGCGGGGCATCACCTCGATGGAATAGCCCTGAATATAGCCGGCCACATCCCCGTTGAGCGGGGTGGGCTGCTTGCGACGGAAATTCAGGATGTTCATTGCGCGCTCCCAGAAGCTGGCCATATCAGGCGGATTTCGCCCAGCCATCATTCGCGATCAGGGCCTTGATCTCCTCCGGCCCGTGCTCGCGGTCCAGACGCTCGGCCCATTCCTTCGCCACGGTGTCGGGGTCGCCCTCTGCCGTGCCGGAAGGCACCTTGCGCCACTCCGAGAGGTAGGCATCGCTGTCTTTCGCGCCGATCTTCATGGCGCAGCGATCAATTGCCTGCTCGAAACGCTCAGGAAGCACCGCCTTCGATCCCCGACGGCCCTTGCCGACGATGACCTGTGCGGGAATGTCCCGCCAGTAGACGATGGTGATATCGGCCATGCAGCCATTCCTTTCGCGCGTCCCAAAAGGGCACCTCTCGCGTTTCCCTCTACGCGGAAATCCGGCCCCCCCACGCGCGGATTTCGACATGGTGGGTGACGGAAACGACAGTTGTGCCCTGCGGTATACCCTACCGGGGCTTGAGGGCGCGTTAAAGGGGCCGGAATGCCCGGATTCTTCATGAAAAACATGAGGCGGGCGTGGCGCGGCAAAACGGTTGCCATGGCGCACCGATGGCGGCTACGCTGGAGCCAACTCGAAATGGAGGGCGTCATGCCCGCGAAGCGTCCCACTGGTGCGGGCGCGTTCCCGAAAGCGGTCGAACCACCTGCACCGCCGGTTGCCGATCCAGTTGCCACCTATGCGGCGCTGGACCTTGGCACCAATTCCTGCCGGATGCTGGTGGCCCAGCCGAAGGGCAGCCAGTTTCACGTGATCGACAGCTTTTCCAAGTCTGTCCAGCTGGGCCACGGGCTTGAAGCCTCGGGCCGGATCAGCCGTGCCTCGATGGGGCGGACGGTGCAGGCCATGCGGATCTGCCGCAAGAAGTTCCAGAAGCACCGGGTCGAGCGGATGCGGCTTGTGGCCACCGAGGCCTGCCGCCGCGCCGAGAACGGGGTTGAGCTGATCGAGGCGGTGCGCCGCGAAACCGGGCTGGAGCTGGAGATCATCCAGCCCGAGGAGGAGGCCCGCCTGGCGGTGGTGAGCTGCGCGCCGCTGGTTTCCACCCGCACCGAGCAGCTTCTGGTGGTGGATATCGGTGGCGGCTCCACCGAGCTTGTCTGGATCGATATTTCCCGCGTGCCCCGCAGCGAGCGGCCCAAGGCGATCATGCGGCTGCACAAGGGGTTCGTGACCGAGAACAGCCCGTTTCCGGCGGCCAAGGTAGTGGACTGGATCTCCATTCCGCTCGGCGTTGCCACCCTGCGCGACCAGTTCCGCGACGTGAAGGGCGACGGTGCCCGATTTGCCCTGATGTCCTGCTATTTCGAAGATATGCTGGCCGAGTTCACGCCCTATGAGGCGGGGGTGGGGCGCGAGGGCTTCCAGATCATCGGCACCTCGGGCACTGTCACCACGGTGGCCGCCTCTCACCTCGGGCTGCGCCGCTACGATCGCAACAAGGTGGACGGGCTGCGCATGACCTCGGCCCAGATCGATGCGGTGATCCGCGGCTACCTGATCATGGGCGATGCAGGCCGCCGGGCCGATCCGCGCATCGGGCGCGACCGGCAGGCGCTGATCATGTCGGGCGCGGCGATCCTCCAGGCGCTGATGCGCGCCTGGCCGACCGACCGGCTCTCGGTCGCCGACCGGGGGCTGCGCGAGGGGCTGCTCTATGCCCAGATGAGCGCGGACGGGGTGCTGGAAGACGGGCCGTTCTGACGGTGCGCCATGAATGCGCACCCTACGGCTTGACTTGGCCCCAAGCGCGACGCACCTAGGCGGCATGGCGAAGAAACCCACAGGAAAGAACACCTCCGGCCGCGGTCAGCGCGACCTCAAGGTGAAGGTGAAGAGCGCGCGCGGGCGCAAGCTCTCCTCCACCCTCTGGCTGGAGCGGCAGTTGAACGATCCCTACGTCGCCCGCGCCCGCAAGGAGGGCTACCGGGGCCGCGCCGCCTTCAAGATCATGGAACTGGACGACAAGTATCGCTTTCTCGTGCCCGGCGCGCGGGTGGTGGACCTTGGCTGCGCGCCGGGCGGCTGGTGCCAGGTGGCCGTGCCCCGGATCAACGCGCTCGGCGAGAAGGCGGGCAAGGCGCAGGGGCGGATCATCGGGGTGGATTTGCAAGAGGTCGAGCCGATCGCCGGGGCCGAGCTGCATGTGCTCGACTTCATGGAAGACGGCGCCGACGACAAGGTGAAGGGCTGGCTCGGCGGTGAGGCCGATGTGGTGATGAGCGACATGGCCGCCGCCTCTTCGGGACACAAGCAGACAGACCACCTGCGCATCGTCGCGCTTTGCGAGGCCGCAGCCTACCTTGCCTTCGACGTTCTGGCCAAGGGGGGCACTTTCGTGGCCAAGGTGCTGGCCGGCGGCGCCGAAGGCGAGTTGCAGAAACTGCTGAAACAGCGCTTCGCCAAGGTCGCCAACGTGAAGCCCGGCGCCAGCCGCGCCGACAGCTCCGAGAAATTCGTCGTCGCCACCGGCTTCAAGGGCCGGTCAGAGGATTAGGGCCTCCGGCGGGAGTATTTTCCGCAAGAAAATGCGCAGTTTGATTCAAATTGTTCGTGCCCGCCGCGCCCACCTGATCATTTTCTTGCTCTAAATATCTCCGGGGGTGTGGGG
>NZ_QTNQ01000093.1 GCF_018424695.1 Vannielia litorea
ATGCCCGAGCCCATCACCCTCACCTGCGACTGCGGCAAGGTGCAGCTCGCCATCGCCGCCCGGCCCCGCCCGCCGCAGGGCAACCGGGTGATCTGCCATTGCAACAGCTGCCGCGCCTTCGCCCGGGTGCTGGACCGTGCCGATATTCTGGATGCGGGCGACGGCACCGACATCATCCAGTTTCGCTGTGACCGGCTCACCATCGTGCAGGGCAAAGAGCATATCGCCGCCCTCCGCCTCAGCCCCAAAGGCCTTGCGCGCTGGTACACCGCCTGCTGCAACACGCCGCTGGGCAACACCGGCCCCGGCCCGCGCTACCCCTTCTTCGGGGCCATCACCCATGGCATCGCCGACCGGGATGCGCTTGGTCCGGTGAAAGCGCGGGTGAACGTGCCCAAGGAGCGGCCCCTGCCCGAAGGTCTGCCACCCACTTCCGGCTCCACGTTTGGTGTCTTCCTTTCCATCGCGCGCATCATGTTCGGCGGCTGGCTGAAGGGCGCGCACAGGCACCATCCACTCTTTCCCGGCGGCGCGCCACTGATGGAGCCACGGGTGATCTCGCTCGAAGAAAAGGCCGCCGCCTATGCGTAAGGCCCTTGCCGCCCTCGCCTTTCTCGCCCTGCCCGCCGCCGCGCAGGAGTTTCCAGCGCCTCTCACCGATGCCGATTTCATCGCGGTGAACGAGGCCGAGGCGAGGCTCGGGCAGCTCCTGTTCTACGATCCCGTGCTCTCGGGCAACCGCAACATCTCCTGCGCCACCTGCCACCACCCGCGCTTCGCCACCTCCGACGGGCTCAGCCTCGGCATGGGCGAAGGCGGCACCGGCCTGGGGCCGGAGCGCCGCCCCGATCCGGCCAACCCGCCCGAAGAGTTCATCCCCCGCAACGCGCCTGCGCTGTTCAACCTCGGGGCCCATGAATTCACCGCGCTGTTTCACGATGGCCGCATCGAGAAAGACCCTGGCCGTCCGCATGGCTTTCGCACGCCGATGGGTGCCGACATGGAGCAGGGGTTTTCCGGCATCCTCAGCGCGCAAACCATGTTCCCCGTGCTCTCCGACGACGAAATGGCGGGCCACATCACCGAGAACGACATTTCCCGCGCCACCCGCTCAGGCCGCATCACCGGGCTGGGCGGGGCCTGGGATATCATCGCGCGGCGCGTGGAGGCGGCGGGCGATTATCAGGCCCGCTTCGAGGCGGTCTACCCCGAGGTGGCGGCGGGCCGCCCGCTGCATTTCACAGATATTTCCAACGCCGTGGCCGCCTTCATGGCCTTCGAATGGCGGGCCGACAATGCGCCCTTCGACGCCTTCCTGCGCGGCGACAAGGCCGCGCTCTCGGAGGAGGCGCTGGCGGGCGCGCAGCTGTTTTATGGCGAGGCCGGATGCTCTGGCTGCCACGCAGGTGCGTTGCAAACCGATCACGACTTCCACGCCATGGGGGTGCCCCAGATCGGCCCCGGAAAGCGGCTCGCCTTCGAGCGACATCACCGAGATACCGGCCGGATGAGGGTGACGGGCCACGCCGAAGATGCCTACGCCTTCCGCACGCCTTCCTTGCGCAACGTCACCGCCACCGCGCCCTACGGCCACTCGGGCGCCTATGCCGAGTTGGAGGCGTTCCTGCGCGCCCACGCCGCCCCCCGCGCCGCGCTGGCCGCCTATGACGGCACGCCCGCCAGGCTGGCCGCGCTGGAGTTCGACGCCATGGCCCCGCTGGCCGATGCCGCAGACCTCGCCGCACTGGAAGCCGCCATCGAGGTGGAGGACCGCCCGCTTTCGGAGGCAGAGGTGGCGGCGCTCATGGCCTTCCTCGAAAGCCTCACCGACCAGCCCGCCATCGACGGCCGCCTCGGCGTGCCAGAGGCCGTCCCCAGCGGCCTGCCCGTCGATAAGTAAGGCACCACCCCGACCGCTGCGCGCATCATACCCGGGGCAGCCGCCTGCACAGCGTCTCCGGCCTCAAGGCCAAACCCGTCGCGGTCGCCTCCCACCGCCCCGCCGTAGCCCGCCATGGTCGCCACCTCCGCGGCAGGCCCGGCAAAGAGCGGCCTCACCCTGCCTATTCAGCCGCCACTCCGTCGCACCGCGCCGTGCGCCACAGCTGCGCTTCCTCCAGCCAGCGCCAGCCAAACGCGTGGTCACTGTCGCCGTGGGCCTCCAGATGCGCCAGCCGCGCCATCGCCTCTTCCATCGTGGGCACTTCACCGGGCGCAACCCACCACATGGCAAAATGCATGCCCTCCAGCAGCTCGAACCACTCGGCCCGCCGGGCATAGAACTGCCGGTGAACGGTGTTCCAGACGAAATGCTCCAGCGGCGCCACACCCTCCCAGACCGAAAGGTTGGGGATCAGTCGCGGATCGCCGGTTTCTTCGGGCACATCCCCGGCGGCGGTATCCGCAACAAACCGCCAGACAAACCCGTCCGACCGCTCGGCAACGCCGTTCACCGCGTCAAGCGCCCGCATGAAGGGCGCCACGCGGGCATCCTCCGGTGCATAACGCAACCGCGCCACATTCAGCTCTGCCAGGTGCATCCCCTTCATGCCAGCGTCTCCCAGCTTGCCATATGCTTCTATGCGTGCGCCATCATCGCATCGCGCCTTTCAGCGGCCCAACAGCCGCGCCAGCCAGCCCTTCTTCGGCGCAGGGGCTTCATCACCCCAATCCGATGACCCGTCGGCCGCATAGGTTTCGCCCTCATCGCCCTGCACCTTCGCCCCCAACACACCGGCCAGCGCCACCATCTTGGCAATCAGCCCGACCTCGGGGTTCTTCGTCTGCACCACGCCGTCATACCACCAGAGCGGCCAGAGCTGCTCCTTGGGTCCGCGCATGTCCGCCGAGCCATCCTCTGCCACAGTCAGATCAGGGTCCGCCTGCGCGACAACAAGCCATTCATCGAGGGCAATGTCATCGCCCTCGTCAAACCAGTTCTCGCGGCGCGTGATGTGAAGGTCGTAGCCCATCACACCCGCTCGAGTATCAGCGCAACCCCCTGCCCGACGCCCACACACATGGTGCAAAGCGCATAGCGCCCGCCGCGCCGCTGAAGCTCTCGCGCCGCCGTCAGCACCAGCCGCGCGCCGCTCATGCCCAGCGGATGGCCAATCGCAATCGCCCCGCCGTTGGGGTTCACATGTGCCGCGTCCTCCGCCACGCCGAGGTCGCGCAGCACCGCGAGGCCCTGTGCGGCGAAAGCCTCGTTCAGCTCGATCACGTCCATATCGCCAATAGAAAGCCCGGCCTTCGCCAGCGCCTTCTTCACTGCAGGCACCGGGCCGATGCCCATGACGCGCGGCGCAACTCCTGCAGATTGCATGGTGACGATCCGCGCCAGCGGCGTCAGCCCATGCACATGCGCCGCACCCTCGCTCGCCACCAGCAGCGCCGCCGCCCCGTCATTGACGCCAGAGGCATTGCCCGCCGTCACCGTCAGATCCGGCCCGTTCACGCCCTTGAGCCGCCCAAGCTGCTCGGCGGTGGTGCCGGGGCGCGGGTGCTCGTCCTTCTCGACGATGATGGGGTCGCCCTTGCGCTGGGGCACCTCGACCGGCGTGATCTCTTCGGCAAAGACGCCCGCCGCCTCCGCCCCGGCCCAGCGCGCCTGGGAGCGGGCGGCAAAGGCATCCTGATCCTCGCGCGACACGCCCCAATCGGCGGCCACATTGTCGGCGGTCTCGGGCATGGAGTCGGTGCCATAGGCCGCCTTCATCGCCTTGTTCACGAAGCGCCAGCCGATGGTGGTGTCAAACACCTCCGCCGCGCGGGAGAAGGCGCTGGTCGCTTTGCCCATCACGAAAGGCGCACGGCTCATGCTCTCCACGCCCCCCGCAATCGCAAGGTCGTAATCGCCCGCCTTGATCGCGCGGCTCACCGTGCCGATCGCATCCATGCCCGAGGCGCACAGGCGGTTGATCGTGGCGCCCGGCACCGTCTCCGGCAGACCGGCAAGCAAGAGCGCCATCCGCGCCACGTTGCGGTTGTCTTCCCCGGCCTGGTTGGCACAGCCATAGATCACGTCGTCAAGCGCCGCCGGGTCCAGCCCCGCGTTGCGCGCCATCAGCGCCCGGATCGGCACCGCCGCAAGGTCATCCGCCCGCACGGCAGACAGCGCCCCGCCATACCGCCCGATCGCCGTGCGCACCCCGTCACAAATAAAAGCCTCTCCGGACATTCGCATTCTCCTCCCTGCTCGCGTCGCGTGACATCTATGCCCCTGCGGGACTCGACGCGAGCCCTCTCTTACCGAATGCACAGTGGCGGCGAAACTCGATAGCGCCACCGCCAATCCTGCTTCGGAGCCACCGGTAGCGGTCACGAAGTGACTGCGGACCCGATAGAGCGTTCGCGAAGCGAATGCGGAATCGGCGCTCGCCTGAGCCCCCAAGGGCCGGCGGGATGGCTCGGGTCAATGAAAATTGCCGAGGGGCCCCTCTGGGGATACGGCCATTTTCGTTGACGCGAGACGGCCCGTCGGCCAGGCCGGGGTCAGGTGATGGGTGGCCCCGCAAGCAGGTGATCCTGCTTTGGTGAACCCGGAGCTGTACCAACGCCATCCACCCCGCGCACCTCAAAGAAAAGGGCGCCCCGGAAGGCGCCCAGTTATCCACGGTGTGGGCTCTCGCAGATCGCTGCGCGACCCGCTGCCGCCCGCTGCACGAAACGCTTTCAGCGTTTCATGCTAGATATGAATCGCCCGCCCGTAGGCCTCCAGCACCGACTCGTGCATCATCTCGCTCAGCGTCGGATGCGGGAACACCGTATGCATCAGGTCTTCCTCGGTGGTCTCCAGCTGGCGGCCCACAACGTAGCCCTGGATCAGCTCGGTCACCTCGGCGCCCACCATGTGGGCCCCCAGAAGCTCGCCGGTCTTGGCGTCGAACACCGTCTTCACCAGCCCCTCGGGCTCGCCCAGCGCCACCGCCTTGCCGTTGCCGATGAAGGGGAAGCGGCCCACCTTCAGCTCGTATCCGGCTTCCTTCGCCTTCTCCTCGGTCATGCCGACGCTGGCCACCTGAGGATGGCAATAGGTGCAGCCGGCAATGCTGCCCGGCTTGATCGGATGGACATGCTGGCCCGCGATCTTCTCGGCCACCATCACCCCCTCGTGGGAGGCCTTGTGCGCCAGCCAGGGCGCCCCGGCGATGTCGCCAATGGCATAGACGCCCTCGACTCCGGTGGCGCAATACTCATCGGTCACCACATGGGTCCGGTCCACCTTCACGCCCAGCTCTTCCAGCCCCAGCCCCTCGACATTGCCGACGATCCCCACGGCGGAGATCACGGTGTCGAACTCATGCTTCTCCACCTTGCCGCCCACCTCGATATGGGCCGTGACCTTGCCCTTGCCGCGGTCGAGCTGCTTGACCATGGCCTTCTCCATGATCTTCATGCCCTGCTTGGTGAACTGCTTCTTGGCGAAGGCGGAAATGTCCTTGTCCTCCACCGGCAGCACCCGATCCATCACCTCCACCACGGTCGTGTCGGCGCCCAGCGTGTTGTAGAAGCTGGCAAACTCGATCCCGATCGCGCCCGAGCCGATCACCAGGAGCTTCTTGGGCATCCGTTTGGGGGTCAGCGCGTGCCGATAGGTCCAGACGAGATCGCCGTCGGCCTCCAGCCCCGGCAGCTCGCGGGCGCGCGCGCCGGTGGCCACCACGATGTTCTTGGCCGTCAGTTCCTCGGTGCCCTTCTCGGTCTTGACCGAAACCTTGCCCTTCCCGGTGATCTTCGCCTCGCCCATGATCGAGGTCACCTTGTTCTTCTTGAACAGGTGCTTGATCCCGCCTTCCATCTGCGCGGCCACACCGCGCGAGCGCTTCACCACCGCGTCGAGGTCGTAATCGGCCTTCTCCACCGAGAGGCCAAAATCCTTGGCCCGGTGCATCAGGTGAAACACCTCCGACGAGCGCAGCAGCGCCTTGGTCGGGATGCAGCCCCAGTTCAGGCAGATACCGCCCAGGTTCTCCCGTTCAACACAGACCACCTTCAACCCGAGCTGCGCGGCGCGGATTGCGGCGACATAGCCACCGGGGCCGGCGCCGATGACGATCAGGTCGAAGCTTTGCGAGGCCATGATTCTCTCCCATTCCAAAACTAGTTTGGTATTAAACTATTTTCGCCACCCGGCGATAGCCCCCTGCCACGCGCAGAGTTGCCGCAGCAGCGCGGGCGCAAATGCGCCTGTCTTTCCATCGGGTTAGCCCGAAGCAATCCAGCTTCCCCCATTGTCCTTGTCGATGCTCTGAAGCGTCCAGCGATAGCCGCCCGCCTCGAGGTAGGCTGCTTCAACCGGGCCTGTCTCACGGCCCAGCGCCATGTTGCGATAGGGAAAGCGCCCGAAATCGCGGATCACCTGCCGGTGCGCGCGCGCGTGGCTCAGGTTGTCACTTCCCGGCATGCGGGCAAGAAACAGCCGCACCGAGCGGTCCTGGTCGGCCAGCACTTCCGAATGCATCATCGGCAGGTAGAAAAACTGGCGTGCCGCGCCCTCCACCCGCTTGTCGACGCCGCTCTCCACCGCCCACTTGGCCCATTCCCGGGCCAGCCCGTCGGTGGCGAAGCTTCGGCCATCGCCGCGAAACATGTTGCGTGGAAACTGGTCCACCAGGATCAGACGGGCCAGCGTGGCCACCCGGCCCCAGCCCCACGCCGGGCGCGTGCCGCCTGCCACCGCCTCCCAACTCGGCAGAAAGCGCCGGCGGATCTCCTCGTCGAGCGCCTCGTCCTGTTTGTACCAGTCCTCCGGGCCGCAGTCCTCGGTCCAGAAGCGCACGACATCTTCGGCATCCACCATGTAAAATCCTCCCGCCCCCAGAGTTGCACGGGGCAGGCGACATCACAACTGCGGCTGCGCCTCCCCGGTCTCTTCGGCTTCGTCCGACTCTTCAAGGTTCTCGATGAAGACCTCCTGCGCCATGTCGACCACCACGGCGGTCGACGAGGGCAGCACCGGCGCATATTGGCCGGTGTCCTCCACCGCCACGCTCGGGCGCCGGGTCATCCGCCAGAAGGCATAGCCCGCGACCGCCGCCATGAGCAGCGCGATATAAACGAAAAAGCCCAGCGGCCCCATCAGACCCATGAACCAACCGGTCACGATCGGCCCTGCAATCGCCCCCACCCCGTTGATGAAGATCAGCCCACCCGAGGCGGCGGCCATATCCTCGGCTTCGAGGAAGTCGTTGGTGTAAGCGATGATCAGCGCATAGAGCGGGTTCGACATGCCGCCAATGAAGAACCCGGCCACCAGCACCGCCACGAAGGCACCGCCGAAGAACAGGCCGAACACCCCGGCAATGCCGCCGCCAAGGCCCAGAAGAGCGATCAGCAGGCGCCGGTCCATCCGGTCGCTGACCCAGCCGATGGGATATTGCATCAGCAGCCCGCCGACGTAGATCGAGGCCACGAAGAAGGAGGTCTGAGCCACGGTGAATCCCGCCTGCGTGGCAAAGACGGCCGACATGCCGAACATCGCGGCATAGACCCCGCCCAGCAGGAAGGCGCCCACCATGCCCAGCGGCGACACGCGATAAAGCTGCACCAACGTGAGCGGCTTGGTGGTGCCGAAGGCCGGCGTCGGCTGCACGCTCAGAAGGATCGGCGCAAAGGAGATCGACACCAGAACCGAAGGGATCACGAAGAGGATGAAGCCCGTCGGGTCTCCCGCCACCAGCAGGAACTGCGCCGCAACGATGCCCACCATCTGCACGATCATGTAAAGCGAGAGCGCCTTGCCGCGGATGTCGTTGGTGACCGAGTTGTTCAGCCAGCTTTCCGCCGTCACGTAGACACCGGAGAAGCAGAAGCCGATGATGACGCGCCCCACCATCCAGGCCCAGGGGTTGGCGAAGGTGGGGTAGAGGATCAGCACCGCCGAGATGAAGCTGCCCAGCGCCGCGAAGACGCGCACATGCCCCACCCGGCGGATCATCTCAGGCGCCATCCGGCTGCCGCCGAGGAAGCCGATGAAATAGGCCGACATCACGAAGGACATCTGAAGCGTCGAGAACCCCTCGAGCGAGCCACGGATACCCAGCAGCGTGCCCTGCACGCCGTTGCCCACCATCAGCAGCATCACGCCAAGCAGCAGCGCCCATGTGCTCGCGATCACCTTAACCATCGTCCGGCCTTTCCTGTTCCTGTTCCGGATGGCCTATCGCCACCCCGGCCAACCGCCTCTCAGCGACACCCGCCGTCGTTATTCGCCGGGCAACAGCAGGGAGCTGTCGCCATAGGAGAAAAACCTGTATCGCGCCTCTATGGCATGTTGGTAAATTTCACGTATCCGCCCCTGCCCCATCAGCGCCGAGACCAGCATCATCAGCGTGCTCCTGGGCAGGTGGAAATTGGTCATCAGCCCGTCGGTGAGGCTGAAGTCGAAGCCGGGGTAGATGAAGATGTCGGTCTCCCCCTGCCATGGCGCAATCCGGCCCTTCGCCGGTGCCGCGCTCTCGATCAGCCGCAGCGCCGTGGTGCCCACGGGGATGATCCGCCCGCCCGCCGCCTTGGTGGCGTTGATCTCTTCCGCCGCCTGCGCACTCACCTCACCGCGCTCTGCATGCATCCGATGGGTGGTCACATCCTCCACCGTCACCGGCAAGAAGGTGCCCGCCCCCACGTGCAGCGTCACCTCGGTCAGGCCCACATCCATCGCCGCGATGCGCCCCAGCAGCGCCTCATCGAAATGCAGGCTCGCCGTGGGCGCGGCCACCGCGCCGGAGCGCTTGGCAAAGACAGTTTGATAGTCTTCCCGGTCGGCCTCGTCCGCCGCCCGCCGCGCCGCGATATAAGGCGGCAGCGGCATCGCGCCGACCTGCTCCAGCGCCGCGTCAAAATCGGCTCCCTCCACCGAGAACCGCAGCCGCACCTCGCCGCCCTCGCGGCACAGCACCTCAGCGCTCAGGCCGCCGCCGAACGCCACAACCTCGCCCGGCTTCACCTTCTTCGCCGGGCGCGCCAGCGCCAGCCACTCGGCCCCGCCGGAGGGCTCCAGCAGCGTCACCTCCACCCGCGCCTCAACGGGGCCCTGCGCGCTCTCGCGCCGCCGCACCCCGCTCAATCGCGCCGGGATCACCCTGGTGTTGTTCAGCACCAGCCGGTCGCCGGGCCGCAGGTAGTCGCAAATATCCGCAACGCCCCGATCCTCGATCCACCCCGCGCCCGCCACCAGCAGCCGCGACGCGCCGCGCGGATAGGCAGGCCGCACCGCGATCAGCTCCTCGGGGAGATCAAAGTCAAAGTCATCCAGCTTCATGCCCGCGCCCTACAAGCGCCACCCCACCCAGCACAAGCCCCAACCGCAGGCCGTTAACCTCACATCAAGGTTAACGCGCCCCTGCTCCTCTCGGAGCTCCCCAACTATCCCAGGGGGTGTGGGGGACTGGTCCCCCACTCCAACGCCAACTCCAGGCGCCTAATTCGCCAGCCTCGGCGGCGGCTGGCGGAAGATCTCGCGGAAGATCCCCGGCGTCAGCACCGACAGCGGGTTCACGCTCACCCTCGGCCCCGAGGCCGGGCCCGTCATCTTGTAGTTGAACCCGAAGAAACCCTCGCCCTTCTTCGAAATGATCCGCCCGATCCCATTCACCACGTAGATCGGCGAGAGCACCCCCTGCACCGACATGTAATCGCGGTTCATGTCGTAGACCCCGGCCATCGAGATCCCCACCGAGGGGCCCACCGCCGAGCCATGGTTGATCTCCACCGCGTTGGGCGTGAGGCGAAAGTTGACCTCGGTGTTCGCCAGCAGCAGCCCCGAGCCGTTGAGCTGCTCCAGCAGCCCCACTACCGAAATCGCGTTGAGCAGGGCGGCGAGCCCCGGGGCGCTCTGCACCCGCACGTTCTTCACGTTGAGCTGGCCATTGTATTGCCCCGGCTCGGCGCGCGGCACCAGCGTCAGCTCCATCGTGCCGCCCCGGCCCTTGCGGAACAGCCCTGCGGCACGGAACAGCCGCCCCGCATCCTCCGACACCATGCGCACCGCCGTCTTGCCGCGCATCGGCACCAGCGTGCCGGAAACCGGGGCCGCGCCATTCACCGTGCCGCTGAACCGCCCGTTCAGCCCGCCGCGCGTGGTCAGCTCGGCGCGAAAGCCGCGCAGCGCGATGCTGTCGGAAATGATCAGCCGGTCGAGCGCCAGTGTCATCGGCGCGCCCACGCGGTTACCGCCGCTGCCCTGCGCAAAGCTGGTGCGCCGGATGTCCACCCAGCCGCCCTGCACGCGAACGGCGGGCGTCACGCCCTTGCCGCGCCCGGTCAGCGTCACCGGCGCGTCGATCCAGCGGCCGGCCTTCACCCGGCTGAACTCGGCGCTGCGCAGCCCGCCGCCGGGGTTCAGCCGCACCCGGCCCTCCGCCTCCAGCCCCGGCGCGGAAAGCGAAAGCCGCTCGATCGCCGGCGGCTCGCCCAATTGCCCCTCCACTCTCAGAGACCCCTTGGTCGCCCGTCCCTTGCTCCAGGCCAGCTCGCGGATGGTCAGCCCCATCCGGTTGAGATCGGAGCGCAGCGCAAAGCGCGGCGCCTTCCCCCGCTCCAGGTCGATTGTGAACTGCCCGGTGCCCGCCCCCGTCACCATGCCGTTGGGCAGTCCGATGTTGAACTTGTCCACAAAGGCCTGGCTCAGCTCGATGCTGCCCTCCACCCGGCTCGGCTGCGGCCCCGGCTTGTCGATCGGCTGCACCCAGGCCGCGGTGATCGGCAGCCCCTCGATGCGCCCCGGCCCGCTGATGGTGATTTCGTCGTTATGCGCCAGCACCTCCAGCCGCTCGGCACTCAGGGTGCGGCCTGGCACCACCCGCTCCGAACGCACATCGCTCAGTACGCCGCCGACACGAAACTCGATCAGCTCCTTGGGCACATCCTTGATCAGCGGAAAGCGGATCACCCCGTCCAGCGCCGCCCGGCCCTCGGCCATGTCCACCGGCTGCTCCGCCTTGGAGATAAACCGCCACGGCTCCTGATCGAGGATCGACAGCACCGCCGTCGCGCTGCTCTCCGACAAAAGGTGCACCTCCATGTCGGCGGGCTGCTGGTGGACATCGGGCACCCGCATCACCGTGCCCGCCACGTCGATCCGCCCGCCCTCGGGCGCGTTGATATGGCCCGCGTCCAGCGACAGCGTGTAGGCGTTGTCGGAAATCGAGGAATAGCCGGTTGCCCCGCGCACCGGCGGCAGGGTGGGCAGCACCTGCACCTCGCCGCCCTTGAACTCGTAGACAAGGCTCACCACCGGGCGGTCCTGCCCGGGCCGGGCCCTCAGCGCGCCCTTCACGTTGAAGAGCTCGCCCGCCTGCACCCGCTCGGCGATCCAGTCGCGGGTCTTGCTCGCCAGCGCCAGCGGCCAGATCGAGAGCAGCCGCTCGTGGCCGATCCGGTCCACCTCCACGTCAATCGCCGCCTCCCAGCCCTCGGGCACGGGGCGGGCATGTCCCCGGGCGCGGAAGGTCACATCCTCGCTTTCCAGCACCATCTGCCCGATCCGCAGCTGAAACGGCTCCAGCGACAGCTTCATGTCCAGCGCGCCCCCGCCGAAGGTGAGCCCCTCGGCAAAGATGCCCTGCGGGTCCAGCCGCATCTCCGAGAAGGCGAGCTGACCGACAAGGTCGGTCGGCCAGCCGGTGGCCTCCATGCCTTCCAGATAGGCCTGCCCCGTCGCGGTGAAGGCCCCGTCGGGCGCGGCAAGGCGCAGCTCGTCGAACACCAGCCGCCCGGCCTCCGGCTGATAGCGGAAGTAGCTGCGCCCCCCGTCCAGTGCGATGGCGGCCTGCCCCTGCCCCGGCTCCAGCGCACCCGCGCCGATTTCCAGCTGTCCGGCCAGTTCCTCCAGCGTGCCCGCCTCGCCCACCTTCGCCCGCATCGCGCCCGAGATCGGCGCGTCGAGCAGGGCGAGAAAGGCGGTGGCCGGGCTCAGCGTGCCCACGTCCTGCGCCGCCACGCCTTCGATATTGGCGCCCAGCTCGGCGGCGGTGGAGCCCTTCTGCGAGCTGAAGTTCAGCGTCACGCGCGCCGGGTCCACCTCGAAATCCGCAGCCTCCGCGTCCCCCGCTCCCGGCACCGCCTCGCCCGCAAGCTGAAGTGCGAGCCGGGCCGACACCTGCGCTTCATCCTGGGCAATTACCAACTCGCCGTCATAGAGCACCCACTCCCGCCCCGAGCGCACATCGAAGAATTCCAGCACGAGCTCCTCGGCGCGGATCTCGCCGATCGGTTGGAAGCTGGGCAGGGCCAGCATGGTGTCGATCCGGTCGAGCAACTCGGCCAGGCTGCCCGCGCCCTGCCAGTTCAGCTCGGTGTCGCCCAGTTGCAGGTCAAAGTTTCCGTCGCGGTCGCGCGAGGCGCGCATCGACGCGCCGGTCAGGCTCACTGCGCGGGGCTGCACCCGGCCTTGCAGCAGCGCGCCCTTGTCGAGCGTCGCGCCGAATGCGGGCACATGCACGATATGGGTGCCATCGGCAGCGCGGATGTCGACGTCGCGGAAGGTGACGCGCGGCAGCGCCGTGCGCTGGAAGATCACGTAGAGCCCGCCCATCTCCACCGTGGCACCGCCCAGCCCCTCGTTCAGCCGCGCCTCGACGCGGGCGGCCAACCAGTCGGGCGCGGGCAGCTCGCGCCCGGCGGTGAGCAGGATGGTGAGGATCACGGCCACGACGCAGAGCACCGCCACGTCGAAGGCCCAGATCAGCGGCTTGGCGAGCAGGCGGCGCTTGCGAATGCGGCGGCGCGGGCGGATCGGGGCGTCATGCCCGTCTTCGCCGGTGTCCTCGGGCCGGTCCAGCGCGCCGCCCGCGCGCAGCCGCTCCACAACACCCGCCCCGCCGGACACTGGCACCTCTGCCGCGCCCAGCGCCGGGGCGGCGCTCTGGGCGGGCACTTCCGCCTCCAGCCCCACCTTCTCCGGCGTGATCAGCAAAAGCGGCGGAAGCCCGCCGCAGGGCGCCGGATCAGCCGCCCCCAGGGGGCGCGGCGCCCCCTCTTCCGGCGCCGCCGGGCCAAGCTGCATCCGCGCGGCGGCGGAAGACAGCCGCTCGGCTTCGGCGGCGGCATCGAACCACCGCGCACGCCCATCGGGCGGCACCTCCTGCTGGGGTTTCTCCTTCGGCGGGCTCATCGGCCTCGGTTGTCCTTGTTCGGCGGCGCACTGGCCTCTCTGCTCTTGCGCGCCATATTCGCAGGAGCGACCCGATTTGAGAAGCGCCTAGAGAAGGAGAGAAGAGTATGGACCTCACAGGCCAGACCGCCCCGATTTCACCCTGCCCCGCGACGGCGGCGGCGAGATCACCCTGTCGGCCCACCGCCCCGCCCCCGTGGTGCTCTATTTCTACCCGCGGGACGACACCCCGGGCTGCACCACCGAGGCGATCGAATTCACCGCCGCCCTGAACAACTTCCAGGAGGCGGGCTGCACCGTGATCGGCGTCAGCCGCGACACCGTGGCCAAGCACGACAAGTTCATCGCCAAGCACGCCCTCGGCGTGCCCCTGGTCTCCGACGAGGATGGCGCGGTCTGCGAGGCCTATGGCACCTGGGTCGAGAAAAACATGTACGGCAAGAAGAGCATGGGTATCGAACGGGCCACCTTCCTGATCGACGGCGAAGGCAAGGTGGTGCGCGAATGGCGCAAGGTGAAGGTGAAGGGCCACGTCGAAGAGGTGCTGGAGGCGGTGAAGGGGCTCTGACGGGCGCCTCCCAGGTAGGTTCGGACTTGTCCAGACGTCCCGCACCACAAGCCGAAACGCTCAGGATGCGCCCATGCACGGAATCAAGCCGAAGGCGCCGTGCGAGATGGCGTAGAATAGGGTCGCGACAAGTCCCGGCCTACATTGCCCGATCTCAGCCTGCAGACCGACCCCACACCGCTTCCGTCCCGACGCCCGCTCCCCTAAAATCGCCCCATGACAACCACCCTCGCCGCCCTCGCCTGCGATGTGCTTACCTGCCCCAAAGGGCGCGGAAA
>NZ_QTNQ01000094.1 GCF_018424695.1 Vannielia litorea
GGCAGGGCGAAGGCGAGGTTGCCGGCCACCGAAAGGTGGGGGAAGAGCAGGCTTTCCTGGAACAGGATCCCGAGGCGGCGGCGCTCGGGTGGCAGGCTGGTGAGTGCGGTGCCGTCGAGCTGCGCGATTCCGGCGGCGGTGAGGGGGGCGGCAAGGGTGCCGGTGAGCGCCGCCAGCAGGGCGGATTTGCCAACGCCGGACGGGCCCATGAGGGTGAGCACCTCGCCGGGCGCGATGCGGGCGGTGAGGCCGAGGAGGCAGGTGCCATTGAGGAGCACCTCCAGCTTGTCGAGTGTGAGGCCGTTATCCACCGCGCATCCCTTTCCGGTTGGCGAACAGGAGGCGCGGGAGGGCCAGCGCGAGGGCGAAGGGCAGCAGGGCGGCAGCGGTTTGCGCCAGGGCGTAGGCGCCGATGGCGCGCCGGTCGCCGCCGGAGGTGAGCGCGACGGCCTCGGTGGTGAGGGTCGTCACCCGCCCGCCGCCGAGCAGGAGCGTGGGCAGATATTGCCCGACCGAGACGGCGAAGCCCACGGCGAAGGCGGTGAGGAGCGGGGCCAGCAGCAGCGGCAGGCGCAGGCGCCAGAACCGGCGGTTCGGCGCCGCGCCCAGGCTGGCGGCGGCGGTGAAATAGCGGCTGTCGACGGCGTGGAAAGGGCCGGAGAGGGCGATGAGTGTATAGGGAATCACGAAGGTGAGGTGAGAGAGCAGCACCGGCCAGAGGCCCTCGCGCAGGCCCAGCGTGAGCATCAGGATCTGCAGGCCGGGGAGGAAGGCGATTTGGGGGATCAGCAGCGGCAGGTAGAGGATGAGGCGGCCGCCCGCGCCCATGCGGAAGCCGTGGCGCGCCTCGGCTTCGAGACAGCCGGTGACCAGGGCCAGGGCGAAGAGCGCGGCAAGGCCCGCGATGAGCAGGGTGGTCAGGGCGACGGGGGCCAGCATGGGGCCGTGGCGTGCCCATGTGCGCAGGCTCAGGTCATCGGGCAGGGCGTCGGGGAAGCCCCAGTAGCCCGCGACGGACCAGAGCACCTGGGAGGCGAGGCCCGCCAGCACCGAGAGCGCGACGGCGAGGCCGAGGGCGAGGCCGAGGGCGCGCAGGGCGGTGTTCAGCCCGTGCAGGCGGCGGCCCGACATGGCGAGTGCGGTGCCCGCGCGGGCGGTGAGCGCTTCCAGCCCGCGCCAGCCCGCGAGCGCGGCCAGCACCAGCGCAAGCTGCCAGAGCGCGCCTGCGGCTGCGACCCCGCGCAGGGTGAGGTCCGGGTCGGCCATCCAGCGGGTGATCTGCACCGAGAGCGTGGGCGGCGTGTTGGGGCCGAGGATCATCGCCACGTCGACGACCGACATGGAATAGGCCAGCACCACGTAGACCGGCAGGCGGATCTGGGCGTAAAGCGCCGGGAAGGCGGTGAGCAACCAGCCGACGGCGCGGGCGTAGCCAAGGGTGGTGGCCACGCGGGCGTGTGCCTCGGAGCGGGTCTGGCTGCGGGCGGCGAGGAGCATCAGCAGCAGGAAGGGCACCTCCTTTGCGGTCAGCCCGGCGATGAGCGCAAGTCCGGCGCTATCCTGCACGATGAGCAGGTCGGGCGGAGTGCTCCAGCCGGTGAGCCAGGGCGAGAGCGCGCGGGCGAGCCAGCCGGAGGGTGCGATGAGTAAGGCGAGGCCGAAGGCCGCCGCAGCATGGGGCACCGAGAGCAGCGGCGAGAGCAGGCGATGCAGCAGCGCGAAGGCCCGGGTGCCGTGCCAGCCTGCGGCAATCAGGGCGGTGATGGCGAGCGAGAGGGCGGTGGCGGCGAAGCCGGTGGAGAGCGAGAGGCGGGTGGCCGGGCCGATGCCGGGCCAGTCGGCCAGCCGCATGAAGGGGGCTTCGCCCGTGCCCATGTAGCCGAGCGCGGGCGCGAGCGTGAAGAACAGCCCCAGCCCCACGGGGAGGGTCAGCAGCGCGACGGTGAGCGCGGGCAGGGTGGCGCGGGGCAGTGGCATCGGCGCGGGGCGGCTCATCGGGGCCTTCGGCCGCTCTTCGCAGCTGCGATGAGGACCGAAGGGGCCGAAGAGCGGCTCGGTTTCACTCTTTCACGCCGTGCCTGGCGATCCAGTCCTCGGTGAGGCGCGTCATCCAGGAGGGGTGTGGCTCTGGCAGGGCCTTGCCGAGTTCGGCGGGGGAGAGGGTGGCCACGCCGAGATCGAGCGCCTCGAAGGCGGCGCGGTCGTCTTCGGAGAGCTTGTCCATCGAGAGCACGGTGCCATAGCCCAGCACCTCCGGATCTTGTGCCCGCACCTGTGCCTCGGGCGACATCAGGAAGTTGGCCACGACCATCGCGCCCGACTTCACCGAGGAGTTGTAGGGGATCGCCACGAAGCTGGCATTGCCGATGGTGCCGCCCTCGAGCACATAGGTGCGCGCCGTGGGCGGCAGCTCGTTGTTGGCGATCGCGGTGGAGGCCTCGCCGGGGGAGAAGGAAATCGCCAGATCGACCTCGCCGTCGGCGATGAGTTGCAGCTGGCGCGGGCCGGTCTGCGGGTAGGCGCGGCCCTGGCGCCAGAGGTTGGGGGTGAGCGCGTCGATGAAGGCCCAGAGGTCTGAGGTGACAGCATCGTAATCGGCCGCTTCGACGGGCTTGGCCAGCGCCGGGTTGTCGCCGCTCAGGTCGATCAGCGCCTGTTTCAGGAAGGTCGAGCCGAGGAAGTCGGGCGGCTGCGGGAAGGTGAAGCGGCCCGGGTTGGCTGCGGCCCAGTCTAGCAGCGCGGGCATCGACCTGGGCGGCTCGGGCAGGCGGGCCTCGTCGTAGATGAAGACCACCTGCGCCATGGCCCAGGGGGCCTCGTAGCCTTCGACGGGCAGGGTGAAGTCCGTCTGCACGTCCTTGTTTTCAACATCCACATACTGCCAGTTCGGCAGGCTCTCGGCGAAGGGGCCGAAGAGCAGATCCTGGCCTTTCATCGAGGCGAAATTGGGGCCATTGATCCAGATGAGATCCACCGCGCCCTCTGTGTCTTGCCCGGCCTGCTGCTCGGACAGCACGCGGGAGACGGCATCGGCGGTGTCCGAGAGCTTCACATGCTCCAGTGTCACGCCATACTCCTCCTTCACCCGGTCCCCGACCCAGGCGATGAAGGCATTGGTGGTGGTGGAGCCGCCCCAGGCGTTCCAATAGACGGTCTGGCCCTCGGCGGCGTCCAGAACGGCCTGCCATTCGCCCGGCGCGAGCCCGTCGGAGAGGCTTTCCGGGTCCGGCCCGGCGAGGGCGGGTGTGGCCAGCAGGGCAGTGAAGGCGAGGGCGTATTTCATGCGGTGTCTTTCCCTGAGAAGGTGTGGCGGGCGAGGAGCACCCGGCTGATGGCGGTAACGAGGCAGAGGCCGCCGAAGGCCCAGGCCAGCGGGTTGAACAGGTGCGGAAGGATGCAGAGGGCGCAGAAGAACAGGATGGTTTCGGTGCCTTCCAGCAGGCCGCCGGTGAAATAGAGCGTTTTGGCGCCGCGTGAGGTGGTTTGCATCTTGGCGCGTTCGGCCAGAACGGCGTAGCCGAGGAAGGTGGAGCCATTGATGTAGAAGCTGGAGAGCAGGAAGGCCCCGGCCGCGCCATTTGTCGCGGGGTCGGCCAGCACGAAGGCGAGCGGCACGGCGGCGTAGAAGGCGAAATCGGCGCAGATGTCGAGGTAGCCGCCGAAGTCGGTCTTTTGGGTGGCGCGGGCAACGGCGCCATCGAGCCCGTCGGCAATGCGGGAGGCGAGCAGGGGGATCAGCGCGAGGAAGGGCCAGCCCGCCCAGATCAGCACGGCAGCTGCGAGGCCCAGGGCGAGCCCGGCGAGCGTCACGTGATCGGCCTGCCAGCCTCGCGCGGCCAGCGCCGTGCCTGCCCGGTTGAGCGGCGGGTCGATCAGTTTGCGCGCGACGCCGTCGAGCATACGGTGGCCATCCCCATGGTTTCAGGGGGTTATGGCCCGCCCCCGGCCCTGCGACAACCGGCTGTAACAGCGCGTGACGTGTTTGTGAGGGCCGGTGCGCGCCCGGGTCTAGAACTTGCCCGAGGCCCCGCCGCCTTCGGATTTGCCGCCGCCGGTCTTGGCCCCGGAGGAGGATTTGCTCTTCTTCGAGATCGTGTAGCGCTCGGTGGAACTGTGGCCGCAGGCGCCGCAGGTGGTGATCTGCTCGCCCACCCCGGTGGAGGTTTCGGTGGAGTCCTGCACCGTGCGGCGCTTGATCTCGACCTGCCCCTTGGCACCGCAGGCCTCGCAGGTGCGGTTGGCCTTGGCCTGTTTCGACTTGAACACGACAAAGCCGATCAGCGCCACGATGGCCGCGCCGATGCCGCCCAGGATCGCGCCGCCATTGCCGCCGCCCTCGCTTGCGCCGTCGCCGCTGGCCGCCGCCGGTTCGCCGCCCGTGGCGGAGGCCGGGGTGGCATAGGGGGTGGCGATGCGGGCGATGACGGCCTGCGTGCCCTCTGTCACGCCGTCGCCGTAGCGATCCTCGCGGAAGGCGGGCAGCATCACCTCGTCGATAATGCGGGCGCTCTCCTTGCCGTAGTCGGCCTCCAGCCCGGTGCCCAGTTCGATCCGCACTTCACGGTCGGCGCGGGCGAGGAAGACGAGGATGCCATCGCCCTTTTCCTCGTCGCCCAGCCCCCATTCATTGAAAAGCCCGGTGGTAAAGGCCTCCAGCCCGTCAAACCCGCCATAGTCGGCTGTGGACATGACGGTGACGACGGCCAGCTCCACCCCGGTGTCGGTTTTCAGCTTGGCCACGGCCTCCGCCAGCTCTGTCTCCTGCGCGTCCGAGAGCACGCCGGCCTCATCGAGCACGTAGCTTGCGGGCAACTCCGGGTAGCTCTGGGCCATCGCGGCGGCGGGCAGGAGAAGAAGGGCCAGAACAGCCAGGAGGAAATGGGCGGGGCGGAAAACGCGGAGCTGAAAAGTCATGGCGCGGATTTGGCCATGATCCCCGGCGTCTGGCAAGAATTTTCAGGGCGTGAAGGGCGCGAGCGCGGCCTGGGCCTTCTTGGTCAGCCCGGCGCGGATGAGCGCGTAGCTGCTGCGCAGCCGCTCTTCCACCTCGGCGTCCTCGACCAGGCCCCAGGGCAGAAGCACCCAGCTGCGGTGGAAATAGGGCGCCTTGATGCCGTGTCCAGCCTCGATCACCAGCTGCGCCGTCTCCACGCTGTCGGTCTTTACGCTGACGCCCTGGCCCATCGCGCCGATGCAGGCAAACATCTTGCCGCCCACCTTCCAGGCGTCATGCCCGCCACCCCATGGGTCCGACACCTCGGCGCCGGGAAACGCCGCACAAATCGCATTCACCCCAGCTCTGTCCATCGCGCCCTCTTGTTCATTTTCTTGCTGAAAATACCTCTGCGGGGGTGTGGGGGTGCAAAACCCCCACTCCGTCCTCAGCCGCCGGGTGTGCCCTTGTCGATCAGCGCCTGCACCTGATCGCCGGAGATCGACTGCGCCAGTGGGGTGAAATCGCCCTCGTTCAGCATGGCCTCGGCGGCGTCGAAGATCACCCGATGGGTGGTGCGGGCGAGTGCTGCGCCGAGCGAGACCCGTGCCACGCCTGCGGCTGCGAAGTCCGAGAGGGTCGCGGCGGTGAAGGCCCCGGCGGCGAGCGCGTTCACTGGCTTCGAAGTGGCGGCGCAGACGCGCGCAAGGTCTTCCATCGTGGGCGGCAGAGGCACATAGAGGCCGTCGGCCCCGGCCTCGTCGAAGGCTGCCACGCGGGCCAATGCCTCTTCCATGTCATAGACCCCGTTCATCACCCCGTCGGCGCGGGCGACGAAGAAGAAGTCGCGCCCCACCGCGCGGGCGGCGGCGGCCCCGGCGCGCATCCGTTCGGTGGCGAGGTCAGCGGGGTAGGGTTTGGCATCAGGGTAGCTCATGTCTTCCACGCAGATGCCCGCCAGCCCGACCTCGGCGGCGAGGCGCACGGTTTCGGCCACGGTCTCCGGATCGTCGCCGAAGCCGTTCTCGAAGTCTCCCTGCACCGGCAGATCGGTGGCGGCCACGATTTCTTCGGCATGGGCCAGCGCGGCGTCGCGGGTGATCGCCCCCATGTCGCGGCTGCCCTGCACGAAGGCGAGCGCCGCCGAGGATGTCCCCAGCGCCTTGGCGCCCATGCCCGCGAGCATCCGGGCCGAGCCGACATCCCAGACGTTGGCGAGAATGAAGGGGTCGCCCGGCTTGTGCAGGGCGCGGTAGGTTTCGAACTTGTCCATCGGAGCCTCCGTTTTCAGGCAGGCTGGACCGGGGCGGGCTACGGCACAAGAGGCTTGGCAGGCGACGGGCGTGCTGCTACTGACATCTCATGACCCGCGCCGCGATCATCATTTGCTGCATTACCTGCTGACACACGTCACGCGGGCCCGGTCTCTTTTCTCATCCAGATGAAGTTGCTAAAGCCCGCGGGGAACCCCGAGGAACCGCCATGGACATCTATCTGCACAATACGAAAACCCGGAAGAAAGAGCTTCTGGAGCCGGTCGAGCCGGGGCGGGTGGGCATGTATGTCTGCGGGCCGACGGTCTATGACCGGGCGCATATCGGCAATGCCCGGCCCGTGATCGTGTTTGATGTGCTCTATCGGCTGCTGCGGCATGTCTATGGGGCAGAGAACGTGCACTATGTGCGCAATTTCACCGATGTGGATGACAAGATCATCGCGCGGGCCGAGGAGTCTGGCCGCGAGATCGGCCAGATCACCGAGGAGACGAGCCGCTGGTATCTGGAGGATATGGCCGCCGTGGGCGCGCTGGAGCCGACGGACATGCCGCGCGCGACCGAGTGGATCGGCGCGATGGTGGCGATGATCGAGGGGCTGATTTCGGGCGGCCATGCCTATGCGGCGGAGGGGCATGTGCTGTTCCGTGTGCGGTCCTATGAGGCTTACGGGGCGCTCTCGGGCCGCTCGGTGGACGACATGATCGCCGGGGCACGGGTGGAGGTGGCGCCCTACAAGGAAGACCCGATGGACTTCGTGCTCTGGAAGCCCGCGAAGGAAGGAGAGCCGGGGTGGGACTCGCCCTGGGGCAAGGGGCGGCCCGGCTGGCACATCGAGTGCTCGGCGATGGCGGATGCGCTTTTGGGCGAGAGCTTTGACATTCACGGCGGCGGGAATGACCTGATGTTTCCGCACCATGAGAACGAGATCGCGCAGTCGAAATGCGCCCACCCCGAGGGGGAATTTGCCCGGATCTGGATGCACAATGAGATGTTGCAGGTGGAGGGGAAGAAGATGTCCAAGTCCTTGGGCAACTTCTTCACCGTGCGGGATTTGCTGGATCAGGGCGTGCCGGGGGAGGTGATCCGGTTTGTGTTTCTCGGGACGCATTACCGGAAGCCGATGGATTGGACGGAGAAGAAGCGGCAGGAGGCTGAGGCGACGCTCAGGAAGTGGCGCAAGCTTACCGACGGAGTTTTACCCGGAAGAGCCGATACCATCGTCAGTGCGCCTCTATATGACGATTTGAACACCTCCGATACGATTCAGCGGTTACGTGCGATGGCACGAGCAATTGAGATCGAAAAGGTCACTCCAGAAGGACCGGTCTCAGTGGAAGATTTTCTTGCGACAGCAAACCTACTTGGATTGCTCACACCCGAAACTTCCGGTTGGGACAAACTTCCGGAGGTCAACCTCGTTAAATATGCCGATAAGCTTAAGAAATTGCGTGAGGAGGCCATGGAGAGCAAGGATTTCTCAGCCGTCGATGCGCTGAAAGCTGCGCTGATCGAGGCCGGAGTGGAGGTGAAGATGAGCAAGCAAGGTGTTGATCTTGAGCCGAAGCCCGGGTTCGACGCAGCCAAGCTGGAGGGGCTGGCATGACCTGTGAAATGCAGAGCGAGGCCAGCGCCCGGCCCGCGCGGGGCGGGGTTGAGCAGCGCGCGGCATTGCCGCTTCAAACACCGTCACTGTTGAGCCTGACGTCAATGAAGCGCCCGCCCCGTGGGGGGGCGGGACGGGCGCTGGCCGCCGGTGGCGGCCGGGTGCTCCGTGCGAGCGGGGTTACATGTTCGGAGGTCAGGCATGCCTGAGCGGCTGTATCTTTATGACACCACGCTCCGCGACGGGCAGCAGACGCAGGGGGTGCAGTTCTCTCTGGAGGAAAAGCAGGAGATCGCGGCGCTTCTGGATGGGCTCGGGGTCGATCATATCGAGGGCGGGTGGCCGGGGGCGAATCCGACCGACAGTGCGTTTTTCGAGGCGAAACCGCAGCTCAGGGCCACCTTCACGGCCTTTGGGATGACCAAGCGGGCCGGGCGGTCGGCGGAGAATGACGAGGTTTTGGCTTCGGTGCTCAACGCGGGCACGCCTTCGGTTTGCCTTGTGGGCAAGACCCATGATTTCCACGTCACCGATGCGCTGGAGATTTCGCTTGAGGAGAACGTGGAGAACATCCGTGCTTCGGTGGCCCATCTGGTCGCGCAGGGGCGCGAGGCGCTTTTTGATGCCGAGCATTTCTTCGACGGCTACAAGGCCAACCCCGGCTATGCGCTGGAGTGCCTGAAAGCCGCGCTCGAGGCCGGCGCGCGCTGGGTGGTGCTGTGCGACACCAACGGGGGCACGCTCCCGGGAGAGATCTACGAGATCGTGAAGGCGGTGATCGACGGCGGGATACCGGGCGACCATCTGGGCATCCACACCCATAACGACACGGGCAATGCGGTGGCGGGCAGCCTTGCGGCGGTGGATGCGGGGGCGCGGCAGATTCAGGGCACGTTGAACGGGCTCGGCGAGCGCTGCGGCAATGCGAGCCTGACGACGCTGATCCCGATCCTGCTGCTGAAGGCGCCTTACCGGAGCCTCTACCAGACAGGCGTGAGTGCCGAGAGCCTTGCGCGGATGACGCTGATTTCGCGCAAGCTGGATGACATCCTGAACCGGGTGCCGATGCGGGCCGCGCCCTTTGTCGGCGCCTCGGCCTTTGCGCATAAGGCGGGGCTGCACGCCTCTGCGATCCTGAAGAACCCGGCGACCTATGAGCACATCGAGCCGGAGCTGGTGGGCAATGCGCGGGTGATCCCGATGAGCAACCAGGCGGGCACCTCGAACCTCAAGCGGCGGCTGGGCGAGGCCGGGCTGGAGGCGGAGAAGGCGCAGCTGGCGGCGATCCTGAACACCATCAAGGAGCGGGAAAGCCAGGGCTTTTCCTATGACACGGCGCAGGCGAGCTTTGAAATCCTCGCGCGCCGCGAGCTGGGGCTCTTGCCCGAGTTCTTCGACGTGGAACGCTACCGCGTGATCTCGGAGCGCCGCCGCAATGCCAAGGGGCAGATCGTGGTGGAGAGCGAGGCGGTGGTGGCGGTGAGCCTGCCGGGCGGCGGGCTGACGACCAACTACTTCAAGAACGAGCATCCCGAGGAGTTGCAGGATGCCGGGCCGGTGCATGCGCTGTGGAACGCGCTGATCGCCGACCTCGGCCCCTATGCCGGGCGGCTGGAGGGGATGCGGCTGGTGGACTTCAAGGTGCGCATCACCAACGGCGGCACCGAGGCGGTGACGCGGGTGATCATCGACAGCGAGGACGACGCCGGGCGGCGCTGGAGCACGGTGGGCGTGAGCGCCAACATCGTGGATGCGAGCTTTGGCGCGCTGATCGACGCGGTGACCTGGAAGCTGGTGCAGACAGGGGCGGAGCTGCGGAAGGTGGGCGAGTGAGCGCCTTCATCGACCTCTTTGCAAGCGTGCCACGGCAGGGGCCGGGGCTGGCGAAGGATGTGGCCTGGGCGGTGGCACAGGCCGGGGCCGAGGGCGCGCGCGCAGTGTGCGATGCGGGCTGCGGCAATGGCGGCGACACCGAGGCGCTGCTGGCGGTGATGCCAAGGGCGCAGGTGGTGGCCTGTGACAAGGACGCGGGGCTGCTGAAGGCCGCCGAGGCACGTCTGGCAGGCGCGGCGCGTGTGCGGGTGGGCGAGGGAGACCTCGCCGCGCTGGAGGCGCTGTACGAAGCGCCGTTCGACTTTATCTGGTGCGCGGGGGCGATCTATTTTCTGGGCACGGTCAAGGGGTTGCGCGGCTTTCGTGAGGCACTTTCGCCGGGCGGCGTGGTGGCGTTTTCGGCGCCTGTCTATTTCAAGGCGCCGTCGCCCGAGGCGCGGGCTTTCTGGATGGATGTGCCGGTGCCGAGCGAGGCGGAGCTGCGCGCGGAGGTGGCCGAGGCGGGCTATGAGCTGATCGCCGACCGGCCGCTGACCAATGCGGCATGGGCGGCGCTTTATACCCCGTTGAAAGAGGAAATCGCCCGGCGGCGGGCGGCGGGCGCGAGCGCGGAGATGGAAAAGGTGATGGCGGCGATGGAGCAGGAAGCGGCGCTCTGGGGCCGGGTGAAGCGGGAGACCGGCTATCAGCTGGTCGTGGCGCGGCTGGCATGACGCTGCAAGCCTGCGCCGATCTGGTGGCCCGTTCCGGGCGCGAAACCTTTGCCGCGGTGATGGCTGCGCCAGTGGAGGCGCGTCGGATTCTCTTTCCTGTTCAGGCCTTTGCGTTGGAAGTGGCGCGCGCGCCATGGGCCAGTGAGGAGTCGATGATCGCGCAGATGCGGCTGCAATTCTGGCGCGATGTGCTGGAAGAGGCGGAGGCCGGGAAGGCGCGGGCGCATGAGGTGGCCGCGCCCCTGGCGGAAGCTGTGGCCGAGGGGGTGCCGGTGGCCCCGCTGATGGCCTGCGTGGAGGCGCGGGAGTGGGACATCGGGCGGGAGCCCTTTGCCGATGAGGCGGCCTTTTGGGCCTATCTGGATGCGACCGGCGGCGGGCTGGTCTGGGCGGCGGCTTCGGCGCTTGGCGCGCGGCCGGAGGCCGAAGCGGGCTTGCGCGGCTGGGGCCAGGGCGCGGCGCTCGCGCGGTATTTTCAGGCGGTGCCGGAGCTGGAAAGCAGGGGCCGCTATCCGCTGGTGGACGGGCGGCCCGAGGCCGTGAAAGCGCTGGCCGAACAGGGGCTTGCGGCGATGACGTCAGGTGCGGAGTGGCGCGGGAAACTGGCGGCGGCAGCCTCGGCCCCGATGCTGACGGGCGCGATGGCCCCGGTGCTCTTGCGAAAAGTCTTCAGCGCGCCAGGGCTGGTCGCGCAGGGCGCGCTGGGGATGAGCGAGTTTCGCCGCCGCTTCCGGCTCATGCGGATGGCGGCGACGCCGGAATGGCGGATGTAACTTCGGGCCGTAAGGTGCTGGCCTGAAATGATAATCAGGCGTTGGCTTCGCGGATCTTGTCGGCGGCGGCCTTGTCATAGGTAACGCCGTTCTGCTCCAGCAGCGTATCCAGCTCGCCCGAGAGAGTCATCTCGGTGATGATATCGCAGCCGCCCACGAACTCGCCCTTGACGTAGAGCTGGGGGATGGTCGGCCAGTCGGAGAAGTCCTTGATACCCTGACGGATCTCCTCGTCGGCCAGCACGTTCACATCCTTGAAGTCGACGCCCATGAAGTTGAGCACCCCCGCCACGCGGGAGGAAAACCCGCACTGCGGCATCTCCTTGGTACCCTTCATGTAGAGCACGACATCGTTGGCTTTGTTGGTTTCGGCGATCTGATCTTGTGCGGACATTTCTGTCTCCTTCAGCCTGCGCGGCCTTTCGGGCGGTGTGTTTCGGGCTACAGATAGAGCCGTTGCCACGGGATTTCCAGCCGGTTCAGTGGTTATCCCACGGGCGAAGGCGGCGGGCGCGCTCGGCCTTGGCGTCGGCCTCTTCGCGGGCTTTGGCGTTGCGGCGGTGGCGAGCGTCTTCCGCCTCGGCTTGTTGTGATGCTCGGGCGAGATGCGTGCTTTCGATGCGGTGAGTGTTGTTGTGTGGGTTAGGGGCCAGCATGTTGACCTTGCGGGCATCGGGGCGGTGGCTCGAAAGCGAGCGGCGGCCCTTGCGTGATTTCCAGATGATCTCGGCGACTGCGGCGATGACTACGATGGCGAAAACGATCGAGATGATAGGGGCGAGTTCGATGAAACTATCCCTTCATTTCAACTTGTTGCGCGTTCTGGAGCGGGCGGCGCCGTAGCTGGCGCGGCGTTTTTGGGCGGGTTCCGGCGGGGCTTCGGGTTCGTCCGGCTCGGGATCGGGGTTGATCTTGTATTTCTTGCGTGCGGAAAAGCTGGCACGCAGCACGGCGACCCCGACGAGGAACCCCACGAAGAGGATCAGGGCCGGGTCCATATCGGCCTAGGGTGCCCGTGTGGTGAGCGCCAGCGCGTGCAGCTCGCCCGCCGGGCCGTCCATCTTGCCCTTCAGCGCGGCATAGACGGCGCGTTGCTGTTGCACACGGTTCTGGCCGCGAAAGCTTTCATCCACCACCTCTGCGGCAAAGTGCTGGCCGTCATCGCCCTGAACGGTCACCTGCGCGTTCGGGAAGGCTTCGCGGATGAGGTTTTCGATGTCCTGCGCGTCGATGGCCATTTGGGCTCCTTCAATTGCTCCCCCAAGATGTAGGCCGCGGGCCTCAGGGGAGCAAGGGGATCAGGCGAGGGTGCCCTCGGGCGTGAGGGTGCCGAGGCCGCCGGTGTAGGGCAGGAGCGCGTCGGGCAGGGTGACAGAGCCGTCCGCCTGCTGGCCGTTCTCCAGCACCGCGATGAGCGCGCGGCCCACGGCGAGGCCGGAGCCGTTGAGGGTGTGGACGAACTCGGGCTTGCCGCCGCCCTCGGGGCGGAAACGGGCGTTCATCCGGCGGGCCTGGAAGGCGCCGCAGTTGGAGACGGAAGAGATTTCGCGGTAGGCGTTCTGGCCTGGCAGCCAGACCTCGATATCGTGGGTGCGCTGCGCCCCGAAGCCCGTGTCACCCGAGCAGAGCACCACGGTTCTGTACGGCAATTCAAGGGCTTCCAGCACGGCCTCGGCGCATTTGGTCATCCTTGCGTGCTCTTCTGCGCTGTGATCGGGGTGCACGATCGACACCATCTCGACCTTCTCGAACTGGTGCTGGCGCAGCATGCCTGCCGTGTCGCGCCCGGCGCTGCCCGCCTCGGAGCGGAAGCAGAGGGAGTGGGCGGTGTAGCGGCGGGGCAGGTAATCTTCGGCGATGATGCAATCGTTGACGATGTTGGTCAGCGTCACCTCGGAGGTGGGAATGAGCCACCAGCCTTCGCGGGTCTGGTAGCTGTCTTCGCCGAATTTTGGCAGCTGGTTGGTGCCATACATCATCTCTTCGCGCACCAGCACGGGGCCGTTCACCTCGGTGAGGCCGTGCTTGGTGGTGTGCAGATCGAGCATGAACTGGGCGAGCGCGCGGTGGATGCGGGCGATGCCGGCGGACATCAGCACGAAGCGGGAGCCTGCCAGCTTGGCGGCGGTTTCGAAATCCATCGCTTCCTTCGCGCCGGGGAGTTCGTAGTGCTCGACCGGCGTGAAGGAGAATTGCGGGCGGGTGCCCCAGCGGTGCAGCTCGACGTTGTCATTCTCGTCGGCGCCATCGGGGATGTCGTCCTGCAGGATGTTGGGCAGGCCGAGGAGCATGTCGCGCAGCTCTGCGTCCTTGGCCTTGGAGTCCTCCTCCAGCTTGGCGATTTCCGCTTTCTTTTCAGCGACGAGGGCGCGGAGCCGCTCGAACTCGGCATCATCGCCTGCAGCCTTGGCGGCGCCGACCTGCTTGGAGGCGGCGTTGCGCTCGGCGAGCGCGGCCTCGGCGGCGGTGATGGCGGCGCGGCGGGCCTCGTCGAGCGCGAGGATCGGGGCGGAGGCCGAAGAGATCCCGCGCCGCGCCATGGCGGCATCGAAGCCGGCGGGGTTGTCACGGATGGTGCGGATATCGTGCATCTCTCTGGTCCTTTTTTGCCGATGGGGGCCTAGCAGACCCACCGTGCAGAGGGGTTAACGCGGCAGGGATATGGCGGAAAGAGGGAAGTTGCACAATCCATGCGCTGGGGGGGGTGCATAAGGGGTGCATGTGCGATGGGCGCACGGG
>NZ_QTNQ01000095.1 GCF_018424695.1 Vannielia litorea
GGGTGAGGGTGTCTTCCAGCCGGGGGGAGACGTCGCAGATGCGGGTTTCGAGCGTGGGGAAGCGGTGGGAGGGGCGCAGATCCCACCAGATTTTGGTGCTGTCCTCGATCACGCCGAGATCTATCAGCACCTGCACCGTACGCTCGTATTCGGTGAAGCTCGAGAAGTTGGGGGGCAGGCCGGTGCGCGGGAGGTTGTCGAAGACGGTGAGGCGGTAGGACGACAGGCCGGTGTCCTGCCCCTGCCAGAAGGGGGAGGAGCCGGAGAGGGCGAGGAGGTGGGGGAGGAAGTAGGAGAGTTGTGGCAGCAGGTCGGCGCGCAGGTCGTCATCCTCGATGCCGATGTGGACGTGCGTGCCGCAGATCAGCATCCGGCGGACGACGCCACCGAGATCCTGGCTGAGCGCATTGTAGCGCTCGCGGTCGGTGTGGGGCTGGTCCTTCCAGTCGGCGAAGGGGTGGCAGGAGACGGCGATGGGGGCGAGGTTGTGCTCGGCGGCGCAGCGGGCGACGGTGCCGCGCAGGCGCTGGAGCTCGCCCCGGGCGGCGCCGATGTTTTCGCACACCCGGGTGCCGATCTCGATCTGGCATTGCAGGAATTCGGGGGAAACTTGTTCGGCCAGTTCGGCGGCGCAGGCCTCCATCAGCGCTTCGGGGGCGCGGGCGAGGTCGAGCGTGTCACGGTCGACCAGCAGATATTCTTCCTCGATGCCGAGCGTGAAGCTGGGGGTGGTGACGGCCATGGCGTTCTCCCTGGTTGCCGTCCAAGACTGGCAGAGGGGCGCGCCGGGGGGAAGAAAAAGACGCGTGCGCGGCGCATGGGAGCGCGGCCCGGGCGCGATGTGGCCCGGGCCTGGGCGGTCGTCAGTCGGCGATGACCGTGAGGTTGGTGTCGAGGTCGGTGACGAAGGCGTTGTCTTCCTGGATGACAACGCGCTCACCATCGCCAAGGCCGCCTTCGGCAAGGGGGCTGTCGGAGGTCAGGTCATAGACCTGCACGTCATCCTCCTCGATCTGGGGCATGTCGAAGCGTTTGATCACGGTGCCGTTGGCGGCGATGCAATCGTTGCCCACCCGGGTGGTATCGGTCGGGCAGACCGGGGAGACGAAGGTTTGGGCGGCGAGGGGGGCGGCGGCCATGGTGGCCAACAGCGCGGCGGGAAGGAGGCGGTGTTTCATCGGTTCTGTCCTTTCGGTTGGCAAAGCAACGCCGGGACAGGGCCAGGGGTTCCGCCGCGGGCAGGGTCAGGCGGAGCGGCGGGCGAGGTCGTTGAAGCTCTTTTCGGCCAGCCCCAGCACCTCGAGCGCGCCGGCCTCGGTGTCTTGCACGACGGCGACAATGGCATCCAGTTCGGCCCAGCTGCGCATCACGAGGTTGGACATTTCGCGGGTGCGGGGCGTGGGGGCGTAGTAGCAGATGATGGTTTCCGGGCCCTGGAGAAAGGCCTCGGCCTTTTTGGCCTGGATGGCCAGAAGCGTTGGGTAATCGGTGTCGAAGGAGGTGACGGGGGAGAGATCGACCAGTTGCTTCTGGCCGGGGCGGAAATCGGGGTCGGCCATGTAGCGGCCGAACATTTCCATGGTTTCGGAAATCTGGGCGTAACCCTCGTATCGAACGTAGACGAGGCCGATGTCGGCGAAGATGCGGTAACTGAGGGGCATGGGTGGTCCTTTCCGGGGGCGGAGCGCCGTTTTACCGGACGGCAGGAGTATGTCCATGCAACATGGATGAAACGTGACGTGGCGGCAGGCGCGGCGAGGCTGCGGCGAAACCCCGCTCTTCGCACGAAAAGCGTACACCGTGGGTTGAAGGTATTGGTCTGGATGGTGCAGACCGCTCTCGGATTTCTACGTTTCAGCTGGTTGGGCGGGTCCCGGGCGGCGTAAAGGACGGGAGTTGCCGAGATGCGGGTTGCAGTTGGAGCAATTACGCGCCGCAGGCCGGAAGGTCTGAAGCGATTGCTTGAGAGTTTCGAGCGGATGGAGCGCCCAGAGGGCGTGGATTTGGTCTTCGTTCTGGTCGAGAATGAAGGCGAGCATAGTGAAAGCACCAGCACCACGGTGGCGCAGTTCGCCGAAAGGGTAGCGGAGCCGGTCTTGTTACGCCTCGAGCCGCGCCGCGGCATCCCCTTTGCCCGCAACCGGGTTCTCGAGACCGCCGAAGAACTCAGTGCCGATTATCTGACCTTCATCGATGATGACGAGGTGGTCGCTCGGGACTGGTTGGTGATGATGTTGGACAGCGCACGGTCGCGCGGGCTTGATCTGGCCGGCGGGCCTGTAACCCCGCTCGCCCCCCAAGGCAGGCTGACCGCGCTACAGTTGACGATCCTGGATGATCTCCGCCAGCGAGCGGAGCGGGAGGCCGTTGGGCGATCGGACATGGCAACCCGCGATTGTGACCAGCATGTGGATGTTTACACCAACAACTGGTGCTTGCGCGTAGACGCTGCACGGAGCCGCCAGTTGTGGTTTGATCCGGCAACCGCAGACAGTGGTGGCGAAGACACAAAGTTCAGCCAGGACATGTTGGCGACGGGAGCGCGCAACGGCTGGGTGCCGGGCGCCGTGGTGGAAGAGGTGCAGCCGCCCCAGCGGCTCACGCTCCGCTATCAATACAAGCGGATGCGCGACCAGACCCGGATGCGCGCGCAGCGGGAAGGGTTCGGGCGGCGCGAGAGCCTGAAGAAGGCGTCTCAACGCTTTGCCGAGGCGGTGGCGTTATCGCTGGCGCTGCCGGTTGTCAGCGTCATACGCCGTGCGCGCGGCCGGGAGCTGCTGGTGCGGATCGTCAGAAAGGTCGCGCTCGCCACCGGGCTGGTGGGCGGCACACTTGGCGTGCGCAGCCGCCACTATGCGCCGCAGAGCGAGGCCCTGCATGTCGAAGGCTCTCGGGCGCGCAGATAACTGGAAGGCTCATGGAACTGATCTTCGGACTTGGCTCGGGCCGGTGTGGCACAACGAGCCTGGCAGCGCTTCTGAACAGGCAGCCTGACGTCTGCTGTTTCCACGAGTTGGCACCGTCGGTGATGGCTTGGGAGGGGGCGGAGGCAACAGTTGGGTCGCTTTTGCGCGACTTCGGAGCGATTGGCGAGGGTGGCCCACGCTGGGTGACCGCCGATCGCGTGGTGCCGGAGCGCGAGACCGGGTTGGCACGACTGGGAGCGCTGGAGCAAGTCACGGCATTGGGTGACGTGGCCAGCTACTACCTTCCCTATGTCGCGTTCATTCTGGAGCAGGCGCCGGGAGCGCGGTTTCCGGTGCTGCGCCGGGATCGCGACGAAACCGTGCGCAGCTTTGTGCGAAAGCTGACCGACCATGGCGGACGGGTAAAGCGCAGGTGGTGGGAGCCGCCTCAGGTTCGCAACCATTGGCTACCGCGTGCAGACAAGCGTTGGGTGAGTGACCTGATCTGGGACAAGAACTTTCCGGGCTACGATCTGCCGGATGGCAGCAGGCTGGAAGACTATGTCGCGCGCTATTACGACGACTATTATGCGCGTGTTGGTGCGCTGGAGGAGGCGTTTCCGGAGAGCCTCCGTGTGTTTGGGCTGGAGCATATGACCACGCGGGGGGGAAGGGCGGAGATTCTGGAATTTTGCCTGCCCGGGAGGGCGCATGTCGATGCCGAGGCGCATCTGAACAAGGGGTAGGTCACAAGCGAAAAGGCCCGGCGCAGGCCGGGCCTTTGGCGTAACTGTAGCAGCTGGGCGATCAGTCCATCTGCTTGAAGGCGAATTCGCCGCCGTCCTTGATGCCCGAGAACCACCGCGCGGTGACGGTTTTGGTGCGGGTGTAGAAGCGGAAGGCGTCGGGGCCGTATTGGTTGAGGTCGCCGAAGCCGGATTTCTTCCAGCCGCCGAAGGTGTGGTAGGAGAGCGGCACCGGGATCGGGAAGTTGATGCCGACCATGCCGACGTTGACCCGGTGGGCGAAGTCGCGGGCGGTGTCGCCATCGGCGGTGTAGATGGCGGTGCCGTTGCCGTAGGGGTTGTCCATCACCAGGTTCAGCGCCTCATCGTAGTTTTCGGTGCGCACTTGGGTGAGGACGGGGCCGAAGATCTCTTCCTTGTAGATGTCCATCTCGGGTGTGACCCGGTCGAAGAGATGGGGGCCGACGAAATAGCCCTCTTCGTAGCCTTGCAGCGAGAAGTCGCGGCCATCGACCACAAGCTCGGCCCCTTGCTCGACGCCGGAGTCGATCAGCCCGAGAATGCGCTGCTTGGCGGCGGCGGTGATGACGGGGCCATAGTCCACGTCGCTTTCGGAGGTATAGGGGCCGACCTTGAGGGCCTCGATGCGGGGCACCAGCTTTTCGACGAGGGTGTCGGCGGTTTTCTGGCCCACGGGCACGGCGACGGAGATGGCCATGCAGCGCTCGCCCGCCGCGCCGTATGCCGCGCCCACCAGCGCGTCGGCGGCCTTGTCCATATCGGCGTCGGGCATGACGATCATGTGGTTTTTCGCGCCGCCGAAGCACTGCGAGCGTTTGCCGTTGGCGGTGGCGCGAGCGTAGATGTATTGCGCGATCGGGGTGGAGCCCACGAAGGCGACGGCCTGGATGGTTTCGTTGTCCAGGAGGGCGTCGACCGCCTCCTTGTCGCCGTTGACCACTTGCAGCACACCGTCGGGCAGGCCGGCCTCTTGCAGCAGCTCGGCGAGGCGCATGGCGGTGGAGGGCACGCGCTCTGAGGGCTTCAGGATCATCGCGTTGCCGCAGGCCAGTGCGCCGGCCATCTTCCAGAGCGGGATCATCGCCGGGAAGTTGAAGGGGGTGATGCCTGCGACCACGCCGAGGGGCTGGCGCATGGAGTAGAGGTCGATGCCCGGGCCGCCGTCGTTGGTGTATTCGCCCTTGAGCATATGGGGCGCGCCCATGCAGACTTCGACGAACTCCAGCCCGCGCTGCACGTCGCCGCGCGCGTCGGGGAGGGTCTTGCCGTGCTCGCGGGCGCAAAGCTCGGCCAGCTCATCCATGTGCTTGTTGATGAGGGCGCCGAAGGCCATCATCACCCGGGCGCGGCGCTGCGGGTTTGTGGCGCCCCAAGCCTTCTGGGCTTCGGCGGCGCGGGCCACGGCGTCATCAACCTCGGCCTTGGTGGCGAGGGCGACCTTGGCCTGCACTTCGCCGGTGGCGGGGTTGTAGATGTCGGCGGTGCGGCCGGATGTGCCTGCGGTTTTCTTGCCGTCGATGAAATGTCCGATCTCGCCCATGGCGGAACTCCTCCTGTTTTCGGGTCGCGCCGACCATACCCTTGCAATTATCCCGGTAGAAGCGGCAGTTTGGCAAACACGTCTTGCAAAAATGCATGGGAGAGAAGGATGGCCGTGTCGTGGGACGACATGCGGATTTTCATTGCTGTCGCCCGAGAAGGCAGCCTTTCCGGGGCGGGCAATGCGTTGAAGTTGGACCCGGCGACGGTGGGCCGCCGGGTGCAGCGGCTGGAGGAGAGCCTCGGTGCGCCGCTCTTTCTGAAGTCGCCGCAGGGCTATGCGCCGAGCGAGGCGGGCGAGCGGCTGATGCCCCACGCCGAGGAGCTGGAGCAGGCGATGCTGACGGCCGAGGATGCGGTGCGCGGGCAGGAAGACAGGCTGACCGGCACGATCCGCGTGGGCGCGCCCGACGGCTGCGCCAACTTTCTGTTGCCGCAGGTCGTCAGCCGGATTTGCGATGCCCACCCCGAGCTGGAGGTTCAGGTGGTTTCGCTGCCGCGTGTCTTCAACCTCAACCGCAGGGAAGCCGATTTGGCGATTGCCGTCTCACGGCCCACGGCGGGGCGGCTGACGGTGCAGAAGATCACCGATTATCACCTCTACCTCGCCGCCGCCCGCCCCTGGCTTCGGCACAACACGGTGGAGACGCTGGACGATCTGCGCGGCAAGCGGCTGGTGGGCTACGTGCCCGACATGATCTTCGACAAGGAGCTGGACTACCTCGGAGAGCTGGGGCTGGAGCGGGTGCAACTGGCCTCCAACTCGGTTTCGGTGCAGTTCAACTGGATCCGGCAGGGCGCGGGCATCGGGATCGTGCACGGGTTTGCCATGGGCACCGTGCCAGGGATTCAAGCGGTTTTGCCCGAAGAGGTGAAGCTGAAGCGCACCTTCTGGCTGGTGCGCCATGCCGATGACCGGCGCGTGCGGCGGCTCAGCCGATTTGCCGACCTGCTTTGCGAGGGGCTTCGCGCAGAAGTGGAGCGGCTGGAAGGCGAGGCTTGACAGGTGCGGCGGCTGGCGCGACCCTCAACCCAAACGGGCGACGTTGGAGGTTAAGCCATGCTTGTGCAACAGATTCTCAAGGACAAGGGCGGCGACGGCGTGCTTTGTGTGAAGCCCGGAAGCTCGGTTGCCGATGCGGCCAAGCTGCTTTCGGAAAAGCGGATCGGCTCGGTGATCGTATCGTCCGACGGCAAGACGGCCGACGGCATCCTCTCGGAGCGCGACATCGTGCGCGAGCTGGGAAAGCGCGGGCCGGGGTGCCTTTCTGACGTGGTGGACGACTTGATGACCACCAAGCTTGTCACCTGCACGAAGGAAGAGACGGCGCTGAGCGTGCTGGAGAAGATGACCGAAGGGCGTTTCCGCCACATGCCGGTGCTGGATGGCAGCGAGATGATCGGGCTGATCTCGATCGGTGACGTGGTGAAGGCGCGGCTGGCAGAGCTTGCGATGGAGAAGGACGCGCTGGAAGGGATGATCATGGGGCATTGAGCCCTGGCTGCCGGGGCGGGTGCGCCATGAATGCGCACCCTACGCTAGGCGGGGTGTGCCGCAGAGCCAAGCAGATCGGGGCGGGGCCACCGCGGGCGCGGCATATCGGATCTGACGCAGCGTCTATTCCGGCAGGAAGATCGGCAAGCCCGGGGTTTCGAAGCGCAGTTCCAGCGCGCTTTGCCTGTGCCGCACGCCGGGCGGATTTCGGAAATTGAAGGCGGTTTCCCCGGCGTAGGCGAAGGATGATTCCTCGGCCCCCTCGGGTGGTAGCGCGTAGCCGATGCGCAGGCGGAGCACCTCCACTGTGTCCTGCCGGGGGAAGGCCAGCTCGTTGTTGAGGTATTCGCGCCACGGGCGCAGTGGCAGCGAAAACCGCAGGGCGCCTTCGATGGCGTCACCGGGCGCGAGGCGCACCATCAGCGGCACCGCGAGCTGGGTGGGCTGGAGGCCTTCGGGCAGGGGTGGCACGTCTTTCATCACCAGAACCTCGCCCGCGTCGGGCAGCGGGTAGACATAGGCGCGCCCGGCGTCGGCCATTTGGCCGCGCTCGGGATCGTGCAGCACGAGCTTGTCATAGACATAGGCGGGGCCGGCGCCCTGGTTGTCGACCCGGTAGGCGAGGGTGAGGGCGTTCTCGTCGGGTTGGGCCTCGATGCGGGCCCGCAGGGTGAGGCCGTCTTGTTCCATGGTCGCGGTTCCTTTCGCGGGGCCTGAGGCGGGAGGCCGGGGGCCGGCGGTGGCAGAGCCCGCCTTGCTGCCCGCGCCGATGTTGCAGGCGGTGGCCAGCGGGGCAAGGGCGAAGGCGGAGAGACCCGCCAGCAGGGCGTGGCGGCGCTTCACCAGGGTGGCCCGCCGGTCCAGGTGGGCGGGTAGTAGGTGGGGCGCTCGGGCACGCCAAGATCGCGCCGCAGCGAGTTTTCGGTGGGCACATCGGCTCCGTGGTCGGGCACCGGCACGGTGTTGCCTGCCGGATCGGTGATGGAGGTGCCCCGGGTGCCGACGGTGGCGCGCTCTTCGCCCCGGTTGGAGCTGCCGGACTGGCCGGGGTAGCTGTCCATCGGGCCGGTGGCCTGGGTGCCTTGCGCGTTGTGATAGGCATGCACAAGCTCGTGGCCCAGCACGATGGTGGGTGTCTGGCCCGGGAAAGAGGCGCGGTCATCGTAGGTCGGGTTCCAGTCCACACGGCTGCCGGTGCCGGTGCCGTCCTGGGCATCGGTGCCGTTGTTCGGCGTGCAGAAGCCGTTGTTTCCGGTGTACTCATGCATTTCGACCATGTTGCCCGAGTCCGCGATGCCGCGAAAGATCTCGCGGCCCGTGGGCGTGCCATAGAGCGTGGCGGCGGCGTTCTGAACTTCGAGACGGAAGGCATCGGTGCCCTGCACGTCGATCGGGATGGTGACCGAGCCGCCGCCGATCAGCACGTTGTATTGCCCCGAGGAGCAGACGGCAGAGCAGGCGGTGAGCGACATCACCCGCGCCGTGGGCAGGCCGCCGGTCAGCACCGTCATCGCGCCCTGGGTCACGGTGTTGGGACCGTGGAAGAGGCAGCCGTGCTGGTCGAGCGTGCGGGCCTGGGGCAGACTGCCGGTCAGCACCGTGGGAAAGCCGATGGAGGGCACGGCGCCGGTGGGCGGGATGGCGTTGAACATCATCCCCATGGCGGCCAGCCCGCCAGCGATGCCAGCGGCCACGGCGCCGCCCGCGGGGGTTTTCATGACAGGGGAGCTCAGCAGCGCATCGGCAGCGGCGCAGGCGGCTGTCATTGCCGCAGCAAGGGCCGCAACGGCGGGCACGATGTGGCTGGTGCGGTCGGTGATGCGTGTGGCGGGCGTGGTGAACATGGCTCACGTCCCTCCGATGGCGTCGGTCGGCTGGAAGCTGCCGAGGATGGCCTGAAACTCGGGCAGGAGCGCGTCGTAATCCTCGGTGCCGGAGGAGAGCGTCACAATCCAGGCCGCGCCCGCCTCGGCTGGGAAGTAGGCCTGCACCTGGGTCAGCCGCCCGGCATCGGCCTGCCAGCCGAAGACGATCAGCGGCACGGTCTGCCCGGCCAGTTCGGTGGGCGCATCGTAGAGCAGGGAGAACTGGGTGAGTTGACGGGCCAGCTCATCACGCTGGCTTGCGGCGAAGTCGGCAAGGCTCTCGGCGCCGTCCATGCTCTTGCGCATGAAGACGACCGAGCGGCGGGGTTCAACCCCGGGCGCCGGGGCGCAGGTGACCATAACCTGTGTGTCCCAGCCTTCCGGCAACCGGGCGCGAAACAATTTGAGGTCGATATCTTCCATGATGATGACTCGACGGTATGAAAAAGGCGTAATGTATCAATTGACGTAAAGTTAAGCGGGCTATCGGGGCCTTTCAACTGCGCCCGGCGTGAATATTCCGTGCGAAAGATTCTTGCGGCCCGCACCCGGCTTTCGCCTTGCCCCCGGGGAACGGCTGGTGTTTTCTGCCCGCGATCCGCGGCGCGAGGGAGGGACAGCCATGCGTGTGGGGCTTTATCCGGGCACATTCGATCCGGTGACTTTGGGCCATATCGACATCATCACCCGCGCCACCGCCCTGGTGGACAGGCTGGTGATCGGCGTTGCCATCAACCGCGACAAGGGCCCTCTGTTCGACTTGGAGGAGCGCGAGGCGATGGTGGGTGAGGCGTGCCGCGAGATTGCGCAGAGCACTGGCTGCGAGATCGTGGTGCACCCGTTCGAGAACCTGCTGATCGACTGCGCGCGTGACGTCGGCGCCGGCCTGATCGTGCGCGGCCTGCGGGCTGTTGCCGATTTTGAGTATGAATATCAGATGGTTGGCATGAACCGGCAGCTCGATGACAGCATCGAGACGGTGTTCCTGATGGCCAGCGCCGAGCGGCAGGCGATTGCCTCGAAGCTGGTGAAGGAGATCGCGCGGCTGGATGGTGACATCTCGAAGTTCGTCAGCCCGGCGGTGCGCGAGAAGCTGCTGGCCAAGTTCGCCTGAGCCGGGTAGGGCAACGCGCATGGTTGCCAATGTCATATGCATCAAGTGGGGCACGCTCTTTGGCCCCGAATACGTGAACCGGCTCTACTCCGGCGCGCGGCGGCATCTGAGCGAGGATGTCCGCTTTTTCTGCATGACAGAGGAGCGCGCGGGTCTGCACCCCGATGTGGAGGTGCTCGATCTGCCGGTAGAGCCCTTTCTGGCCGAGATGGACGCAGCGCTCGCCGTGGCCAACCGGCAGGGGGCGATGCGCAAGGTGTCATTGTTCCGGCCGGGGCTGATACTGGATCTCGACGGCCCGCTGCTGGGGTTTGACCTTGACGTGGTGGTGACGGGGCCGCTCGACGGGCTCTTGAATTTTGCCCCCGGCAAGGTGGCGATGCGAGCCGATTGGGTGGAGGCCCGGCGGGGCCGCAAGACGGGCCATGGCTCTGTCTTCCGCTTCGACCCGGCGCTGCATGGCTGGCTCTACGAAACGCTTGCCGCCGACCCGAAGGGTGAGGTGGAGAAGGCGCGGGGCAGCGAGCAGCGGTATACCTCGACGCTGGCGCAGGCGCGGGGTGAGTTTGCCTATCTTCCCGGCGACGAGGTGGTGAGCTTCAAGCATGATTGCCTCGGCCTGCCGCCGGTGAATTGGCTGGTTCCGGCCAAGCTGCCGGAAGCGGCGAAGGTAGTGTGCTTTCACGGAAACCCGAAAATGCACGAGGCGGTTGAGGGCTACTCCGGCTCCTGGTTGCGCTATTGCAAACCGACGCCCTGGCTCGCGGAGCATTGGATTGATCGCGCGCGGGAAGACCTCGGCCCGGAGTGGGCGTGAGCAAATCGTGAATTTTCGTCCGGGCGGCTACGCCGTCACCTCAGGTTTGGCCTGCGGGGGTTGCGGCGGGCGTTTGAGGGCTTAGCCTTCGAGCCGGGAATGGAATTGGAGACGATCTCATGAAGTTGCGTAACTGTGTGATGATTGCGGTCGCTATGGGCGCCGTGGCGATGGGGACGGTGGTCGAGGCGAAGCCCAAGGTGGTGCGCCAGATCCCGGTGACGAAGGAGTTCATCACCGACGAGATCAAGCCAAGCACCAACCCGAAGGGCTACAAGTTCAAGATGCGGATGATCGTGGTGGACGGGATCATCGAGATTTGCGGTGTGGGCGTGCATCGGGATGCCATGCTGCGGCGCTCGGCTACGGAATATCTGCGCAACCTCACGCTGTCGATGAACGGCAAGGTGATTATGCGCGATTTCCGCTTCTTCAACACGGTGAAGAGCGTGAAGGCGCTGGAGACGGCCAAGGCCAACTGTGCCTCCACTGGCACCCGGGCGCCCAAGGGCAAGCCGAAGTGGAGCTGGGGCGGGCACGGCGCACGGTTCTAGTTGCGGCGCGGCTTACCCGCCGGTGTGGCTCATGTGCCGGGAGACCTGCCCCTCGACCGTTTGGCGCGAATAGTCGAAATCATGGCCCTTGGGCTTGAGGGCGATGGCTGCGCGGATCGCCTCTTCGAACTCGGGGCCGGGGCCGAATTGGCGCAGCGGCGCGCGCAGGTCGGCGCGGTCTTCCTGGCCGAGGCACATGTAGAGCTCGCCGGTGCAGGTCATCCGCACGCGGTTGCAGCTTTCGCAGAAGTTGTGCGTCAGCGGGGTGATGAAGCCGATTTTTTGGCCCGTCTCTTGCAGTTGCACGTAGCGGGCCGGGCCGCCGGTGCGCTCGGCGAGGTCGATCAGGGTGTAGCGCTCAGAGAGTTTGGCGCGCAGATCCTTGAGCGACCAGTACTGGCCGATGCGGTCTTCGTTGCCGAGATCGCCCATGGGCATGACTTCGATCCAGGTCAGGTCCATGTCACGGGCGGCGCAGAACTCGGTGAGGGTGAAGAGCTCATCCTCGTTGAAGCCCTTGAGTGCCACGGCGTTGAGCTTGACCCGCAGGCCGGCGGCTTGCGCCGCATCGAGCCCGCGCAACACCTGGGGCAGGCGGCCCCAGCGGGTGACGCGGGCGAATTTCTCTTCGTCCAGCGTGTCGATGCTGACGTTGATGCGTTTGACGCCCGCCGCCGCGAGCTGGGGCGCGAAGCGCTCGAGCTGGGAGCCATTGGTGGTGAGGGTCAGCTCATAGAGCGCGCCGGACTCCAGGTGCCGGGTCATCCCCTCGAAAAAGGTCATGATGCCCTTGCGCACCAGCGGTTCGCCGCCGGTGATGCGAAGCTTCTTCACGCCGAGGCCGATGAAGCTGGTGCAGGCGGCGTCGAGCTCTTCCAGCGTGAGCAGTTCCTTCTTCGGCAGGAAGGTCATGTTTTCGGACATGCAGTAGACGCAGCGAAAATCGCATCTGTCGGTCACCGATACGCGCAAGTAGGTGATCGCGCGTTGGAAGGGGTCGATAAGGGGTGTTTCCATGGGGTATAGGTAGGCCTCAAGGGGCGGAGCGGCAAGGTGAATTGCGGCCCGTTCGGCAGAGTTGCGACCAAGGTGGCACGGAGCAGGAGTGTGCAGGCGATGCGGAGATTTCTGGGGATAACGGCGGTAGCGGCGCTCTTGGCGGGCTGTGCGGAGGGTCCGTTCGCGGTGAAACCGAAGGCTGGTCCGGCGGGCGAATCCGAAGCGCGGGAGAGCGTGGCACCCGTGGCCGCGGAGGCCCCGCCACCGCCCGCAGATGCACGCACCGCCGACCAGTTCGACACCACGACCGATGAGGAAAAGCAGGCCGCCGCCGCAGCGCCGGTGGCCGCCGAGCGTGAGCTGGGCAGCACGATTGCCTCGCTGGGCGATCCGACCGATCCGGGCTTCTGGGCCGAGACACCGCTGGTGAACACGGCGCAGGCCGGGCGGTTGGTGTACCCGGGCAATGGCAACTCGGTGCAGGTGGAACTTCGGCCTTCTGGCGGCGAGCCGGGATCCGGCACGCGGGTGAGCCTGCCGGCGTTCCAGGTGCTGGGCGCGCCGCTGACGGGGCTGCCGGAACTGCTGGTTTACGCCGGGTCCGCGGGGTAGCTCGTCCGCCCTTCGAGGCGTCCTCGCCCCGGGGGCGTGGGCTGATTGCCTTTCCTAGAGGTGTTTGGCGGCTTCGCGGCGGGCGAAGGGCTTGAGGCCTTTGCCGGGGCCGTCGAGGAAGGCGCGGGTTGCCTCGGCGTCGTGTTTGGAGAGGTCGCGCAGCCACCAGGCGACGGCCTTCTGGATGAACCATTCCTTATCTGACACGTAGCCTTCGGCCCATCCGAGAACGCGGGCGCGGACCTCGGCCTCGGTGGCGTTGGGGTGATTTTTCTTGGCGAAGGGGAGCGTGGCGACGAGGGCGGCGCGGCGGGTCCAGAGGTTTTCGCTCGTCGTCCAGCCTTCGACTTCGTCAAGGCGGGCGGGATCGGCTGCAAGGCGCTTCTGGGCCGCCATCATGGCATGGTCGGCGATGGCCCATGAGTCGAGGTCGTGGGCCCATGTGGCGATGAGTTGCCAGGCCTCTGCATCGGGGCGGATACGGGCTTGCGTGAGCAGCTTGGCGGCCGCGATGCGGGCTTCGAAGATATCGGTCTCCCAGAGCGCGCCCGCGAGGGAGACGCGCTCGGGCACGGGGAGGGTGCGGCGCCAGTCGGTGGTGATCGCGTTGAGCGCCGGGTTGGAGATGCCGATAACCTCGCGGCTCTGCTTGTGATAGGCCGCCATGCCCTCGGCGCGGCCAGGCTCGGCAAGGGCCCGCAGGGCGGTGAGGGCAGCGTCAGGGGTCATCGGTTTCGGCCTGTGGCGGAGAGGGCGGAGTGGGGGCCAGCCCCCACACCCCCGGAGATATTTTCAGCAAGAAAATGGGACTGTGTGGGGCGCTACTCGACTGTGACAGATTTGGCGAGGTTGCGGGGCTGGTCGACGTCGGTGCCCTTGGCGACGGC
>NZ_QTNQ01000096.1 GCF_018424695.1 Vannielia litorea
GGGTTGGGCGGCGGTGAGGGGCAAGAGGGGCGGCGGCGTTTGCTCCTGCCAGCGCCAGAGGGGCGTGCCCGTGGCGGCCTGCACCTCCCAGGCGCGCTGGACGCGGGCGCGGTTGGCGGTGTCGATCCGGGCCTTCTGGGGCGCGTCGAGCGCAGCGAGCAACTCGGCGAGCGGCAGCGCATCGGCCTCGCTGCGCACCTCAGGCGGGATTGGCGGGATGTCGGCCAGACCCTCGGTCAACGCGGTGAAGTAGAGGCCGGTGCCGCCGGTGATGATCGGCCGGGCCGTGCCCGTCAGCAGGGGGGCCACATCGCGCAGCCAGTGGCCGACGGAGTAGGTGGCGTCGCCGGGCACGTGACCGTAGAGCGCATGGGGCGTGGCGGCCTCTTCCTCGGGCGAGGGACGTGCGGTGAGCACGCGCCAGTTGGCGAAGACCTGAAGCGCGTCGGCGTTGACGATCACGCCGCCCGCGCGTGCCGCGATCTCGAGCGCGAGGGCCGACTTACCCGAGGCGGTGGGACCGGCGATGAGCACCGGGCGCTCTGCGTCGAGCGTTTTCAAGTCGATCATGCCGCCTGCCGATTTCCGTCGTTGAACCCGCCCGCAAATTCCGACATTTTGCGCGCCAGATGCAAGTGGCCCCGGGGAGAGCGTGATGATGGATGCAGGCGGAGACGGGGATGTGAGCGGGGCGAAGACGACGTATCGCCGGGTTCTTCTGAAAATTTCCGGCGAGGCGCTGATGGGCGACCAGGGCTTCGGCCTGCATCCGCCCACGGTTGAGCGGATCGCCCGCGAGGTGAAGAGCGTGTCGGATCTCGGGGTCGAGATCTGCATGGTGATCGGCGGGGGCAACATCTTTCGCGGTCTGGCGGGCGCGGCCCAGGGGATGGAACGCACCACGGCGGACTACATGGGGATGCTGGCGACGGTGATGAACGCGCTGGCGATGCAGGGGGCGCTGGAATCGCTCGGCATCCATACCCGGGTGATCAGCGCGATCCCGATGGATCAGGTTTGCGAGCCGTATATCCGCCGGCGCGCGGTGCGGCACCTTGAGAAGAAGCGGGTCTGCATCTTCGCGGCGGGCACGGGCAACCCCTATTTCACCACCGATACGGCGGCGACGCTGCGCGCCAACGAGATGGCCTGCGAGGCGATCTTCAAAGGCACCAAGGTGGACGGGATCTATGACATGGATCCGAAGGTTCACCCGGAGGCCAAGCGCTATGACACGGTGAGCTATGACGAGGTTCTGATGAAGAACCTCAAGGTGATGGATGCCAGCGCCATTGCGCTGGCGCGAGACAACAACCTGCCGATCATCGTGTTCTCGCTGGATGAGCCGGGCGGGTTCACGTCGATCCTTGCGGGCGAGGGCACCTGTACGATGGTGAAGGGCTAGGCGGTGCGCCGCTCGGGCTGACGCCCATCGCCCCGCCCGCCATCCCGTGTGGGGGCAGGCTGCGCAAGACCGCTGGAAATGCCCTGCTGTCTGGCATAAAACCGCGGGCAGATTGAGAAGAGGACGGGCAGATGTCTGACGAATTCGAGCTGGATACCGGCGATCTTGAGCGGCGCATGGATGGCGCAATCACCAACCTGCGGACCGAGTTTGCCTCGCTGCGCACCGGGCGGGCCTCGGCCTCGATGCTGGAGCCGGTTCAGGTGGAGGCCTATGGCCAGATGACCCCGATCAACCAGGTGGGCACCGTCAACGTGCCCGAGCCGCGGATGGTCACCATCAACGTCTGGGACAAGGGGCTGGTGAACGCGGTGGAAAAGGCCATTCGCAACTCTGGCCTCGGCATCAACCCGCAGATGAACGGCACGATCATCATGCTGCCGATCCCGGAATTGAACGAGGAGCGCCGCCGCGAGCTCACGAAAGTTGCCGCGCAATATGCCGAGAACGCCCGCGTCAGCGTGCGCAACGTGCGCCAGGACGGCATGCAGCAGATCAAGAAGGCCGAGAAGCTGGCCGAGGATGACCAGAAGTTCTGGGAATCGGAGGTGCAGGAGATGACCGACAAGCACATCAAGGCGATTGATGCGGCGCTGGAGGCCAAGCAGGGCGAGATCATGCAGGTTTGAGCCTGCGCGCAGCCTTTGCCCTTGGTAACCCTATGGCAAGGTGCAACGCGTAGGTCTGGGTGCGACCCGTCGTTTCGGCACAATCATGCGGTGTTTCGGCGAGCAACTGGCAATGGGCCGCGGCCCGCGTTAAAGACGGCAGTGCCGGGGCCTTCGAAGGGCGCACCGGCAAGGAGGCCGGCAGAATGGCGAAACAGGCGAGCGAAGGCGCGGCACCGCGACACGTGGCCATCATCATGGATGGGAACGGCCGTTGGGCCACGCGCCGGGGGCGCCCGCGCCTGTTCGGCCATCAGGCCGGGGCCAAGCGAGTGCGCGAGATCGTGGAGGCCTGCCCCGATCTGGGCGTGGAATACCTGACGATCTTTGCCTTCAGCACCGAGAACTGGAAACGCACCCAGGCCGAGGTGGCCGGGCTGATGTTGCTGTTTCGCCGTTACATCACCAAGGAGGCGCAGCGGCTGCTGGCAAAAGGCGTGCGGGTGCGCTTCATCGGCGACCGGGTGAAGCTGGATGCCAAGCTGGTGGAGCTGATGGATGAGCTGGAGGCGCTGACCTCGGGCAACAGCAAGGTGCATCTGACCATTGCCCTCAACTACGGCGGCCGCGATGAAGTGACCCGCGCCACCCAGCGCATGGCCGTGGAAGTGGCTGCGGGGCGGCTGAATCCCGAGGATGTGGACGCGGAGACGCTGGGCCGCTTCCTCGACACCTGCATGCTGCCCGACCCGGACCTCGTAATCCGCACCAGTGGCGAGGCGCGGATTTCCAACTTCCTGCTCTGGCAATCGGCCTATGCCGAGTATGAGTTCATCGACACGCTCTGGCCGGATTTCTCGTCGGAGTGCTTCGCCGATATCATCGATGGATTTGCGGCGCGAGACAGGCGGTTTGGAGCGGTGAAGGCGTGAGCGGCAAGTGGGATGACCTGGCGCCACGGGTGATTGCGGGCGCGGTGATGGTGGTGGTCGGCGTTGCGGGCATCAGGGCCGGGGGCATCTGGTTTCAGATGCTGGCGGTTTTCGTGACCGCCGTGATGATCTGGGAACTGGCCAGCATGATCAAGCGGGAGGGCGACAGTGCGATGCTTCTCGCTGCCGTGACGGCCTCGGTGCTCTCGGGCCTGCTGGCGCAAGATGCCAGCTGGGCGCTGCTGCTGCTGTTTCTGCCGCCCGTTGCGGGCACGCTGATGATGCCGCGCGAGCGGCTGACCTTTTTCCTGTTCTCGCTCGGCATCATGACGGCGGGTTGGGGGCTGGTGACCTTCCGCGAGGAATATGGCGGCACATGGTTGTTCTGGCTGGTGTTCGTGGTCGTGGTCACGGATGTGGCAGGCTATTTCGCCGGGCGGATGATCGGGGGGCCGAAGTTCTGGCCGAAGGTTTCGCCCAAGAAAACATGGAGCGGCACGGCAGCCGGCTGGGTGGGGGCCGCGCTGATTGGTGCGCTGTTCCTCAGCTTCACCAACGCGGGGCGTGACCTGATCTGGATTTCCGCCGTGCTGGCTTTCGCCTCGCAGATGGGCGACATCGCGGAGAGCGCGCTGAAACGGCGGATGGGGGTGAAGGACAGCTCGGCGCTGATCCCTGGCCACGGCGGGCTCTTCGACCGGTTTGACGGGCTGCTGGGCGCGGCGCTGCTGATGCTGCTGGTGGCGCTGATCGTGGACGTGCCGGAGGTGCGGATTTGAGGCGCGTCAGCCTGCTGGGCTCGACCGGCTCCATCGGGGAAAGCGCGGTGGACCTGATCGGGCGCGGTGGTTTCACGGTGGAGGCGCTGACCGGCGGGCGCAACGTGGCGCGGCTTGCGGAGCAGGCTATGGAGTGCGGCGCAGCGCTTGCGGTTACGTGTTTTCCGGAATGTTACGAAGAGCTTGCGGGCCGCCTTGAAGGCACCGGCATAGAGGTGGCGGCAGGGCCCGATGCCGTGGCGCAGGCGGCGGCGCGACCGGCCGACCTTGTGCTGAACGGGATTGTTGGCGCGGCGGGCTTGCAGCCCTCGCTTGCCGCGGTGCGAGCGGGCGCGACGCTGGCGCTGGCCAACAAGGAGAGCCTTGTCTGCGCCGGGCCTCTGCTGATGGCGACCGCACGCGAAGCGGGCGCCAAGGTGCTGCCGGTGGACAGCGAGCATTCTGCCCTGTTCCAAGCGCTGGTGGGAGAAGACCTGGGGGCTGTGGAGCGCGTGGTGATCACCGCCTCGGGGGGCGCGTTCCGCGATTGGCCGCTGGAGAAGATCGCCCGCGCCACGCCGGATGAGGCCGCGACGCACCCCAACTGGGACATGGGCCAGCGGATCACCATCGATTCGGCCAGCATGTTCAACAAGGCGCTGGAAGTGATTGAGGCGCATGAGTTTTTCGGGATCGCGCCAGAGCAGATCGAAGTGCTGATTCACCCGCAGAGCATTGTGCATGCGCTGGTGGGCTTCCGCGATGGGGCAATGATGGCGCATATGGGCGCGCCCGACATGCGACATGCCATTGGCTATGCCCTGAACTGGCCCGATCGCGCGGACTTGCCGGTGGCGCGGCTCGACCTTGCAACGCTTGGACGGCTCGACTTTGCCGCGCCCGACCCGGCGCGCTACCCGGCGCTCGGCCTCGCATGGGAGGTGATGCGCGCGGGCGGGCTGATGGGCGCGGTGTTCAACGCGGCCAAGGAGGCGGCGCTGGACGGGTTCATCGCGCGGGCCATCGGCTTTACCGACATGGCCCGGGTGGTGGAGGCGGTCATGCACCGCATGGCCTCGCAAACCGGCCCTAACAATGACATGATGACCCTTGATAACGTGCTGCAGGCAGACCAGATGGCACGAGAACTGGCCCGTGAGGCCATGGCAAAAGTGAGCGAGGCAACGGGCTAGGCATGGAGTTTTTCGGGATTCTGGGAGGCACGGCGGGCTATGTCGTGGCCTTCGTCGTGGCGCTTTCGATCATCGTGGCGGTGCATGAGTACGGCCATTACATCGTCGGGCGCTGGTGTGGAATCCATGCTGAGGTGTTCAGCCTCGGCTTTGGCAAGGTGCTCTACACCCGGACCGACAAACGCGGAACCGAGTGGCAGGTGGCCGCGCTCCCCTTCGGCGGTTACGTGAAGTTCATGGGCGATGCCAATGCCGCCTCGGCCGGGGTCGATGGCGAGGCGATGGCCGGGCTCAGTGAGGCCGAGAAACGCCGCACCATGCCGGGGGCGCCGCTCTGGGCGCGGGCCTGCACGGTGGCGGCGGGGCCGGTGTTCAACTTCATCCTCAGTTTCCTTGTTTTCAGTGCGATCGTGGCCTTTCGCGGCATTCCGGCGGAGCCGGTGCAGGTGGGGGAATTGCAGCCGCTGCCGCAACAGGTGCGGGTGCTGGAGGCGGGCGATACGATTCTTGCCATCGACGGGAAAGTGATCACCGATATCGGCAGCCTTTACGACGCCACTGCCGAGTTGGACCTGACGCGGCCCGTGGCCTACCGCATCGAGCGGGGTGGGGCGGAGATGATCGTGGAGGGGACAACGCCCTTTCCGCCGCTGATCGCGACGGTCACCCCGAATTCGGCGGCCATCGACGCCGGGCTTGAGGTAGGCGATGTCATCACCCGGATCGACGGGCAGGCGATCACCGCTTTCAAGGAGTTGCAGGATATCATCCGCGAGGGCGAGGGCAAACCGGTTGAGCTCAAGGTCTGGCGCGCGGGAGAAACACTGGACTTCACGATGAAGCCGCGCCGCACCGATCTGCCGACCGCCGATGGCGGCTTCGAGACGCGTTTTCTGATCGGGATCAACGGCGGGCTGGCGTTTGAGCCGGCGACGGAGCGGCTGGGGCCGCTTGAGGCGCTGGAATATGGCGTGCGGCAGACGTGGTTCATCGTGACCAGCTCGCTCTCGGGCCTTTACAACATGATCTCGGGCGCGATTTCGAGCTGCAATCTCTCGGGGCCGCTGAAGATTGCCACCACTGCCGGGCAGATGGCGAGCCAGGGTGGGCAGAGCTTTATCTGGTTCGTTGCGGTGCTTTCGACCGCCGTGGGCCTGCTGAACCTGTTCCCCATCCCGGTGCTCGATGGTGGGCATCTCGTTTTTCACGCCTATGAGGCGGTGACGGGCAAGCCGCCGCCGGAGAAGCTGCTGAACGTGCTGATGGGGATCGGGCTGACGCTGATCCTGACGCTGATGGTCTTCGCGCTCGGCAATGACCTGTTCTGCGAGGGCGGGATCTTCTGGAAAATCCGCAGCTGGTTCGTGTGATGGGCGGGGCAGGGCAACCTGCCTCAAATTTGCCGCATTCCATGGCCGCAACGCCCAAATGGCGCCATAGTCACCACCTACACCTGTGTCCGAACACAACCCGGAAACGCAAGGCACGCGCCCATGCATACCATGACCGAAGGATACCGCAGCCTGAGCTTCATCGTCCGTCTCAACTCGGACCGACTGCTCTATGTTGCCACCATCCTCACCGCCCTCGGCGGCGGCGCCTGGATCGGTTCGCTCTTCCACTGAGACAAGGCTGCGAAACGCAAGCAGGAAAAGGCACCCCCGGGTGCCTTTCGGCGCTTTGACACCACCCCCAATACCGGCTAGTGAAGTTGGATAACAAAAGGCGGTAATAACTGGGGGCTGTGGGCATGTTTCGAGCACGCGAGACCGGAAGAGGGCTGGGCGCGGCCAAGGCGCTTGTGCAGCGTTTCGCATTCTTGATTTTTGCAGCATTCGCGGTGGGTTATGCCGCCGCGCCTGGGCAGGCTGTGGCGCAGAGCTTCAGCTTCAGCCGGGTCGAGGTGAACGGCAACCAGCGGGTGGATGCGGCGACAATCGTCTCCTACGCCGGAATCGCCCGCGGCGAGCCGGTGAGCGCCGCCCAGCTCAACGACGCGTATCAGAACATCCTTGCTTCCGGCCTTTTCGAGAGCGTCGAAGTGGTGCCGCGCGGCGGCACGCTGGTGATCAACGTACGCGAGCATCCGACGATCAACCGCATCGCCTTCGAGGGCAACCGCCGGGTGAAGGACGAGGATATGGCCGGGGTCATCCGCAGCCAGTCGCGTCGGGTGTTTCAGCCAAGCCAGGTTGAATCCGATGCTGCCGCCATCACCGAGCTTTACCGGGTGCAGGGCCGTGTGGCCGCAACGGTGACCCCCAAAATCATCCGCCGCCAGGGCAACCGTGTCGACCTCGTGTTCGAGGTGACCGAGGGCCAAACGGTGGAGAATGAGCGCATCAGCTTTGTCGGCAACCGCCGCTTCTCCGACCGCCGGTTGCGCGGCGCGTTGGAGACCAAGCAGGCCGGCCTGTTCCGCCAGCTCATTCAGCGCGACACGCTGATCGAGGAGCGGATCGACTTTGACAAGCAGGTGCTGCGGGACTTCTACCTGAGCCGCGGCTACATCGACTTCCGGGTGCAGAGCGCTACCGCCGAGATTACCCGTAACCGCGATGCCTTCCTCGTGACGTTCAACGTGCAGGAGGGGCAGCAGTTTCGGATCGGGCGGGTCACGGTGACCTCTTCCATGCCGGAGGTGAATGCCGCCGAGTTCCGCAATGCGCTGCGCATTCGCAGCGGCCGGGTCTACAACCCGCAGATCGTGGAAACCAACATCAGCCGGATGGAACGACTTGCTGCGCGCAAGGGCATCAACTTCATGCGGGTCGAGCCGCAGATCAGCCGCAACGAGCGGAACCAGACGCTCGACATCAACTTTGCTATCAGCAAGGGGCCGCGCATCTTTGTCGAGCGGATCGACATCGAGGGCAACGCCAGCACGCTGGATCGCGTGGTGCGCCGCCAGTTCCGCGTGGTTGAGGGCGACCCCTTCAACCCGCGCGAAATTCGTGAGGCGGCCGAGCGCATCCGGGCGCTCGGGTTTTTCGAGACGGCGGACGTGAATGCGCGCGAAGGCTCTGCGCCCGACCAGGTGGTTGTTGACGTGGACCTGGTGGAAGCGCCGACGGGCTCGCTCGGCTTTGGCGCCTCTTACGGGTCTGACGATGGCCTTGGCTTCAACGTCAGCTTTTCGGAGCGCAACTTCCTTGGTCGCGGCCAGGCGCTGAGCTTCAGCTTCGACACGACGAGCGCGGCGAACGGCCTCAGCTTCTCCTTCCGGGAGCCGGCCTTCCTTGGGCGCGAGGTGACCTTTGGCCTCGATGCAAACTACCGGGCCTCGGAGTCGGAGTTCTCGCGCTATGACACCGCCACCGGCCTGATCCGCCCGCTGTTCGAGTTTCCTCTGACCGATCGCAGCCGGCTGCAGCTGCGCGGCACGCTGGCCTATCGCGAACTCAGCGGGATCGACCTGGGCGATCCGGAGGGCAACCCCGGGCCTGCGGGCGACACCGGCTCTTCCTTCATCCTGCGGCAGGAGGAAGGGCAGCGCTGGGATGCGAGCCTTGGCTATACCTACATCTACGACAGCCGGATCGTGGGGCTGAACCCCAACGCCGCCGTGCGCTTCACCTTCGGGCAGGACTTTGGCGGGCTGGACGGTGAAAACCAGTACATCCGGTCGGTCGCCTCCATGACCGCGCAGACCAAGATCTGGAACGAGGAGGTGACTCTGCGGGCCGAGCTGGAAGGCGGGGCGCTTCATTACACCTCCGGCGGTTCGACCGTGCTGGACCGTTTCTCGCTCAACGGCAAGATCCGGGGCTTCGAGGCCAACGGAGTTGGCCCGCGAGACCTGAACGTGACCAACGAGGATGCCTTGGGTGGCAACTACTTCTTCGTTGCGCGTCTCGAAGCGGAGTTTCCGCTTGGTCTGCCGGAAGAATACGGCATCAGCGGCGGCGTCTTCTACGATATCGGCTCTGTCTGGGGGCTGGATGACGTGGGCGGCGGCCCAACCGGGGCCAACCCTGTGGATGACGATCTGCACTGGCGGTCGTCCGTCGGGCTCTCCGTGTTCTGGGATACGCCGATTGGCCCGCTGCGCTTCAACTTCTCGGAAGTGATCATGAAGCAGGACTACGACAAGGAACGCAACTTCGACATCTCGATCCGCACCGACTTCTAATGTCCGGGTCCGCACATAGCCGTGCGCATGCGGTTCTGCGGCGGGCCGGGGCAGCCGTGTTGTGCCTCGGGCTGGCCCTGGGGCCGGGTCTGGCGCAGCAGCAGGCGGGCCCGCGAACGCAGAGCCCGGTTTTGACGATCGACCAGGAGCGGCTGTTTCAGACCACGCTCTTTGGGCGGCGGTTACAGCGCGAGCTGAACGCGGCCCGCGCCGACCTGATTGCGGAGAACACCCGGATTCAGGAAGAGCTGGAAGCCGAAGAGGCCCGGCTGACCGAGCAGCGTGCCGAGATGGAGCCTGCCGCCTTCCGCGAACTGGCCGATGCCTTTGACGAGAAGGTAACGACCATTCGTGCCGAGCAGGAAGCAAAGACCCGCCAGTTGCAGCGCCGGCAGGAGCGCGATCAGCAGGTATTCAATGCCGCGATTGGCCCGGTGGTGCGGGACGTCGTGGAGGAGCGCGGTGCCTCGGTGATTCTGGACTCGCGTGCCATCCTGCTGGCGGTGTCGGACATCGACGTGACCGACCTGGTGCGGATGCGGGTGGATTCGCTTCTGGGGGATGGCGGTGCCATTGCCATGCCGCCCGAGGAGCCAGACGAGACCCCGGACAACGGAGGCAGTGAGACAGCCCCGGCAGAAGAAGAAGGACAATGAAATGAGCGACACGCCTGAAACCGTCGATCTGGAGATGATCCAGCGGATCATTCCGCACCGCTACCCTTTCCTGCTGGTCGACAAGGTGCGGGACGTGACCTTTTGCGAAAGCGCGGTCGGCATCAAGAATGTGACCTTCAACGAGCCGCATTTTCAGGGCCACTTCCCTGGCGCGCCGATCATGCCCGGCGTCACTATCATCGAGGCGCTGGCGCAGACGGCTGCCGTCATGGTGGGGGCCTCACTTGGCCTGCAGGACAAGGGCATGCTGGTTTATTTCATGGGCATGGAGGGCGTGAAGTTTCGCCGCAAGGTGGTGCCCGGCGATGTGCTGGAGCTGCATGTCACCGTGACCCGCGGCAAACCCGGCGGCAAGGTGTGGAAGTTCAAGGGCGAGGCCAAGGTGGAGGGCGAGATGGCCGCCGAGGCGGAGTTTACCGCGATGATGGATATGCCTGCGGAGGGCAAATGAGCGTCGCCTCCACCGCCACCATTCACCCCACCGCCTGCGTCGACGAGGGCGCGGTGATCGGGGCAGGGGTCGATATTGGCCCCTTTGCCTATATCGGCCCGGAGGCGAAGATTGGCGACGGTTCGCTGATCAAGAGCCATGCGGTCGTTACCGGCAACACCGAGATCGGGCCGGACTGCACGGTGTTTTCCTTCGCCGTCATTGGCGAGATCCCGCAGGATCTGAAGTTTTCGGGGGAAAAGACGAAGCTGATCATCGGTGCGCGCAACCGCATTCGCGAGCACGTGACGATCAACACCGGCACCGAGGGCGGCGGCGGCGTGACCCGGATCGGCGACGACTGCCTGATCATGGCGGGCGCCCATGTGGCGCATGATGCGCAGGTTGGCAGCCGGGTGATTATCGTCAATTCCGCCGCGGTCGCCGGGCATTGCGTGATCGAGGATGATGTGATCATCGGCGGGTTGTCGGGCATCCATCAGTGGGTCCGGATCGGGCAGGGCGCGATCATCGGGGCGGTCAGCATGGTGACGCGCGATGTGATCCCCTATGGGCTGGTGGAGGCCAGCCGGGGCAAGCTCGACGGGCTCAACCTCGTGGGGCTGAAGCGCAAGGGCGTGGCCCGCTCCGACATCACCGCGCTGCGCGCCGCCTACCAGATGCTGGCGCAGGGCGAGGGCGCCTTTCAGGACCGCGCCCGGCGGCTCGGCGAGGAGACCGAGAGCGACTATGTGCGCCGGATCGTGGATTTCGTCACGGGGGAGAGCGACCGCTCTTTCCTGACCCCGGAGTAGGCCCATGCTGGCGCTGATTGCCGGGCAGGGGCTGTTGCCGTCGCGGCTGGTGGCCGCGCTGGATGCTGCGGGGCGGGACTATCGTGTTTATGCGCTGGAGGGCTTCGAGCCCGACCTTGGGGACCGGGCGGTAACGCGCTTCAGGCTGGAAGAGCTGGGCAGCTTCGTTGCCGCGCTGGTCGAGGGGGGCTGCGAGGAAGTGTGCTTGGCGGGCGCGGTGCGTCGCCCCCCGATCGAGCGGGCGCGGGTGGATGCGGCGACCCACGGCCTCATCGTCCGGCTCGCGGGCGCGATGGAACGGGGTGATGATGGCACCCTGCGCGAGATCATGGCGATCTTCGAGGAGGCCGGCCTGCGCGTGGTTGGCGCGCATGAGATCGCGCCGGGATTGCTGCCTGCCTCGGGCGTGGCGACACGCGCCACCCCTGGCCCCGGGGATCACGCCGATGCGGCCCGCGGCGAGGCCGTTGTGGCCGCGATGGGCGCGGCGGATGTGGGCCAGGCCTGCGTGGTGGCGGGCGGTCAGGTGTTGGCGCTGGAAGCCGCGGGCGGGACCGACTGGATGATCCGCTCGCTGATGCGGGTGCCGGAGGCGGTGCGCCGTGAAGAACAGGAGCTGCTGAGGGGCGCCACCCTCTTCGAGCGGGCTTCCGAATGGGTTGCGGATGTGAAGGAGTTCCTGACCGCGTCGGAGCCCTCACGCCTGCCGGAGCGGGACAAGGCCATGCCGGAGGGCGGCTTGCTCTACAAGGCACCCAAACCGGGGCAGGACCGGCGAGCCGATCTGCCGGTGATCGGCCCGGCGACGGTGATGCTGGCCGCCGAGGCGGAGTTGCGCGGCATCGTGGTGGAAGCGGGCGGCGTGATGGTGCTCGATCTCGAAACGGTGGTGGCGATGGCAGATGCGGTCGGGCTGTTTCTTTGGGTGCGGGCTAGGGAAGCGCCATGAAGATCTTCCTGATCGCGGGCGAGCCCTCGGGCGACAGGCTGGGGGCGGCGCTCATGGGCGGGCTGAAGGCACTGGCGCCGGATGTAGAGTTTCGTGGCGTGGGCGGCAGCGGGATGGAAGGCGAGGGGCTGGAGAGCCTCTTTCCCATGGATGAACTCTCCGTCATGGGCATCGCCGAGGTGCTGCCGAAGTACCGCCACCTGATGCGCCGCATCAAGCAATGCGCCGCCGAGGTGGTGGCGTGGCAGCCGGATGTGCTGGTGACCATCGACAGCCCCGACTTTTGCCTTCGGGTCGCGCGGCGGGTGAAGGCCGAGTCGGATGTGAAAACGGTGCATTACGTGGCCCCCACGGTCTGGGCCTGGCGGGCGGGCCGGGCCGAGAAGATGGCGCAGGTGATCGACCATGTGCTGGCGCTCTTCCCCTTCGAGCCGCCCTACATGGAAGCCGCCGGGATGAGCTGCGATTTCGTCGGGCATCCGGTGGTGTCGGAGCCGGTGGCAAACGAGGCTGACGGTGCGGCCTTTCGGGCGGCGCATGGAATTGGTGATGCGCCGATGGTGATGGCGCTGCCGGGCTCACGGCGGGGCGAAGTGAGCCGCCTTGCGCCGATCTTCGGCGAGGCGCTGCGCCCTGTGGTAGCGGCCCGGCCAGAGACGCGGGTGGTGGTGCCCTGCGTGGCCAGCACGGCGGGGCTGGTGAAGGATCTCACCGCCCGCTGGCCCGGTGCGCCCGTGGTGCTTGATCCGCGCGGGCAGCCCGCGAAAGAAGCACAGGCCGAGAAGCGCGCGGCCTTCGTTGCCGCCGATGTGGCGCTTGCGGCCTCCGGGACGGTGAGCCTTGAGCTTGCAGCGGCGGCGCTGCCGATGGTGATCGCCTATGATATGAGCTGGCTGAGCCGGCAGATCATCAGCCGGATGCTGAAGGTCGATACGGTGACGCTGGTGAACCTCGTGGCCGAAAGCCGCACGATCCCCGAGTTCATCGGGGCCGAGTGCAAGCCTGCCAAGATTGCCGAGGGCCTGAAGGCGGTGATGGAGGCGCCGGGTGCGCAGCTTGAAGCGATGGCACTCACCATGTCGCGGCTCGGGCGGGGCGAGGAGCCTCCTGGCCTCCGGGCGGCGCGCTCCGTTCTGGCCCAGATAACATGACCATGGTCATTTTCTTGCTGTAAATATCTCCGGGGGTGTGGGGGC
>NZ_QTNQ01000097.1 GCF_018424695.1 Vannielia litorea
GCCTGCGCCTCAAGTCGCGTGGCGCCGGTGTCGGCCGCCCAGATCGCGGCGAGGTGGCTCTTGCCCGCGCCTTCCGGCCCGGTGAGGAGCAGGCGGCCATCGGGCCACATCGCGCTGTCGTCGATCTGCGCCACGGCGGCTGCATTGGCGGGCGAGACGAAGAAAGCATCGCGCCCGGTGGCCTCGATCACCGGGAGATCAATGGGAATCTGGCGGGGCATTGGGCTAGTCTTTCAACCGCGATTGGGCGATTTCGGCAGAACTTTCGGGTGGGTCTGTGACCTCGGCCACTGCCTCCTGGTCATAAAGGCCGCGATAGAGCCTGCCCTGTTTGTATTGCCCGATGGCCCAGCGCGCGATGACGCCGAGAGAGGCCGCCACGGGCACCGCGACGAGCATGCCTGTAAAGCCGAAGAGCGCGCCGAAGGCCGAGAGGGCGAAGATCAGCCAGACCGGGTGGAGGCCCACGGATTGCCCGACGAGATTGGGGGTGAGCACGTTGCCTTCGAGGAACTGGCCGACGAAGAAGATCACCGCCACGGCGCCGATCCACCACCACTCGCCCCAGAACTGGAAGAAGGCCAGCCCGATGGCCAGCGCCCCGCCCACGAGCGCACCGACGTAGGGAATGAAGGTGAGCGCCCCGGCCACGGCCCCGACGACGAGGCCGAAGTTTAGGCCCACCGACATCAGCGCCACGGCGTAGAAGATGCCCAGCACGAGGCAGACGGTGCCCTGACCGCGGATGAAGGCGGCGAGGGTCTTGTCGATCTCGCTGGCGAGGTGGCGGATGGTCGGGGCGTGATCGCGGGGCAGCAGATCATCGATGCGCGCCACCATCCTGTCCCAGTCGAGCAGGAGGTAGAAGGCGACGATGGGCACGAGGACGAGCAGCACCAGAACGTTGACGATGCCCGAGACGGAGGCAACCAGCGAACTGACGAACTCGCCGCCCTTCGATTGAATGGTTTCACCGAGGCTCGCGAGCGACTTGGAAATGGTGCTTTCGCCATCCATCAGGTCGGGGAAGCGGGTGGTGAGGAAGTTTCGCAGGTCGGAAAAGATCTGCGGGGCGGCCTTGAACAGCGCCACGGATTGCTCGACCAGCGTTGGCATGATCAGCAGGGCGCCCAGGACGAAAATGAGGAGGGCGACGAAGGAGATGAGGATCACAGCTGCGATGCGGTGGAGGCCGAGCTTTTCGAGCCGGTCGGCCACCGGATCGAGGCAATAGGCCACCGCGCCGCCCAGAATGAACGGCAGGATGACGTCGCCCAGCACGTAGAGCACGCCGAAGAACGCCACGGCGGCGAGCGTCCAGTATTTGGCCTGTGTACCGACGGGAAGTGCCATTCCTGCCCCTGCGCTCGTTTCCGGCCCATAATGCCTTTGGGCGGGCGAGGCGCAAGGGTGCGAATGGTCCTGCGATCGGTGAGCCCGTGTCGGGGCCACTCGACGCGCCGGGGCCGGTTGGCACGGCGGCCGGGCGCCGCGTTCAGGAGGCGGCGCGCAACGGCGGCATCACGGGCACCGGCTCGGCGGTGCTCACGGGCCGGTCGGAGAGCGAAAAGCTCTTCATCAGCGCATTGAGCTCATCGGCGCTGCCGGCGAGCATGGCGTTGGCGGCGGTTGTTTCCTCGAACATACCGGCATTCTGCTGGGTGACGCGCTCAAGATCCGAAACGGCCTCATTGACCTCGGTGAGGCCCCGCGACTGGTCGGAGGTGGCGTCGGCGATGGAGCGGAGCCGGTCGACGATGCCGGTGACGGAAGACTGGATGCCTTCCAGCGCGGTTCCGGTGTTCTTCACGAGGCTGGCGCCGTTGGCAATTTCGCCGACGGAGTTGGAGATCAGGCCGTTGATCTCGCGCGCAGCGTCCGAGCTGCGCTGGGCAAGGGCCCGAACCTCGGAGGCGACCACGGCGAAGCCACGGCCCGCCTCGCCTGCGCGGGCGGCCTCTACGCCGGCGTTCAGAGCCAGCAGGTTGGTCTGGAAGGCGATATCGTCGATCACCGAAGTAATTTTGTGGATCTCGCGGGAGCTGTCCTCGATCCGGTTCATCGCATCGACCGCCTCGGCCATGATGCCTGTGCCCTCGGAGGCTTCGGTTGACGTGCTCTCGGCCTGCTTGCGCGCATCCCGCGATTCGGTGGCCACAAGTTCGATCGTGCGCGTAAGTTCCTTCAGCGTGGCCGCGATCTGAGCCAGCGTTGCAGCCTGTTTCTCGGTGCGGGTCGAAAGATCGGTGGCCGAGGATGACAACTCGCGCGATTGCTCGTTGATCGAGGCGGCTTGCAGGATCACCGCGTTCATCGTGGAGCAGAGGCGTTCACCCGCGCCGTTGAAATGCTCTGCGAGGTCTGCAAAGTCCTCGCCCAGGTCTTCCGTGACGCGCACGGACAGATCGCCTTCCGCGAGGTTGGCAAGTTTCTGTCGGAAGACTTCAAGCAGATTGGCGAGCGCCTCGTTGCGCGCGGCGGCAGCCTGGGTTTCGCGGGCCTCGGCCTCGGCCGCCCTGGCGGAGCGCCGCTCCACCTCGGCAAGGGCGTGCTCGGCCTGCGCGCGTGCCTCGGCAGCTTCCTTCGATTGCACTTCGGCACGGCTGAGCGCGTCGGTTGCGCGCGCGGCTTCTTCGGTGGCACGTTGGCTGTTTTCTTCTGCGCGGGCTGTTGCCATACGGCTTTCCTGAGCCTTGTCGGCCGCTTCGCGGGACAGTGCAAGGCGCTGGTGGATGGCCATGACGAGCACGCCGGTTTCCGCCACGACGATCACGGCGTGGAACACAGTGCGCCCGATGTTGAACACAAGATCGTTCGACGGGTAGACGAGCGTTGGCAGGGCGAAGGTGAGCACCAGGTGATGCAGCGCGATCGTGCCCGCGGCCACGAGCAGGGGCACGATATCGGCCATGGCCACCAGCATGGCGAGCACCGCGAAATAGGCCATGTGACTGTCGATCTGCATAGGGTGGCCGGCGAGGGCCGCGTTGAGCGAGATCGCCAGACCCGTAAGGGATTGGGCAACGAGTATCCGGGCCATGCGGGGGGCGAAACGCGGGGCGGCGAGCCCCAGCAGGGTGAAGGCCCCGCCGGCGATGCCCATGACCATGATGTTCCCGCCCATCAGGGCTTCGGCTGCGATGGCGAGCAGCCATACTAGGGGCGTGATCCGAGACAGGAGGTAGACAGCCTTCGCGCGGGCCGCCTCGACCGGCTGATCATCGCCCTTCTCGACGGTTTGGTCGGCGGTGAGCAGCAGGGGGGCGGACTCAGACATTGGAGGCTCCACATATGGCAGCAAGCGCCTCGCCTCCCAGCACGGCCCACGCGCCGTAACCGGAGGCCGCGCGGGCGGCTGCGGGTGAGGGATAAGTGGCAAGCAGTGCGAAGGGCGCGCGGGTGGGCCCGACGGCGTGCCCGCCGGAGGCTGCGAGCAACGCATCTGCATCGGCCCATGGGGGCACGATCAGCAGCACCGGCCCTTCGCCAACCGGCGCGGAAAGGACAGCGGCAAGCGGGGTGACCGCAAGGGTGCCCAGAAGGGCAAGCAGAGGAAGCAGGTTTGCAGGCACAGCCACACCAGTGATTTCGATGCGTCCGCTCTATGATCCAAGCCTTTCCATCGGCTTAACGCGCGCCAACTTTTTGCGCGCGCAGGCCCCCTCCGGGAGAAGCCTGTGAATAAGCCGTGATTCACCCTGCGCCGTGATTGCGCGCCAGGGGTTGAGGGCAGAGGCTTGCTTCAAATGCTCCCTGATCCAATGCCGATATGACCCGCTACATCAAGCTTCCTTCCCTGAGCGTCCCGCCCGACAAACACGCGCCCTCGCCGCCAAGGTCTGACGACGCGGACAAGGCCGAACGCAAGACGGATGAGGCCGAAAAGCCCGCCCCGGCTGCCAAGCGCAAAGCCAGAATCTTGTGAGCCCGTCCGCGATGGGCTAGAGCCTCGGGGCAACGCAAACGCCCCAGAGGACCACCATGCGCCTGAGCCGCTACTTCCTGCCCGTTCTCAAGGAAACCCCTGCCGACGCGCAGATCGCCTCGCACCGCTACATGCTGCGCGCGGGGATGATCCGCCAACAGGCCGCCGGGATCTACTCATGGCTGCCGCTGGGCTTCAAGGTGCTCAAGCGGATCGAGCAGATCGTGCATGAGGAGCAGCAGCGCGCGGGGCATATCCCGATGCTGATGCCCACGATCCAGCCTGCCGACCTGTGGCAGGAGAGCGGGCGCTACGACGATTACGGCGCCGAGATGCTGCGCATCCGCGACCGGCACGACCGGGACATGCTGTTTGGCCCGACCAACGAAGAGATGATCACCGACATCTTCCGCGCCCATGTGAGCAGCTACAAGAGCCTGCCGCTGACGCTCTACCACATCCAGTGGAAGTTCCGTGACGAGCTGCGCCCGCGCTTTGGCGTCATGCGGGGCCGCGAGTTTTACATGAAGGACGGCTACAACTTCGACCTCACCGAGGCCGACGCCAAGCACGCCTACAACCGCCATCTGGTGAGCTACCTGCGCACCTATGAGCGGATGGGCCTCCAGGCGATCCCGATGAAGGCCGAGGGCGGGCCCATCGGCGGGGACTATACCCATGAATTCCTCGTGCTGGCCGATACCGGCGAGAGCGGCGTGTTCTATGACAGCAAGGTGACCGACATTCGCCTCGGCGACCGCGAGATCGACTATGACGACGTGGCGCAATGCGAAGGCGTGCTCGACGAGTTCACCGCGCTTTACGCCCGCACCGACGATACCCACGATGCCGCCATCTTCGAAGAGCGCGTGCCCGAAGAGCGCCGCCGCGAGGCGCGGGGCATCGAGGTGGGGCAGATCTTCTACTTCGGGACGAAGTATTCCGAGCCGATGGGGGCCACGGTGCAGGGGCCGGACGGCAAGCCCACGCCGGTGCACATGGGCTCGCATGGTATTGGTGTGAGCCGCCTCGCGGGGGCGATCATCGAGGCCAGCCATGACGACAAGGGCATCATCTGGCCCGAGGGGGTGACGCCCTTCCACGTGGGCATCGTGAACATGCGGGTGGGCGACGAGGCCTGTGATGCGACCAGCGAGGCGCTCTACGGCACGCTGAGGACTCTGGGGCTCGATCCGTTGCTGGATGACACCGACGAGCGCGCGGGTGGCAAGTTTGCCACGATGGACCTCATCGGCCTGCCATGGCGGATTACCGTGGGGCCGCGCGGGCTGAAGAACGGCGTGGTGGAGCTGACGTCGCGCCGCACCGGGGAGAGCGAGGAGCTTTCGCCCGAGGCCACCGTGCAGAAGCTGGCGGCGCTTTACGAGGGCCACCTCTGAGGCGCGCGCCGTGATCCCGCCCGCCGGGCTCGCCGAGCATCTGGCCCTGCTGAAGGGCCGAATGGAACGCGAGGGCGGGCTGGTGGCGCTGCGGGCCTGGCTCGACGGGTGGAACAGCCAGCGGCTGCATGGCGGTCCACGCGGCGAGGACGCGGCGTTTTTCAATCACTTCGAACGGTTCGTGCGGGAGAAGTTTCCCGACGCAGGGCTGAAGCCGTGGCCGGTGATCCTTGAGGAGGCCGCGGGCGGTGACCGGGCGGCGGTGGCGCTGTTCTTCGAGCTCTTCGATGACTTCGAAGAGGGCAAGGCGGCGCGCGCGCGGCTGGTGGAGAAGGGCAAGCATGGGCCGGCGGCGCGGCCGAGGGCGGAGCGGAAACCCAACCCGATGCCGCCCGGGGCAGATCCCTTTGCCCCGTCGCCGGAGCACGCGCTGGCAGAGCTGATCGAGGGCTTCGCCCAGGGCAAGCTCGATCGTCCGGGCGACGGCACGCTGGCGGCGCTGAAGCTGTGGCTGGAGGGCTGGGCGGGCGAAGACCGGCGGCGCAGGGCGGCGATCACCGAGTTGGCGAAATTCATGGCGGCGCTGGGCGGGCAGGGTATGCAGACGGACTGGACCCGGCTGATGCTGCCGCTGACCGGCCCGGTGACGGACCGCTACGCGGCGCTTGCGGGGGTGTCGCAGAGGCTGGCGCGGCGGCGGCGCGAGGTGGCCGACAAGTTCAGCCCTGTGCTCGGCGCGCCGGTGATCCCCGACGGGCCGGAGCCCGGCTTTCCTGCCCTGCCGATGCTGCGGAACAGCACGCCGCTGGTGGACTGCTTCGAGACATGGGCCACCACGCCCGCCACCCGGCCCTGCGATGGCGACATGGGCCGCCTGAAGGGCTGGCTGCTGCGCTGGGTCGAGGCCAACCAGCCAGAGGGCGAGGATGCGGCGGTGGCGCGCTATCTGCACCAATGGCTGGGCTTTCAGGCGAAACTTGCCCACACCCCGCGCTGGGAGGCGCGGCTGGCGGTGCTGGCGCGGCCACAGGAAGACCTCTGGTCGGTTCTGGCTCGCGCGGTGTGCGCGTTGGCGCAAAGATACCACCAGGTCAACACCAGCCAGAATCCGGAGTTCACCGATCCGGTGATCCCGGAGACCGAGGCGCAGAAGGCGGGCTGCGTGGACCTGCGACAAGAGGCCTTTGCCGCCTGGGCTCAAGCTCCCGTGCGCGACGGCTGTTAACGCTTGACCCCACCCCGCCCCATGCGCAATTTGCGCCGCAAACCGAGCAGGAGGCCGATGCGTGGCCAATAAAGCAGGCAGGACGGCCCCGTTCTCGAAATACGAGTGGATGATCGCATGGCGCTACCTGCGCTCGCAGCGGTCTGACGGGGGCGTGAGCATTCTGAGCTGGATCGCGCTGGGAGGGATCACCCTTTCGGTCTTCGCGCTGATCGTGGTGATGGCGGTGCGCTCGGGCTTCCGCACGGATTTCGTGGATACGATCATCGGGGCCAATGCCCATACGGCGGTGCGGGCGCAGGTGTACGTGGACGAGAACGGTGCCACCAGCCGGCAGATCACCGAGTACGACGCGATGGCCGAGCGGCTGGAGCGAGTGCCTGGCGTTACCTCTGTCGCCCCGCTTGTGAAGGGCCAGGTGCTGGCCAACCTGCGGGCGGCCAACGCGGGTGTCGAGGTGTACGGCATCCGCGCGGAAGACCTGATGAGCCTGCCGCGCATCGTGGACCCGGAGCAGAAAGAGGGTGACATTGCCCGCTTCGAGGAGGGCATTGCCATCGGCTGGGGCGTGGCGCAGGAGCTGGGCGCGGTGGTGGGCGACCGCATCCGCATCATCAACCCCAACGGCACCCGCTCGCCCATGGGTGTGACCCCGCGGGTGAATGCCTATGAGGTTGTCTATATCTTTCAGGCCGGGCGCTGGGACATTGACCGCACCCGCGTTTACCTGCCCTTCGCGGAGGCGCAGAGCTTCTTCAACTTCGATGGCGCTGCGAGCGAGATCGAGGTGATGGTGGACGACCCGGAGGCTATCGCGGAGTGGGATATGCCGCTGCTTCAGGCCGCCGGGGAGGGTGTGTTCTTGTGGAGCTGGAAGGATGCCTGGGGCAACTTCCTGCGGGCGCTGGTGATCGAAGACATCATGATGATCATCATCATGTCGATCCTCGTGCTCATCGCCGCGCTCAACATCATTTCGGGCCTCATCATGCTGGTGAAGAACAAGGGCCGCGACATCGGCATCCTGCGGACCATGGGGCTGACGCGGGGCGCGATCCTGCGCATCTTCTTCCTCTGCGGGGCGCTGGTGGGCACGGTGGCCACGGCGCTGGGCACGGTGCTGGGCTGTCTCTTCGCGGTGAACGTGAACAACATCGTCAGCTTCATCAACTGGCTCTCCGGCTCTGAGGTCTGGGATGCGTCGATCCGGGGGATCTACAGGGTGCCGAGCGAGCTTCAGGCGGGGGACGTGCTCTTTGCCGTGGGCCTCGCGCTGGCGCTCTCCTGGGGCGCGACGATCATCCCCGCCCGCCGCGCGGCGCGGCTCGATCCGGTGGAGGCGCTGCGCTATGAGTGAAGTTCTGGGGTTGGCGGGGATCGAGAAGACCTATAACGCCGGAAAGCCGAACGAGATCAATGTGCTGCGCGGGGCCGACCTGGAGGTGCGCGCGGGCGAGGTGGTGGCGCTGGTGGCGCCCTCCGGCTCGGGCAAATCCACCCTGCTTCACATCGCCGGGCTGCTGGATACGCCCACGGACGGCACCGTTCGGCTGCTCGGGCAGGACATGGCCAGCCTCGGCGACGGGCGGCGCACCGAGGCGCGACGGGCGCAGGTGGGCTTTGTCTACCAGTTTCACCATCTGCTGCCGGAGTTCACCGCGCTGGAAAACATCGTACTGCCGCAGCTTGCCAATGCGGTGGAGCGTGAGGCGGCCGAGGCCCGCGCGCTGGAGCTGCTGGCGACCGTGGGGCTCGATTCCCGCGCCAGCCACCGCCCGGCGGAGCTTTCGGGCGGCGAGCAGCAGCGGGTGGCCTTCTGCCGGGCGCTGGCCAACGGCCCGGCGCTGTTGCTGGCCGACGAGCCGACCGGCAACCTCGACCCGGGCACTTCGGACACCGTGTTCAACGCCCTGATGCAGCTGGTGCGCGAGACCGGGCTGGCCGCGCTGATCGCCACCCACAACCTTGAGCTGGCCGCCCGGATGGACCGGACGGTGCGGTTGGAAGAGGGGCGGCTGGCCTAGGCGGGGCTGCGTCTGTTTCCAGCGCGGAAACCCGCTGTTTCCGGCAAATATCGGGCAAAGCATCACTATCGCCGCGTGAGTTGGTTAATGTGCCCCTATGGATTGGGCCATCGTTCTCTCGATGCCGCTCATGCTCCTGATTGGCTTCATTGGCGACGCGCTGGGGCGCGAAGAGGACGAAGACCAGGGGGTGAGCCAGGCAACTTCCGGCGCGCCGGACATTGACGGGTCGGGGGCCGAAGAGGCCGTTGACGACGGTCTTTCGGCCATGCTGGAGGCTTCCGAGGAGGAAGCCGAAGAGACGCCCTCGCCTGAAGTGACGACGGACCAGGCGGCGCGGGATGCCACGCCGGATGCGCCCGGTGAGACGGCAACGGTGGAGGGCGAGGATGCACCGGAGGAGGTCGAAACCGCCTCTGCGGTGAAGCCATCAGTCATGGATGAGGTGGAGCCGGAGCCCGAAGAGGCCCCCTCGGAAGATGAGGCCGAAGAGGCCCTGGCCGAGGATGGCCGCGAGGAGATCGACGACTTCGACCCGGAGGAAGACGTGCTCATGGTCGAAGCGCCGGGCGCTTCGGAGGCGACCCCCGAGGTGGAGGAAACCGAGGGCGGCCTGTTGGTGCGCATGGCCGGGCAGGAGACCTTTCTGCGCGGTGTGACGGAGCTGCCCGAGGATGCCGTGGTGGGTGTGGAGCCTAGCCCTTCAACGTAAGCACGACCCCCAAGGCCATCAGCCCGATGCCGCCCGCGCGGGTGAGGCTGAGGCTGTGCTGCACCGCGCCGAAGAGGCCGAAATGGTCGATCACGGCGAAAGAGATCATCTGCCCCAGCAGCACGAAGATCACCGCGTTGCCGACGCCGAAATGCGGTGCGACCCAGGTGATCGACAGCACGTAGAAGGCCACCAGAAGCCCGGCGAGGAACGTCTCGCGCGGGGCTGTGGCAAAGCGCGCGAGCGGCGCTGGCCCGGTGAGCAACGCGGTGACGAGGGCTGCCGCGAAGGCGACGATGAAGAGCACCACGGCGGCGGAGGCGGGAGAGCCGACGTGCCGCCCCAGGCCAGCGTTCAGTGCTGCGAGGACCGGAATGCCGATGCCCGCAGCGAGCATGATGGCGGCGGAAGTGGTGTAGCCCATCGGCGCATCTCCTGTGTTGTGCGGCGAAGCTAAAGCATTTCGCCTCATACCTGAATCGCCAATCGCTGCCTTTCGCCTTCGGCTCAAACGCAATTGGCGATGCGCGACGTCCCAGGTAAGAGACGAAACGCTATTGGCCGGGCGCGCGACGCGGGCAACGGGGCCAGCATGGCGCAAAAGATGAAAGATCCGTTTACTGCGCCGTCCTCAGGAGCATATCCCTTCGATTTCAGCCTCTTCCCAGGGCAGGCGCACCTTGCCCACGGGGCGCGACAGCTCCAGCGGGGTGGGGTTCATGACCTGTGAGAGCAGGCTGCGCAGGCGCGCTGTTCGGGGGCCTTCGGGATCGAGCGCGCGGCAGCAGACGAACTCTTCCACCAGGCTGGCCTGCTGCTCATAGGGGTAGTCGAGAAAGCGGGGATTGCTTGCAGGATCAAACAGATAGGGATCGGTATTGCCCTTGTGCTCGGCGGCGGCCTTGAGCGGGTGATAGCCGGTGATCTTGCGGTTCTGCCATTGCCAGATATGGGTGATCTCATGGGCGACGAACATTGCCGCTGCGAGGTTCAACTCCTCCGGCCAGCCGTCGAGGTAATCTTCCAAGTACCAGTCAGGATTGAGATAAATCTTGTTGAACAGCACCAGCCCGGCGGTGCGGGATTTGAAGCTCTTTTGCTTCATCGGAGGCAGGATCAACTCGCGGCAGGTGGTGCGGGGGCGAGTGAGGTAGGTGCGCTCGATCGCCCCCACAGAGCCCCAGGTGGTGATGCGGACGCGGGAGGTGTCGATGCCATCGCCATGAATTTCCTGCAAAAAACCCTTCTCCGCCTCGGTCAGCGGACGGCCGCAGGAGGTGGCGAGCAGGGCGAAACAGAGAACGAGAAACAGGCGCATCTGGCGGAGTTTAGCGGGTGCGGCGGGCGCGGCAAGAGAGGCGTTAACCTTGCGAAGCAGAGGGCCACAACCCATGCACAAGTGATGCACAACCAATGCATACGCATATTTGACCATCCGGTAAAAATGAACGCCCCGCGCGGCCCGGGTTGACAGGGATCATGGCGCGCGCCCTGCGGCAGGCGCAAACTTGGCGCGGGGCAGACAACCGGAGGATTGGCAATGAAATTGATGATGATCGCAGCGGCGGCGCTGGTTGCGGGCGCAGCACAGGCACAGGATGTGCACGAGGGCCGGCTGCTCTATGAGCGGCACTGTGCCACCTGCCACGGGCTGGATGCCGACGGGCAGGGGCCAATGGCGCCCGCGCTGGTGCTGCAACCGGTGGACCTGACGGAACTGGCGCTGAACAACTCCGGCACCTTCCCCATGGCGCGGGTGGTGAAGCGGATCGACGGGCGCGACCCGCTGGTGTCGCACGGCTCGCCGATGCCGGTTTACGGAGAGCTCTTCGACGGGGACGACACGCCGCTGAAGGCGGAGACGGGCCAGCCGATCATGACGTCGCGCCCGGTGGCGGACCTCGTGGAGTATCTGAAAACGCTGCAGAAATAGAGATTTGCGGCGGATTTTCCTTTCATGACGGGCATTGTCATCAACTGGTGGTTGTTCTGCGCCGTGGCAGCCCCGATCTGTTGAACAGGCCCGGAATTACGGGCTTTGCCAAACGACAGATCGAAAGGAATTGAAGATGACCAAACTGATGATGACCGCCGCCACCGTACTCTCCCTCACCGCCACGCCGATGATGGCCGCGACCTACAGCTGGGAGGTCTGGCAGTCGGGCGACGGGGGCTGGTACGGCGGGATCAAGAGCAGCGACTGCAAGCTGGTGGCCGACTGCGTTGAGACCGTGGGCAAGTATCGCACCAAGGGCGCGGCCCGGAAGGAAGCGAAGGCCGAAGCGAAGAAGCGCGAGAAGGAAGAGAGCGGCTTTTACGACGACGGGCGCACCGATGGCGGGCTGTGCAGCCAGCCCGGCGTGGAGTGCTGACGCGTTTCGGACGGTGGGCAGATTACCCACCCTACGGGCAGACGGCGGGGCGATTTCCCCGCCGTTCTGCCGTGCGGCGGCGGGGTGCCTACGTCTTTGTTTAAAGGAACTTCGGTCGGTGGGGTCGCGTTGTGCAACCAGAACCCGAAAGGAGGTCCTGACATGAATTGGGATGTTATCAAAGGCGAATGGAAAGAATGGCAAGGCGCGGCCCGCGAGAAGTGGGGTGAGCTGACCGACAACGAATTGCAGGAGGCCAAGGGCGAGCGTGAACAGCTCGTGGGCCTGGTGCAGCAGAAATACGGCTACGCCCGGGAAGAAGCCGAGCGTGAAGTCGACGAATGGCGGGCCGGGCTGAAAGCGGCCTGATCCGGCAACGTGAACGAAATGGCCCCCTGCGTGCGAGCGTGGGGGGCTTTTTCATGGCGCGCTGTCTCGCAGGCGCGGCGGGCCGCTGCGCGCGAAGAGTTGAGACGAGGCCGAGCCGTTGAGCGGTTCGCGGCGCTGGATGGCCGAGAGCAGGCGCTTGAGGCGGCGGCGCTGGAACCAGGAGCGCACCTGCTTCGCCTCGACCTCGACCGGGCGCAGCATGGTCTGCTCGCCGCTGCCGGAAATGTCGAAGTTGCGATAGGCGGCGACGAGATCGCGCGCCTGGCTGGTGGCGGCGACGGCGATCAGCTTGATCCGGTCGGCTTTGCGGGCAATGTCGCGGCTGCCGTGGCGCTGGTGGACGCGTTCGAAGATGTCTTCAAAGCTGCCGATGTCGATATAGGCGCCGCTGGCCATCGGGCCCTGCGCGGTTTGGGACTGGTCGCTGTCTTCAAACATCTCCAGCCGGTCGACGACGCTGGTGGTGAGGGTGTCCTCCCCGATCTCCACCTCGGCGAGCACGTCCGTCAGGTAGGCGGGCTCGGAGCCGAGGTTGGAGATGATGCAGCGCGCGGCGAGGCCGTCGCGGCCCGCGCGGTTGATGAGAAGGCCCGAGCGGGTCTGGCGGCGGAAGGAGACGAGGAAGATGTGCAGATAGGCGATCCACACCACGGTGGTGGTGAGGCTGACGATGATCTGGATCGCGGGTTGGTTGTCTTGGAGCCATTGCCACATGGGGGGACAACGGGGG
>NZ_QTNQ01000098.1 GCF_018424695.1 Vannielia litorea
GCCCCCAGACCACGCCCATCACCCGGCGCGGCCCCAGCGGCACCACCACGAAGGCGCCCGCCGCCACACCGCCCGCAGGGGCGGCATAATCCAGCGTGCCGCCCAGCGGCTGCGTCGTCAGCACCGCAACCGGCTCACCTTCGCCGAAAACACCGTTAGCGCTCACATTTCCACCTGTTCCGGGTTTCAGTGCCCCCTGTCCTGCGGTATGAGAGGCCCAATCGCAAGTCCGCCCGAGGAGGCCGCCCATGAAATTCTTCGTAGATACCGCCGAGATCGACGCCATCGCCGAGCTGAATGACCTTGGCATGGTCGACGGGGTCACCACCAACCCCTCGCTGATCCTGAAGTCGGGGCGCGACATCCTCGAAGTGACCAAGGAAATCTGCGACCTCGTCGATGGGCCGGTCTCCGCCGAGGTGGTGGCGACCGATGCCGAGACCATGCTCGAAGAGGGCAAGAAGCTCGCCGGCATCGCCGAAAACATCGCCGTGAAAGTGCCGCTCACCTGGGCGGGCCTGAAAACCTGCAAGGCGCTCTCCGACGCGGGCACCATGGTCAACGTCACGCTCTGCTTCTCCGCCAACCAGGCGCTGCTGGCCGCCAAGGCCGGGGCTACCTTCATCTCCCCCTTCATCGGGCGGCTGGATGACCTCAACCTCGACGGGATGGACCTGATCGGCGACATCCGCACCATCTATGACAACTACGCCTTCTCCACCCAGATCCTCGCCGCCTCGATCCGCTCCGCCAACCACATGAAGGACGCCGCCCTGATCGGCGCCGACGTCGCCACCGCCCCTCCCGGCGTGATCAAGGCCATGGCCAACCACGTGCTCACCGACAAGGGCCTCGACCAGTTCGTGAAGGACGCCAAGCAGGCGGGCATCAAGATCGTTTGAGGCGGAGAACTGCCGGGCGAAAAGCCCCTGAGCTTGACTTCCTAGTGCCACAACGCGCAAGTCCGGGCCGGGCCTCCTGCCAACGGCCGACGGTCCAAAAACTAGGGGTTACGTGACTTTATTGGGGGCAAAGTGATGTTCAAACGAGTGCTAGATTATATCAACTCGGTGCTCCTTCGCCCACTCGCCAAGCTGATCGTCAACGCACAGTCGCTGCGGCAACGTTGGAAAACCCTGGGACAATCGCCGCAAGTCCACTGTGAGGCCGATTACGACGGGCGGCGAATTATGTTGCTGGCGCTTTACCAGAAGGGCCAGCTGCGACCTGATGTGGAGCGCCTCTTCAAAGCCGCGCGAAAGGAAGGCCTCTACATCGTCGCCGTGAACACCCTGCGGCTGGCCGACCCCAGTAGCGTCGAAGGGCTGATCGACTGCTATATCGAGAGGCCGAACTTTGGCCGCGATTTCGGCAGCTACAAGACAGGTTTCCTGCACGTCTTTAACAGGGGGTGGCACCAAAAATGCCCCCGCCTTTTGATGGTAAATGACAGCGTCTACTTTTCCGAAGAGCGGATGGGCACGTTTCTATCGGAGATGATGAACTCCGAGATTGAGGCACTTGGGGCGACTGAAAACTACGAGATCGAGTTTCATCTCGGCTCCTTCTGCATTGCCATGGGGCAACCGGTCCTGCAGAAGAAAGCCTTTCAGAACTACTGGCACAGCTATCGTCTTTCCGATGTCCGCCCAAAGGTGATCAAGCGGGGCGAGATGCAGTTGTCGAAGACTCTCAAGCGCTGTGTTTCCGCGCCATCGCAGTTCCGCTCGCTCTATAGTTCGGCCCACTACATGCGCCGCCTGAACGAAGACCCGGAGCTGATGAACATCTCGATCCGCAATGCCCGCACGTCCAATCTGCTGCATTGGGAGCGGGTGAATGCAACGGGCATCGTGACCTTTCTGAAGAAGAACTTCTTTCTGTCACCCTATGACGAAGACCTGGCTACGGTTGGCCAGGACATCCGCGTTGAAGCCTCCATTAAGGAGCTCAACGCGCTTTATGCGGTGCAGGACGCTGAAGGCATCAAGACGATCCTGCGGCACCTGTTGAACGACGAGGCAGTGCTGCATGAATCGTTACTGGACGACACAATCAAGTCGAACCTTGTTCAGGTCTTCATGAGCGGGAGCCAGATCCATCAGAATGCGGCGATTCTATTGCACTTGGGGCTGCCGATCATAAAACTGGATGGTCTTTATCGCGGCATGTTCAACACCTACGACATACAGCGCCTGTCCAAGCTGATCGCACCACAAGAAGCACTGGAACTCCAGAACCTGCTGATGGAGCGCCCCTTCGGCGGCGCCACGCTGATCGGATGGAAGCGTGCTGCCTTCATTGTTGGCCTGATCTGAGCCAACTCGAGAACGCCCTATATTGGGCTCACATTTGCTCTTGCTGTCACAGTGCTGGTGCCATGAAAAAACTCGTTCTTCACATTGGCCATAGCAAGTGCGCCAGCAGTTCGCTGCAGTCCATGCTGAGCCAGAACTTCGCTGCACCCTACCGCACCGAAAGCGGCGATCTGATCCGCTATGCTTCGCTGCATGGAGAGAAAGGCGTACATTTCGGGCCGGGCATCCGGAAAATGGCCCTGAAGAACCCTTCAGGCTACGTCGCCAGCAGCCTGCCGATGAATGCCGATCCTGCCTTGCTGGAAGCAAATCTCAAGGACATCGCGGCACGTAGCGGAGCCGAGGATGTCGTCGTCTTAAGCAGCGAGGGTTGGTCTAATCCGGGCATGGCAAAGCCCGAGACATTCCAGGCCTTGGCGTCTTTGGGAGTTCCTGTTGAGATTGTCATGTTCGTCCGCCCGCCGGTTGACTGGTTCAACTCCGGTTGGTGGCAATGGGGCGTCTGGAACGGCGGTGGTTTGGGCCGCTGGTTCGAGGAGGCCGGCCATATCAATCTACTGGAGCGGCTCAGGCAATGGGATAACCCAGAGGTCATCTCTCGTCTGGCAATATTCGAAATTTCCCAGAGCCCTTATCGTTGCCTTCTGGGCTTTCTGGGGGTTCCGCTGACCAAGTTCGAGGTGGCCGACTCCAACGTGGGCACCAACTTTCACCTGCTCAAGCACCTTGTTGCGCATAAAAAGAAGTATGGCCGCACCACGCATGACCCCTCGGTCGAGTTCGAGCTGAACAAGCTGCTTGACCTGCCCAAGGCACCGCCGCCGTTCGTCGTGCCAAAAGCGATGTCCCGCGCAATCATCGCACGTACTAAGAAGGACAACTTGGTATTGCTCGACAGGATAGAGTCAGGCAACGGCAAGCTCGCTCCATCGGTCAGAACCAAGTATCTTGATGAAAATGCCTACGATAGAACCCCGTACGTCGAAGCCGCAGAAGCCCTGAAGGTTGACGAAAGTGATGCCGTGATCGGGCGGCTAATCGACATGGTGCGCGCAAAATAGCCTGTGTTGGGCGCGCATCTTCCAGATGGCAACGCCGCCATCAGCCCTGTGACTCAACCGCCACCCTTGCCCCGCCTGCCAGCCCCGCGCCGACAAAGCCCTTGCCCGGCAGCGCCGCGATTTGACACAAATGGTGCAACCAAAAAGCAAACGCATGGGATAGGATACGCCCATGACGGATCGAGAGGCAGATATGAGCGAAGCGGCGGAGCAGCTGATCGGGCTGCGGTCCATGATTATTTCCGAACCCGATATGATCCTCGAGGATCGCGACATCATGCACGCGCTGATCGCGGCCAACGAGAAGGCGCTCGGCGGCAATATCGTCGATCTGCGCGGCATCGCCATGGAGCGGCTCGAGGCCCGGCTCGACCGGCTGGAAGACACCCACCGCTCGGTCATCGCCGCGGCTTATGAAAACCTTGCCGGCACCAACCAGGTGCACCGCGCGGTGCTCACCATGCTGGAACCGATGGAGTTCGAGGAATTCCTGCTCAACCTCGGTGGCGAGGTGGCCAATATCCTGCGGGTCGATTGCCTGCGCCTTGTGCTGGAAAGCGTGCAGGAGGGCGAAGACCCGGCCGTGCAGAAGCTGGGCGAGGTGCTGCACGTGGCGCCCCCGGGATTCGTCAACGACTACCTCACAATGGGCCGCGACAAGCCGGTGCGGCAGGTGACCCTGCGCCAGACCCGGCCGCAGTTCTCGGTGATCTACGGCGCGGCGGCCCCCAACATCCACTCCGAGGCCTGCCTGAAGCTCGATTTCGGCGCGGGCCGCCTGCCCGGCCTTCTGGTGATGGGCGCCGAGGATCCGCACCAGTTCCGCCCCAGCCAGGGCACCGATCTTCTGGGCTTCTTCGCCGGTGTCTTCGAGCGCCAGATGCGGCGTTTCCTGGGATGAGCCTGATTGCTCCCGCGCTCGCTGACGCGCTGGAGACATGGCTCGCCCGACTGCGCGCGCTCGACGGGCGCGCCGAAAACACCCTCACCGCCTACCGGCAGGATGTGCAGGCCTTCCTCGCTTTCCTGCCCGGCCACCTGGGCGAGGGCAGCATGGGCCCGGCCCGGCTCGCCGATCTGAAGCTCCCCGACATGCGCGCCTGGATGGCGCATGAGCGCGGCGCTGGCCTTGGCGCACGCTCTCTGGCCCGCCGCCTCTCTGCCGTGAAGGGCTTTCTCGGCTGGATCGCCGAGCGCGACGGGCTGGAGCTTTCGGCGGCGCTCTCGGTGCGCGCGCCCAAGTATCAACGCAAGCTGCCCCGCCCGGTGGCGCAGGAGGCCGCGCGGGGGTTGATCGACCGGGTCTCGCTCCAGCACCCCGAGCCCTGGGTCGCTGCCCGCGACGCGGCGGTGGTGACACTGCTCTACGGCTGCGGGCTGCGGATTTCCGAGGCGCTGGGGCTGACCGGGGCCGATGCGCCGCTGGGCGAGGTGCTGCGGATCACGGGCAAGGGCGGCAAGGAGCGGCTGGTGCCGGTGCTGCCGGTGGCCCGCGCCGCGGTGGAGGACTATCGCCACGACTGCCCGCACGAGCTTGGGCCCACCGAGCCGCTGTTTCGCGGCGTGCGCGGCGGCGCCCTTGGCCCGCGCGCCGTGGCCCGGGTGACAGAGGCCGCGCGGATGCAGCTTGGCCTGCCCGCCACCTGCACCCCGCATGCCCTGCGCCACAGCTTCGCCACCCATCTGCTGGAAGCGGGCGGCGACCTGCGCACCATCCAGGAGCTTCTCGGCCACGCCTCGCTGTCCACAACCCAGGCATACACCGCCGTCGACACCACCCGCCTGATGCAGGTCTACGACAGCGCCCACCCGCAGGGCCGCAAGCGCGCCTGATGCGCCGGCACCGCACCCCGGCGTCGCCGGTCCCCCCTTCCCGCGCCGCAGCAAGCTATTTCCTTGCCGCGCCCGCCCCGGCCCGGTAACCCTTCGGCTCATGTCGGATCAGTTCAAGGCCTACGGGGTCCACCTCTTCACCGCCACCGGGGCAGCCCTCGCCATGCTCGCCATGCTGGCCGCCGTGCAGGGCGACTGGCCGGTGATGTTCCTCTGGCTGCTCGCCGCCTTCGCCGTGGATGGCATAGATGGCCCACTGGCGCGCAAGTACGACGTCACCCTGCATGCGCCGATCATCGACGGCACCCTGCTCGACCTGATCATCGACTTCCTGACCTACGTGTTCATCCCCGCCTTCGCGCTCTACGGCTCGGGCCTGCTGCCCAACCCATGGGCCGCCCTTTGCGCGCTTGGCATCTGCTTTTCCTCGGTGCTCTACTTCTCCGACACGCGGATGAAGCTGACCGACAAGAGCTTTCGCGGCTTCCCGGGCTGCTGGAACCTCGCGGTGCTGGTGCTGATGGCGATGCAGCCCGCGCCGTGGATCACCGTGCTCACCTGCATCGTGCTGGCCGCCGCCATGTTCCTGCCGCTGAAGTTCGTCCACCCGACGCGCACCAAGCGCTGGCGCAACATCACCCTGCCCATCGCGACGATCTGGGTCATCCTGGCCGTGATCGCCGCCTGGCAGAGCTTCGAGCAGTTGCCGTGGCTGTCATGGTCGCTGGGGCTGACCACGCTTTATCTCACCTTCGCGGGCATCCTCCAACAAGTGATCCCCGAGCGCTGAGGCCTCACGGGATTGTGCCGCGCACCGGGCTGCACGGGGCGGGCAAACACGCTACCCTAAGGGCGAACGTGACCCAACCCGGGAGACGCCCCATGCAGATGCCCCGCCGCCAGTTCCTGCTCACCGCAAGCCTCGCCGCCACCGCCCTCACCCTGCCAGCCGTGGCCCGCGCCGCCTCTCTTTCGCCGACGCGCACCATGCGCGGCGGGGCCAACAACTATCGCCCCGGCGCCCCGCTGGTTGAGCGGCTCGGCTCGGGCTTCACCGTGCATGGCAAGGTGCTGCGCGCCTCCGATGGCGCGCCACTCAAGGGTCGCCGCATCCAGATCTGGGCGGCGACAACTCTGGGCGGCGAGCGCGAGCCAAAGAACCACGGCTCGGTGCTCACCCGCGCCGATGGTTCCTTCGCGCTGGAGATGGAGCAGATCGTGCCCAACTTCGGCCAGCCCCACGCGCACCTCGCCTACGACGATGGCGAGTTTGAAACCGTGTTCCTCCGGCCCGTCATGCCCAGCCCCCGCGACACCTCCGTGCGGGCCGAATTCGTTCTCGCCTGAGCTTGCGCGCCGCCCTGCCATGGGCCGCCCTTGCGGCGCTTCTCGCCGTACCACTGGCACTCGCCGCCTTCAGCCCCTGGCTCGCCTATCGCGGCTTTGCCTATATCACCGGCGGCTTCGCGGGCATCCTCGCGCTCTGCCTGCTGTTAGTGCAACCGCTGTTGGCCGCAGGCTACCTGCCGGGCCTGCGCGGGCCAAAGGGCCGCCGCTGGCACCGCCGCGCGGGCATCGCCCTCGTCGCCCTCACCCTGCTCCACATCGCGGGCCTCTGGATCACCAGCCCGCCCGACACGGTGGACGCCCTGCTTCTGCGTGCGCCCACCGCCTTTTCCGTCTGGGGGTTCATCTCACTCTGGGGGATCGTTGCGACGGCAGGTCTCATGGCGCTTCGACGCAGGTTCCCGCCCCGGCGCTGGCGATGGGCCCACAACGCGCTGGCCGCCCTCGTGGTGCTCGCGACCGTGCTCCACGCCGTCCAGATCGAAGGCGCGATGGAGCTTGTCTCCAAGTGGATGCTCTGTCTCGCCGCCCTCGCCGCAACCGCCGCTGCCCTGATCGACCTGCGCCTGCTCCGCCGCTAGATCAACAGCCCCGCCGCGCCCTCGAGCCGGAGCAGCGCCACCTTGGTCTCCACGCCCACGCCGCCCGAGAAGCCCCCAAGGCCGCTGGCCCCGAGCACCCGATGGCAGGGGATGATGAGTGGAATCGGATTGGCCCCGCAGGCCCCACCGATGGCCTGCGCCGACACGCCCAGCTTTTTCGAGATCGCGCCGTAAGTGGTGGTGTCACCAAATGGGATCTTCCGCATCTCCGAGCAGACCAGCTTCACGAGGGCTGAAGCCTCAACATGCAAAGGGAGCTCGAAGTCCTCCCGCTTCCCCGCGAAATACGCCCCGACCTGCCGCTCCGCCTCACGCAAAAGCGGCGAGCCTTCGCCCGCCGCCTCTTCGCTCCACGTCACGCCGATGATCGCCCCGGCCTCCTCGGTGAGCACCATGCGGCCGACCGGGGTGGAAATGGCCAGCGTTATCACAAGACGCCCCCGTGTCCGGAATCAAGTCGAAGGCGCCGGACACGCGCCGGACCGTGGGTCGGCGCATCGTCAACAGTTGCGCATCGCACGACCGAAAGATGACCACGGCAACATAAAGCGCCCCCGAACCTCCGTCGCATGCGCCAACCCACGGTCCGGCGCGCGCCCGGCTCGCGTGGGTTGGCTTGGCTTGTCACCCCAGCGCCTCGTCACAGCGCCCGCACACGGCCTCATGCCCATGCGTCCCAACATCCGGCAGGATCTTCCAGCAGCGCTGGCACTTCTCGCCCTCCGCCTTCTCGAAGACCACGCCAATGCCCTCGACCTCGGGCATCCGGAAAGCCTCCGAAGGCGCGGGATCGCCCGAGAGCGACACAGCCGACGTGATGCACACATCCTCGAAGGCCACCGACTTCAGCGCCTCCAGCACGTCCGTATCCTCCACATGCACCACCGGCGCCGCCTCAAGGGAGGCTCCGATGACCTTCTCACGCCGCTGCAGCTCCAGCGCCGCCGTCACCACGCGCCGCGCGCGCCGCACCCCGGCCCACTTGGCCGCCAGCGCCTCGTCGCGCCAGCCGGCAGGCGTCTCGGGGATATCGACCAGATGCACCGACGACCCTTCGCCACCGAACCGCTCCAGCCAGACCTCCTCCATGGTGAACACCAGCACCGGCGCAAGCCAGGTGGTGAGCCGGTGGAAGAGAATGTCGAGCACCGTGCGCGCCGCGCGTTGGCGCAGGCTAGGGCCGTCGCAATACAAAGCATCCTTGCGGATATCGAAGTAGAAGCTCGAAAGCTCCACCGTGGCGAAGTTGAAAACCGCCTGGAACACGCCCTGGAAATCGTAGGCGTCATACCCCTTGCGCACCACCTCATCGAGTTCCGCAAGGCGGCTCAACACCCAGCGCTCCAGCTCCGGCATCTCCGCGGGGTCCACGGCCTGCGCCGCGTCATACCCGGCCAGATTGCCCAGCAAGAAGCGCATGGTGTTGCGCAGCCGCCGGTAGCTGTCGGCCACCCCTTTCAGGATCTCCGGCCCGATCCGCTGGTCGGCGGTATAATCGGTCTGCGCCACCCAGAGCCGCAGAATATCGGCGCCATACTGCTTCACCACCTCCTCGGGGACGATGGTGTTGCCGAGCGACTTCGACATCTTGTTGCCCTTCTCGTCCAGCGTGAACCCGTGGGTCAGCACCCCGCGATAGGGGGCGATCCCGCGGGTGCCGACCGATTGCAGCAGCGAGGAGTGGAACCAGCCACGATGCTGGTCGGTGCCCTCAAGGTAAAGGTCGGCCACCCCGTCGGGCGAGCCATCCTCGCGGTCGCGCAGCACGAAGGCATGGGTCGAGCCAGAGTCGAACCATACGTCGAGCACGTCGAAGACCTGATCGTAGTCGTCCGCGTTGTAATCATTGCCAAGGAAGCGCTCCTTGGCCCCCTCCGCATACCACGCATCCGCACCCTCAGCTTCGAAAGCCTCGATGATCCGCGCGTTCACCGCCGCGTCGCGCAGCAGGAAACCCTCGTCATCGGGCATCGCGCCCTTCTTCACGAAAGCCGTCAGCGGCACGCCCCAGGCGCGCTGGCGCGAGAGCACCCAGTCGGGCCGCGATTCCATCATCGAATACAAGCGGTTGCGCCCGCTCTGCGGCGTCCACTTCACCTGGTCGATGGCGGTGAGCGCGCGTTGGCGGATGGTGGTGCCAAGGCTGTCCTGCCCGTCACCAAGCTCCTTGTCGATGGCCGCGAACCACTGCGGCGTGTTGCGGTAGATGAGCGGTGCCTTGGAGCGCCAGCTGTGCGGGTAGCTGTGGGTGATCCGCCCGCGCGCGATCAGCATCCGCGCCTCCGCGAGCTTGTCGATCACCGCCTTGTTCGCCCCGCCTTCCTTGCCGTTCGGCTTGACGATCACCTGCCCGCCGAAGAACGGCAGATCAGCGCGGAAGGAGCCATCTTCCAGCACGTTATAGGTCATCGGCAGGCCATAGGCGCGGCCGATCTGGTAGTCGTCGTCGCCGTGGCTCGGGGCGGTGTGCACAAAGCCGGTGCCCGCCTCGGCGGTCACATGCTCGCCCGGCAGCATCGGCACGTCATAGTCCCACTCGCCCTCGGCGCCCTCCAGCTTGTAGAGCGGATGCACGGTTTTCATCGCGCCCAGCTCGGCAGCGGCAGCGCCCCGCAGGCGCTCATAACCTTCCACCCGCGCCTGCGCCATCACCGCCTCGGCCAAATCGTCGGCCAGCAGGTACTTGTCACCCACCCGCGCCCAGTTGTCCTCGGCGGCGGCGGTGACCTTGTAGAGCCCATAGCTGATGTCGGGGCTGAAACAGACCGCCCGGTTCTGCGGGATGGTCCAGGGCGTCGTCGTCCAGATGATGACGGAAGTATCGGCAAAATCCTCGGCCATCGCCTGGATCGCGCCCATCACGGCCTGCTGCCCGCTGTGGCCCTGCGCCTCCAGATGCGCGATCAACTCGGGCGTCCCGGAGAAGCCGCCAATGCGGAACTTCACCCAGATCGTGTGGCTCTGGTGGTCATGATATTCCACCTCCGCCTCGGCCAGCGCCGTCTTCTCGACGGGCGACCACATCACCGGCTTGGAGCCCTGGTAAAGCGCGCCGTTCATCAGAAACTTCTGAAACTCGGCGGCAATCGTCGCCTCGGCGTGGAAATCCATCGTCAGGTAGGGCTTCGGCCAGTTGCCGGTGATGCCCAGCCGCTTGAACTCCTCGCGCTGGATGTCCACCCACTTCTCGGCGAAGGCCCGGCATTCCTGCCGCAGCTCGACAATCGGCACCTCGTCCTTGTCCTTGCCCTTCTGGCGATACAGCTCCTCGATCTTCCACTCGATCGGCAACCCGTGGCAGTCCCAGCCGGGGATGTAGCGCGCATCGCGGCCCATCATCTGCTGCGAGCGGACAACCATGTCCTTCAGAATCTTGTTCAGCCCGTGGCCGATGTGCAGGTGGCCGTTGGCGTAGGGCGGGCCGTCATGCAGCGTGAAGGGGGTGCGGCCCTCCTTCTCGCGCAGGCGGTCATAAACCCCGATCTCCTCCCAGCGGGCCAGCCAGCCCGGCTCGCGCTTGGGCAGGCCCGCGCGCATCGGAAATTCGGTTTGGGGGAGGTTCAGCGTGTCTTTGTAGTCAGGCGTTTCGGCGCACATTTGGGGCGTCCTTGGCGTGGTCTTTTCGGGTATTCGGTGAGGGCGGCGCGGCGGGGCCATGCGCCTTGTCCCGGCGACTCCTGTTTCAGAGCGCCGGGCCGCTAATTCGAATGATGGCGAGGCCCAGATATGTCATGGGCAGGCTTATAGGCAGGGGTGCGGGCAAGGTCCAGCGTTGCCGGAGGGGAGCCGTGCAGCGCCGTCCCGCGGGGTGGCGCACGCAACAGATGTTCGAATGCGCTTTATAGTGCCGTAGTCATCTTACTTCAGAGGGACGCGCTTACGTCACCGAAGCGCCGCCCCGGGGGGCGGGACGGCGCTGCACGGCGGCTTCGCCGCGCTCCGTGCAGGCTCTGCGGTTCAAACCTCATCTTCCAAAGCCCCCTCCCCGGCCCGCTCCGCCGCCTCCTGCGCCGCCCAGCGGTTGAGCCAGGCCAGCGCGGCGAGCGAAAGCCCCAGCGCGAGGAAGGAAAACACCCGGAACAGCCCTGTCAGCCCGCGTGCGTCGATCAGGAACACCTTGACCACCGCCACCCCGATCACCACCAGCGCCGCGCGGCGCAGCTGCGTGGAGCCCTTGGCAATCGCCTGCCAGAGCAGGGCGGCACCCACTGCAATCAGCACCACGGTGTAGGTATAAAGCTCGCCGTCGAGCCATCCGTTGCCATACCAGAGCGCCCCCGGCATCCAGAACCGCCGGATCTCGAGAAACACCCAGAAGGCCGCAAGCGCCGCTGCTCCGCCAAGCGTGGCGTGCCGCCACCACCGCCCACCGACCCGCGCGAGCAGCGCAAGCACCAGCGCCGGGCCAAGGTAAGCCACCGCCAGCGTGTCGAGCAGGAGCGGCCCGTAAACCGTGGTATCGGGGATCAGGAAGCCGTGATCGGACAGGAACGGGTTGGAAAGCGTCAGCCCAATGAGCAGAAAAAGGCCCGCCGTCAGGCTGTAAAGCACCGCCAGTGCGACCCGCAGCCACTTCAGCCGCCCGCCCAGCCGCATCCGGTACACCTGCGCACCGGCGCAGAAAAGCCAGACCATCGCCGTAAGCCCCATGCTCGAATGGCTGGCCACCGTGTCCCCGGCCACCCGCTCATCGATGAACCGCCAGAGCGCGGCGGTCGCGAAAATGCCGCCGATCATCAGCAGCCCGCTTTCCAGGAAGGCCCGCCCCAACAGCCGCTTTTCCGCCGGCATGATCCGCCAGGCCGCCGCCATCCCTGCCAGCGCCGCACCGAAGCCCAGCAGGAAGGCCCCCCAACTCGCCTCGATCGACCAGACCAACCCCGGGTCAAACACCACGCGCCAGCCCAGCGCCACCACGCCAAGCGCGATGAATATCTGCATCTCCCGCAGGCGGAAGCGCCGGTCGAGCGCCGCGGCGACCACCAGCAGCACCGCCAGCGCCACCGTCAGCGCCGACTTTGTCAGCAGCACAAAAAGCGCCAGAGCAATGAGCGACGCCGCCGAAAGCACCGCCCAGGCCGTGCGCCGCCGCCGCGCGTCATCGGCCTTGGCAAAGCGCACTGCAATCGCCACCATCAGCGCCGCCAGCGCCAGCACATGCGCGGCCCAGCCGAAGGTGCCGGGCGTGCGCGGCGAAAGCCAGAACAGCTCCAGCGCCAGCGGCACCAAGGGCGCGAAGAGCGCGGCGAAAATGCCCCAGCCCAGCGCCAGCCGCCCCAGCCCGCCGCGCCCCTCCACAAG
>NZ_QTNQ01000099.1 GCF_018424695.1 Vannielia litorea
TGCCGCCTGCATGGCGCTGTCGAACAGCGGGTCACGGTGTTTTGCCTGATATGCCATCTTGTCCCTCGTCCTGATCCTCAACCTGCGAGGCAGTCGCGGAGCCGCGTGAGGCCCGCCTGCAACTCGTCTGTATCTTTCGTTACCATCGCCACGCGGATGTAGCCCGCGCCGGGGTTGTCCCCGTTTACCTCGCGCCCGAGGTAGGCCCCCGGCAGCACCTTCACCCCGGTGTCGCGCCAGAGCTTCACGGTGGCCTGCTCGCTGTCATCCACCTTGAGCCAGAGGAAAAAGCCGCCCTGTGGGGGCACGTAGCCGGGCCAGGTGGCGAAGATCTCGTCGGCAATCGCGTATTTTTCGCGGTAGAGCGCGCGACTTTCTTCCACGTGGGCTTCATCCGTCCAGGCCATTTGCGCCACCTGCTGGAGCGGCAGGGGCATCGGCGCGCCGGCATAGGCGCGCAGCTGCTTGATGGCGCGCAGGTTGTCGGGGCCGGAGGCGACGAAGCCCGAGCGCAGGCCGGGGAGGTTGGAGCGTTTGGAGAGCGAGTGGAAGCTGACGATCTTCTCCGGGTCGGCGCCCAGCTCTGCGGCGATTTGGAGAACGCCCGGGGGCGGCGCGTCGCGGTAGATTTCGGAGTAGCACTCATCGGCGCAGATGCGGAAGCCGTAGCCCTCGGCCATGCCGATCAGCTCTTGCCAGTAAAGCGCATCGGCCACCGCGCCCTGCGGGTTGGAGGGCGAGCAGATGTATGCAATTTCGGCGCGGGCGAGCACGTCTTCGGGCAGGGCGGCGAAATCGGGGAGGAAGCCGGTTTCGGCCGTTGCGGGCACCAGCACGGGCTCGGCCCCGGCGGCGGCGGCGGCCACGGCATAGACCTGGTAGAACGGATTGGGGATGAGCACGGTGGGCGTGTCGCCATTGGCCGCGCGCTCGGGGCAGAGGGCGAGGCAGGCGTTGAACAACCCCTCGCGGGTGCCGTTGAGCGCCATCACCTGGGATTCGGGGTCGAGCGTGACGCCGTAGCGGCGGTGCAGCCAGCCGGTTATGGCGGCCTTCAGCTCGGGCGTGCCATCGTTCGGCGGGTATTTGGCAAATCCTTCAACCGCTTGCGCGATGATCGGCGCGACGAATCCGGGCAGGCCGTGGCGCGGTTCACCGATTGTCATATCCACCACCTCCCCTCCCGGCGCGATGCCGTGGAGGAGCTTCCGCAAACGCGGAAAGGCGTAATCTGGCAGGTTCGAGAACCGCTCTGGAAAGGTCATCTTGTGTGTACGTTACTGCCTCGGGTGCAGGGTCTTTGCCCCGCTTTTGAGGGTAGAGTAGGCCGTGGGGAGGGCCCCCGTCCAGCGAAACCGTTGCATTTTGGTCCGGGTCGGGCGGGAATTGTGGCATTTGAGTCAAACGGTTGCCGGGGTAACGAATTTTCGTACGAAAATTCGGGGCCGGGTCAGGCCAGCGCGCGCTCGGCTGCGGCGCCCAGCCGGAGCAGCCGCTCTTCGCCCAATGGCGTGCCCATCAGCATGAGGCCGGTGGAGGGCAGGCCAGTGGGCAGGGTGAGCGCGGGCAGGCCCATGAGGTTGCCGATGCGGGTGTTACGTAGGGCCAGCAGGTTTTCGGCGGTGAAGAGGGTTTCATCCTCCAGAACGGCCTGCTGTTTGGGGGGCATATTGGCGACCGAGGGGATCAGCACCGCGTCGTAGCCCGCCGTGGCGCGCGCCCATTCCGCGCGCAGGCGGTGGAGGCGGTGCCATGCGGCGATGTTTTCATGCGCAGGCACGTCCTTGCCGCCCCGGAAGCGGGTGAGCACGGGGGGATACATCTTTTCGGGGGCGGCCTCGATCTCTTCCATCCACGTGGCATAGGCCTCGGGGGCGTAGAGCGGGCCGGAGAGGGCGAGGGCATCGGCGACGAAGGGCAACGCACGGCGCTGCACCAACGCGCCTGCCCCCTGAAGGCGCTGGACGGCGCTGTTGAACCCTGCGGAGGATTGGCCGGAGAGATCATCGAGCGCGACGGTTTCGAGCACCATCAGCCGGGTGCCGCGCAGGGTTGCACCGCGCAGATCGGCTGCGCGGCCTGCCTCCATCACCGCGAGAAGCTGGGCGGCATCCTCGACGGTGCGGGTGAGCGGGCCGATGGTGTCAAAGCTGGTGCAAAGTGGCACGGTGCCGGTGAGCGGCAGGCGGCCCGAGGTGGTTTTGAGGCCAACCAGATCATTCCAGGCCGCGGGGGTGCGGACGGAACCACCGGTATCGGAGCCGATGCCCGCCGCGGCCAGCCCGAAGGCCACGGAGGTGGCCGCGCCGGAGGAGGAGCCGCCAGACACGGCGTCATGGTCGTTCACGCAGGGCGGCGAGGCGGTGGAGGGGTTGAGGCCGAGGCCGGAGAAGGCCAGCTCTGTCTGGTGGGTCTTGCCAAGGCAGACCAGCCCGGCGGCGGAGGCGCGGGCCAGCACCAGCGCGTCGCGGGTGGGTGTGCGGCCTTCGAGCAGCTTCGAGCCGCTTTCGGTGGCCACGCCTGCGGTGTCGAAGAGATCTTTCCAGGAGATCGGGACGCCATCGAGCAGGCCGCGCCGGGTGCCTGCCTTGGCGCGGGCCTCGGCGGCCCCGGCCTCGGCCAACGCGCGGGGGCGGGTGACTCTGGCGTAGATGCGGGGGCCATAGGCATGCGCGTCGATCGCGTCGAGCATGGCCTCGGTCAGCGCCAGTGGCGAAATCTCACCGCGCCCGATTGCCCGTCCGAGGTCGGATGCCGATTTGCCCTGCCAGTCCATATGCGTCTCCTTCGTTGCGGCGACGGTAGCGACGCCGCGCCCCATGGACAATCCCGCCGAGCGGGCCATAGTCCGCCTCATGTTTGATGCGGATGTAGTCATCGCGGGCGGGGCGCTCACAGGGGCGTCGCTGGCACTGGCCTTGGCGAAGGGCGGTGCGCGGGTGGTGGTGGTGGACCGGCTGCCAGCGGGCGCGCAGGTGTCGCCCGATTTTGACGGGCGGGCCTATGCGCTGGCCTTGGCCTCGCAGCGGCTCTTCCGGGCGCTTGGTGTCTGGGAGGCTGTGGCCGAGCAGGCGCAGCCGATCCTCCATGTGAAGACCGGAGACGGGCGCCCCGGCGAGGGGCCGCTTGGGGGCTTCCTGCACCTCGATCACGGCGAGATCGACGAAGGCCCGATGGGTTACATGATCGAAGACCGGCACCTGCGGCCCGCGCTTATGGCGGCGCTGGCGCAGGCCGAGGGTGTGACGGTGCTGGCGGGCGAGGAGATCGTGGCGCAGGAGGTGCATCCGGGCAATGTGGCGGTGACGCTTGGCTCTGGGCGGGTGCTGCGGGGTGCGCTGCTGGCAGGCGCAGACGGGCGCGGTTCACCCACCGCGCGGCGGGCCGGGATTGCGCGGCGCGACAGCGACTATGGCCAGACGGCGCTGACCTGCGCGGTGGCCCATGAGCTGCCCCACGGGGGCGTGGCGCATCAGTTCTTCATGCCGTCGGGGCCGCTCGCGATCTTGCCGCTGCCGGGGAAACGGAGTTCGATTGTCTGGTCGGAGCGGCGGGAGAGGGCCGAGGAATTGGCGAAGGCCGATGACGAGGCGTTTCTGGCGGCGCTGAGGCCGGTGTTCGGAGATTTCCTCGGCGAGATCCGGCTGGAAGGTGTGCGCTTTGCCTATCCGCTGAACCTCACGGTGGCGGAGCGGATCGTGGCCGAGCGGGTGGCGCTTGTGGGTGATGCGGCGCAGGGGATTCATCCGATTGCGGGGCAAGGTCTGAACCAGGGTCTGCGGGATGTGGCCACGCTGGCCGAGGTGGTGACGGAGGCGCGGCGGCGCGGGGAGGATTGTGGATCTTCCCTTGTGCTGGAGCGGCATCGGGCGTGGCGCAGCTTTGACCGGACCGCGCTGACGCTGGCGACCGACGGGTTCAACCGCCTGTTCTCGAATGACAATCCGCTGTTGCGAGCGGCGCGGGATTTGGGCGTGTCTGCCGTGGCGGCGCTGCCGGATGTGCGGCGGCGGTTCATCCGCGAGGCGGCGGGGCTGACGGGAGATTTGCCGCGGTTGTTGCAGGGGAAGGCGCTGTAGGCTGGGTGCGCCATGAATCCGCACCCTATGGTGGAGCGAAAGCCGATCCGGGCCGTGCGGGCGCTTCGTTCGAATGCCTTAGTCGTCCAGCCTGCGGGCCTCGTCCACCAGCATGATCGGGATGCCGTCGCGGATCGGGAAGGCCAGCCGGGCGCGCTCGGAGATCAGCTCTCCGGCCTCGGCGTCATAGCGCAGCACGCCCTGGGTTTCGGGGCAGACGAGCGCCTCCAGTACGTGCCGCTCGACGCCGGAGTGGGCGGTGATCTCGGTGTCGCTCATTGCAGCCTTTCCTCGCCGTCCTCGCGGCTGCGCAGGGCAAACTCGATCAGCGTGACGAGGGTTTCGCGCCGGGTTTCGAGCGAGGGGGCCTCGAGCAGCGCCTGTTTGTCCTCAACCTCGAAGGGGCAGAGCATGGAGAGCGAGTTGATGAGCAGCTCGTCGTCGGCATCCTCCAGGCTGTCCCAATCGGTGGAGAGACCCTGCGCCTCGAAGTAGCGGCAGAGCTTGGGCATGAAGGTGGCGCGGTTGAAGCCCTTGTCGTGCTCGGGTTGGCCGAGGTCACGATCAAACCCTTTCCAGCAGGGTTTGACGCGGCGATAGGGCGTGAAGCCGTCAATCGCCTCCTGAATGCGGAAGCGGGAGATGCCGGTGAGGGTGACCATGTAGCGGCCATCCTCGGTTTCGGAAAACCCGGTGAGCCGCCCGGCGCAGCCGATCTTTTGCAGCCTGTCCGGCCCGCAGCCGCAGTTCTTGGGGCCTTCGCAGGGCTGGACCATGCCGATCAGCCGCGAGGAGGTCTTCAGCGCATCATCGAGCATGGCGAGGTAGCGCGGCTCGAAGATGTGCAGCGGCAGCCGCGCGCGCGGCAGCAGAAGCGCCCCGGGCAGCGGGAAAATCGGGATCGTTTCGGGAAGATCGCCTGAGTGCATCATGGCCATCAAGGTAGGCCGCGCCGCGCGTCAGGCAAATATCATCGAAGAGAGCTTGCGGCGGCCCTTGAGCACCACCGGGTCCTGCGGCTTCAGCGCATCGAAGATGGTGAAGAGCTGGGTCTTGGCAGCCGCGTCGTTCCACTCGCGATCCCGGCGGAAGAGTTCCAGCAGCTGGTCCACGGCGGCCTCGGTATCCCCATTGGCGTGGAGCGCGGTGGCAAGGTCGAACCGGGCCTGATGGTTGTCGGGGTCGGCCTCGACGGCGGCACTCAGTTCGGCAACAGGGCCGGCGCTCTCGGCCTGTTTCAGCAGGTCGATCTGGGCGCGGGCGGCCTCGACCTCGGCGCTGGAGGCGACGGCCTCGGGCGCGTTGGCCAGCAACCCCTCGGCCTGTTCCACCTGCCCGGCCGCGATATAGGCGCGGATCAACCCGCCGTAGGCCTGCGCATTCTCGGCCTCTTCCTCGAGCACCCCGGCAAACACTTCGGCGGCATCCGCGGCGGCGCCCTCCTCCAGCATTTCCTCGGCGGCGGCGAGCGCATCGGCCAGCCCGCCGTCGGCCTCGGGGGCGAGCGCGGCGACTTTGGCCACGAATTCCTTCAATTGGCTTTCGGGCAATGCGCCCTGGAAGCCATCGACCGGCTGGCCCTGGAAGAAGGCATAGACGGTGGGGATGGACTGGATGCGGAGCTGCCCGGCGATGCCCTGGTTCTTGTCGACATCGACCTTGGCCATCTTGACCTTGCCCTTCTGGGCGGTCACCGCCGCTTCAAGCATCGGGCCGAGGGTTTTGCAGGGGCCGCACCAGGTGGCCCAGAAATCGACGATCACCGGCACCTCTTGCGAGGCCTCGATGACCTCTTTCATGAAGTCGGCTTCGTTCACGTCCTTGATCAGGTCGCCTGCGGGGGTGGTTTCGGTGTTGCCTTGGCCGAGTTCGATCATCGGGGCCTCCATCATCTGTTGCTGGGGTAGATGGAGCACTCAGCCCTTGTTTGCAAGGGCCCCGGGCAGGGGAAGGCATCCGGTGAGCCCGGCGGGGAGCACCAGCAGGGCACCGGCGGCATAGAGGCGGGCGGCGAAATCGGGCGTGTCGGACTTGAGGGTAACGGTGGCGGGGCCTGCGGAGATGACGGCGGCATCGGACGGCAGGGCGGCTATGAAGCCCTCGGAGGGGAACATCACCACTGCCGCCGGGGCCGCGTCGGAGAAGCGCATCACCAGCGCCATGGTTGCGACCCATGCGACGAAGATCAGCGGGGCGATGAGCGCGGCGCGCTTAATAATCGTGGACATGCTCCACCGTAGCCGCGTTGTCGCGCAGGAAGCCAGCCAGCGCGGGCACCTTCATCAGCACCAGCGAGCGGGTATCGCCGTAGCCCTGCCTGCCCCGAGAATAGAGCGCACCGGGGAGGGGCGCGTCTGCCACGGCCGTCAGCATGATGTCGTCGTTGCCCGCGATCTCCACGAACTCGACACCGCGCGCGGCCATTTCCTTTATCAGACCGGTCAGCTCGCGGTAGCGCGGGGTTTCCAGCACCAGCCCCTCGGGGCCGGTTTCGATAATCTCGACGCCCTCCAGACCGGCCACCTGTTCCGGCGTGGCCTGCACCACCATGCGCAGCCGCAGCGCGTCGGCGCCGACCCCGGCCACGGCCTGTTCGATCACCCCGGCGTAGGCGGATTTGGCGGAGAACTCGAGGCCCAGCGCAAGCCGCCGCTCGTTGTCGCGGGGCGTGTCCTCGGAGGCGGCGGCCTGCTCGGCAATGTCGGCCTTGAAATCCCATTTGTACCACGGGGTTTGCTGGAGAAACTCGGCATAGTCGCGGGCCTGCCGGGCAGAGATGTCATCCAGCGTGGAATGCTCCGGCCCCCGCCGCCAGGTGTAAAACCGCCCGATGGTTTCCTCGTAGGCGGCCTTCAGCATCAGCTCGGCGGTGAAGCTGACGCCGATGACGTAGATTGTCTGTTTGGTCGTCCAGTCGAAGCCGCCATGGGGCGGAGAGGCCTCGGACAGGGCGCAGAGCGAGCCCCAGAAGCCCCCCACGGCGTTCAGGTAGCCGAAATCATGCGGGTCACCCTCGGTGATGACCTCTGCGTAATCGTCATAGGCATGGACGATGTGCCACTCAGGGTAGGTCATCAATGTGCGGCCCTCGGGGCGGCGCCACGCCTCTGGCAGCAGCGGCTCGTAGGGCTCGGCGATGACGGGGGTGCCCCGGCAGGCGACCTCGACATAGGCCACCGGCGAGAGCAGCGCGATGAGCAGCAGCACGTCCACCACGAGCAGCCGCTTGAGCCATTTCCAGAGCCAGCGGATCATCTGCGATCCAGGAAAAGGCCAGCGAAGAGGGCAAAGCCGCCGAGGCCGATGTGGGGCAGATTGGCGAGGATCTTGAAGCCGAAGGGCAGATCGAGCACGCCGTTGGTGAAGATGCCCATGTCGAGGTAACCGGAGCCGAAGGCGAGGCCCATCGCGCCATCGGCGAGGTAGAGCGCGCCGAAGAGAAGGAGGAAGATGCGCGAGGCGCGGTGCGAGGTGAGCGCCGCGCCCAGCGCCCAGAGGGCGGAAACGAGGTGCAGCGCATCATCGAAGATATCCAGCTCGAAGATGCCAAAGGCGAGGCCGGTGCTGTCGGTGATGCCGGGGATGTAGTTGAGCGCGGCGGCCCCGAGGAGGGCGATGAAATAGCCGAAGGCGATGAGGCGGAGAAGTGTCATAGCAGGCCCAGGTAGCTGTCCCAAAGGTTGTTCCGGAGCAGCAGCCCCGGGTCGATCTCGCGCTTGGCGGCGGCGAATTCTTGCGCCCGGGGGTAGGCCACCATGAGCTGGTCGAGCGTGGCGTGGGGCCGGTAGGGCAGGTAGTAGGCGCCGCCGATGGCGTTGATGCCTTCGATCAGGCTGCGGGTCATGCGGGCCATGTCGGCCTCGCCTCGCGCGGTTATCTCCTGGGAGAAGGACATCACGGCGGCGATGCGAGGCACGCGGGCGTAGGAGAGCCAGCTTGTGCTGTCGGTGTCGACGAAGCGGAGGGTGACGTTGAGGAATTCTTGGTAGCTGGCGGGGATCACATCGCGGCAGACCTGGAGGAAATCGGAGAAGCGGTCGAAGGGCACGAAATACTCGTGGAGAATGTCGGTGCGGTGCTCGTCGCCATCGTCCAGCGTGACGACCGGCTCGTTCATCAGCGCGTTGCGGTTGGCCGCGCCCGCCATGAGGGGGGCGAAGCGTGCCTCCGTCCACCAGCGAAAGCGCTTCATCCGCTCGTTGCCAAGCTGCCAGCGGTAGAGCCTTGCGGCGGCGCGAGAGGTGAAGCCCGAGGCGTATTCGGCGGGCGGAATCTCGGTGCTTTCCGGGTCTTCGCTGTATGTGATGAGCAGAGCCTCGGAGAGGAAGTCGGCGCGGCCCACGTTGAGACGGCCATAGGCCATGGGGATGCGCGCGTTGTCCACCGCGTCGCGGAAGGCGGGGGCGAAGGCCTCGGCGTCCATCCGGCGGAAGGTGGGGATAAGGCGCTGGTTGGGCACCATATCCACCACTATCTCGGTGATGAGGCCGATGAGCCCGTAGCCGCCCATTGCCATGGCAAACAGGTCCGGGTTTTCGCTGCGGCTGGCGGTGATGAGCTCGCCGTCGGGCAGCACCATCTGCATTGAGCGCACGGTGGAGCCCATGGGGCCGTAAGGCACCGGCCAGCCGTGGGCGTTGACGCTGAAGGTGGCGGCGAGGCCGAAGTCGGAGTTGGATTGCATGACGGCGGGGCCGAAGCCCTGCGGATCGAGCGCGGCGATCACCTCGTACCAGCGGGCCCCGGCATGGGCGCGGTAAGTGCTGGCGGCGCTATCCAGCTCCACGAAAGGGTTGCGATAGCTGATCGCTGTGCCCTCGCGCGGAATGGCCTGGCCGCCCATGGAGTGCCGCGCGGCCCCGAGGTTGACGGGGCGGCCCTCGGCGGCGGCCTCCTTCAGCTCGGCCCGGAGTTTGGCCACCAGAGCCTCGCCCGGGTCATCGGTGAGGATCACATGCTTGGCCACGGGCGTTTGGGAGAGGCCGGAGGCGTCGTTCATGGTGTTTACCGCGCCCTCTGGTGCGATGGAGCGGGTGCCCGCAAGCACCGGCACATCGCTCTTCAGCCACTTCGCGCCTGCCACCCCGGCGGCGGCGCCCGCGCCAAACACCACGGCCCTGCGGCCCAACTTGCCCATCACGCACCCTCGCTTTTCGCCCATCCTGCCCGTGGACAGCGCCGGGGGAAACGGAAAAGCTGAGGAGGCATCAGGTGAGGAGACAACCGTGGCACAAAGGATTCTCTGTTTCGGCGACAGCAATACCCACGGCACGCCGCCGATCGAAGCACGCGGCGTCCACGCGCGCTTCGGGCCCGAGGTGCGCTGGCCCTGCGTGATGGCGGCGTCGCTGGGAGAGGTGGGCCTCGTTGAAGAGGGGCTGCCAGGGCGGACAACACAACACGACGACCCCGTGATGGGTGCCTTCATGAATGCGCGCCCTGCCCTGCGGATAGCGCTGAGGAGCCACGCGCCGCTGGACCGGATGGTGCTGATGCTGGGCACGAACGACTGCAAGGCGCGGTTTCAGCCCTCGGCAGAAAGAATCGCGGCCGGGATTGCCGGACTGCTAGATATAGCTGTGAGCGAGGAGGAGGCCATGCGGCACCCCGGGCTACGGGTGACGCTCGTCGCGCCCCCGTCCCCGACAGAGGCCGGGGCCTTCGCGGCAGAATTTGCCGGGGCGGACGAGGTCGGCCCAAAGCTGGCGCCTGCCTTGCGGGCGCTGGCAGAGATGCGGGGCCTGGATTTCTTTGACGCGGGCGCGGTGATCTCGGTGAGCCGGGTGGATGGCATTCATATCGAGGCGGAAGATCACATCGCCCTGGGCAAGGCGCTGGCGGTGCATCTGTCGTAGGTTCGCCGCGCCTTCGCGCGTCGACCGGGGCCTCGCTTCGCTCGGCGGGAACAAGCCTCATCGACTGGGCCTATCCTCGCCGGCGGCTCGGGCCGCGGGGCATCACCCAAAAAGATTTGAGGCCTCCGGCGGGAGATACTTGAAGCAAGAAAATGGACAATTTGACTCAAACTTTAGCCGCCCCTGTTCATTTTCTTGCTTTAAATATCTCCACGGGGGTGTGGGGGTGTGAACCCCCCACGGCCCAACGGCTAGTCCCGCGCTACAGATCGAAGTCCGCGAAGACCGGGGCGTGATCCGACGGTTTTTCCCAGCCGCGCACCGGGCGCAGGATGCGGCTCGAGTGGCCGGCGCCCGCAATGTCGGGCGTGGCCCAAATGTGATCGAGTCGGCGGCCCTTGTCGGCGGCGTCCCAGTCTTTCGCCCGGTAGCTCCACCAGCTGTAGAGCAGGCCCTCGGGGATGTCCTTGCGGGTGATATCGACCCACTTGCCCGCGTCCTGCGTGGCGCCCAGGGCCTCCACCTCTACGGGGGTATGGCTGACGATCTTCAGCAGTTTCTTGTGATCCCAGACGTCATCTTCGCGCGGCGCGATGTTGAGATCGCCGACCAGGATGCTCTTTTCCGGCGCGTCGGCGTGGAAGGCATCACGCATCTCGGCGAGATAATCGAGCTTCTGGCCGAACTTCTCGTTCACCTCGCGGTCGGGCACGTCGCCGCCGGCGGGAACGTAGAAGTTGTGGATGGTGACGCCGTTCTCGAGCCGCCCGGCGATGTGGCGGGCGTGTCCGAGCTTGGCGTAATCGGCGGCGCCAGCCTCTTCCATCGGCAGCTTCGAGAGAATCGCCACGCCGTTGTAGCCCTTCTGCCCGCGGGCGACCATGTGGGTGTAGCCCAGCGCCTGGAAGATCTCGACCGGGATCTTGTCGACCGGGCTTTTGCACTCCTGCAGGCAGAGCACATCGGGCCCCTCCTCGCGCATCAGCCGCGCCACGAGGTCGGCGCGCAGCCGCACCGAGTTGATGTTCCATGTTGCCAGTGAAAATGCCATGCCCGCCTCCGTTGTTCCGGGTCGGGATAGCGCGGGGGACGCCGGGTTTCCACCCCTTGCCCTGCCGCTGCTGACAGCGCAGGCTCGCAGGCATGAAACAGCTCCTTGTCGCCGCCCTCCTTGCCCTTGCCGCCCTTCCCGCCCGGGCCGAAGCCCCGCCGCAGGGGAGCTTCATGTTGGGCAGCTTCATCTGGCCCGAACATGTGCTGCCGCGCTCGGTGGTGCTCACCTTCGAGGGCGAACGAATGACGCTGGAGTTCGTCCATCCCATCCCGCTCGATTACGAGGCCTGCGACCGGGAGGGCATTTGCGAGACAAGGGTACAGGCGGCCACGGCAACCGCGCGGATCGACGCCGGAAAACTGGTGCTGGATCGCTTCAAGATCGACAGGGCGGCGGCCATCGAGCCCTCCACCGAAACCCACCTGGGCATGCCGCAGGACGCCGTTTACACCAACTTCGCCATCAGTTTTCTCCAGATGGCCCGCTTTGCCCCAAGCGACCACGGGTTCACCCTGAACAGCGCTGGCACGACACTGGAGTTTTTCGAGGTGCGCGGTGACGACGCTTTGGCGATTGCCGCCCTGCCGGTGATCTTCGAGCAATCCATTGCGCAGATGGCGGGCTGCGAGGTGCGGGCGCTGGCGCCGTTGCTGGCCAAGGACGCGCCCACGGACAGAGAGGCGCGGTTTCAGCGCGTGGTGCGCGGCTTCGGCACGTCACTGGACTACGATTTTGCTGCCCGCCGTGCGGCACCGAGGATGGCGGCGCCGACCGAGGCTCAGATGGTGCAGGCCGCGAAGTTGAGGGCGGCATTCCGGTTGCCAAGCATGGTTGCCGCGATCTTTCCCACTCCGGCAGAGGGCGGGCTCGCAGAGTTCCGGGCACGGATCGGGATGAAGATGTTCGACGAAGATGCCGAAGCCTTCGATGCCGCGGTGGCCGCCTATGGTGAGGCGCTGCCCGACATGATTGCCTTCCTTCGCCACGTGCGCACGGTCTCCGAGAGGCTGTCCGTGGAGGCCATTTGCGCAGACCCGTCGCTGGGCTTCATGGACTGACGACAGCGACCGGGCGGCAAACAAAACATGGAATGCGCCGCAAGGCGCTCAATTGGATTGCGTCTCCATCCAGGCGAGCGCGTCCTTCAGCGCGGCCATGAAGGCGGCGGGGTCTTCGATCTGCGGGATATGGCCGAGGCCGTCTAGCTTCCAGAGGCGCGCGCCCGGCACCAGCGCGACCAGCTTCTCGCCCTGGGCCAGCGGAGTTGCGGTGTCTTCCACGCCCCAGAGGTGGCCCACCTGTGCCACGAGGGCCCCCCGAGTCTCACTGAGTGACTTGGCTCTCGCGCTGGCCACGGCGTGGCGGCAACATGAGGAGTGCGTCGTAGTGATTTGAATTATTTGGATAAA
>NZ_QTNQ01000009.1 GCF_018424695.1 Vannielia litorea
GAAAACCGTGAAGTACAACAAGCGCCGCTACAAACGGCGCAACCGGATCGAGATCATGTTCGGCAGACTCAAGGACTGGAGGCGCGTGGCAACCCGATACGACAGATGCCCGAAGGTCTTCCTCTCAGCCATCGCTCTCGCCGCAACCGTCATATACTGGCTATGAGTCCTGAACCTACGCAGAATAGTGATCGAAGCAGCCAGTACGGAGAGTTTCCGCAAAAACTTGGGTCCCTACGTGATGAAACTTGCCTCATCGCCGATCCAGCCAAAGAGTCGGATTTTTCCAAGAGTAGGTGGGTTCGGGTTCACCGTAGCGGGACAATCCAGTTTTCGCTAGGGCAAAGCGCCCGGTTTGACTTGAGAACAAATGACCTCGGTGCGGACAGCCGAATCCAGCTTTGATTTCATGGCATAAGACGGCCGAGCGCTAATTTCGATCCATGCTCTTGAAATCGAAGCCGAAGGGAAAGAGGCGGATACTGGCGTGGAAGCTCTTGGGGTCGAAAGGCTCGTCGAGAAAATCGTCGGGGTTCGTCACCGCGGGCGGCAGGTCGGGCGCTTCCGGCGCGGGGCCGGTCCTGCGTTCGGCCTCAAGCAGGCTCAGAAGGTCGTTGGCTTGCTGCACCCGCTCGCCCAGAACGTGGCTGCCGCTGACCTCAGGCGGGCACGGAAGGGCGGTGTGTCGCTCAGGGCAGCGGTGTCGCGCAATGCGGACGCGTTCGCGGCGGGGCTGGCGGAGGTCGTGGCGGCGATCCGGGCGGAGGGACATGTGTCCCTGAGGGCAATTGCCGCGGAGCTCAATGCGCGGGGCATCCTCACCCGGCGGGGTGGGCGGTGGCAGGTGTCGAATGTGAGGAACCTGATAGGTCGGTTTGGCGACTGAGCGGAGGTTCTCCTAGACCGGTCGTGCGCAATTGATGGAGTCCTTCGACACATCGGGTCGATCAGATGGCCACACGTCGGCTGCAAGCCGAATACAGTCATCCAGGAATAGTGGGGTGAGGCTGTAAGCGCTGGCATACTGTAAGACCCCACCCCGAGCTGAAGACCGTGGGGTACTACGGTCCACTTCAGCTCACTCTGCCGAATGTAAGCTGGGAATAGCTCGGCACAGCCCATGCATAACTTGCAGTTTACCTTCGGGCAAGAGGGCCTCCGAGTGACTCAGACATGGGTAGTGTCCCGAGAGGTGGTGTAAGAGCGCCGACCTTCAGAGAGGTTCAAGGCTGATCAGGTCGCCACGGCAGACAACCTGACGGTGGTAGTGTCGGTGACACGCGCGAGACTCTCTAGAGACATGTATCTTCGCGCAACCGTCCATTCGTCATTGGTCTCGAGCATCAGCGCGCCGACGAGCCGGACGATTGCCTCGTCGCCGGCCCTCACATCGCTCGGTCTACCACAGCGCGTCAACTCTCGTAGTAGATGTGTTCTCGTTCCCGCGACAATTCCTAAAAAAGGATAAGCAAGCTCCCAGAAGAACTCCCAAGAATGAGGGATGATCAATCGTGAGGTGGCGCGATTGTGGGGCAGTTCATGATGGATGCGTGCGTTTGCGACTGTTCCGGAGGGAAGGAAAACGCCTCGATCACTTGCTCTCATATCCGAGGATGACGATTGATGATGCAAGAGAAACCGAGTTGCCAATGGGCTTGCTGATGGGTCGCAGGCTGTTCTAGGGTCATCGGGGGCAAGAGAGATATGGATAACAATGGCCTCGTTGCCTCCAAGTACTGCATTTGACGTTCTCCTGATCGCAGACTTCACCCGTGCGGGTGACGCTGGGTATCGTATCGCGCGGGAAATTCACGACTATGCAGCTCTGGGGTGCCGCGTCGGACTGCTGCATGTGGCGAGTGACACGTCTCGCTCTGTCGCATCCCCCGATGTGGAGGTTTGCGTCCGAGAGCGGCGCGCAGAGATTGTGCAAGAGGCGTCCGGGACGGTCGCAAAGCTTGCAATCGTGCATGGCAGTTCCAGCATGAACAACGTGGCTCGCCCTCTCGGCGGGGTGCGGGCCGACAAGGTCGTGCTTGTGCATGATCGAAAACCTGATGTCACCCAGATTGGCAACTGGATGAGTTTCAACATTGGCGAGGTTCAATGGGCACCTACAAACCGCTGGGTTCGCTCGGCGCTGGTCGGACTTAATATGCCCGTGCCGATCCTTGCCGAAGACTGGCGGCCCGCAGGTCGTTCTCTGCCGCAACGCAAGGAGGCTGCACGCTCGTCATCCGACACTGTCTATGGGCGGATCAGTGTCGCCGGCGCCGCGCAGTGGCCAGAGTCAGCGGCGGAGGTGAAGGCAATTTACCCGACCGGCCAAGGCAGAACCTTCATGGCGATGGGCGCACCACCGAACAGCCTGTTGAACGCACTCGGCAACAAGACGAGGCTGACGTTGATCCACCCGTCGGACATGACGGTTGAACGCTTGCTCGAGATGCTGGATGTGTTCATATACTTCCCCGGCTTGAAAACGCCTACTCTGCCTGAGGCCGCCATTGCCACGGCCATGGCGTCGGGCAAGATCGTGGTGCTCCCGGAACATCTCGCGCCGCATTTCGGCCCCGGTGCTATTTACTCAGAACCGACGGCGGCCCTTGAAACCGTCGATGCTCTGTTGGCTGACAAGGAAGCTCTGGAAAACCAGTCCCGGGAGGCGAAGCGACACGCAGCGTTCCAGTTTCCCGAGGCCATTCAGCGCGAGCGGGTCCAGAGCCTGCTCGGGCGAGAGAAGCTTGGAAAACCTTATCGCCGTCGTCCGCGCAAGAAGCAGGCGCTGTTCATTCCGTCCAACGGTGTTGGCATGGGCCATGTCACCCGGCAACTGGCCATTGCGCGGCGGCTGGACAGCGAGCTTGAGCCAATTTTCGCAACGCTGGCCAAAGCCACCTCTGTTATTGAGGCGTTCGGTTGCCATTCCGAGTACATCCCTTCCCAGGGCGACACCGGCGCCCACAAGGCGGATTGGGACGCATGGTTCCGCTTCGAGTTGGAGACCCTGCTGGACCGCTACGACCCTGATACGGTCGTTTTCGATGGCAACACGCCAACGCCTGGGCTGATCCATGCTGTCCTGTCCGGGCGCCGCCGCAGCCTGGTTTGGGTGCGGCGCGGCATGGTCGGAGCCACCCGCTCGCCCTTCATGGGCAACGCGCGTTTCATGGATCTCGTGATCGAGCCGGGCGAGATCGCGGCGGAGCGAGATGCGGGCGAAACCGCTCTGCGTCGCAATGAGGTACTCGTCGTAGACCCGATCACGCTGCTCGACCCCGAAGACCTGTTACCTCGGGCTTCGGCTGCCGAGGCACTTGGCATTGCGCCCAACAAACCCGCCGCATTGTTGCATCTCGGGGCCGGTGCCAACCGTGATGTTGTGGCCCTCACGGAGGAGATCATCCGGCAGCTGCGTAACATCCCCGACCTTCAGATCATTGTTGCCGAGTGGGAAAACAGCCGTCATCGGATGCCACGTTGGGAGGGCGTGAAACTCGTCAAGGGTTTCCCCCTCAGCCGTTATTTCAATGCTTTCGATTTCTCCGTGGGCGCCGCGGGCTACAACAGTTTCCACGAGGCCATGGCCTTCGGGCTGCCAACGGTTTTTGTTGCCAATCGCCACCCCTCGATGGATGACCAGGGCGCACGCGCCGCATTCGCTCAGGACAACAGCGCCGGTTTTGACCTTCCGGAGGATCAGTTTTTTCATCTCCGGTCGCTCGGCGAGTTGTTACTCAAGCCCGAAACGCAGGAATTCGTTCGTGCCCAATGTCGCCAACTTTATCGCGGCAACGGTGCAGGGACTGCGGCCGCAAAGATCGTTGAATTGGCAGGGCGCAGATGAAAAAATCCGATAAGGCTCCCGAGACCGGCCAAACTTGGGATACGCACGTTACCCGCCCGCGCGAAACGCCCGGTGACCGGCCGGTGCCACTGGATGCACCTGATGCCATCATCGGCTGGACCACGTCACGCAGACCTTCGATCAAACGAGACGATCGGCCAGCCAAAACCAAGGAGGTGCAGCCGAGCCCTCCAACGGCATGGCCGGCTCGAGTGCAACCAACGGCCCGTTTATTCAGGGGCAAGAGGCATGGCAAGCACGAGGGTGCGCTGAACCTCGTCATTGCCTCTTTTGGCGGCGCTGCCTGGTTGACACGTGCGGCAAGTCAGGCCCGCCGATACCTGTCCAGCGGCGACTGGGCGACAGTAATCGTTATGACCGATTCCGCCGATCACCGTGCGCTCGGAGAGGCTGGATGCATTGTCGAGTATTTTCCACCACGCATCTACGAGGGTTCGGCAGCAACCTCGCTCTTCACTGCCCGTTTTCGGCAACTCTGGTCCAAGTGGGGGGCGAAACACCTTGTCGACCTCGGCAAGCCAGGAGTGCTGCGCTCCCGCCTTGAGGCATACGACGGTTATTTCGAAGCCGGTGTCGAGCAGGTCGCCCGACGGCCATTCAACCCCAAGCGCGAACAATCCCAGCCGGCTGCGCCTGCGGTCACCGACATTGCTGCGCTGAAAGCGGAGTACCGTGCCAAGGCAAAAGATCGCGAGGAAGACAGCTTTGTGCTCTACCGGATTCTTGGCAACGATCTTCCGCCGCGCCATGAGAATGGGCAAACACTGAAGAACCTCAGGTTTATTCTTGAAAACGAAGAGCCATTCCCGGGTGTCGAAAAGCGGTGGGTCGTCAACCGGTTGACCAACCCGGATGACGAGCAGCGGATCATCGCCACACTTGAGGAATTCAATCAGCCTTACCTGCACATTCCCTTCAGCCTGAAAGAGTATCAGTCGATCGAGTGGGATCTGGATAGTTTTCCAGACCGCGCCTTCTTTCTCAGGGGCAACTTTTTCGGGATGGCGCAGCCGGGGCAACGCCGGGCAGAGGCCCATTCGCGGCGCCTCAAGAACCGCTACGTGATGAACAACAATGGTGCACGGAATGCGGCCCTGAGAGACGGCCGGAACCGTGCAAAATGGGTGCTTCCATGGGATGGCAATTGCTTCCTGACCCGCTTTGCCTGGGATGAGATCCAGCAAGCTGTCACCGATGCTCCCTATATGAAGTACTTTACCGTGCCGATGGCACGGATCACTGAAAACCGTGAACTTCTCGATCCGCATTTCCTCCCAAATGCGGTGGAGGAACCGCAGATCCTGTTCCGGAACGATGCCGCCGAGGAGTTCGACGAAGCGCGGCAATATGGGCGGCGCCCGAAGGTAGAGCTGTTCTGGCGTTTGGGCATTCCCGGTCCTTGGGACGACTGGTGGGATGATGTCTGGGAGTTGCCGCGTCCTGCTCAGGCAGCCGAAGCGGGGGCCTGCGGATCAGCAGGCTGGGTTGCCAGGTTGCACTCTGGCCAGAGCCCGCTGGAGGAAAGTTCTCGAGAGGCTCTTCTCGTGCGGGGGCAGGCTCGTGACGATGCAATCTGCATTCTGCTCGACAGCCTCGACAGGCAGGCAATCGCCCGTGTGCACGCCCCCGAGAAGCTGGCTCTCTACTGCGAAGAAACTCTCTCCACGCTATCCGCTGCTCCGCCCGATACCGCCAAAGGACAACTTTACTCACGGCTGTTGCAGGAAGCTGAACTGGCTTTGCAGCGGCCTGCATCTTCGGTCACCGACAAATCCATCGCCCCTCCAGGCGGCACGCTGCATGACTACTTTCCGCAGGCTGCCGAACTTGAAATACCCGATGATCCTGGCATGGCGCCCGCGTTGTCGGACCGGGTGCGCCTTGGAGAGTTTATTTATGACGCGACCATCCTCGCGCTGGCCGGAGCCGCGGCGCGGGAGGGATCATTCAGCGCCGGAGGAGCGGCGCTGGTTCGCCGATGGTTCGTGGAGCCGGCGACCCGAATGTCGCCCAACCTCAACTTCGCCGAGCTCGCGCCGGGCGGGAAAGCCGAGATGCCGGGCGGGCGGCTCGCGGAGCTGCGCAACTTACCCGTTCTGCTTGATGCCATCCGTTTGCTGGTGCGCTCCGGCGCTATGTCTCCGGAGGACAAGACGGGCTTTGATGCATGGCTCGCCGAATATGCGGGCTGGATTCGGGCTGCACGCGATGAGGTCCCCGAAGATCGCCTCGCCTGTGAAATCGCCACAGGTTGTGAGCTGCAACAAGCCGCCATCGCGGCCTACCTCAGTGACGTGGAAACACTTGCTCAGGTCTTCAGGCGCAGCCGTGAGCGGCTGTTGGTGCAGTTCGACGCGAAGGGCAGACCCCGCGGCAAATCGAGAGCCGCAAAGGTTCCCGAAGTGCATCTGAGCAACCTTCTCGCTTGGGCGAACCTTGCTACGATTGCCGAACAGTGCGGCGACCGGCTTTGGGATTTCTCCGATGGCGACGGGCCGATACTGGCCCGTGCGTTTGGAGCCGTTCTCGACATCATTGCCAAGCTTGCAAATGGCGGTACTGCGGAGGCCATCGCGGACATCGACGGTTACTTGCCCGCAGTCTTCATCGCACAGGCCCGTTATTTGCCGGCCCGGGCCACCGGCGGCGCACTGGCCATGGGCCGGCGGCCACTTTTTGCCCCCGACGCCGGGATCATGCCCTTCTGGATGTTTGCGAAGGCGATCAACTGCGTTTCCACGGCAAGCGGTGAGGCCAGTGAAACGTCGATCCTGCGGGCTGCGCGATGGGCGCGGGAGCGGCAGGAACAGGATAGTGACGCCCTGCATGAAATCGAGGATCTGGAGAAACTGATCTGGGGTGGCTATCCGGCCCTTGCAGAGAGGGCTTTGCTTCGGCTGCGGCAACAGCCCAACATATCAGACCCGCTTCGTGCTCATGCAGCCCGCGCGCTCGCCCGTTGGCAGAGCTACAACAACGATTACGCGGAAGCACTGGAGAATTACAGGTTCGCCAGCCGGTTGAGCAAACTCGAAGCCAAGAAGGGCCTTCTGCCGTATTCCTCTGCATTGCTTCAGATGGGCAACCGCGATGAGGCGCGCGATCTCGTTCTGGAGGCTTTGCGCGAAAACGCCGATGATTCCAACCTGTTCTATCAAGTCGCCAATACCTATGCGGAGATGGGTGGCGACGTGCCGGGCGCAGATACCGAGCGCCAACTCGACTGGATCAACAAGGTATTCCTGACCAAGGGTATGTTGCCTATCCAGCGCCGTGATCGCGCAGCGCCACTCGGGATTTTCAACATCGAGGCCGTGCGGTCGGATGCGAGACCGGTTGCGGTCGAGGCTGACCGGAAGGTTTCGGTGGTGGTTCCGGTCTTCAACGGTGAAGACACGATCGGCAACGCGCTGCGAAGCGTTCAGGAGCAGACCTACACCAATCTGGAGATCATCGTTGTTGACGATTGCAGCACGGATCGGACCTTTGACATTCTGACTGAGCTGGAAGGGCAAGATCCCCGCATCCGAGTGGCACAAACCTCGGAAAACGGCGGGGCCTACGTGGCCCGCAACCTTGGAATGAGGCAGGCGACTGGGGCATTGATTACAGTCCACGACGCCGACGATTGGTCTCACCCGCAGAAGATAGAAAGGCAGATCCAACGTCTGGACACCTGCCATGGCGCATTGGGTGTCATGTCGTATTGGGTCCGAATGCGTGAGGATCTCTATGTTGAAGGCTTCTGGCGCCCCGAACAGATGCATATCAGCCTCAATCAGTCATCACTGCTGTTTTCACGCGCCCTGCTTGATGAAATCGGAATGTGGGACGATGTGAGGGCAGGGGCTGACAACGAGTTCATATGGCGCTTCAGGACCAAATACGGTGAGTCCTCCGTTGCCACGACCGACCGCAGCATGCCTCTGTCGTTCAGTCTCGTCCGGGACGAGTCTCTCACGCGCCAGGGCGTCACGCACGTCCGCACCGTGTTGCACGGGTTGCGCAAAGACTATCACCGCACCTATCGGCGCTGGCAGAAGGCGGTCGAAGCCGAGGATTTGGTGCTGCCATCTATGCCGCCGGGTGAACGAGCCTTTCCGGCGCCGGCGCCGATCCTGCCTTCGCGTTCTCAAGACCGGTCCTTCGACCGGGTCTACATCGCCGATTTCTCACGCAATGGGGCAAGCGGCCGTGCCGTGCTCGACCTGGTGCGGGACTCGGCGGCTCTGGAGGGCAAGACAGGTATCTTCCACTGGCCGGACTATGAGACCAGCTCTGATTTCTGGTTCGATCAGGAGATCGCAGACCTGATCGACGACTTCGCGGTTGAGCAGATCAGTGCCTGGGATGCCGTGCAGGCCGACGCGCTCTATCTCTGCGACCCGTTGCTTGCACGCTACGAGATCACCGGCTTGCCCGAGTTCACAGCGCCCGAAGTGCAGGTGCTTTGCCCACGCCCCGGCGCAAAGGACACCCGTTTGCGCCGAATGCCGACGCGCGAGGAACTCGAAGCTCTGTTTTCTCTTCCTTGCCGTTGGGTGAACTTCGGGACCTAGTGACGGCCCCTCGCGCGAGCGGCATTCTGCCGACGCAGAGCCAGATCGCGCAGGAAGCCGCCAGTTTTGTTGGGCTTGCCTTGGTGTCGCCTTGCTCCGGCCAAGCAATTCCCGAAGTTACCCTTCAAGTAATAGGGCAGTTCGCTCGATAACCGCGGCAGTTGTGTCGTGGCGAGCTAGGCATTGCTCAAAAGAGTGAGGGCAGGCAATGAAGTTTGTGAACTATCTGATCGGATCTGTGGTCGCGGCGTGTCTGATGTCGACGGCAGGGCACGCACAAACTCAACGCGGCATGACCGGGCGCGTTCCGCTGATCGTAATCAACCATGATAACGGCGGTAACGTAATCAATTACGCGCGCAGGGTTTCCAAAGCCCGGATCTCCGGAACGCCGGTCCGCTTCAACGGGCGCTGCGCGTCTGCATGCACCATGTTTCTGGCGCTCGACAACCGCCAGACCTGCATTACACCTGGTGCGAGCTTCCTCTTCCACAGGCCATATGGCGGGCGGGCGGACATGAACAGCTGGGCCGAGAACTATATGATGGAACGGTATCCTGCCTGGGTACAACGGTGGATCGCCAGGCGCGGCGGCCTCTCGAAGCGGGTTCTGAAGATGAACTACTCGTATGCAGCCAAGTACATGCCGACGTGCGGTCGCAAAAAACCAATCGTCAGTACTAAGCAAGCACCGACGAGACGACATGCAGACAGGTCCTGATCCGGACCTAATCAGCTACAACTAGAAAATGGACCAGGCCAGCGACAGGCCCGGCGCTGCCTAGTACGGTTCCTCGGGGTCGTCGTCGCCATCGTCAATCAGCGCAACGGTCGTCGACCCCAGGAGGCCGGCCAAATAGTCGATGCACGGATCGTCCGGCTGACGTTCGAGCAAGTCCTCGAGAAGGCGCTGGAGTTCTGAACGATCATTGATCTCTTGGTACATCTCGCACCGTTGCAGAACATCCTGCGCCTCTTGCGCGAGGCTGGCATCTGGCATGCCGATCCTTGTTGCCATCGCTGCCATGGCGGCAACGACACCCAGTTTCGATTTGATCATGTTTCCCCTCAGTCCTGAAAGAACTTTGCCGTTTGTAGTCTCGCGTAGTTCGGGCAAGTCGCCCTGGCGGCTGCGGAAATTTCAGCCTACGCGGGCCGACCAACTTTGGGTCGGCAGTGAAAGAGCGCCAATTTGCTCACCCTTCGAACATATCTTCGCCATAATGCGGACGCAATCCTTACGCAGCGCCACTTTTTGTTGAGGTCTGCATCTTGGGCTGCGAGTCGCGAAGTCCACAAAATATTGTTGATTCCTGCAGTTTTAAGCTGCCTTTTGGTTGCGGCGGCGCACTACAAAGGCGTCTTTTGGGCCGCATTACGCCATGATTTGGCCACAGTTCTTAAGGCCGGGCGCAAGAAAGTGTAGCAAAGTCAAGGCCATGGCGCCTGCTTGCGGCGGAGTTGGCGGGAGTTTGCTCATCCGGAGGTGGTGAATGATTCGCGAGCGAGGGCGGAGTTACGGGGTGGCTTGTATCAGCGCCGTAAAATCTCATCATATGCTTGAAGCAGCATTTCAACTTGCCTCGCTTCGAACTCGATTTTCCGGGTGTCAGATCCTCTCCGTTTCACTTGAACGATCAGGAGGTTGGCCGCCGCTGCGACACCCCATGCAACCATCCGCCTCGGATCGAGCCCCGTTTGAGTTTCGATGCGCGCCACGGCACTGAGCACCTGCTCGACCGTACGCGGACGCTTTGGCCTGCGAGGGTTGCACAGGGCTTGGCAATACTCGGCCTCCGGCTCTCCGTAGATGGTCAAAGGGTCGATGGCGAGGAGCGCGCCCTTCGGCGACTCTATTATGTTTCCGTGATGGAGGTCGCCGTGAATCATGCCACGATCTGCATCTGCGTCTTGCTCCAGAGCGGTTCGAGAGATGGCCCTTGCACTGGCAAAGCTGTCGCTCAAGAGCAGTCTGTGATTGCCAGTTTCGGCGTAGAGCACGTTCCAGAACCGCTGCTTGAGTGTGCGTTTCGGCGTGTAGAGATTTCTCCTACGGCGAATTGCTTCGCCAACCTGAACGATCCTGTCGATCGCTCCGTTCTCATCGCCGTTAACAGCCCGATGAAAAAGCATTGTGCCCTCGGCGAACTCCATCAAGATTGCGCGTGGCCGCGACTCAAACAGCCGGACGCAGTGATCGCCCGCCATCGCCCGCAGAAATTCTGGAGATTCCGCCTCATATCCCATTGTGTCGTCTCGGTAGACCTTCAGAATTGCCAGAGTGCCGTCTTGGCGGCGTACATCGAAAATCTGGGCTTTCTGGCGTGCTGGGCGGACGGCCTCTAGCGTGAGGTTCCAGGCTGCGAGGAGAGGCGCAGGATCGGTGGATGCTGGTATTTCGTTCATGTGCTCTCCTGAGCCTGTCAATTTGATCCGGGCTGCCAAGTGCCCACTGTTGGTCCCGCGAGCCTTTAGGGCACCTGGCTTTCTCGGTCCATATGCATGCACGGATCAGCATTTCCCCAGCCGATCATGCTAGGGGAACTTTGGTTCCGGCGGGGCGGGAACTTGGTCAGCCTCGCGGCATCACTAAACGCGAGCCGTTCAAGTGCTTCAAGTCTAGCAGGGAGGTCATCCGCCTCCCGGCGATGCGGTGCATCCAGTGTAAGCGTCACATAAAATTTGCCTGAGCCAAGGCAGTGCGGTCTCGTAGCTTTCCCTTAGGCGCGTTGCGCTGCTGTAGCCTGGCTCGTCCTGTCTCGTGAGAACGTGTCGCGACTGAAGCTCGTCCGGTTCGCTGTCAGTCGCGATCGAGCCGGATGACGGTTCGAACCGTTTCGCGTATCAATGATGACAACGGCTTAGGGCCAAGAGAAGGTTTGACGTCAGACCCGTCCCCTCCGCCATCGAATTAAATTGTTGAAATTGAACGGAAAAATACCTGATTTTCAGGTCGATTTCTCCGTGTTTTGTGCGTCCGTAGCCGCTTTAGAGCCTCCTTTGAAAGACAGGTCTGCCGGGATCGCCGCGATACGTCTCTCATTGGCGCATCAGCGGGGTTGGTCTTGTCTGAGTTTCTCTGCTAGCAGGACTTTTTTTGACTCTTACCGCAAACTGATCCCTTGGGCCCTGATAATCCCATTTGCAACAGTGGCTTGCGGCGGTTTCCCTGCGCAGCCGTGACGAACTTGTCCCATAGTGCTTCCTTCCATTCCGACGAATAGATCGGAGCATCAAACTGTGGGATCAAACACGATGACGTTGAACGAGAAGATCTGAAGCGCCGAGGACAGCCGGTTGTCGATGATCGTGGCGCCGACCTTCTGCTTCACCTCGACAATCCCTTAGGCCTTGAGGACGCGCATCGCTTCTCGCACCGTGTTGCGTGAGGCCCCGAACGCTTCGCAGAACTCGCGCCCGGTGGGCATGCTATCCCCAACCGTCAGCGTGCGATCGTTGATGGTGGTGCGGATGCCGTCCACCACGTAATCCGCGATCGGCCCTGTTTCGAGTGTTGGCGGCTTCGACCGTGCCACCTGATGTTCGCTCTCTGCACGCCAATAGGTTATTTGTCCAACAAATGCCTGTCAGTTGGTATGCTCCCGCCGGATTTCAGGCAATCGTTGTCTATTGTTGGACTTAACAAGGGCCGCCCGCCCGGTGTCAGGCAGCCTGAGCGAAGCCGCCCCTTCCGGGGACAGTTACGATAATTGCTATGCTCATTCGATGGCTGTGATCGCGCCCTGCGATGTGCTCCGCCGCGTGTCTTGGGGTCGAGAGGCTGACTGTGCAACGGCGCCGCGGAGGACCATCGCCTGTCATCCTGCGCACCCCGTCCACCGCCAATGCGATGCCGGGGGCAGGCTGGCAACCAACGCAGCCCCGAGATTCAAGAGGCCGTCATTGGGGCCAGAACTCATGGACCGCAACCTTCGGGCTGTCGTCTGACAGGGGCGGCTGAAGGAACGGGCCGTACAGGCTGCCAGAACCAGCCACGCGCTTTTCCCAATCGGTTCTGGCGGACCTGTGCGCGACGGGGAATCGCCCGGCACTCTTCGATCTGCGCGGCCTCCAAGTGTGGCGACGACGGGGGCGAAATGCGGCGCAATTGCGGCGAAACGTCAAAACAAACAACCAGCGCGTGCAATTTTCATCCATTTGGCGGAGGTGGATTTCGCGCCATCGCGCCACGCTTGCTTCAGCCCTTCGACAACCCTGTGGGGCCCGAATGCCGCGCCACCTGTCCGCGCGGCACAGCGCAGACCAAGGAGTTAATCATGCGTGACTTTTTCAAACTGAACGTCGGTCGCTTCGTCGATGACGAACGCGGTGTAACCCTCGTGGAGTACGGCATTGCTCTGGTGCTGGCCGTTGGTGTTGGTGCTGGTGCGCTTGCCACGCTCAGCACGGATGTGGGTGGCAAAATGGGTCAGGCAAGCACGGAACTGACCAAGTAATTGAAAGGCTGGTTTGCCGGGGCCCATTGGGTGAGGCTTTGCCTTGTTCCAATGGGTTCTCCGCCTTGGCCCTATCTAAACAAAAGTGAGCAAGAGCCCGATGCACCGCTGGAGTAACAGGTTGATACTATTCATCAAAGATCAACGCGGCGTGACGCTCGTGGAGTATGCACTCGCATTGACGTTGATGCTCGCGATTGGAGTTGCCGCACTGGCGACGCTGGCAAGTGATGTTGGCGGATCAGTCGGCAAGGCAAGTACTGAGCTGAAGAAGTAGGCGCCAGTGCGGGCGCTAGCGGGTGGTTCCACAATCCAAATGTTCACTTCGTGCGTCTGGCGTCAACAAGCTCCTTTTCACTCGAGAACAAGCGCACCCAGCGGGAGACCAAAATGCGACTTTCAGCCCTTCTCACCGCCGTTGCTGGCCTCGTCGTAGCCGGTGGCTCTGTTTACCTGCTCTATGGCAACCTCCCGCGGGATCTGGGCGGGTCCGGCATGAATACGGCCGGTGTTTCGACCACAGCGCGCACCATGGGCGTGCTGGTGGCCAGCCGCGATATCGAGTTCGGCGAACCGCTCACCGCCCAGATGCTGACCACCATCGACTGGCCCACCGAGGCCGTGCCGGAAGGGGTCTTCCATGATCCCGCCTTGCTGCTCCCCGCGGAGGGGCAGGAGCCGCGCCGGGCGCGCCGGATCATCTCGCAGGGCGATCCGCTGCGCGTCACCACGATTTCCGACTTCGGCGAGAAGGTCACCATCGTTCAAACCCTGTCGCCCAACACCCGCGCCATGGCCATCAAGGTGAAGGCCGAAACCTCCGTGGGCGGCTTCGTCACCCCCGGCGACCGCGTCGATGTGGTGATGACCCAAGGCTACAAGGAAAGCCTCCGGGCCGTCACGATCCTGCAGAATATCCGCGTCATCGGCGTCGATCAGGAGGCCGACCAGCGCCGCGAAACCGTGAGCGTGGCACAGACCGTCACGGTCGAAGTCACCGCCGAGCAGGGCCAGCGATTGGCCCTGGCGCAGGAGGCGGGCGTGCTCAGCCTGTCTCTCCGCTCGCTCGACGACAAGGAAGAAGACACCGAGCTGAAGTCCACACGCCTGTCCGACCTGCTCAACGACTACGTCACCAACGAGGGCGACTCGACCCGCACGGTGGTGCGTGTCCGCCGGGGTGCCGCGGATGTCACCGAAAGCCCGGTGAACTGAGCTAATGCACGCGGGGGCTGTCATAACGCGGTTCGCCCGCAACGAGGCGGGCGGGGTGATGGCCTTCTGGGGCGTCTGCCTCACCGTTTTTCTCGGCATGGTGGCGCTCTCCTTCGACATCGGGCGCGTGGCGATCACCCAGACGGAGCTGCAATCCTTCGCCGACAACGTGGCGCTGGCGGCCGCGGGCGAACTCGACGGCGGCGGCGATGCCATCACCCGCGCCACCGCCGCCGCAAATGACCTGATCACCGATTTCCAGACCTTCGGCGATGGCGGGCAGGTTCTGTCGGGCGACACCGACTTCGTGCTCACGTTCCACACAACCCTCCCTGCCGATGACACAGCCGCGCTGGGGGAGGGCACCAACAATCCGGCGCTTGCGGCCTTTGCCCATGTCGAGGTCAACGCCCAGACCGTGCCGCTCACCTTCGGCGCGGCCTTCGCGGCGCTCTCCGGCCAGCAGGCGATGGACAACATCGTCGCGGCCCGCGCTACCGCCGGATACACCTCTTACGCCTGCGACGTCACGCCCATCGGCGTCTGCCTGCCGGCGGGCTGGAAGGCCGATGCCCACATCGGCCAGCTCATCCAGCTGCGCGCGGGCGGCAACGGCTCGGCCTGGACGCCGGGCGCCTTCGGCTTCCTTGACCCTTCCAAAATTCTGGTCGATGCCGAGGGCCCTTGCGCGGGCCTCAACGGCGGCAACCTCGATCGCTGCCTGATCGGCGCGGCGGGCCCCATCACCCAGTGCTTTTCGCACCGCGGGGTAGATATCGAGCCGGGCCAGAAGACCGGCAGCTACGAGGCGGCCATCAATACCCGCTTCGACCTTTACAATGCCTCCATGAACGGCGCGAAGAACAACCCGGTCTATGCGCCCGCGCCCAATGTGATCAAGGGGATCGTCCCCAACGGCGGAGGCAGCTGCATCGGCAACAACGAGGCGCTCTCGCCCAACACCATCGGCCTGCCGCGCGACGACTGCTTCGGCGCGGGCAATTGCAACACCGCCAATGGCGGGCAGGGCGAGCGCTATGGCACCGGCATCTGGGACCGTGACCATTACTTCTCCACCAACTACGCGCCCTTCGACGGCACGGTGCCGCCCGCGATCCAGGGCTGGCTCAATGCCAACGCGGCCAATGCCGCCGCGCCGACCCGCTACGAGGTGTATCGCGCCGAGATCGAGGTGGCCGGTGATATTCTCGTGGGCGACGCTGCGGGCGATGGCCATGACGGCAATTCCATCGCCGAAAGCGGCCGCCCGATCTGCAACACCACCACCAACCCCGCGGTGGATTATTCCCGCCGCGTGGTGGTGGTGGCCGGCATCAACTGCGGTGCGCCCAACAGCATCAGCGGCGCAGCGTCCAACGTGCCGGTGCAGGAGTACTTCAAGGTCTTTCTGACCGAACCCGCCAGCAACACCGGCAGCGGCAACACTTTCGATATGTGGGGTGAGGTGATCGGCACCGCGGGCGGTGAAGGCGCGGGCAATGACGCTGGCCTCTTCCGCAACTTCGTGCAGCTCTATCGGTGAAGGGATGATGACGGGCCTCGCACATATCATCCGCAGGGCAGGGCGCTTCACCCGCGACACGCGCGGCGCCGCCCTCGTGGAGTTCGCCATTTCCCTGCCGTTGATGCTGCTGATCTTCGCGGTCACCATCGAAGGCGGGCGGCTCTTCTGGGCGTATCAGACAACTGCCTCCGGCGTGCGCGACGCCGCGCGCTACCTTGCCCGCATCGCCCCGGAAGATGCCTGCGCCACGCCCGGCGATTTCTCCGGCTACACCGCGCGAATGGAGCAGATCGTGCGTGAAACCTCCTCCGGCAACAGCCTCTTTCCCAGCTCGATCACCGTCACAGCCGTGGCCCCCGAGCTGCTGTGCCAGACGGTCAGCTACAGCGCCAGCCCGATCGCGGTGGCCCAGGTCACCGCCACGCTTGAAGTCACCTTTCCCTTCGGCGGAATCTTCGGGCTGATGGACGGGCTGCAGGATCTCGACACCATCACCACCACCCTGCGTGACCAGAGCCGGGTGTTCGGCTCGTGAGCGCGCGGCTGCATACACGTCTGCGCCGCTTTGCGCGGGACGAGAGCGGGGCCCACCTCGTGGAGTTCGGCCTGGCCATCACCCTGATGCTGCTGATCCTGCTCGCGGTGATCGACTTCGGGCGCATGGCCTTCCACTACGTCACCGCCGAGAAGATGGTGCAGCACGCCGCCCGCATCGCCGCCGTGCGCGGCCCCGTCTGCCCCGGTGTGCCACAGACCCACACACGCGGCACCGCAACCACCGCGCTGCGATACGGCTCGTCCTGCAGCGCGGCGTCCGGCGTCTGCGCCGATCCGGGCACCTTCACCTGCTCGGCCCAGCCGGGCGAAGCCACCTCTGAGGAGGTGTGGGAGTTCCTGCAAGTCTCCCTGCCCAATGACGCGACGATGGAAAACATCGTCTTCCGCTACGAGTTCGACCCCGATCTGGGCTTTCTCGGCGGCCCCTATGTGCCTCTTGTGACCGTCGAGTTGACCGGGCTCGACTTCCAGTTTGTTTCGCCTCTGGGTGAACTCGCCGCGCTGGCCATCGGCCAGACCACGGCCCAGACCGAAGACCTCGGCGGCACCATCCAATTCCCGGCTCTCAGCGCAACCCTGCCCGGCGAAGACCTCGCCCTGGGTACAAGCGGTTAACGCGCGGAAAGGTAGCACCCCATGGAACGCGACACACGTTCGATCATGCTCATCTCCGAGGACGAGGCGATCCGCAAATCGGTGCGCGACGCGCTGGCGGACATCAAGGATGTCGATCTTCAGGTCAGGGACGGCACGCTCTCCTCCGTCAACGGGGCCGCCGTGCGGATGGTGGAAGAGCACGATCTCGTGGTCTTCAAACTCAACGCCGACACCGATCGCGCCGCCGTGCAGGAATTGCGGCAGAAGGCCGGGAAGCGTGGCACACTGCTGGCCCTGAGCGATGGCAGCATCTCGCTGGCGGAGGCGATGGAGCTGAAGGAAAACGGCATCGACGAGATCCTGCCCTTTCCGGTTTCCGACCAGATGCTGAACCGCCAGCTTCTCGCGCTTTCGGGCCACCGCACCCAGCTTCCGGCGCTGCTCTCGGATGTGGGCGCACCGCGCCTCGGGCGGGTCATTCCCGTCTGCCCGGTGCGCGGCGGCATTGGGGCAAGTACGCTGGCCATCAACCTCGCCGATGCATTGCAGGGCCGCAAAAGCCGCCGCAAGCCGCCGCCCTACCGCGTGGCGCTGGTGGACCTCGATCTGCAATTCGGCTCCGTCGCCTCGGCGCTCGATCTCGAGCCCTCGGACATGCTTTACCGCATGGCGAGCGAAGGCACCGTGCCCGATGCCACCTTCCTCGCCCAGTCGATGCAGCAGCATGCTTCGGGCCTCGACGTGATCACCGCGCCAGACCGCTTCGCCCCGCTGGAGGCGCTCGAACGGCCCCAGATCGACGCGCTGGTGAGCAACCTGCAACGCGGCTACGATTACGTTGTGGTCGACCTGCCGCGCACCCTCGTCGACTGGGTCGGCCCGGTGGTGTCGCGCGCGCACCGGTTGATGATGGTGACAGACACCACCGTGCCGAGCATTCGCCAGGCCCACCGGCTCATCCAGTTCTACACCGAGGAGCGGCTCGATCTTCTGGTCGAGATGGTGGTGAACCACGAGAAGAAGCCGCTCATCACGCCCCGCCACCATGCCGAGGCCCAGAAGGTGCTGGAGCGCCCGCTGCGGCACTGGCTGCCCGACGATCCGCGGCCTGCCCGGCTGGCACTCGACAGGGGCGAGCTTCTGTCGGAGGCCGCGCGCGGTAGCGCGCTCTCAAAGGCCGTGCGCAGGCTGGCCGCCACCATGCTCAACGAAACCGCGGCCGAGGCCGCCTCCGCTCGCGCGGCTCAGGGAAAGGGATGACCCCATGTTCAGCGGCTTCAACAAGAATGTCGAAGGCTCCGACCGCGTGGTCATGCTCAAGCCCAAGGACCAGCCCGCGCCCGAAGCGGTCGAGCCGGTTCTGCCGCCCGAGCAGGACGACCCGGAACTGACGGCCTGGCTCGAACTCAAGACCCGGCTCCACGCCGCTCTGCTGGAGCGCCTGAACCTCGCGGTGATCGACAAGGTCGAGCCCGAGGATCTGCGCCGTGAGGTGGCACAGGCGGTGGGCGACTGGCTCAAGGAGGCGAACGAGCCGCTCAACAGCGGCGATTTCAACCGCCTGATCGACGAGATCCTGCATGAGCTTCTGGGCCTCGGCCCGCTTGAGCCGCTGCTCGCAGATCCGTCGATCAACGACATCCTCGTCAACGGCCATCGCAACGTTTTTGTCGAGCGCCACGGCGTGCTGGAGCGTGCCCCGGCCCGGTTCCGTGACGAGAAGCACCTGCTGCGTATCATCGACAAGATCGTCAGCCGCGTCGGGCGCCGCATTGATGAAAGCCAGCCCTGGGTCGATGCCCGCCTCGATGACGGCAGCCGCGTCAACGCTATCATCCGGCCCTGCGCCATCGACGGGCCGTCTGTGTCGATCCGCAAGTTCTCCGAAACGCCGCTGCGGATGGATCGCCTCGTGGAAACCGGATCGCTCTCGCCGGAGGCCGCCAAGCTTCTGCGGGCGCTGGTGGAGGCGCGGATGAACGTGCTGATCTCGGGCGGCACCGGCTCGGGCAAGACGACCATGCTCAACGCCATGTCCTCCTTCATCAGCCCGCGCGAGCGGATCGTGACGATCGAGGACGCCGCTGAACTCCAATTGCAGCAGGCCCATGTGGTCCGGCTCGAAACCCGCCCGCCTTCGCCGCATGGCACCGGCGCGGTCAACCAGCGCGAACTGGTGCGCAATGCTCTGCGCATGCGGCCCGACAGGATCATCGTCGGCGAGGTTCGCGGCGCGGAAACCTTCGACATGCTCCAGGCCATGAACACAGGCCACGACGGCTCGATGACCACCGTGCACGCCAACTCGGCCCGCGATGCCATCGGGCGGCTGGAACAGATGGTCACCATGATGGGCGTCGAAATGCCCATCACCACGATCCGCGCGCAGATCGCTTCGGGGGTGCACTTCGTGGTGCAGCTCACCCGCCTGTCCGACGGCAAGCGCCGGGTGATGAGCATCTCGGAAATCACCGGCATGGAGGGCGACGTGCTGGCGATGCAGGATATCTTCGTGTTCCGCAAGGAGGGGCGCGGTGAGAACGGCGAGGTGCTGGGCCGCTTCGTGCCCACCGGCATCCGCCCGCGCTGCATGGATCAGTTTCTTGCCGCCGGGGTCGATCTGGATGTCGACTTCCTGCGCCCGGAACGGAGCTGACCAATGGCCGACCTTTTCACCGCCGAAACCCGCGATTACCTGATCCTCGCCGGCGTCTTCCTCGGCATCCTCATGCTCTTCACCGGGCTGATGCAACTTGTGCGCACCGGCGAAAACCAAAGCGAGGCGCGCAGCCGCCGGATGAAGATGATTGACAAGGGCGCCAGCGTCGAAGACATCCTCGCGGTGCTGCTGCCGCAGCGAAAGTCCGCCCTGATCGACCATATCCCGCTGCTGGCCGACCTGCCGCGCACCCTGCAACAGGCCGGTATGACGATTGCACCCGGCGCCTTTCTGGCCGCCTGCTGTGGCGCCACCCTCGCGCTGTTCGTCGCCAGCAGCCCATTCGTCCACGTCGCTCTCGCCGCAATCGGCGCGCTTGCCGCCGGGCTCCTCGCGCCCCTCGTGGTGGTCTCTGCACGGCGCAGCGAGCGCCACAAGCTGCTCGAAAAGCAGCTTCCGGATGCGCTCAACCTCATGGCGCGGGGCTTGCGCGTGGGCCATCCGCTCAACACCTCCATCGGCGCCGTTGCGCAGGAAATGCCCGATCCCATCGGCACCGAGTTCGGCCTGATCTTCGACCAGGTGAGCTTCGGCGATGATCTGACCGACGCGGTGCAGGAGTTTGCCGACCGTGTCGGGCTGGAAGATGTGCAATATCTCTCCGCCAGCATCGGCATCCAATACGGCTCCGGCGGCGACCTTGCTCGCGTCATCGGCATTCTCAGTCAGGTCATCCGCGACCGGCTGAACATGCGCAAGAAGATCCGCGCGATCTCGTCCGAGGGCCGCCTCACGGCCTGGTTTCTCTCGGCGCTGCCCGTGCTGATCTTCACGTTCTCCAACATCACCAACCCGACATATTTCGGCAGTGTGAAGGACGATCCGCTCTTCTTCCCGATGCTCGCCACCATCGGCACGCTGACCCTGCTGAACTTCCTGATGCTCCGCCGCATCGTCAATTTCCGCGTCTGACCGGAGGCCGCCATGTCTGCCTACTTCACGGATCTTCTCACCCGCTTCGGCCTTTCGCTCGACATGGTCCTGCTTGTGGCCTTCGGGCTGGGGGCAGGGCTGCTCTTCGTCTCGCTCGTCGTGTTGCTGGGCCAGAAGAACGCCGCCGCCGTCCGCATCGCTCAAACCCGCACCGCCAAGGCCGACGCGCGCTTCGAGCGCGGGTTGCTGCGCGACACGGTGCGCACGCCCAAGGGCATCCTGCGTATTGCCCTGCCCACCAACGAGGACGAGCGCCGCAAGATGGAGCTCAAGTTCCGCCAGGCGGGCTACGTGACGCCCACGGCGATGCGGGTCTACACCTCGGTGAGGATGCTGCTGGGGTTCGGGCTGCCCGCGGCCTTCATCCTGGCGCTCGTCGCCGCCAAGCTGCCCGGCCTTCCCGTGCCCGAGGCCCTTGCCTCCCGCCTCAATGGTCTTGGGCGCCTCGGCATAATGCAGATCATCGCGGTGATGGTGGCGGTGGGCTATTACCTGCCCGCGCTCTGGCTCAACAGCCGGGTGACGGAGCGCCGCCTGCGGATTACCGAGAGCTTCCCGAATGCGCTCGACCTGATGCAGGTAGCCACCGAGGCTGGCCTCGGCTTCGATGCCGCCATGACCCGGGTGGGCAACGAGCTGGCTGGCGTCTCGCCAGAGATCGCCTTCGAATTTCTCAGCGCCCAGCACCAGATCTCGGCGGGCCGCTCGCGCGATGCGGCGTTGATGACGATGGCGGAGAACACGGGCGTCGATATGGTGCGTTCCTTCGCCACCGTCGTCTCCCAATCCATCCAGTTCGGCACGCCGATGGCCGAAGCGCTCACCACCTATGCCGCCGAGATGCGGCTCGAGCGGGAGCTGAAGGCGCAGGAGATGGCAAACAAGCTGCCGGTCAAGATGTCAGGGGTTCTGGCCTCGCTGATGCTGCCGGCCGTCGTGCTTGTCACCATCGGCCCCGTGGTGATTCGCTACATTCGGGTGTTTGGAGATTGAATTGTTCAACCCAATAACCCTTGCCTTTTGCAATAAGGGCACGGTTTTCGCGTTTTGGTAGAGATATTGCGAATCCTGAATGAGATTACTCTACCATTGCGGGCATTCATTTACGTGCTGCCTACATTATTTGACAGGACTTATCCACAGGACCTACCCTAATTAAGCACTTGTTTATTCTGAAAGTTTGTCCGGCTCACAGGGGAGCCTCGGGCGCACCGCGACATGCTGGAGATCGCGGGCCCGAGGTTGTGAGCGGAAAACCAGACACATCTGTGCTGTTTGGGGGAACGGTGGGAATGCAAAAGGGACTGGAACGCGCCCCGGTGGCGTCGCGAGGGAGCGACACCACCACGGGAGCCAATGCAATTGCGGCGGTTGCGGCATGGTGCAAGGCCATGCAGAACGGATCGCCGATCATTCAAGGGCTGCGCCATGTGGCCGATGCCTTCGCCGCTGATCTGGCCGTGATCGCGCGCGTGGGTCACGGCAACGACGAGAGTTTCCGGGAAAGGGCGCAGGTGGTGTCCTTCGACCGGCGGGCCAATTTCAGCGCCGGGGTCGAGGGCTTTCGCTTCTCTGCTGCCGAGGCCGTCTGCGGCAAATATCTCGCCACCTGCAAGCCCGGCTCCGTATGGAATGCCCGAACCTCCGAAATCGCAGCAAGCCCGCAGCTTGCCATAGGCCTTCGGCATCGCCAGCTGCTTGAGTTGGTGGTGATCCCGCTGGAGCACCACGCCAACCGCAGCGACTTCCTCGAACTCTACTTTCCGCGTTACGAAACGGCCCGGAAGATAGACAGCTTCGATCTGATCGGCGGCACGTTGTCAGAGGCCTGGAAATCACGCCAGCTTGGGCTGCTTTCGAACAGCACCCTGCGTGGACGCCGGGCGAGCGGGCGCGAGAAGGGCGGGGCCGACATTCTCGGTGTCGAAAACCCGTTTCGCCTCAGCCGCGCCGAGTATCGCGTGTGCCTTCTCCTGAGCGCCGGGCTCAACAATGCTGCCCTGCTCGACGAGCTGCTGATCGGCGCGGCCACCCTGCGCACTCATCTGCGCAACATCTACTCCAAGACAAACACGGCCTGTCAGGCCGAATTGGTGCAGCGCTTGCTGTCGGGCCGTGGCCGCCAGGGTGCACAGCCCGGGGCCGGGTTGCGGAACAATGTCGCCTGACCTGCTGCCCCTGGTGATGGCTGCGCCGCTTCTGGCGTGGATGGCCGTTTCGGATTTCGTGTGGATGCGCATCCCGAACATGCTGGTCCTCGCCATGCTCGGCCTTTTCGCCGTGGCGGCGCCGCTGTGTCTTGGCTTCGACGCCATAGTCGGGCGGCTGGCCGTTGGGGCGATCGTGCTTGCCGCAGGCTTCGTTGCGTTTCTCTTCGGTGTGCTGGCCGGGGGTGATGTGAAAGCGCTGGCCGCGCTCCAGCTCTTCATTCCGCTCGGGCGCGAACCAATCGCGCTCTACGGGCTCACCTTTTCGGCAGCGATGCTGGCGGGCCTCATCCTGATGCTGGTGCTGCGCAGGGTCGCAGGCGGGCCACAAGCGGCCTTCCTGAGCCTCTCGGTGGCGCAAGGCTATCCCATGGGGATCTCCATCGCCCTCGCTGGCATAGCTTACCCCTTCGTCGCCGGTCTCTGACGCGGCTTGGCCTTGCGTCATCGGCCTGAGCGGGGCAGGGCGCTCTCCTGGCCTGCGAGGAGGCGCAAAATCTCCCTTTTGAAAGACACTCAGCCCTGCCTCATGGTCGTCTGGCCCTGCGGGGGCAGGGCAGGGTGCCACGTGCCAGCCTTGGGCAAAGTCGCCTTCACCTGACGGAGCAAACCTCAAAGAGGCAAAGCCAAAGCATTTGACAGGGGAGGTTCACCCGATAATAGTATTGTCGACAATATGACAAGCAAACCTCGGGGAGACAGAAAATGACATCCATCAGACAGACGTGGTGCAAGCTGCTTGTTCCGGTCATCGCCGTAATCGCCATGGCGGCGGCGGCCTTGTTGCCGGCAGGGAGCGCCACGGCACAGGAAAGCACCTGGGACACCATCCAGTCGCGCGGCACCCTGCGCGTCGGCGTGACGCAGGCCCCGCCGTGGTATTACAAGGACCCGACAGGCGACGAGTGGACGGGCCTTGGTGCCAGCATGGGCAAGGCAATGGCCGAAGAGCTCGGGGTTGAATTCGAGCCCGTCGAAGTGACCTGGGGCACAGCCGTTCCCGCCCTTCAGTCGGACAAGATCGACCTGATGTTCGTGCTCGACGCAACACCGGCGCGCGCCATGGCCGTCGATTTCCCCTCGCACCCGATGCTCTATTATGCCCTCGCGGTGCTGGCGGACGAGGAGCTGGAGGTATCGAGCTGGAGCGATCTCAACTCGCCCGATGTGAAAATCGCCGTCACGCAGGGCACCTCGATGGATGCCTACGTCAGCGCGCAACTCACCGAGGCCGAAATCCTGCGGTTCCCGACCAACGGGGAATCCGTGGCGGCCTTCCAGTCGCGCCGGGTGAATGCCGTGTCGCTCTTCCACCCGCCGCTGATCGCCATGCGCAAGCAGATCGGGCGCGGCCAGATCGTTCTGCCCGAGCCCATTCGCCAGTCGACCTCCTCGGTCGGCCTGCGCCGCGAGGAAGACAAGACCTTCCGCGACTGGGTCAACACCGCGATCTCCTACTACTACGAGACCGGCCAGACACAGGCCTGGTACGAGGAATTTCTCACCGACTTCGGCGTTGATCCTTCCTCCGTTCCGGCCATCCGCCGCGAGGACTGGTGAGCCAGGGGGCCCGGTGACATGGGGTACGACTGGGATTTCGCCGTCGTCCTGAGGGACTTCGACCTGCTCCTGCTGGGGCTGCTCAATACCCTCAAGGTCACCGGGCTCGCGCTGCTCTTCGGCGTGCCGCTCGGGCTCGTCCTTGCGCTGTGCCGGCTTTACGGCAACGCGCTGATCCGCTGGCCCGTCGGGCTGGTGATCGAGTTTCTCCGCACCACCCCGCCGATCGCCCAGCTCTTCTGGTTCTTTTTCGCCCTGCCGATCCTGGCAGGCGTCGAGATCAACCCTTTCGAGGCGGCGGTGCTGACCTTCTCGCTCCAAAGCTCGGCCTTCTTCGCAGAGGTGTTCCGGGGCGGGATTCAGTCCATCGAGAGGGGCCAGTGGGAGGCCGCGAAGGCCATCGGGATGACGCGAAACCGGGCCCTGCGGCGGGTGATCCTGCCCCAGGCCGTCAAGCGGATGATCCCGGCCTTCCTTGAGCGGGCCATCGAACTCATGAAGACCACCACGCTGGTCGGCACGATCTCTTATGCCGACCTGCTGTTCCGCGCCAACCAGATCGCCCAGTCCACCTACCGTGCGCTGGAGGTCTTCACCATCGCCGCTGCAATCTACTTCGTCGTTATCTTCGCCTGTTCCCTCGGTGTGCGCCTTCTCGAAACGCGGATGGCACGCTCGGGCGAGAGCACGGCCCGCTGAGGAGGCGCACTTGGACTACGCCTGGGATTTCTCCGCAATCGTGCAATACCGGGGCCTGCTGCTGGTCGGGCTGCTCAACACCTTCAAGCTGGCCGCCGTCTGCCTGGTGCTGGGCCTGGCCTTTGGCCTGCCGGTGGGGCTGATGCGCTATGCGCGCTCGCCCTGGCTGAACTGGCCGGCGACCGCCTTCGTGGAGGTGTTTCGCAACACGCCGGTCCTGGTCCAGATCATGTGGTTCTTCTTCGCCTTCCCGATCATCTCCCCCTTCGACATCAACGCCTTCACCGCCGCCGCCCTGGGCCTGACGCTCAACACGGTGGCGTTTTCGTCCGAGATCTACCGCGCTGGTATCCAATCCATCGCGAAGGGCCAATGGGAGGCGGGCAAGGCGCTGGGCATGACCGGGAAGCAGCAGCTGACGCGGGTGATCCTGCCGCAGGCCCTGCGGCGGATGATCCCGGCCTTCATGAACCGCGCCATCGAACTGGTAAAGATGACTTCACTGGCCTCGGTGATTGCCTATGGCGAGTTGATGCACCAGGCCAAGACGATCTCGACCATCGCCTTCAACCCGATCGAGATGTACACGGTCGTCGCACTGATCTTCTTTGCGCTGATCGCGCCCCCGGCGCTGGCGGTCCAACGCTACGAGAAATCCCTCGAAAGGAGAGGCTGAGATGACCGAGATGCTGCGGCTCGAAGGGCTGGTCAAGCGCTTCGACGACCTCGAAGTGCTCAAGGGAATCGACCTGACCGTGCAGAAGGGCGAGACCATCGTGCTGCTCGGGGCCTCCGGGTCCGGCAAGTCCACGCTCCTGCGCTGCGTGAACTTCATGGAGGTGCCCAGTGGCGGGCGCGTCCACCTGATGGGCGAGCCTGTGGGGCGCGACGGGCGCGGTGCCGCGATTTCCTACTCCGAACGGGATCTGGTTCCGATCCGGGCGCGCGTCGGTATGGTCTTCCAGCACTTTAACCTGTTTCCGCACATGACGGTTTTGCAGAACGTCATGGAGGGGCCGCGCACGGTCTTGGGCCTGCCACGGTCGGAGTGCGAGGCACGCGCGCGGAAGTATCTCGACAAGGTCGGCCTCGGCTGGAAGGCCGACGCTTGGCCCTCGCACCTGTCAGGCGGCCAGCAGCAGCGTGTCGCCATTGCCCGCGCCCTTGCGATGGAGCCCGAGATCATGCTGTTCGACGAGGCAACCTCGGCCCTCGATCCGGAGCTGGTCGGTGAGGTGCTCGACACGATCAAGGAACTGGCGGACGAGGGCATGACGCTGCTGATCGTCACGCATGAATTGGGCTTTGCCTACACCGTGGCCGACCGTGTCCTCTTCCTTTCGGCAGGTCGAATTCTTGAAGAGGGGCGCCCGGAAGAGGTGCTCCTGGCGCCACGGGAAGAGCAGACGCAATCATTTCTTCGGGGACACGGCAGGTTCCGCCTGCCGGAGACCCCGGCACAGGAGCAGGCATGAGCGACGACCAGCATCGAGACACCACCCACAGCGCCGAGGAAGACCGGCGGAACCAGGACATCCTGATCTACGTCGACGGCGAGTTGAAGCGGCGCGAAGACGCGAAGGTGTCGGTCTATGACAGTGGCTTCATGCTGGGCGACGGGATGTGGGAGGGCATGCGGCTCTACAATGGCAAATGGGCCTTCTTCGACGAGCACATGGATCGCTTCTTCGAGAGCTGCAAGGCGGTGAGCCTTGAGGTGGGAATGGACCGTGCAGGCGTGTTGGAGGCCCTGAACCGCACCGCCGAGGCCAATGGCATGACCCATGATGTCCACTGCCGCCTCATGCTCACGAGGGGCGTCAAGGTGCGCCCCTTCCAGCATCCCTCGCTGTCGCGGTCCGGGCCAACCATGGTCATCATCATGGAGCATTCCCGGCCCGTGAGCGGCCTTCAGACCAAGGGCATACGGCTGGCCACGGTGCCCCAGGTGCGCGGTCTGCCCATGAGCCAGGACGCCAAGTACAACAGCCATTCCAAGCTGAACTGCGTGATCGCCTGCCTGCAGGCCGAACAGGCCGCGGCGGACGAAGGCCTGATGCTCGATCCGCATGGTTTCGTGAACACCACCAACGCCTGCAACTTCTTCATCGTGCGCAAGGGCGAAGTCTGGACCTCGACCGGCGACTACTGCATGAATGGCGTCACCCGCCAGAAGGTCATCGACATCTGCCTGGCCGAGGGTATTCCGGTCTTCGAGCGCAATTACTCTCTCATGCAGGCTTACGGGGCTGACGAGGCGTTTCTCACCGGCACCTTCGGTGCCCAAACGCCGGTTGCCGAGATCGACGGAAAGGCGATTGGCTCCAACGGCGGGCGAGGCCCTGTGTTCGACCGCATCCGGGCTTGCTACGCCCGACTCGTCGAGGAGAACACAGGTTGAAGCTGGAACGCCTGACCGACAGTACCCGGCGCGAGCATATCGTGCGCAGTTTGCGAGAGTTGATCGTCTCGGGCGCCGTGCCGGCGGGGAGCCGTCTCACCGAGACGCAGCTTTCGGCCGAACTCGGGGTCAGCCGCGCCCCGCTTCGCGAGGCGATCCGCGAGTTGGTTTCTTCCGGGCTGTTGGTGAGCCAGCCCTACAAGGGTCTGTTCGTGCGCGGTGTCTCGCGCCGTGACCTTGAAGAGCTCTATTCCCTCCGGACGACGCTGGAACAGATGGCTTTTCGCGAATGCTGGAGCCGTCGGGACGACGAAGCCCTGTCCGATCTGGATGCCCGGCACGAAAAGCTCGTGGAGACCACGGAGCGCGGTGAGGATCCGGTCGGGGCCATCGAGCTGGAAATGAAGCTGCACAGCTGGTGCTATGAGCTGTCCGGCCACCGCCTGCTGACAGATGCCTGGGAGCGCATCATGCCGAGCCTGCAGTTCTACTTCACCTTGCACCAGAGGGCCCACTCCCGCCCCGGCCCGCGCCTGGATGCGCATGAGACCTATGTGGCCTTGGCCAAGGGAAGCGACCTGGCCGCAATGCTGGCGCACCTCGAGGAACACATGCAACAGGGCCTGGCGCGCACGATGCAACTCCTTCGGTCCGATGCGGAGCCCACCGAAACCTAGCCCATCACCGGCCCCAAGGCTGCCATCGCCCGCGAGGCCGCCTGTCGCTCCAAGACTGTGCGAGGTGGCCCGCCGAAGGTCGCGGGCCCGGGGGCAAAGCTGGCGGCAAGCCCCCCAGCCAGATTGACAATTTCGGTCCCGGGCTGAACAAGCAAGGAATGCAGCACGAACGCCTGGACGACAGGGATATCGCAATTCTCGCCACCCTCAGCCGCGAGGGCCGGATCGCCAAGACGGAACTGGCGGCACGGGTCAACCTGTCTCCCACACCCTGCTGGGAGCGGATGAAGCGGCTGGAGAAGGCCGGGCTGATCCGGGGCTATCGCGCCGAGGTCGATCTCGACAAGCTGGGCCCGCATGTGCAGGTCTTCGTCACCGTGGAGCTGGAAAGCCACCGCGCCGAAAGCTTCCAGCTCTTTGAGCGCACCGTGGCACGGATGGATGCCGTCACCGGCTGCTGGGCCATTGGCGGCGGCTATGACTACCTGATGCAAGTCTTCGCGGAAGACATCGCGGCATTTCAGTCGCTAATGGACGGGCTCCTGGAGAGCCGCGCGGGGCTGCGGCGCTATTACAGCTACATCGTCACCAAGCCGGTCAAGACGGACCCGCCCGCACTGGGGCTGCTGCGCGGCTAGAGAGTTTCTCTGCCCCACCCGCGCAGAAAAGAGACAGTCTCTGCCCACCCAGGCCACTACAGGCAAACCCTCTGCCGGTCCCGTGCGATCACCCTCCCAGAACAGGAGGTTCCCCCATGAACGACATGTCGATCTGGCCGGATCCCGGCCTCACCGATACCGCACTGCTCTGCACCCAGGGCGATTTTGCCGGCGCGGGTCGCCTTGCGGTGCGCAACCCCGCCGATGGCGCTATGATTGCACAGGTGGCGATGAGCGACGCGCATGGTGCCCGCGCCGCCGCCGATGCCGCGGATGCCGCCTTTCCCGGCTGGTCCACCATGCTGCCCCAGAAGCGCGCCGCCCTGCTGCATCGCTGGCACGCCCTGATCGTGGAGGCGAAGGAAGACCTCGCCCGCATCATGGTGGCCGAGCAGGGCAAGCCCATCAGCGAGGCGCGCGGCGAGATCGACTATGCCGCCAGCTTCGTGCAGTTCTATGCCGAGGAGGCGCTGCGCCCCAATATCGAGGGCGTCACCAGCCATCTCGAAGACGCCGAGATGGAGCTGTGGCGCGAGCCGGTGGGCGTGGCCGCACTCATCACCCCGTGGAACTTTCCCACCGCGATGATCACCCGCAAGGCCGCTGCCGCGTTGGCCGCAGGGTGCAGCGTGGTGATCCATCCCTCCGCCGAAACACCGCTCTCTGCCCTGGCGCTGGCCGAGCTGTCGCGCCGCGCGGGCTTTCCCGAAGGCGTGATGAACACCGTCGTCGGCGATGCGGCCACCATCGTCGGCGAATGGACGGCGGACGCCCGCGTGCGCGCGCTCTCCTTCACCGGCTCCACCGAGGTCGGGCGACTGCTGTATCGCCAGTCCGCCGACACGGTCAAACGGCTGGTGCTGGAACTGGGCGGCCATGCGCCATTTATCGTGTTCGAAGGCGCCGACATGGACCGGGCGGTGCAGGAGGCTGTGAAGGCCAAGTTCGCCACCTCCGGCCAGGACTGCCTCGGCGCCAACCGCTTCTATATCCAGCGCCCCGTCTACGAGGCGTTCTGCACCCGCTTTGCCGCCGCCGTGGAGGCGCTGACACTCGGGCGCGGCGAGACCGACCCCGACATCGGCCCGCTGATCCACGAACGCGCCATCGAGAAGCAGGAGCAACAGGTGGCAGACGCCGTAGCCAAGGGCGCGACGCTGCTGACCGGCGGCACAGTCGACGAGGCCCTCGGCCCGCTCTTCTTCCGCCCCACCGTGCTGCGCGACGTGCCCGACGAGGCTGCGATCATGTCGGAGGAAAACTTCGGCCCCATCGCGCCGATCACCCCCTTCGACACAGAGGAAGAGGTGGTTGCCCGTGCCAATGCGACCGAATACGGCCTTGTCGCCTATCTGCACAGCCACGACCCGCGCCGGATCTACCGGATGACCCGTGCCCTGCAATTCGGGATGGTCGCGGTGAACCGCACCAAGGTCACCGGCGCGCCGATCCCCTTTGGCGGGGTCAAGCAATCGGGCATGGGCCGCGAAGGCGCGCGCCAGGGGCTCGAGGCTTTCACCGATATCAAATACGTCTGCCGCGACTGGGGCTGACCCCCGGCGGCGAAAGGAGAAGACAGATGCTGAAGAACGACATGCTGGAACAGTGGGACAGGGACAACTTCTTTCACCCCTCCACCCACCTTGCCCAATTCGCCCGCGGCGAAGCCCCGCATCGGGTGATCAAGGGAGGCACCGGCTGCCATATCGAAGACCGCGAGGGCAACCGCCTGCTCGATGCCTTCGCCGGGCTTTATTGCGTGAACGTGGGCTATGGCCGCACCGATATTGCCGATGCCATCGCCGATCAGGCGCGCGAACTGGCCTATTACCACTCCTACGTCGGCCACGGCACAGAGGCCTCCATCACGCTGGCCAAGATGGTGCTGGATCGCGCGCCCGATCACATGAGCAAGGTCTACTTCGGCCTCTCCGGCTCCGATGCGAACGAGACCAACATCAAGCTGGTCTGGTATTACAACAACATCCTCGGTCGCCCCGAGAAGAAGAAGATCATCTCGCGCTGGCGCGGCTACCACGGCTCGGGCCTGATGACCGGCTCGCTCACCGGGCTGGAGCTGTTCCACAAGAAGTTCGACCTGCCGCTTACGCAGGTCATCCACACCGAGGCGCCCTATTACTTCCGCCGCGACGATCTGGATATGGACGAGGCCGCCTTTACGGCGCATTGCGTGGCCGAACTGGAAGCGCTGATCGCGCGCGAGGGGGCCGATACCATCGCGGCCTTCATCGGTGAGCCGGTGCTGGGCACCGGAGGTATCGTGCCCCCGCCCGCCGGCTACTGGGCCGCCATCCAGGAGGTGTTGGAGCGCAATGACATCCTGCTCATCGCCGACGAGGTGGTGACGGGCTTTGGGCGGCTGGGCACGATGATGGGCTCGGCGCATTATGATCTGCGCCCCGATCTCATCACCATCGCCAAGGGCCTCACTTCCGCCTATGCGCCGCTTTCCGGCTCCATCGTGTCTGACAGGATGTGGAAGGTACTGGAGCAGGGCACCGACGAGAACGGCCCCATCGGCCATGGCTGGACCTATTCCGCCCATCCCATCGGCGCCGCGGCAGGCGTGGCCAACCTCAAGCTGATCGACGAGCTGAACCTCGTGCAGGCCGCAGGCGACACCGGCGCCTATTTCCAGTCGGCGCTCCGCAATGCGCTGGGCGATCACGCCAATGTTGGCGAGGTGCGTGGCGAGGGGCTGATGGCGGCGGTCGAGTTCGTGGCCGACCGTGACGGGCGGCGCTTCTTCGATGCCTCCGAGAAGGTCGGCCCCCGTGTGGCCGCCGCGCTGCTGGAAGAGGGCGTTATCGGCCGGGCCATGCCGCAGGGCGATATCCTCGGCTTTGCGCCGCCCTTCTGCCTCACCCGCGAAGAAGCCGACGAGGTGGCAGGCAAGGCGGCGAAGGCTGTGGCCGCCGTGCTGGGCTGAGGTGTGGGCGCGCCCGCCGGGTAGAAAGCCCGGCGCCCGCGCCCATCCAGCCCGAGCCCGACTCGCGGAAAGGTGGCAAGACACGCGCCTGTTTCGTCGGGTTGACACTTTGCCGCAGCCCCCGGCTGGAGGGGGCGCGGCTTTCCGGTGTGCATTTGCATGCCGCGCTCCCGGCGCACAACCTTGAGGCGTGATTGTTAACCCCAAGTAAACATGGAAAATCCTGACACATGTGAAGTAATTTACAGATTTACATATCTCGTTAATAAATTTATTTACATAAATTACTAATGAAACCGGGGTTCAGCTTCACGGTTAACAAAAATGTGTATGTTCCAGCCGCAAGCCGGTTTGCTCCGATCACCAGGGGGCGAGCGGCGAGCACGGAGGAGGACACGCATGAACACCACGGATACACTCGCCCCGATTGCGCCTGCGCAAGGCAAGGCCGCCAAGCCGCACGTCGAGGCCGCCGATTACGCCGCGCTCTATGCCGCGTCGATGGAAGACCCCGCCGCCTTCTGGGCCGAACAGGCCAAGCGGATCGACTGGATCAAGCCCTTCACCAAGGTCAAGAATACCTCCTTCGAGCCGGGCAACATCGACATCCGCTGGTTCGAGGATGGCACGCTGAACGTGGCCGCCAACTGCATCGACCGCCACCTCGAAACCCGGGGCGACCAGACGGCGATCATCTTCGAGCCGGATGATCCCAACACCGACGCGGCGCAGCACATCACCTACCGCGAGCTGCACCGCTCGGTCTGCAAGATGGCCAACGTTCTGCGCGGGCTCGGCGTGGAGAAGGGCGACCGGGTGGTGATCTACCTGCCGATGATCCCCGAGGCGGCCTATGCCATGCTGGCCTGCGCCCGCATCGGCGCGATCCACTCCATCGTCTTCGCCGGCTTCTCGCCCGACGCGCTCGGCGCGCGGATCAACGGCTGCGGCGCGAAGGTCGTCATCACCGCCGATCACGCCCCACGGGGCGGGCGCAAGACGCCGCTGAAGTCGAACACCGACACCGCACTCCTGCACTGTGACGAGGGGGTGAAGTGCCTCGTGGTCAAGCGCACGGGCGACCAGACGACGTGGACCGAGCATGACCACGACTGCACCGCGCTGATGGCCGAGGCCTCGGACGAGTGCGCGCCGGTCGAGATGGGGGCCGAAGACCCGCTTTTCATCCTCTACACCTCCGGCTCCACCGGCCAGCCCAAGGGCGTTGTGCACAGCTCCGGTGGCTACCTCACCTATGCCTCGCTCACCCATGAAGTCGTGTTCGACTATCACGAGGGCGATGTCTTCTGGTGCACCGCGGATGTCGGCTGGGTGACCGGGCACAGCTACATCATCTATGGCCCGCTCGCCAACGGTGCGACCACGGTGATGTTCGAAGGCGTGCCCACCTATCCCGATGCGGGCCGCTTCTGGGAGGTCTGCGCCAAGCATGGCGTCAACCAGTTCTACACCGCGCCCACTGCCATCCGCGCGCTGATGGGCAAGGGCGACGAGTGGGTGGAACAGCACGACCTGTCGAGCCTGCGCATCCTCGGTTCGGTCGGCGAGCCGATCAACCCCGAGGCCTGGAACTGGTACAACGAGGTCGTCGGCAAGGGGCGCTGCCCCATCGTCGACACCTTCTGGCAGACCGAGACGGGCGGCCACATGCTCACCCCGCTGCCCTATGCCACCAAGCTGAAGCCCGGCGCGGCGCAACAGCCCTTCTTCGGCGTCCAACCGGTGGTGCTCGAGCCGCAGAGCGGCGAGGTGATCGAGGGCAACGGCGTGGAAGGCGTGCTCTGCATGAAAGACAGCTGGCCAGGCCAGATGCGCACCGTGTGGGGCGACCACGAGCGCTTCGAGAAGACCTATTTCTCCGACTACAAGGGCTACTACTTCTCCGGCGACGGCTGCCGCCGCGACGAGGATGGCGACTACTGGATCACCGGGCGGGTGGATGACGTCATCAACGTGTCGGGCCACCGGATGGGCACGGCAGAGGTCGAGAGCGCGCTGGTGGCCCACGTCAAGGTCGCCGAGGCTGCCGTGGTGGGTTACCCGCACGAGCTGAAAGGGCAGGGGATCTACGCCTATGTCACCCTCATGGGCGGCGAAGAGCCTTCGCCCGAATTGCGCAAGGAGCTTGAAACCTGGGTGCGTACCGAGATCGGCCCCATCGCCAAGCCCGACCTCATCCAATGGGCCCCCGGCCTCCCGAAAACCCGCTCCGGCAAGATCATGCGCCGCATCCTGCGCAAGATCGCCGAAGACGATTTCGGCGCGCTGGGCGACACCTCCACCCTCGCAGACCCGTCGGTGGTGGATGACCTGATCGAAAACCGCATGAACCGGAAGGGCGCCTGATGACCGACGCAACCACACTCACCGCCGCCCCCGTTCTGATCCTGCTCGGCCCGCCGGGCGCGGGCAAGGGCACGCAGGCGCGCAAGCTGGAGCAGGCCCACGGTCTGGTGCAGCTCTCCACCGGGGATCTGCTGCGCGCCGCCGTGGCCGAGGGCACCGAGGCGGGCAAGCGGGCCAAGGCGGTGATGGAAGCGGGCGAACTGGTGAGCGACGAGATCGTCATCGCCATCCTGCGCGACCGTCTGGCCAGCCCCGATTGTCGCAAGGGAGTCATCCTCGATGGCTTCCCGCGCACCACCGTGCAGGCCGAGGCGCTCGACAGGCTGTTGGCCGACAGCGGCCAGCGCATCAACGCCGCCATCAGCCTCGACGTCGAAGACGCCGCGATGGTTGAACGCATCTCGGGCCGCTTCACCTGCGCGACCTGCGGCGAGGGCTACCACGACAGCTTCAAGCCCACCGCGCGCGCCGGCACCTGCGATGCCTGCGGCGGCACCGAGATGAAGCGGCGGGCCGACGACAAGGCCGAAACCGTGGCCCAGCGGCTGGAGGCCTACCACGCCCAGACAGCGCCGCTGATTGCCTACTACGACAAGGCCGGCACGCTGAGCCGCGTCGATGCGATGGGGGCGATCGACAAGATCGCCTCGAATTTGAGTGATGTCGTGTCGCGGGCCATCGCCTGAGCACGCTGAACAGGGGCCCCTCGGGGCCGGTGGGATTAGATATGAGGGAGGAACAACCCATGTCCCAGAACGATGACAACAACGCATATTGGGCGGCCAATGTGCGTCTTATCCTGATCAGCCTCGTGATTTGGGCGCTGGTCTCCTTCGGGTTCGGGATCATCCTGCGCCCGATGCTTTCGGGCATCGCGGTCGGCGGCTCCGACCTCGGCTTCTGGTTTGCCCAGCAAGGGTCGATCATCGTCTTCCTGGCGCTGATCTTCTTCTACGCCTGGCGGATGAACAAGCTCGACCGTGAACACGGCGTGGACGAGGAATAAGGCACATGGATCAGTTTACTCTCAACCTGCTGTTCGTGGGCGCCTCCTTTGCGCTCTACATCGGCATCGCAGTCTGGGCCCGCGCGGGCTCGACCTCCGAGTTCTACGCCGCCGGGCGCGGCGTGCACCCTGTCACCAACGGCATGGCCACGGCGGCCGACTGGATGTCGGCGGCCTCCTTCATCTCGATGGCGGGCCTCATCGCCTTCACCGGCTACGACAACAGCTCCTTCCTGATGGGTTGGACGGGCGGTTACGTGCTCCTCGCCCTGCTGCTTGCACCCTACCTGCGCAAGTTCGGCAAGTTCACCGTGTCCGAGTTCATCGGTGATCGCTTCTACTCCAAGACGGCGCGGCTGGTGGCCGTGATCTGCCTGCTGGTGGCCTCCATCACCTACGTGATCGGCCAGATGCAGGGTGTGGGCATCGCCTTCGGGCGGTTCCTCGAGATCGACGCCACCCTCGGCCTGCTGATCGGCGCCTGCGTGGTCTTCGCCTACGCGGTGTTCGGCGGCATGAAGGGCGTGACCTACACGCAGGTTGCCCAGTACTGCGTGCTGATCATGGCCTACACCATCCCGGCCATCTTCATCTCGCTGCAACTGACGGGCAACCCGATCCCGGCGCTGGGCCTCTTCGGCGATCACGTCGCCTCGGGCGAGCCGCTTCTGGCCAAGCTCGACCAGATCGTGACCGACCTCGGCTTTGCCGAATACACCGCCGCCCATGGCTCGACCATCAACATGGTGCTCTTCACCCTGTCGCTGATGATCGGCACCGCTGGCCTGCCGCACGTCATCATGCGGTTCTTCACCGTGCCGCGCGTGTCCGATGCCCGCTGGTCCGCCGGCTGGAGCCTCGTCTTCATCGCACTGCTCTACCTGACGGCCCCGGCCGTGGGGGCCATGGCGCGCCTCAACATCTCCGAGCTGATGTGGCCCAACGGCACCGGCGGCGAGGCGGTGAGCGTCGAGCAGATCGAAACCGCGCCGGAATACGCCTGGATGGCGACCTGGCAACAGACCGGCCTTCTGGGCTGGGAAGACAAGAACGGCGACGGCAAGATCCAGTACTACAACGATGCCAACGCCGACATGCAGGCCAAGGCCGAAGCGGCCGGTTGGGAAGGCAACGAGCTGACCAACTTCAACCGCGACATCCTTGTGCTGGCCAACCCCGAGATCGCAAGCCTGCCGGGCTGGGTGATCGGCCTCGTGGCAGCGGGCGGCCTTGCGGCGGCGCTCTCCACGGCGGCAGGCCTGCTGCTGGCCATCTCCTCGGCGGTGTCGCATGACCTGCTGAAGGGCCAGCTGACGCCGAACATGTCGGAGAAGTCCGAGCTGCTGGCAGCGCGGATCTCGATGGCAGCGGCAATCGTCGTCGCGGTGATCCTCGGGCTCAACCCGCCCGGCTTCGCGGCACAGACGGTGGCCCTTGCCTTCGGCCTCGCGGCGGCCTCGATCTTTCCGGCGCTGATGATGGGCATCTTCTCGACCCGCATCAACAACACCGGCGCGGTGACGGGCATGCTCGCGGGCCTCGTGGTGACGCTGGTCTACATCTTCCTGCACAAGGGCTGGTTCTTCATCCCGGACACCAACTCCTTCACCGATGCCAACCCGCTGCTCGGCCCGGTGAAATCCACCTCCTTCGGTGCGATCGGTGCCCTGGTGAACTTCATCGTCGCCTATGTCGTCTCGGGAATGACCAAGGACACCCCGCAGGAGATCAAGGATCTCGTACAGAGTGTCCGCGTCCCACGCGGCGCCGGCGCGGCGGTCGAAGGCCACTGAGCTCCTCCCCCCGGGGCCGCGCGGCCCCGGCTTGCACCACCGTCCCTCCCGCGTCAGCGTGGGAGGGACACGCCACCAGAAGGCCCCCGCCATGCCCCTTCCGGCTCCGCTGACCCAGTTTCTCGCCTCGGTTCACCCCTATGACAGCCTGCCCGCAGACGCGGTGGAGGCCCTGGCCGAGGCCTGCGAGGCCCGTGAGCTTGCCGCCGGAGAGGCTGCCTTTGCCGTAGGCGATGCCGTTCAGGCCCTCTACGTGATCGCCGAAGGCGCCTTTGAAATCACCGATGAAGCGGGCGTTCAGCTCTCCATCCTCGGCCCCCGCAATTCCTTTGGCGAGCGTGCGCTCCTGCGCAGCGAAACCGCCACCCGCACCGCCACGGCCACAGCGGCCTCCACGCTCATCGTGGTGCCCGCCGCCACGCTCTTCGAGCTGATCGCCGCCCACACCCCGGTGGCCCGCTTCTTTGACCGCCGCCGCCCCTCCCGAGCCGATGGCCGCAACCTCGCCACCTTGCCCGTCGAGCGCCTGATGACGGCTTCGCCCGCAAGTTGCCCGCCGCAAACGCCCATCTGCGAGGCCGCCCGGCTGATGCGCGACAGGCATATCTCCTCGATCTGCGTGAGCGATGACGCGGGCTTTCAGGGCATTGTCACCCTGCGCGACATGAACAGCCGCGTGGTTGTTGAGGGGCATGATCCTTGCGCGCCCGTCTCTTCGATCATGACGGCAAATCCCCTCACCCTCGGCCCCAAGGCGCTGGTGACGGATGTGCTGCACCTGATGGTCGAGCGCCGCATCGGGCATATCCCCATCGTCGAGGGGGCCACGCTTCTGGGCATCGTCACCCAGACGGATCTGACCCGCGCCCAGGCGCTCTCCTCCGCCGATATCGTGGGCCGCGTCGCCAAATCCGCCGATGCCGACGAAATGGCCCGCGCCACCGCCGAGATCCCGCAGTTGCTGGTTCAACTGGTCGACACCGGCAACCGCCACGAGGTGGTCACCCGGCTCATCACCGATATCGCCGACACCGCCACCCGTCGCCTGCTTGCCCTGGCGGAGGAAAATCTGGGCCCGCCGCCCGTGCCCTACCTCTGGCTCGCCTGCGGCAGCCAGGGCCGGCAGGAGCAAACCGGCGTGTCGGATCAGGACAATTGCCTGATCCTCTCCGACGCGGCAGGCGAAGCCGACATGGCCTATTTCCACGATCTCGCCCGCTTCGTCGCCCAGGGCCTCGACCGCTGCGGCTATTTCTTCTGTCCGGGCGACATGATGGCGACCAACCCGCGCTGGTGCCAGCCTCTGCGGGTGTGGCGGGAGTATTTCCAGCGCTGGATCGCCAAGCCCGACCCGGAGGCCCAGATGCTGGCCTCCGTCATGTTCGATCTTCGCCCCATCGGCGGTGACGAGGGGCTGTTTGCCAGCCTTCAGGCCGACACGCTGGGGGCGGCCTCGGCCAACTCGATCTTCACCGCGCATATGATCTCGAACTCGCTCAAGCACCAGCCGCCGCTGGGGCTGCTGCGCGGTCTGGCCACCATCCGCTCGGGCGATCACCGCAACCAGCTCGACCTCAAGCTCAACGGCGTTGTGCCAGTGGTCGACCTCGGGCGGGTCTATGCCCTGCAGGGCCAGCTCCGCCCGGTCAACACCCGCGCCCGGCTGGAGGCCGCCGTGGCGGCGGGCGTGGTCTCGCACTCTGGCGGAGCCGACCTGCTCGATGCTTACGATCTCATCGCCACCACCCGGCTTGAGCATCAGGTGCGGCAGGTGAAAGCGGGCACGCGGCCCGGCAACTACCTCGACCCTTCGCAGCTGTCGGATTTCGAGCGCAGCCACCTGCGCGATGCCTTCGTGGTGGTCAAGACGATGCAATCCTCTGTGGGATCGGGCAAAGGAGCGCTAGGATAAGCCATGTTTGTTGAACTCATCGCCACGCTCTTCGCCGGGGTCGGCTGCGCCGGCATCGCCATGCTGCTGAACAGGCTCACCGGCCGCCGGCTGCCCAAATGGGTCATGCCCATCGCAGCGGGGGCGGGGATGATCGGGATGACCATCTATAACGAGTACACCTGGTACGAGCGCACCTCGGCGCGGCTCCCCGAGGGTGTAACCGTGGCCATGACGGTGGAGGAGCAAAGCTGGCTCCGGCCCTGGACGCAAGCCTGGCCCTACACCAAACGTTTCGTCGCGGTCGACACAGGCAGTGCCCGTCGCAATGCGGCCCTGCCGGATCAGCACCTGCTCGATCTCTACTTCTTCGGGCGCTGGGCGCCGGTCAACCGGGCGCCCCTTCTGCTGGACTGCGCCGCGCGCCGCTCTGCCTTGCTGCTGGATGGGGCCGACTTCGGCGAAGACGGCGCGGTGGCGGATGCCGATTGGCAGGCCGTGCCAGAGGGCGATCCGATCCACAGGATCGTCTGCGAGGCCTGACATGCCCACCCTCCTCGGCCTGCGCCTGCGCATTTTTCTCTTCTTCGCCTTGCTGGCGGTGGGCGGGGCAGCGCTTGCAGCGGGGGCGCTTGCCTTCGGCTGGTCGCGCGCCGAGGGCGCACTGCCCACCGCGCCCTTCGTCACCGCTTTTGTCGTTTTCGCCTTCCTCAACGCGGCCCTCGCCCTCGGCATCTGGCTGCTTTTCGACGAGCACCTCGCCAAGCCGATCAACCGCCTCGCCGCCGCCCTGCGCCTGCAAGCCCACGCCGGGGTGCCCCAGGGCATCGAGGCCGTGCCGGCTAAGTACCTGGGTGACCTTGCACCCGCCGCGCGCGCCCTGTCCAAGTCGGTGCACGGATCGCTCTCCGACACCGCTGGCCACCTCGCGGCGCGGGGCCGTTCCCGGCGGGCCGATAGCGCATGGCTCACCGATCTGCTCTCCGAGATCCCGATTGCAACCCTTCTGCTGAACCCCGCGCAAGAGATCGTCCTCTACGACGCGCAGGCCGCCGATATCCTCTCCGCGATCGCGCCGCCCCGCCTGAAGGCGCCGCTGTCGGACTACTTCGATCCCGCAAGCCTTGCAGAGGCGACCAGCCAACTCTCTGGCGCGGTCGAGGTGGTTGAACTCCGCCTGCAAGACAGTGCCCATACCCACAGCTTCGACGCCAAGCTGAAGGCGCTCAGCGACGGCGGGCACATGCTTTTCATCGACATTCACCCCGATCAACGCAGTCGCATTTCCGCCCGCCCGCTGGTCTTCGACTTCGACCTGATGAGCGCCGCCGATACCGGTGCAATCCACGACACCCCGCTGAAAGACCTCTGCTTCGTGGCCTTCGACACCGAAACGACGGGGCTCTCCGTCAGCAAGGACGACGTGGTGCAACTGGGCGCGGTTCGGGTGCTGAACGGGCGCGTGGTCGAGGGCGAGGTGGTGGATACTTACGTCAACCCCGGTCGCCCGATCCCACCCGCCTCCACCCGCATCCACAAGATCACCGATGCCGACGTGGCCGGGGCGCCCGGCATCGCAAAGGTGGCCCGCGCGCTGCACCATTTCTCGCAGGAGGCGGTGCTCGTGGCCCATAACGCCCCCTTCGACATTGGCCTGCTGCGCAAATACGCGCCCGAAACCGGGGTGGAGTGGGACCATCCCGTGCTCGACACGGTGCTGCTCTCTGCGGTGATTTTCGGCACCACCGAGGCCCACACGCTGGATGCCCTCTGCGACCGGCTCGCCATCACAATCCCGCCCGAGCTGCGCCACACCGCGCTGGGCGATGCGCGCGCCACCGCCGATGCGCTCGTCAAGCTGCTGCCCCTGCTGGAAGGGCGGGGTATCCGCACCTTCGGCGCGCTTGTGCAGGAAACCCGCAAGCATGGCCGCCTCCTGCGCGACATGAACGCCTGAACCCGGCGCGCCTCCGCCTACCCGGGCTTGACCGCTGCCACCCTGGCTGCCCATGCTGCAGGGCAAAGGAGGGCCGCATGCGCCTCTTGCCGATCATCCTGGGCCTCGGCCTCACCGCCCCCGCCGAAGCCGAACTGGCCCACCGCGAAACCATCGGCGGCCTGCGCGGCGTGTCGCTGGCCTATGATGCCGAGGTCTGTGGTGTCTGGGTCGCGACGGAGGGGCGCGAGGTGATCCTGATGTCCACCACGGGCCGCGAGATCATGCGGTTTGACAGCGGCATGTCCTCGGTCCGCAGCCTCACGGTGGAAGAGGGCGGCCTGCTGCTGGCCAACGGATGGGGCACCTTCCGCCGGGTCGACCGGCAGGGCAGGGCGATCGAGAGCGACTTCAGCCTTTCGGCCACCCTCGTCGATACCGAAGGCCTGCACCGCGACGCCGACGGCAGCTTTCTCGTGGTCGAGGATGACCCCTCCCGGCTGATGCGCGTGGCGCCCGACGGCACCCTGCTGGTGGAACTCCAGGGCGATCTCTTCGATCCGCCCATGATCGAGCCGCAGGGCGTGGCGCGTGACCCGTTCTCGGGCAACATCCTCGTGGTGGATGACAACGAAGGGCTCAACGCCTTGTTCGAACTGGCCCCCGATGGCAGGGTGCTCACCGTGACCCCGCTCTCGGAATGGGGCTACGATGCGGAGGGCGTGGCGCTTCAGCCTGAAACCGGCACGCTCTTTGTCGGCTTCGACGGAGGGCAGGCCCTCGCCATCTTCGATTGGCGCCCGTCGGGCATGTCGATCTCCGAGCCGCTGGATCGCGGCCCCGACTGCGCTTTCATGTAGGAGACCCTCTATGGATGTGAACTGGACAGGCGGCTGCTTCTGCGGCGCCCTGCGTTACCGCGTGACGGAGGAGCCCCGGCTGAAAGCCCAGTGTCACTGCCGCGCCTGCACCCACATCTCCGGCGGCGGGCCGAACTACTTCATGGTGATCCCGCCCGACAGCTTCGCCTGGGAGGCGGGTGAGGCAGCCGAGTTCAGCCGTCCTGACAGCGCCCGCGCGGTCTGGCGCGCCTTCTGTCCCACCTGCGGCACCCACATCCTCAGCCGCCGCCGGGGCCTCCAGGGCGTGGTGCTGAAGGTGGGCACGCTGGATAGGCCCGAAGTCTTCGAAGGTGCCAGCATCGCCATCTTCTGCGAAGAAGCGCTGCCATGGCTGACGGTGCCCGAGGGGGTCACCGCCTTCGACACCCTGCCGGAAAGCTAGAGGCTTACCGCCCTGCCAGTTCGAATGCTCTCGTCGGCGGCAAGGCAGATGGCAAGGCTCTGCACCGCATCCTCCATGTGGCGCGCGAGGTCGATATCCTCGGCAATCGCCCTGAGCAGAAAGGCCTGCTCGGCATCGCAGAGCCCCTGATGGTCCGGCTCGTCCGACAGGTCGATCACCTCGTCGCCGCGTCCAGGCCGGTGCACCCGCAACCCACCCACCTTCGAATGCCCGTCGATCTCCGCCGAGCCGCCCTTGTCGCCGTCGATGATCGACACGGCGCCGCCGGGGCTGACGACATCCTTCACGAAGAAGGCCGTCTCCGACATCATCGGCCCCCAGCCCGCCTCGTACCAGCCCACCGAGCCATCGTCGAAGACCACCTGAAACTGGCCGTAGTTGTACATCTCCGGGGCAATCTCATCGGTCAGCCGCAGCCCCATGCCATGCACTCGGACGGGCCGTGCATCGGTGATCTGGCACATGACATCCACGTAATGCACCCCGCAATCCACGATGGGCGAGGTGGTTTGCATCAGCGCCTTGTGCGCCTCCCATTCCGCGCCGGTGGATTGCTGGTTCAGGTTCAGCCGAAACACATAGGGCGGCCCCAGCGCGCGGGCCTCGGCGATGAGCCGCTGCCACGAGGGGTGATGCCGCAGGATGTAGCCCACCGCCAGCTTCCGTCCCGTCGCCTCCGCGGTGTCCACCGCGCGGCGGGCGTCCTCGACCGTGGCAGCCAGCGGCTTTTCCACGAACACATGCGCGCCCGCCTCCATGGCCGCGATGGCATAGGCGGCATGGCTGTCGGTCCGGGTGGCGATCACCACCAGATCGGGCTTCAGGGCCAGCCCCTCCTCGAAGCGTGTCATCAACGGATAGCCCTGCAACTCGGGCTCCAGATCCGGCGCCGAGCGGTTCACCAGCCCGATGATCTCGCTTTCCGGATGGGTGTGATGGGCCAGCGCATGGCTTTGCCCCATGGTCCCCAGACCAACGATCAGAACCCGTGTCATGACCCCCTCCCTTTGCCCCGAGACTGACCCGGACGGGCCGGGAGAGCAAGCCTTGTGCCGCCCTGTTTTGCAGGGCAGGGTAGCGCTAACAGGGAGACGGCGCGATGACGGAAAAAAGCCTGATGCGGCAGGAGATCGAGGAGATCCCCGCTGCGGTGGAGCGGCTCTTGGCGGCGGAGGCGGTGCCCCGCGTGGCCCGCCGGGTGGCGGCGGATGATCCGGCCTTCTTCGTCACCGTCGCGCGCGGCTCGTCTGACCACGCCTGCACCTTCTTCAAATACGCCACCGAGCTGGTGCTGGGCCGGGCATCCGCCTCGGTCGGCCCCTCCGTGGCCTCGGTCTACCGTGCGCCACTGAGGTTGGAGCGGGCGGTGGCGCTCTCGGTCTCGCAATCGGGCGGCAGCCCCGACATCGTCGAGATGACAGGTGCCGCCCGCGCGGGCGGGGCGCTCACGCTGGCGCTCACCAACACGCCGGACTCGGCGCTCGCGGGCGCGGCGGAGGAGGTGGTGGATATCTGCGCGGGCCCCGAGCACTCGGTGGCCGCCACCAAGAGCTTCGTCACCTCCGCGCTCGCCGCACTCTGGCTGGTGGCCGAGGTCGCGCAGGACGCCGCGCTGCTCGCCGCCATCCGTGCGCTGCCCGAGGCACTGGGCCGCGCGGCGCAGGCCGACTGGTCTGCCGCCGCACAGGCCATGGGAGAGGGCGGCTCGCTTTACGTGCTGGGGCGGGGTCCGGGCTGGGCGATGGCGCAGGAGGCAGCGCTGAAGTTCAAGGAATGCTGCCAGACCCATGCCGAGGCCTATTCCTCCGCCGAGGTTCTGCACGGGCCGGTCTCCATTGTCGGGCGCGGTTTTCCGGTGCTGGCGCTGGCCTGCGGCGATGCCGCCGAGGCAGGCGTGGCCGAGATGGCTGACCGGCTCGCAGGGCAGGGGGCCGAGGTCTTTGCCACAACGCCACTGGCACGGGCGGCCCAGGTGCTGGATGCGCCCCGCACCGGCCACGGGCTGACCGATCCGCTTGCGCTGATCGTCGCCTTCTATGCCATGGCGGAGGCGGTCGCCCGTGCCCGCGGCCTCAACCCCGACGCTCCGCCACATCTCCGCAAGGCGACCGAAACCCGCTGACCGGCCCGTCCTAGCGCGCGTCGGTCAGCCGCAGGTGAATAGCCGCCACGCCAAGGATGATCCCGCCAAAGAGGATGCGCCGCGCGCCCTCGGGCATGTGCAGCAGTGTCAGCATCGTGCCTAGCACGGTCAGGATCAGCGCGCCCACGATGGTGCCCGCATAGCCGCCGCGCCCGCCGAAGATCGAGGTGCCCCCGATGACGGCAGCCGCCACCGACGGCAGCATCAGCGGCACCGCGAGCGAGAGCGACGGCGCCTTGATGAGGCCCACGTAAAGCAGCCCCGCCACCCCCGCGATCAGCCCCGAAAGGGCATAGAGCGCCAGATACACCTGCCAGCCTCGCACCCCCGCCAGCCGTGCCGCGCCCTCATTGTCGCCCATGGCATAGAGCAGCCGGCCAAAGCCGGTGCGCCGCTGGGCAAAGAGGATGAGCGCCGCAAACGGGAGGAACAGCACCAGCGCGTTCGGAATGCCCCACGTTCGCCCAGTGCCCAGCCAGGCCAGCGCCTCGGGCACCTCCGAGCCTGTGGCGATCACCGTGCTCTGGTAGACTTGCAGGCAGCCGGTGCCGATCAGCCCGGTGCCCAGCGTGATGATCAGCGGATGCACCCGGAACAGGCCAACGCCGATCCCGTTCAGCAGCCCGATCAGCACCGCCGGGATAAGCGAGAGCACGATGGCCCCGGCGGCCCCGTAGAACGGCACCAGCGTGGCCATGACGAAGCTGGAGATGGTGGCGACGATGGCCGCCGAAAGGTCGATACCCCCCGTGAGCATCGTCAGCGTCTGGCAGGCCGCGAGCATGGCGAGCGGGATGGCGAACTTGACGGTGTTGGCAATCCAGCGCTCACCCACGATTCCGGGGCGCATGATTTCCAGCGTGCCCACTAGCAGAGCCAGCAGCACCAGGAGCGGGATGATTGGATGATCGCGCAACAGCGCCTTGAACCTCAGCATCACAGCTTCCCCTTCGCGGCCAGCAGCCCGCCGATCATCACAACGACCACCATGATGGTGCCCTCGATAATCGCCGAGACGTTGGGATCCACGCTCAAAAGCGTCAGATCCATCCGCACCAGCCGCAAGATGAACACTGCGATGAGCGGCCCCAGCAGCCCGCCCTTGCCGCCGCCCAGCACCACGCCGCCCAACACCACGGCTGCCACGGAGGCCAGCAGGTAGGGGCCGGGGATCGGCTCGCCGATGCCGGTGGAGAGGGTCAGCGACAGCCCCCCGAAGGCCGCAAACAGCCCGGCCAGCCCGTAGGCCACGATCCGGGTGCGCCCCACGTTCACGCCCGAGCGGAAGGCCGCGAGCGCATCAGAGCCAACCGCGTAGATCGAAAGCCCCACGCGCGCCCGCCGGATCGGCACCCAGACCAGTGCCACCACGATGAGCAGCACCACCAGCGCGCGCGGCACCCCGCCCAGCCCGGGTATCGGCAGCCCGCCGATGATGAGGCCCCGCATCCACTCCGCCGCATCTCCCCCCGGCGCGTTGAGGATCAGCAGCGCCACGCCCTCCCAGACGAAGAGCATCGCCAGCGTCACCACAATGTCGGGCACCCGGGTCACCACGATCAGCAGGCCGTTCAGCGCCCCCATCGCCGCGCCCATCGCCAGCACCAGAAAGACGATGCCGAGCGAGGCCGCCCCGCCGTTGCCCTCCATCAGCACCGCCGCCGTCACCGAGCAGACCGCCATCATCGAGGCGATGGAAAGGTCGATGCCCCCGGCAATCACAACCACCGCCTGCGCCACGGTGGCGAAGGCGAAGGGCAGAGCGGCGCGGGCGAGGCTTTCGACCCCCGAGGCGCCGAACGTGGGCTGGATCAACTTGGTCGCCACGAAGAGCAGCGCGAGGATCACCGCCAGCCCGGTGATCCACCCATGTTTGCGCAACGCCTTCATGCCGCGCTCCCCGTCAGCCCGTAGGCGGCGCGCATGAGGCGCGGCTCATCCGCCTCGGCGGCGGGCATGCTGTCGACCACGCGACCGTTGAAGATGACGATGCAGCGATCACAGGCCAGCTGAATCTCCTCCAGTTCGGATGAGTAGAACAACACCGAGGCCCCGCCCTCTGCCAGCTCCCGCACCAGCGGGTAGATCTGGCGCTTGGTGCGCACGTCGATGCCCCGCGTCGGGTCGAACAGCAGCAGCGTGTCGCAGCCATGGGCCAGCCAGCGCCCGATGGTCACCTTCTGCTGGTTTCCGCCGCTCAGGCGGCCCACCTCACCCTGCGCCCGCGTGTCGATCTGGAGCCGCTCGATGGTGCGCGCCACCGCCTCGCCCTCCCTGCGCATGTTGATCGGCCCCCAGGCGCGGGCGCGGGCCGAGAAGGGCAGCGCGAGGTTGTCACGCACCGACTGCTGCATTGCCAGCGCATCGGCCCGGTTGCCGGGCACAAAGCTGAGGCCAGCGCGGATCGCATCCGCCGGGTGGTTGAAGCGCCGCGCCGTGCCCTCCACCTCGATCACGCCCCGGTCGGGCTTGCGCGCGCCCGCCAGCACCTCGAACAGCTCGTCCTGCCCCTGACCCTCCAGCGCCACCACGCCCAGCACCTCGCCGGGATGCAGCGCAAAGCTGACATCCGTCAGCTTGCCCGTCGCGCCGAGGCCCTTCACCGCCACGCGGGGAGCGCCCTTCGGCGCGGGCGTGGCGCGCTGGGCCGCCGTTTCGCCGGGCTTGATCGCCTCGCCCAGCATCATCTCAACGATCCGCTCTTCCGCGCCCGCCTCAATCGGTACCTCGCCCACCGTCGCCCCGTCGCGCAGCACCACCGCGCGCTGGCAAACCTGTGCGATCTCGGCAAATCTATGCGAAATATAGATCACCGAGCGTCCCGCCTCGGCCTGTTGCTGCACCACCCGTAGCACCGCCTCCACCAGATCGGTCGGCAGCGCCGCCGTCATCTCGTCGAGCAGCAGCACATCGGGCTCTGAGGCCAGCGCGCGGGCAAGGTCGATGATGCGCAGGGTCGCGAGCGGCAGGGTGGCAACTTGCGCCGCAAGGTCCATCTCCGTGAAGCCCAGCTCGGACATCCAGCGGGTGAACTTCGCCGCATCCGTGCCGCCCAGCCGCAGGTTGTCGGTGACGTCCAGATCGGGGATCAGCGAAGGCTCCTGATAGACCGGCACCAGCCCGCTCTTGCGCGCCTCCGCCGGTGAGCCGACCACCCGGTCGGCCCCCCGGATGCGCACATGCCCGCCGTCGGCCCGCAGCGCGCCGGTGAGGATCTTCACAAAGGTCGATTTGCCCGCGCCGTTCGCCCCCATCAGCGCCACGATCTCTCCCCGGCGGATCGTCAGCGCGGCCGCCTCGAGGGCCACGACGGCGCCAAACCGCTTCTCTACGCCACTGGCCTCCAGCAGCGGAGCCTCATCCGTCATGTCGCTTCATTCTCTTTTTGTTCAGAGGGTTGGCCGGGCACATTAAAGCGCCCGGCCAGGTGCAATCACTCGCCCGGGCCCTTGCAGGCGATGATCTCTTCCATGCTGTAATCGGTCCAGCCGTCGATCTGCACCGAGACGGGCCATTCCGGATCGAGATCGGGGTTCTGGGCCTCGGCGATCTTCGCCTTGCCCGCCTCGTCGGTGTTGGCCCAAAGCGCCGGGTCCACCAGCACCACGCGCTCTTCCGGCGTCTCGCCATCGAGGATGCGCAGCGCCAGCGTCACCCCCGCCCCGCCGATCGAGCCGGGGTTGGTCACCGCCGCGCCTTCCAGACCTTCGACGGAGGCCAGTTGGCCCACGAAACCGGCGTTATCCGCGCCCACAACCGGCACCAGATCCACGTCGCTCTCCACCAGCGCGTCGACGATCACGTTGTCGATGCCCGAGGTCCAGATGCCGTCAAAAGGGATGCCGGTGGCGATGTAGTCGAGGATCTGCTGCTTGCCCTTGTCCTGCTGCCAGCCGGTGAACACCTCCTGCGCCACCGACACGTCGGGATACTCCTCCAGCGCGCGGGTGAAGCCCTTGTGCCTGTCGTCATCGGCCGCCGCGCCCGCCGCGCCGCGCATGTACACCACGGAGCCCGAGCCGCCGATCTGCTCGAACAGCCACTTGGCACCGAGATAGGCATATTGCTCCTGATTGTTGGAGAGCACATAGGCCGCATCCGCGTTTACCCCCTGGTCCACGGCGACAACCACGATCCCGGCCTCGGTGGCCTCGGTCACCGCGTCGGCGATGCCGTCGGGGTTGGCGGGGTTGACCACGATAGCGTCCACGCCCGCCTCGATCAGGTTGCGGATGTCTTCCGACTGGCCCGCCGCATCGGTGTTGCGGTGGGCGATGTTCAGGCTGTCGACCTTGCCCGAAACCAGCGCCTGCGCCTTCATCGCGCAGATCATCTCCTCGCGCCAGCCATTGCCCTGCACGGTATTGGAAATGCCGATCGTGTATTCAGCCGCCGCCATGCTTGCGAGGCCCAGGGTGAGGCCCGCGGCCCAGGTTGTTGTTCTAAAAAGCGTCTTCATGGTCTTTCCTCCCTTGAAAGGTTTTATTGTCAGTTATTTACACAGTTTACTTGATGTAGGGTGCAAGCACGTCCCGGGCGAGCAGGAAGCCCCGCTTCACCGCCACCTCATCGGCCTCGAACACCTTGTCCTCGTGCTCGATAATCACCGGCCCGTCGTAGCCAGCCCGGTAAAGGCCAGAAAAGAACCCCGCCCAATCCACATCCCCAAGCCCCGGCATCCGTGGCACCTGCCAGCCCATGCCAACGCTCATCACGCCGTTCTCATAAAGACCGTCCCGGTCGATCATCACGTCCTTGGCGTGCACATGGCCCATGCGAGAGCCAAACTCCTTGATAAACCGCTGCTGGTCGATCATCTGCCAGATCAGGTGCGAGGGGTCGAAGTTCATCCCCACCGCATCGCCCCACTCCTCGAAGATGCGGCGCCATATCTTCGGGCTGTAGGCAATGTTATGTCCGCCAGGCCATTCGTCATAGCTGAAGATCATCGGGCAGTTTTCGAAGCACAGCTTCACGCCCGCATCTTTCGCATGGGCGACGACGGGGGCAAAAATCTCCTGCGCCCGGTTCCAGTTGTCGTCTACATTCAAAGTCTTGTCGCCGCCAATGAATGTATTGACGACAGGGACGGAGAGCGTGGACGCGGCTGTGATCACATCGCGCAGATGCGCGATCACCTCCTCGCGATGCGCCGTATCGGCATGCAGCGGGTTGGGGTAATAGCCCAGCCCGGAGATCGACACGCCATGCTCGGCCAGACCGCCGGTGATTTCCTGGGCCTGGCCTTCCGAGAGGCCGTTGCAATCGATGTGGCTGGTGCCGGCATAGCGCCGGGCCTCGCCGCCGCTTGCGGGCCAGCAGGCCACCTCGAGCAGCCCCATATCGACCGAGGCCGCCCATTGCGCCACATCCATCAGCGTCGCGTCTTCGAAGGGGGCGGTGAGAATGCCAAGTTTCATATTTGTTTCCTTATCTTATCCGCCGATCTTAACCCATGCGCCCTGACGCGAACTTTCCAGGACTGCCTCGCAGAAGGCCATCTCGAAATGCCCGTCCGCAAAGCTCGCCCAGGTCGATGCCGGCCTCCGTGCGCCTGCGTCAATGTCGCCATAGACCTGCCGGAAGAGCGCGAAGAACGTGTCGGCAAACCCTTCCACATGCCCGCCGGGCAGCGAGGCCGCGGCCGCGCCCGTGGCGTTCATCAGCGCGGCGTCGCGCTGGAGGATCTGGTTGGGCGCGTCGCGGTGGCCGATCCACATGTGATCCGGCGTTTCCGAGTGCCACTCGATCCCGCAGGCAGAGCCGGCGATGTCCCAACGCATGCTGTTCTTCCGTCCGGGCGATACCTGGCTGACGGTCACCGCACCGCGCGCACCCGAGGCATAGCGCAGCAGGATCAGCGCACTGTCCTCAGTGCTGATCGAAACCGTCTCCGTCTTGCCTGTCGCTTCCGTGAAGGTCTGCACCGGCCCGGTCGGCTTCTGGCGCTCGGTCATGAATGTCGTCAGCTCGGCCAGCACCTCCACCGGCTTTTCGCCCGCGACAAAGCTGGTTAGGTCGGCCCAGTGGGTGCCGATATCGCCCACCGCCCGCAGCGCGCCGCCCTTGTCATCCTCCAGTCGCCAGTTCCAGTCGGTCGGCTTGGCCAGCCAGTCCTGCACGTAATGCCCTGTAATCAGCCGCACGTCTCCCAGGTCTCCCGCCGCCACCATGCCGCGGGCCTGCTGGTTGAGCGGGTAGAAGCGGGTGTTGTAGCAGACCGCGCAGATGAGCCCGGATTTTTCAGCCAGATCAACGAGCTCCGCCGATTCCGCTGCTGTCAACGTCAGGGGCTTCTCGCAGATCACATGCTTTCGGGCCCCGATCAGCGCCTTCACCTGCGCAAAGTGCAGGTGGTTGGGCGAGGTCACATGCACCGCTTGCACGGCCTCATCCGCGCAAACGGCCTCAAGCGTGTCAAAGCTCTCGGTCCCCAGCCCTGCCGCCGCCGCCGCGCCTCGCTCGGGCGAGGAGCCGAGCACCCCGCGCAGATCCACGCCCAGCCGCTTGAGCGCCCAGACATGGACCGTTCCGATAAAGCCGGTGCCGATGACCGCCACGCCGATGCGCGAGAAATCCGTCATGCCCGCTCTCTCTCCTCCTGGTCAAACAACCGAATATCCCCCGTCCACCGGAATGCAGGCCCCGGTCATGAAGCCCGCCGCCGCGCTGGCCAGAAACAGCACCGGCCCGGCAATGTCATCTGGCTGGCCCCAGCGCCCCAGCGGCGTGCGTGCGTTCACGTTGGCCACGTGGGTGGCGTCCTCGCGCGCGCGGGCGGATTGCTCCGTTTCGATGAAGCCCGGCGCCACCGCATTCACCCGGATGCCATGGCCCGCCCATGCAATCGCGAGCGACTTGGTCAGCTGTTGCACCGCTGCCTTGGAGGCGCCATAGGCCGGGTTCTTCGGGCTGCCGAAGCCCGCATACATCGAGGCGATGTTGATGACGCAGCCCTTTGACTGCGCAAGTTGCGGCTGGAAGGCCAGCGCGGTGCGAAAGCTGCCGGTGAGGTTGATGTCCACCACCTTCGAGAAGAAGGCAGGCGCCATTTCTTCTCCGCGCGCGGTGATGGCCGCGCAGTTTACCAGCACGTCGAGCGCAGGCGTGGCCGTGGCAAGGGCGTTCACCGCCTCCTCCTCCGTCACATCGAGCCGGTGATAGGCAAAGCGGGTGGCGTCCTCGGGGGCAGGGGCCGCTACTGCGCCGGTGATCGTCACCTCCGCACCCGCGTCCTGAAAGGCTCGCGCAATGGCAGCGCCGATGCCCGCGCGGCTTGCACCCACCACAAGCACCCGCTTGCCGGAAAACGCGCCCGTCACCTCCACGGCCGTTCCTTGCGATGCATACTCCCCCCAGGGCCACAGCCCTCGCTCTGTAATCGTTTACATTGCCGAGCAGACTCACCCGCCAGCGCTGATGTAAACGATTACAGTCTCAATCGACCGGGGCAGGGATGTCAAGCGGGTGTGGACACTTCGGATGCGTGAAGGCAATGCTGCGCACGAATGACGCATGGCAGGGAGACCGGGCAGATGAAGACACGCGTTGCGCTGTTGCGCGAGATGGGGGCCGCACGGCCCTACGGCGAGAGCAAGCCGCTGGAGATCGTCGAAGCCGAGCTGGCCGCACCGGGGCCGGGGGAGCTCCTGGTGAAGATGGCCGCCGCCGGGCTTTGCCACTCCGACCTCTCCACCATCAACGCCGACCGCCCGCGCGAGATGCCGGTGGCGCTTGGCCATGAGGCCTCGGGCGTGGTGCAGGAGGTCGGCCCCGGCGTCACCCGCTTTGCGCCGGGCGATCATGTTGTGCTCGTCTTCGTGCCCACCTGCGGCCAGTGCCTGCCCTGCGCCGAGGGCCGCCCGGCGCTGTGCGAACCCGCCGCGGTCGCCGCCGTCAACGGAACGCTGCTGACCGGCGACAAGAAGATCAGCGTCGATGGCCAGCCAGTGAACCACCACATCGGTGTGTCGGCCTTTTCCGAGCACGCCGTGGTGCACGAAGGCTCCGCCGTGAAGATCGACAAGGACATCCCGCTCGACAAGGCCGCGCTGCTGGGCTGTGCGGTGCTCACCGGCGTGGGCGCGGTGCTGAACGCAGGGAACCTGAAAGCTGGCCAAAGCTGTGCCGTGGTGGGCCTCGGCGGCGTTGGCCTCGCCGGGCTGCTCGGCGCCATCGCGGCAGGCGCGGGCCAGGTTGTGGCCGTGGATATCGCCGCCGACAAGCGCGAGTTCGCCCTCGGCCTCGGCGCCCACATGGCCATCGACCCCTCCGAAGACGGCGCTGTGGAGAAGCTGAAAGAGGCCACCGGCGGCGGCGTGGATGTGGCGGTGGAACTGGCAGGCGTCGTGCCCGCGCTCGACTTCGCCTGCAAGATTACCCGGCGCGGCGGCATCACCGTAACGGCGGGCCTGCCGCACCCCTCCAAGGTGCTGGAAGTGCCCGTCGCCGGGCTCACGGTGGCGGATGCCACCCTCCGGGGCAGCTACGTGGGCTCCTGCGTGCCCAAGCGCGACATCCCGCGTTTTGCCCGGATGATGGAGCAGGGGCAGCTCCCGATCGAAAAGCTGATGACCCACAAGATCAGGCTCGACGAGATCAACGAGGGTTTCGAGCGGCTGGCGGCGGGGCAGGCGATCCGGCAGGTGATCGAGTTCTGAGCAGGGGCAGCTCTTCGGCCCTTGCGGCCCTTATCGCAGCTGTGAGGAGGGGCCGAAGGGCCCCGAGGAACTGCTGCTAGCGGCGTCCCAGCCAGATTGCCGTACCGATGGCGGCGAGCAGCAAGACCAGCGCAATCGGGTGCTCCATCAGAGCAGCTGGCTTGCCGTCGACGATCACCAGCGTCTGGCTCAGCAGGCTTTCGAATTGCGCGCCGAGGAAGAAGGCGATGATGAAGGCCACCACCGGCAGCCCCACCGCGCCCATCGCCCAGCCCAGCAGCGCGGAGATCAGCATCACCGCCACCCCGAACATGCCACCGGTGCTCACGTAGACGCCCGCGATGCAGAACACGAGCGCGGCCGGCAGGATAAAGCTGTCTGGCGCCCGCAGCGCCACCGTCCAGGCCCTCAGAGAGACCAGCCCGATCAGCAGGTTTGACAGGTTGGCCATCAGCATCGCGCCGAACAGGCCATAAATCAGCTGGCCCTGCGTCTGGAATAGCAATGGCCCCGGCTGGATACCGTGGATGGTGAAGGCCGAGATCAGCAGCGCGGCGGTGATCGAGCCGGGGATGCCAATGCCCAGAAGCGGGATCAGGTTGGCGCCCATCACTGCCGAGTTGGCGCTCTCAGTTGCCGCGATTCCCCGGAGGTTGCCCTCGCCAAAGGGCACGCCGCCCGGGTCCGACGTTCTGGCCGATGCATAGCTCATGAAGGCCGCCGCCGTGCTGCCGATGCCTGGGATTGCCCCCAGCACCGTGCCGATGACCGCGCCCCGCGCCATCACCCAGCGGCACCCCCAGTAATCGGCCCAGCTCACCCTGTCTCCCGCTGTGCTGGCCGCCACCGCGGGGCGCGGCCCGCCCCTCGCGCCAGCCATCCGGCGGAAGATTTCGGCCACGGCCAGCATCCCGATCGCCACCGCCACCAGCGGCGGGCCGTCGTAAAGCTCGAAGTAGCCGAAGTAGAAGCGCGGCGTGCTCTGTTCCGGGTCCAGCCCCACCGTGGCCAGCAGCAGGCCCATCACCGCCGCCATCAGCCCCTTCGCCAGCGAGTCTCCCAGCAGTCCCGCGATCACCGAGAAGGCGAAGAGCATCAGCGCCAGCTTCTCTACCGGCCCCATCATCAGCGCCGCCGTCGCCAGAGGGGCGGCGCAGGTGATGAGCACCAGATCCGAGAAGGTATCGCCCGTCACGCTGGCAAAGAGCGCCATCCGCGTCGCCTGATTCGGGCGGCCCTTTGCCGCCAGCGGATGCCCGTCGAGCGCCGTCGCCGCCGCATCCGGCGTGCCGGGCGTGTTGATCAGAACCGCCGGGATCGCCCCGCCGAAGAGCCCGCCCTTGTTGATCCCGACGAGGAAGGAGATCGCCACCAGCGGGTCGAGCACGAAGGTGAAGGGGATCGCAATGGCCATGGCCATCACCGGCCCGATGCCGGGGATCGCGCCCACCACCTGGCCCATCACCACGCCGGCCAGAACGAAGGCGAGGTTCACCAGCGTGAAGGCATCGGCAAAACCGGCGAGGATGATCTCGAGCGGCGGCATCTCAGGGCAGTGGGCGCTGCAACAGCTGTTCCACCACCAGCCAGACGAAGCCCGGCACAGCGAAGATGCCCGCCACCAGCCACGGCCAGCGCCGCTCGCCCAGGGCCCACATCAACGCGCCTGCGCCCAGCGGGGCGATCACGAGGAAGCCCCAGCGGCTCATCGCCCAGAGCGCAATCCCAAAGCCCAGCCCCAGCCCGATGATACGCAGCGCCTCCCGGCCCGAAACCTCCATCGCCCCGCGCGGGAGGGCGGCATGGGCCAGCCCGAGCACGATCAGCGACACGGCGCAGATCGTCGGCAGGGTGCGCGGGCGCATCCAGCCATAGTCGGAGGCCGAGGAATGGTTCGGGATCACCCAGAGCCAGAAGGCCGCCGCGAGCGCCGCGACGGCCAGCCCGGTCAGCCGGTTGGCTGCCCTATTGCCCAAAGAGCTTTCCCACGTTCACAAGCCCGTCGGTCAGCCGCGCCTTTGTGGCTTCGGGGCCATCGCCCGAGGGTTCGGTGTGCATCGCGTTCATCACAACTTCCTTGGTGGGGTCTGCGGTGATCGCGGCAGCCAGCGCATCGGCCAGCGCGGTCTTGGCCTCATCGGGCAGCCCGGCGGGGGCGGCGATGTAGAACCACGGGTCCACGTAAATCTCGAAGCCCTGCTCCTGCACCGTCGCTACGTCGGGCGCATAGGAATGGCGCGAGGCATTGGCCGAGGCCAGCATCTTCAACTCGCCCGACTCGAGGTAGGGAATATGCGCGCCCGCCACGAAGGCCGCATCCACATGCCCGCCCAGCAGGTTCTGCACGTTCTCCGCGCTGGACTTGGTGCTCACCAGCCGGAAGCCAGCGCCGGCCTGCTTGTCGACGAACTGCATCAAAAGCTCTTGCGGCTTGGCGTCGAAGCCCACCAGCGCACCGTCACTCGCTTTGGCATGCTCAATGAGTCCGGCGAGGTCGTCATAGGGCGCATTCGCCGGGGCAACGAGCGCCAGCTGAGCCAGCGCCACGGTGCTGAGGTAATCGAAACTGTCGAGGTCAAACGGCACCTCGTCGGGGCGGATCGTGAGGTTGACGAGAACGGGCATGGTCACGCCCATCCCAAGCGTCCGGCCGTCGGCGGGCAGGGTGGCGAGCTGGGTGAACATCGCCATCCCGCCGCCGCCCGGCTTGTTCTCCACCACAATGTCCCAGCCGGTGGCCTCGCTCATGTTCTGCGCCACCAGGCGGCCCAGTGTATCGGTCTCGCCGCCCGCACCGAAGCCGATCCACAGCTTGACCGGCCCGTCGGGCGCCCATTCGGCCATGGCGGCCCCGGCGCTCATGGCCAGCGCCAGCGCGGCCCCTGCAAAGGTCTTCAGTCTCATGTGCTCTCTCCCTGTTTACTCTTCTTCCAAACTCATGCGGCAAGGGCGGGCCGCCCCGGGGCGATGTAGCCGGGCGCAAGGCCGCTGTCGGCCAGTACCTCCTCCACCGGGGTGCCCAGAACCAGCGCCGCAGCAAGCCGCCCCATCGCCGGGGCCGTCTGCACCCCCGCGCCGCCCTGTCCGGCCAGCCAGAAAAATCCTTTCGCCTCCGGATCGAACCCGCAGGCGGGCAACCTGTCGGGGAAGAAGCTGCGCAACCCCGCCCACTTGCTCTCGATCCGGCGCACTTCGATCCGGCAGGCCTGGCTCACCCGGTCCACGCAAATGGCGACGTCCAGCTCTTCGGGCTGGGCATCCTGCGGCTCTGCCGGGGTCTCGTCGCCGGGGGAGGCCATGAGCTTCCCCGCCTCGGGCTTCACGTAGAACTCCTCATCCGCATCCACGATCATCGGCATCGCCTGCACGTCCACATCCCCCGGCGCCGCAACCGTGATCGCCGTGCGCCGCATCGGCTGCAAGCCAAGGGGGCGCACGCCTGCCAGCGTCGCCACCTTGTCGGCCCAGGCTCCGGCCGCATTCACCACCACGCCCGCCGTCACAACGCCCTGTGCGGTCTCGATCCGCCATCCCTGCGCCGCAGGCGCCATCGAAACCACTTCTGCCTTACCGAAAAACTCGGCCCCCGCCGACTTCGCCATCCGCAGGAACCCCTGCATCAGCCCGTGCACGTCGATATCGGCGGCGTCGGGGTTGTAGAAGGCGCGTGCAATATGGCCCGGGCGGAGTAGCGGCGCGCGGGCCTCGGCTTCTTCGCCGGTCAGCCAGGCCAGCGCGGCGCGGCCCTCCATCTGTGCCGCGACCGCCTTCAATGCCTGAAGCTGATCTTCCCGGGCCACCCGCATCAAGCCGCGCGGGGTGAGCAGGGGCGCCTCTGCGAAGCCCGCCGGCGGCGCATTGAAGAATGGCTCCGACAGGCCCGTAAGCACTTGCATTGCGCCGCTGCCATAACCCTGGGCCAGAATGGCCGCCGAGCGTCCCGAGCTGTGATAGCCCGGCTGGCTCTCGCCTTCGAGGACCACCACCGAGGCCCCGCGCGCGATGTTCGCAGCCGCCGAAAGGCCCGCAATGCCGCCGCCGATCACGGCCACGTCGAAATGGTCTTGCACTGTCATCCCCCTGTTTGCGGCGAGCCTAGCAGCGGCCATCCGCGCTGCAAAGGGCGGCACTCCGGTGTCATGGCAAGCCCGCGCGGGCCTGCCTCAAGAGCCGCAAATCTCCACCCCGGTGCCCCACTGCTCGCACAGCGCGGCCAGCTCGGGGGCCAGCGGCGCATCGGTGAAAAACCGGTCGATCGCGCCGAGAGAGGCAATGCGCGCCGGGGCCGAGCGTTGGAACTTGGAGGTATCGGCCACGAGGAAGGTGCGCCGGGACTGGGCCAGGATCGCCTGGCTCACGCCCACCTCCTGGATGTCGAAGTCCAGCATGTCGCCCTCGGGGTCGATGGCCGAGCAGCCGACAACCGCAAGGTCGAACTTGAACTGCTGGATCGTCTCGCTGGCAAGCTTGCCCACCAGCCCGCCGTCCGAGCGGCGCAAGCTTCCGCCGGTCACCACGATCTCGCAGTCCGAGTTGGCGGCGAGGATGTTGGCGACGTTCATGTTGTTGGTCACCACCAGCAGGTTGCGGTGCCCCATCAACTCGCGGGCAACCGCCTCGGTCGAAGTGCCGATGTTCAGGAAGATGCTCGCGTTCTCGGGGATGCGGGCCGCGCAGGCGCGGGCGATGGCGGCCTTGGCCTCGAGGTTGAGCGAGCGCCGCTCCTCGTAGCCGATGTTATGCGTGCCCGAGGCCAGGATCGCCCCGCCATGCACCCGCTCGATCTGCCCGGCATCCGCAAGCTCGCTCAGATCGCGGCGGATGGTCTGAAGCGTCACGCCGAAGTGCTCGGCCAGACCATCGACGGTGACCTTGCCGTCGCGGCGGATGATCTCGAGCATTTCTGGGTGGCGGAAGGCTTGGCTCACGCGGGGTTTGTCCTGATCGTGTATGTTCGATTCTTTTCGCATGCGGGCGAATAATCGGCAAACGATTTTGCCCTGAAAAGGTAGAGGAAAGGGGCATGCGGCTATTTCTTGTTGTCGTTCAGGTGGTTCGCTGCGATGCGGCGCGCGCTGCCGCCCTGCGGCAAGTCCATGTTCGCACTCGGAAAAATCAAAAACGAAAAGAAACGAACATTTCTGCTTTCGCTACGCGGCGACTCGGTGCATAAACCTGCCAGCACACTTGGGAGGGATCTGTGCCAGAGGGGACACCCGCACAACCTGTCGACTTGTTCGTCATCGGCGGCGGCATCAACGGATGCGGCATCGCGCGGGATGCGGCGGGTCGCGGTCTGTCTGTCGCCCTGGCCGAGATGGGCGATCTGGCCCAGGCCACGTCCTCCTCCTCAACCAAGCTCTTTCACGGCGGGTTGCGCTATCTGGAGTTCTTCGAGTTCCGCCTCGTGCGCGAGGCGCTGAAGGAGCGTGAAGTGCTCCTGCGAAACATGCCGCACATCTCATGGCCGATGCGCTTTGTGCTTCCGTATCATAGGGATATGCGTTTCGAGAAGGCCACGCCTACATCGCGTCTGCTCTCGGTCTTCATGCCCTGGATGAAAGGGCGGCGCCCTGCGTGGCTCATCCGCTTCGGCCTGTTTCTCTACGATCATCTCGGCGGGAGAAAGATCCTGCCCGGCACCGAAACCCTGAGCCTGCCCGGGTCGTCCGAGGGCGCGCCGCTTCAGGAGCGGTTCCTGCATGCTTACGAGTATTCCGACTGCTGGGTAGAGGATTCGCGCCTCGTGGTGCTCAATGCCCGCGATGCCGAGAACCGGGGCGCCCGGGTTATGACCCGCACCAAGGTTCTGTCCGCCAGCGCCGAAAACGGCCTCTGGACGGTGGAAACGCAAAATACCGAAAGCGGCGAGATCGCCACCCACCACGCCCGGATGCTCGTGAATGCCGGCGGCCCCTGGGTGGGGGAGATCCTCAGCCACACCATCCGCTCCAATTCGACCGAGGGCGTGCGCCTGGTGCGCGGCTCCCACATCATCACCCGCCGCCTCTACGAACACGACAAGGCCTATTTCTTCCAGGGCGAGGACGGGCGGATCATTTTTGCCATTCCCTACGAGCAGGACTTCACCCTCATCGGCACCACCGAATGTGCCCATGAAGACCCCGACGAAGCCCCAAGCTGCACCGATGAAGAGCGCGACTACCTGATCGACTTTGCGGGCCGCTACCTCGCTACGCCAATCACCGCCGAGGATATCGTCTGGACCTATTCCGGCGTCCGCCCGCTCTATGACGAGGGCACCGCCTCGGCCACGGCGGCAACGCGGGATTACACGCTCAAGGTCGATAGCTCCGCCGGTGCGCCGGTGCTGAACATCTTCGGCGGCAAGATCACCACCTACCGCCGTCTCGCCGAAGCCGCTCTGGATAAGATCGCGCCGCATTTTCAGGGACTTGGCCGCAAGTGGACGGAAAGCGCCCCGCTGCCCGGCGGCGACTTTCCGCACGATGGCGCCGCCGATCTGGCCCGCGCGCTCATGGCCGAGTACCCTTTCCTCGACGCCCCGCAGGCCGCGCGCCTCGTGCGCGCCTACGGCACCGAGGCGCGGGCCATTCTTGGCAAGGCCACCTCGGCCGCCGACCTTGGCCAGGCTTTCGGTGCGGGCCTCACCCGTGCGGAAGTCGACTGGCTGCGCACGCATGAATACGCCCGCACCGCCGAAGACATCCTTTGGCGGCGCGGCAAGCTGGGCCTCCGCCTCAGTGCCGAAGAGACCGCGGCGCTCGATACATACATGAAAGACCATCGCCGGGACGCAAGCCCGGCGGCGGCCGAATAGGGAAACGCAATGGTTCTGGAACTGAAATCCGTGAGCAAGGTGGCGGGCCGCGACACCCATATCCACCCCACGGACCTCACGCTGGAAAACGGCACGATGAACGTGCTGCTCGGCCCCACATCCGCGGGCAAGACCAGCCTGATGCGCCTCATGGCGGGCCTCGATGCCCCCACCGAAGGCCGGGTGTTCTGGAACGGCAATGACGTGACCGGCATGCGCGTGCAAGACAGGCAGGTGGCCATGGTCTACCAGCAGTTCATCAACTACCCCTCGATGACCGTCTACGACAACATCGCCTCGCCCCTGCGGCTGCAGGGCAAGGACAAGGCCACCATCGACGCGGCGGTGAAGAAGACCGCCGAGATGATGAAGCTCACCCCCATGCTCACCCGCAAACCGCTGGAGCTGTCCGGTGGGCAGCAGCAGCGCTGCGCACTCGCCCGGGCGCTGGTGAAGGGGGCAGGCCTCGTGCTGCTCGACGAGCCGTTGGCCAACCTCGATTACAAGCTGCGCGAGGAGTTGCGCGTCGAGATCCCCAAGATCTTTGAAGAAAGCGGTGCCATCTTCGTCTATGCCACAACCGAGCCGGAAGAGGCCCTCCTCCTCGGCGGCAATACCGCGACCCTCTGGGAAGGGCGTGTCACCCAGTTCGGCCCCACGCCTGAGGTCTACCGCCGCCCGGTCGATGCAACCACCGCGCGCGTCTTCTCCGATCCGCCGATGAACTTCCTCCAGGTCTCCAAGACCGGCAGCAAACTGATGTTCGGTGAGGGCCAATCCGCCCCGGCTGCCGGCAAGCTGGCCGAGCTGCCCGATGGCCGCTACCTCGCCGGATTCCGACCCAACCACCTCGAAATCCTCCAGCACACCGGCGAGGCGATGAAGTTCAATACCCGCCTCACCGTCACCGAGCTGACCGGATCAGAAACCTTCGTGCACCTCGATCATGCGAGCGAGCGCTGGGTCGGGCTGATCCACGGCGTGCACAACCTCGAACCGGGGGCCGATCTCGCTGTCTGGCTCGATCCCTCCCACGTGTACATTTTCGATGCCGAGGGCGCGCTCGTCGCCCCGGCCTCCTATGCAGCGGCAGCGTGAGGCAAGCAGATGGCCAAGATCACTCTCGACAACCTCGCCCACAGCTACCTCGCCAACCCGGGCAGTGAAGACGACTTCGCGCTGAAAGAGCTCAACCACGTCTGGGATGACGGCGCCGCCTATGCGCTGCTCGGCGCCTCCGGTTGCGGCAAGTCCACCCTGCTCAACATCATCTCCGGCCTGCTCCAGCCTTCGCGCGGGCGCATCCTCTTCAACGATCAGGACGTGACCCACGCCGCCACCGCCGAGCGCAACATCGCCCAGGTCTTCCAGTTTCCCGTGGTCTACGACACGATGACCGTGCGCGATAACCTCGCCTTCCCCTTGCGCAACCGGGGCCGCGATGAGGCCTATGTGGCCGAGCGCGTGAACGAGATCGCCCGGATGATCGGTATGGAAGGGGACCTCAACCGCAAGGCCCGCGGGCTGACGGCGGATGCCAAGCAAAAGATCAGTCTCGGGCGCGGGATGGTGCGCAAGGACGTGAACGCGCTGCTCTTCGACGAGCCGCTCACCGTCATAGACCCCCACATGAAGTGGGAACTGCGCACCCAGCTCAAGCAGCTCCACCACGACTTCGGCCATACGATGATCTACGTCACCCACGACCAGACCGAGGCGCTCACCTTCGCCGACAAGGTGGTTGTGATGCACGATGGCCGCGTGGTTCAGATCGGCACGCCCGAAGAGCTCTTCGAGCGCCCCGAGCACACTTTCGTCGGCTATTTCATTGGCTCCCCGGGGATGAACCTCATTCCCGCCAAGGTCGAGGGCAACCGCGCCTATATTGATGGCGCCGAGCTGGCGCTGGCCCATGGCTATGGCGAGGTGCAGGGCAGGGTGGCGCTTGGCGTGCGGCCCGAATACGCCAAGCTGTCGGCCACCGAAGGTCTGCCGGTGAAGGTCCGACGGGTGGAAGACGTGGGCCGCCACAAGATCGTCCGCGCCGAGTTTTTCGGCAATGAGATCAACGTGATCGCGGGGGAGGGCGACGAGATCGGCGCCGATATGACCCGCGTCGCCTTTGATGCCGACCACGTCAATGTTTACGCCAACGACTGGCGGGTAAGCCCGCAAGGGGAGGCCGCCTGATGGAAAAGACCCAGAACAACAAGGCCTGGTTCCTCGTCCTCCCGGTGCTGATCCTCGTCGCCTTCTCCGCCGTCATTCCGCTGATGACCGTGGTCAATTACTCGGTGCAGGACACCTTCGGGAACAACGAGTTCTTCTGGGCGGGGCTGGAATGGTTCGAGGAGATGCTCGATTCCGACCGGATGTGGTCCGCCCTCTGGCGGCAGATCATGTTCTCCGGCATCATCCTCGCCATCGAGGTGCCGCTGGGCATCTTCGTGGCCCTCAACATGCCCAAAAAGGGCGTCTGGGCCTCGGTCTGCCTCGTCCTCATGAGCCTGCCGTTGCTGATCCCGTGGAACGTGGTCGGCACGATCTGGCAGATCTTCGGGCGCGTCGATATCGGCCTTCTGGGCCACACGCTGGCCGCCATCGGGATCGACTACAACTACACCCGCGATGTGCTGGATGCATGGATCACCGTCGTTGTCATGGACGTCTGGCACTGGACTTCGCTGATCGCGCTGCTGGCCTACGCGGGCCTTCAGTCCATCCCCGATGCCTTCTACCAGGCCGCCAAGATCGACCAGGCGAGCCGCTGGAAGGTATTTCGCTACATCGAACTCCCGAAGATGCAGGGCGTACTGATGATCGCCATCCTGCTGCGCTTCATGGACAGCTTCATGATCTACACCGAGCCCTTCGTGGTCACCGGCGGCGGGCCGGGCAATGCCACCACCTTCCTTTCCATCGACCTGGTGAAAATGGCCATTGGCCAGTTTGACCTCGGCCCCGCCGCCGCCTTCTCGATCATGTATTTCCTCGTGATCCTGCTGGTGAGCTGGGTGTTCTACACGGTCATGACCAACCTCGACAAAAGGGACGCGAAATGACGGATGCCACCGCAAACGCCCCTGCCGTGCGCGCGCCGAAGGTGCGGGTGAAGGGCTCGGCCATCGTGATGGGCCTCTACCTCCTGTTCCTGCTCCTGCCGATCTACTGGCTGCTGAACATGAGCCTGAAAACCAACGCCGAAATCCTCGGCGGCTTCTCGCTCTGGCCGCAGGACATCACGCTGGCCAACTACATGGTCATCCTGACCGACCCGAGCTGGTACATGGGCTACGTCAACTCGCTGATCTACGTGGTGATGAACACGGTGATCTCGGTCGCCGTGGCGCTGCCCGCCGCCTATGCCTTCAGCCGCTACAACTTCCTCGGCGACAAGCACCTGTTTTTCTGGCTGCTGACCAACCGCATGGCCCCTCCGGCCGTCTTCGCGCTGCCCTTCTTTCAGCTCTACTCCTCGGTCGGTCTCTTCGACACTCACATCGCCGTGGCGCTGGCCCATTGCCTCTTCAACGTGCCGCTCGCGGTCTGGATTCTCGAAGGCTTCATGCGCGGCGTCCCGAAGGAAATCGACGAGACGGCCTATATCGACGGCTACTCGTTCCCGAAATTCTTCGTGAAGATCTTCATGCCCCTGATCGCCAGCGGCATCGGCGTGGCAGCGTTCTTCTGCTTCATGTTCAGCTGGGTCGAGCTGCTGCTTTCCCGCACCCTGACCACGGTCGACGCCAAACCCATCGCCGCCACCATGACCCGCACCGTCTCCGCCTCCGGCCTCGACTGGGGCGTGCTGGCGGCGGCGGGGGTGCTGACCATCGTGCCCGGCGCGCTCGTGATCTACTTCGTCCGCAACTACATCGCCAAGGGCTTCGCCCTGGGGAGGGTGTAGTGACACGGTTTGTTAACCACGCCGCCGTCATCCTCGGGCTCGACCCGAGGATCTCCCGCCAAAGAGATTCTCTGGTCAAGCCAGAGAATGACTTCGGAGGCGGGCGTGATGGACAAACAGATGGCGGTGTATATCATGACCAACAAGCCGCGCGGCACGCTCTACATCGGCGTGACGGGCGGGTTGGTACAGCGTATATGGCAGCATCGGACCCACGCTCTGCCTGGATTCACCGATCTCTACAATCTGGACAAGCTCGCCTGGTTCGAGATGCACGAGGAACCAGAGGTGGCGATACAGCGGAAGAAATCGCTCAAGCGGTGGTATCGGCGGTGGAAGATCGATCTGATCGAGAAGGCCAACCCCGGCTGGCGCGATCTGTGGTACGAAATCTGCCCGGAAGCCGAGGCGGCGGCAGAGGCAGGCACCTGACGACCGTCATCCTCGGGCCTGACCCGAGGATCTCGCACAATCGGACACACCCAGCCGCAAGAGATCCTCGGGGCGAGCCCGAGGATGACTGCGCCATGACCACCCGTACAGAAGGGAGCCGCTGACATGGACTGGATGGCATGGACATGGCCCACCGCCATATTCTTCCTCGTGATCGCCTCGCTGCTGATCACCTTCACCGTGCTCGCGATCAAGTTCCCCGAGACACCCCGCAAGGGCGTGCTCCAGATCGAAACCACAAGGGGCGACCGCCTCTTCATTACCCTTCTCGGCTCGGCCTTCATCAACCTGGCCTGGCTCGGATTGACCGGCATCGCCCAACCCTGGGCGCTGGTCCTCTGCCTGATCTATGCCGCAGCGGTGTTCCGCTGGGTTTAGCGCAGGAATAACGGCCGCAGCCAATGCGGCGCTTCATCAACCCAACAGGGAGGAGAACAGAATGAAGCTCAATCTCAGATCAACCACCGCCTTTACCGGCGGCCTCGCGGTGGCGCTCAGCCTCGCCGTGCCGGCTTTTGCGGGCATGGACGAGGCGCGCGCGTTCCTCGACGCGGAAATCGGTGACCTCTCCACGCTCTCCCGCGAGGACCAGGAAGCCGAAATGCAGTGGTTCGTCGATGCCGCCGAATCCATGCAGGGCATGGAGATCAAGGTCGTCTCCGAAACCATCACCACCCACGAGTATGAAAGCCAGGTCCTTGCCCCGGCCTTCACCGCCATCACCGGCATCCAGGTCACCCACGACCTGATCGGCGAGGGCGACGTGGTCGAAAAGCTGCAAACCCAGATGCAGTCCGGCGAGAACATCTACGACGGCTACATCAACGACTCCGACCTCATCGGCACCCACTGGCGCTACCAGCAGGCCCGCAACCTGACCGACTGGATGGCGGGCGAGGGGGCAGACGTCACCAACCCCAACCTCGACCTTGAGGACTTCATCGGCCTCGGTTTTACCACCGGCCCCGATGGCAAGGTCTACCAGCTGCCCGACCAGCAGTTCGCCAACCTCTACTGGTTCCGCTACGACTGGTTCAACGACGAGAAGACCAAGGCCGACTTCAAGGAAGCCTATGGCTACGACCTCGGCGTGCCGGTCAACTGGTCGGCCTATGAAGACATCGCCGAGTTCTTCACCGGGCGCGACATGTCTTACGCGGGCGGCCCGTCGGAGGGTGTCTATGGCAACATGGACTACGGCAAGAAAGACCCGTCGCTCGGCTGGCGCTACACCGATGCCTGGATGTCGATGGCCGGCATGGGCGACAAGGGCGAGCCCAACGGCCTGCCGGTCGACGAGTGGGGCATTCGTGTGAACGAAAACTCCCAGCCGGTCGGCTCCTGCACCTCCCGTGGTGGCGCAACCAACGGCCCCGCTGCCGTCTACGCCGTGACCAAGGCCATCGAGTGGCTGGAGAAGTATTCTCCCCCCGCCGCTGCCGGGATGACCTTCGGCGAGGCCGGGCCGGTGCCTGCGCAGGGCTCCATCGCCCAGCAGATGTTCTGGTACACCGCCTTCACCGCCGACATGGTGGGTGACGGGGCCGATGCCGTGCTCAACGAGGATGGCACGCCCAAGTGGCGCATGGCCCCCTCGCCGCACGGCGCCTACTGGGAAGAGGGCACCAAGATCGGCTACCAGGATGCCGGTTCGTGGACCCTGCTGGAGTCCACGCCCGTCGACCGTGCAAAGGCGGCCTGGCTCTATGCCCAGTTCGTCACCTCCAAGACCGTGGATGTGAAGAAGTCCCACGTCGGCCTCACCTTCATCCGCGAAAGCACGATCCAGGACGAGAGCTTCACCGAGCGCGCGCCCAAGCTGGGCGGTCTCGTGGAGTTCTATCGCTCCCCGGCCCGTGTTCAGTGGTCGCCGACCGGCACCAACGTGCCGGACTACCCCAAGCTGGCGCAGCTCTGGTGGCAAAACATCGGCGATGCGATGTCGGGTGCGAAGTCTCCGCAAGAGGCCCTCGACAGCCTCTGCGCCGATCAGGAGCGGGTGCTGGAGCGGCTTGAGCGCGCAGGCGTTCAGGGCGATCTCGGCCCGGTCATGAACGAGGAGGTCGACCCCGAAGAGTGGCTTTCGCAGCCGGGTGCCCCGAAGGCCAAGCTCGACAACGAGGATCCGACCCCGGAGACCATCAGCTATGACGAGCTGATCGCCTCCTGGCAGTAAGTTACCTCCCCGGGCCGGGGCTGCCTTTGCGGTGGCCCCGGCTCTTTCGTCTTTGACAGGCTCCCCATGCGTCCGCCACCCTGTGCCATGTCCCTGAGTGTCCTGCCGGAGCCAAGCCGTGCCACCTGCGCCCCCACCGACAAACGTGTTTCTCAAACGGGCTGCCATCGTCGTGGCCGCTGTCGTGCTGTTGATGATCCTGCTCGGCCCCTTCCTCAACCGCACCCGCCCGCCGGGCGAAGCCATGGCGGGCGCGATGCTGCACGCCTTCGACGGGCAGGCGCTCGCCGCCATGGCCCCGACCGGCGAGATCGTGACGCTTCAGGTCGAGCCGGGGCTGGAGCCCTACACCATGCTCTGCCACCGCCACGAGCGGGAATGGCGCGGGTTGATGGGCACGGCGGAGCGCACGCGCCCCGATGCGTTCTCTTGCGTCCTGCGCGTGGCAGTGGAAGGCGGGCTGCTGCACCGCATGATCCTTCAGGCCATCGCCCTGCCCGAAAGCCCGCCACCCGACGCACTGGAAGAGGCCGGGGCGGCCTGGCTCGACGGGTTCGTTCTGGTGCCCCTGGACGCCCGCGCTCTGAGCCGGGCCTTTCCCTGACCGGGCAGGCCATCTGGTCGGCCCGTGCCGATGGTCTCACCGCTGCACCGCGCCCCGGTGACGCCGCTGCCATCCCGCGCTAAACCGTCCGAACCAAGGGAGGACATGACATGACCTACATTCTCGCCATCGACCAGGGCACAACCTCCTCCCGCGCCATCCTCTTCGACGAGGCGCTGAAGCCTGCCGCCACCGCGCAGGAGGAGTTTGCCCAGCACTTCCCGCACTCCGGCTGGGTCGAGCATGAGGCCGCCGACCTCTGGACGACGACAGCGGCCACCTGCCGCGCTGCCATCGAAAAGGCGGGCGCGTCCAGCGATGACATCGCCGCCATCGGCATCACCAACCAGCGCGAAACCACCGTCGTCTGGGAGCGGTCCACCGGCAAGGCCATCCACAATGCCATCGTCTGGCAAGACAGGCGCACTGCCGATTTCTGCCGAAAGCTCAGGGACAAGGGCCATGAAGATGCGGTGACCGAGGCCACCGGCCTGCTGCTCGATCCCTACTTCTCCGGCACCAAGCTGCGCTGGATTCTCGACAATGTAGAAGGGGCGCGGGCCAAGGCCGAGGCGGGCGAGCTGGCCTTCGGCACCGTCGACAGCTGGATCATCTGGCATCTGACGGGGGGCAAATCACACGTCACCGACGCCACCAACGCCGCCCGCACCATGCTCTACGACATCCGGCGCGGCGCATGGTCTGAAGACATGTGCAAACTGCTCGATATCCCCATGTCGATGCTCCCCGAGGTGAAGGACAGCGCCGCCGATTTCGGCACCACAAGGGCCGATCTCTTCGGCGGGCGCGAGATTCCCATTCTCGGTGTCGCCGGCGACCAGCAGGCGGCCACCGCGGGCCAGGCCTGCTTCAAGCCGGGCATGATGAAATCCACATATGGCACCGGCTGCTTTGCCCTGCTCAACACCGGCTCCGACCCGGTGAAAAGCGAAAACCGCCTGCTCACCACCATCGCCTACCAGCTCGACGGCAAGCCGACCTATGCGCTCGAAGGCTCGATCTTCGTCGCTGGCGCCGTGGTGCAATGGCTGCGCGACGGGATGAAGCTGATCCGTGAGGCGGGCGAAACCCATCCGTTGGCTGAGAAAGCAGACACGGGGCAGGGGGTTGTCATGGTGCCCGCCTTCACCGGCCTCGGCGCGCCTTACTGGGACGCCGATTGCCGTGGCGCAGTTTTCGGCCTCACCCGCAGCACCGGCCCCGCCGAGTTTGCCCGCGCCGCGCTCGAAAGCGTCGGCTACCAGACCCGCGATCTGCTGGAGGCGATGAAGGCCGACTGGAGCAGCGCCAGCGAAACGGCCCTGAGGGACACCTCTTCATCTGCGACCCTCCGGGTCGACGGCGGCATGAGCGCGTCGGACTGGGCCATGCAATTTCTGGCCGACATCATCGGCGCCCCGGTGGACCGGCCCAAGGTGCTCGAGACGACCGCGATGGGCGCAGCCTGGCTCGCCGGGCAGCGGGCCGGGGTTTATCCCGACCAGGCCGGTTTCGCCGATACCTGGGCGCTTGATCGCAGCTTCTCACCCGAGATGGGCGAGGGGGAGCGTGAAGAGAAATATGCCCGCTGGAAACGCGCGGTAAACGCAACCCTCGGCTTCTGAGCGGTGCGTTAACGGGTGGGCGCTATGTCATCCGACATGTGCATGGGTTGTGCATTGGTTCTGCATGGGTTGTGGCCCCTTGCTTCGCAGAGTTAACGCCCTGCCAACTGATCCAGCCCGGCGCGCATCTGTGCGGCAGTGATCTGCTCCAGCTCCGCCTCGATGCGGGCATGGGTCTCGCGCCAGATCGGCACCGCCTCCTTCAGCAGCGCGCGGCCCTCATCTGTCAGCAGTAACCTCTTGGCGCGCTTGTCTTTTTCGTCCTGTTCCTGCCGCATCAACCCGCGCCGTTCCAGCACCTTCACCGAGGCCGTCAGCGTGGTGCGATCCATCCCGAGCTGCCCGGTCAGATCGGTCAGTCGTGGGGGCTCCGGACGGTTGAGGCTCATCAGCAGCGAGAACTGCCCGTTGGTCAGGTTAAGTGGCCGAAAAACCTCATCAAATACCCGCGCCAACTGCCGCGCGGCACGCTGTGCGCGCAGGCAGAGGCAGGCAAATCCAACCTCATGGGTCACGTCGAGTGGCAGATCGGGGTCCATGTCTCTCTTATGTTGATATCAACGATAAAGCCTGTCAAGTTGGCTCCGAAATGCGTTATCAGGGAGTTGATTGCAATGGCATACATTCAGGGGTTTCTCCTCGCCGTGCCCGAGGAAAACAAGGCGAAATACAAGGAGATGGCCGAAGACGCGCTGGAAATGTTCAAGGGCTATGGCGCCATCGGCTTTCAGGAGAACTGGGGCGTCAACGTGCCGGACGGCAAGGTGACGAGCTTTCCGATGGCCACCAAGATGGAGGCGGGGGAGGTCTGCATGTTCTCCTGGATCGTCTGGCCCGACCGCGCTGCCGCCGAGGCGGCGGAGGCGCAGATGATGGCCGATATGGACGGCAAGGACATGCCACAGATGCCCTTTGACGGGATGCGGATGATGTGGGGCGGCTTCGAGCCGCTGGTGGCCTGGGGCGAAGGCGCGGTGCAATGATCCGGCAAGTCCTTGCAATCGCGGCTCTTCTCGCCGCCGCGCCGCTTTGGGCGCAAGATCTGGCGATGGACACCACCAGGACCGACCTGAGTACGCTGAAAGCAGGCACTTACACGCTCGACCCGGCCCATTCGAGCCTGATCTTCATGGTCGATCACATTGGCATCTCGAACTTCCGCGCCAGCTTCGACAGGTTCAGCGCGACGGTGGAACTCGATCCCGCCAATCCCGCCACCGCACGGCTCACAGCCACCATCGACGTGAGTTCGCTGGATATTCCCACGCCGGAGCCGACCGGCTTTCGCGCGATGGTGCTCGCCCCGCCCTGGTTCGACTCCGCCAACTACACCGAAATTACCTTGCAGAGCGCGTCAATCCGCCTCACCGGCGAGAAGGCGGCAGAGGTGGCGGGCACCCTCACGATCAACGGAATCTCGGCCCCGGTCACCATGTCGGTGACGGCACTCGGCGGCTGGGAGGGCAACCGGTATGATCCCAACGCTCGTATCGGCTTCCACGCCGCGGGCAGCTTCTCGCGCTCGGCCATTGGCTTTGACGTGGGCCTGCCGCCGCCCGGCACCACCATGGGCGTCGCAGATGAAGTGAAATTCTCGGTGGACGCCGAGTTCATCGGCCCGAAGTGGGAAGGGTAACCGTCCGTTAACAGGACATTTGCAATTTCATGCGACTGTCCCTGCATTGACGCCGCCGGCTGCAGGGGGCAGCGTGCCGTGGATGACAGAACACGCCGAAACTCCCGCTCCGCCCAAAGGTTTCACAGCGTTGACCCTGTTGTGCTCGGTCGATGAGTCCATGGGGCCATGGTTCCTGCGTGAAAACGATGATGGCTCGCGCACCGTCGGCTTTCGGGTGGAAGACCGGCACCTCAACGTCAACGGCGTCTGTCATGGCGGGGTGACGGCAACCTTTGCCGACATTCTCGCGCGGGTGTTCAACGAAACCTACAGCGGCGCAGCGGGAACCGCGCCGGTGGTGGGCAAGATGGCCACCATTACGCTCGATATCGACTACCTCGGCCCCGGCCAGCCTGGTGCGTGGATCGAGGCGACGCCGGAGGTGGTGAAACGGACGGGTAAGATGTTGTTTACCCAAGCGCTGATTTGCGATGGCGAAACACCGGTGGCCCGCTGCAAGGCGATCTATCGCCTGTTCCATAAAAAAGGCGGGACCGACTAGCGCCGGACCCGCCTTACGAGGGAACTCGTTGTGCCTCAGGCGACCAGTGTCACCGTCGAGGCGAAGAACATTGCCTGGCTCACCGCAAGGCGCACCTGCTCTTCGGTATAGGGCTTGGTGATGAGGAACACCGGCTCGGGCTTCTCGCCCGTCAGCAGGCGCTCGGGGAAGGCGGTGATGAAGATCACGGGCATCTCGCCGAACTCGCCGAGGATGTCGTTCACTGCATCAATACCCGACGAATTGTCGGCCAGCTGGATGTCGGCCAGGATCATGTCGGGCCGTTCCTGCTTGGCAAGCTGCACCGCGCCCTTGTGGGTGCGCGCCACGCCAGTCACGCGGTGGCCCATCTGGCCAACCACGGTTTCCAGATCCATCGCGATGATGGCCTCGTCCTCAATGACCATGACCTTGCCGCTGATCGAGCGGGCCATCTCTTCCTGCGCCGTTGCCACCATCTCTTCGGCTTCGGCTTCGGTGCTGTTGGTGATGTCTCCGATCTGGGCGTAGGAGAACTGCTCGATGGTGTAGAGCAGCAGCGCCTCTCGGGTGCCCGGCGTCAGCGGGGCCATGTGGCGGTTGGCTTGCGCCGCGAGAAAGCTGTCACCCTCCTCGGCTTCAACCGGTGCCCCGGAGCTCGTCCAGATCGCGTGAAAGGCCGCGAAGAGGGCCACGCGGGGGCTCCGCGAGCGGTCTCCGAGGTCCGGATCGTCCAGCATGGCCTCAAGAGTTGCGGCGGCATAGGCGTCGCCGGACTTTTGGCTCCCGGTCAGCGCTCTGGCATAGCGGCGCAGGTATGGGAGTTCCCGCGCGATGCCATCGGCAAAGCTCTCGGAAGATGCACTGTTCATGTTGCCTTACCCGTTTTTTATTGGCGTTCCGGAACCAAACGTAGGCTCATGGCGTTTGGTTCCAAATTAAAATGTGACACAGGGACATTTCTCGGGAACCTCACGGTCTGCCGAGAGTTATTGCGATGGGTACCTGGCGCTGGAGCGGGTCGGTTTTGATGAAAGGCAAAAAGGTAGCAATGAAAGAGCAGCAGAAAGAAGCGACCGACGGGCTACGGCGGCAGATCGACGAAAACTTGCGCCGGGTCTTCCAGGCCCAGGTCGAAGAAGATGTGCCGGACAGGTTTACCGATCTGATCAATCGCCTCCGACAGCAGGACACGGAAGGCGATTCCAGCAAATGACATCACCCAAAACCGAGCTTCCGCAGAACGACCCTCGCGATGAGATCGTCGAGCATCTTCCTGCCATGCGCGCCTTCGCAATGAGCCTCGCACGCAATTCCGCCCAAGCCGACGACCTCGTGCAGGACGCCGTGGTGAAGGCCTGGAGCAACTTCGATAAGTTCAAGCCCGGTACAAACCTGCGGGCCTGGCTGTTTACCATCCTGCGCAACACCTTCTACTCCGCCCGGCGCAAGTCAGGCCGGGAGGTGGCCGACGTGGATGGCGTCATGGCGGGCAATCTCGCCTCCAAGCCGGATCACGACGGCCGGCTCGCACTTGCCGATTTTCAACGCGCTTTCTCAACGCTGCCCGATGAGCAGCGCGAGACGCTCTGGCTGGTCGGCGCGCTTGGTATGTCATATGACGAAGCCGCCGAGACCTGCAATTGCGCGGTCGGAACGGTGAAGAGCAGGGCCAACCGGGCACGTGCGCGGCTGGCTGAAATCCTGCAACTCAGCGAAGAGGAAGAGCTGGAGCTTACCGACCAGAGCACCATGGCTGTGGTTGCTGCCAGCAACGCTCCGCTCGGGTGATCACGAGGGTCAAGCACGTGAAGGCGATCGGACAATCGCTGGTGTTTCGCGTCGCGGTGATGCTCACCGTGGCGCTTCTTCCCGTGGGCATCATCGCCTTGATGCAAACGGCCAACGTGTCCCGGCAGGCCGATGAGCTCAATCGCTCGGCGCTCTTCGGACAAACCGTTGCCGATGTGGAAGAGATGCGCGACATGATGCACGGAGGCTTCGCCTCTGCCCGGGTGCTGGCAACTTCTGTGGTGGGCCTTCGCGGTGATCCGGAAGCGTGCTCGAGCCTTATGCAGCAGCTCACCGAGCGCAGTGTCGTTTATACACTGGCCATGTTCGTCGACACTCAGAACGTGACGACATGCAACTCTCGCAGCGAGACATTCGACATCACCGGTTCGGAGTTTGCCGCCACGATGGCGGAAGACAGGGTGCCCATGGCCGACTTGCTGCAACGCGGGCGGGTGACAGGCAGCGAAGTGATGGTGTTGGGCTATCCTGTTTACGAAGACGGCACCTATCTCGGTTTCGTCTCGATTTCGATCGAGAAAGAAGACCTGACTGTTCAGCGCGATGGGGGCGACCCGGTCGGCGGTGACGGGGAGGTGATGCAAACACCGGTCGATCTGGTGACATTCACAAACAGTGGGCGCGTCCTGCTCTCCCGCAACGAAGGCGATGCCCTGGCGGGGGAACTGCCCGCTGAAAGCACCCTGGCAGAGCTGATTGACAGTGGCGCCACGACCGTCTCGGGCCACAGTGTCGCGGGGGAGGCGCGGATCTACACCTTCGTGCCGATCATCCCCGGCCTCGTCTATGCCATGGCGATCTGGGCCGACAAAACACCGGATGGCCTGAACTGGTACAGCGCTGCAGTCTTCCCGATGCTTATGTGGATCATCTCTCTGGGGGTGGCCTACATTGCCGTGCACCGTCTCGTGCTGGTCCACATCCGCCGCCTGCGGGCACGGATGATACGGTTCGCTGCCGGACACCGCAGCATTCATGGTGAAAGTAAAATTTCAGATCGCGCCCCCTCTGAATTGCAGGAGATGAACGAGACATTCTCAAGCATGGCTGAGACGATCCTGCGCGACGAGGCGGAGCTTGAAGACGGGTTGCACGAGAAAAACCTCCTGCTGCGCGAGGTGCACCATCGGGTCAAGAACAACCTCCAGCTCATCGCCTCGGTGATGAACATGGAGATCCGCAAGGCCGAAGGGGAAGAAGCCCGCACCACACTGCGCCGCATCCTCGACAGGGTGCTGGGCCTCGCGACCGTCCATTCGAGCCTGTATCAGACGTCTCGCCTCTCCGTTGTCCACGCCGACCTGCTGCTGAATGCGATACTGCGCCAAACCCTCTCAACGGCCCTTCCCAAGGACGCCGGCGTGAGCCCGGGAATGGACATCGCAGGGCTGACGCTGGCCCCCGATCAGGCGGTGCCGATTGCCTTGCTGACGACAGAAGCCGTGACCAATGCAACAAAGCACATGGGGCACCCTGATGGGCCCGGAAGCGCATGGCTACAGATCAAGCTGGAAGAGTTGGAGCCGGAGGCCTCCGAAGCAGAGCCCATTCCCGACGAAGACGAGGATGAAACCCTGTGCTCGCGCGCGCGCTTGACTGTTCTCAATTCCAAGGGCGCGCCGCTGAGCCGGGACTACACACCGCCCTCCAGCAACGGCCTTGGCAGCCAGCTGATCCGGGCCTTCGCGGCGCAACTCGGTGGCAAATTGGAACTGGATCAGGATGACGAAACCTTCAGCCTTGCCGTTACCTTTCCGATCGAGGCGCAGCCCGAGGGTGAGCCTGATGCGCCGATTGCGCCGGGAGAACGCACGGTGGCGCCGCGTGATCTGCCCGAGAACCTCCGAAAGGAAGGCACGGCGTGACTGCTGCGGGCGACAAGGCCCGCACGCCTGACTGGGGCAGTGCGCCACACCTCCTCATTACGGCGCGCGAGGCTTACCCGGAGTTTGAGCGACTGGTACTGTCGGCGAAGACGCGCGTGAACATGAGCTTCCGCATCATCGACCTTCGGACGAAGCTTCGCAGTGAGGAGGGACAGGCAATCGGCACCACTTGGGCCGATCTCCTGGCCCATGTCCTGCGGCGCGGCGTGAACATTCGCATCGTTGTTTCCGATTTCGACCCTATCGGCGCGCCAGACCTGCATCGCGGAACGTGGCGAACGATGCGGCAATGCGCGGGCCTGCGCGAGATCGCAGGAGAAGGCGGGGCGGGTACACTTGAGGCGATCGCTGCACGTCATCCTGCGCGGATCGGTAAGGTGCCCGGCATGCTTCTCTGGCCCGTTGCGGCGTGGAAGCTGCGCCACGCCGTCCAGATGCTGAACGACCTTCCCCAGGGCGAGCGCAGTCGGTTCATTACAGAAGCCCCCCGTCTGCGCCCGCATCTGAAGGTGCCGGACGACGAAGCTGGCGTGGTCAGAGCAGATTGGTGGCACAGTTTCCGGATGACACCGGTGACCCATCACCAGAAACTGGCCGTGATTGACGGCAAGGCCCTCTATGTTGGTGGGCTGGACCTGGACGAGCGGCGCTGGGATACGCCGGGCCACGATCAGCCCGCCCGGCAAACCTGGCACGATGTCCAGATGCTGCTCCACGATGAAACGATCGCAAGAACTGCCGAGCGCCACCTGGATCACTTCACGAGTCAGACTGCCGGAGAGGGGCCCGCGCCGGAAGGGGTGGATGACGGAGCATGCGCTACCAGCGGCACACCGCGCTTTCTAACCACTCTGTCGACCCCGGCCCGCTTTGCACCGTTCCGCTTCTCCCCAAAAAAGCTTTCATCGGGGCTGTTCGATGCCCATGTCGCCCGCGCCGGGGAGGCGCGGCAGTTCATCTATCTCGAGACGCAATTCTTCCGGGATCGCAAGCTGGCACGCCGCCTCGCCCGGAGAGCGCAGGAGGAGCCCGGGCTGAGGCTTCTGCTCGTTCTACCAGCCGCGCCCGAAGAGGTCGCATTTTCCAGTGGTGGCGCGGATGCCCGCTTCGGTGAGTTCCTCCAGTCACGTTGCCTTCGCATCCTTCGCAAGGGCTTCGGTGACCGCTTTTATGCGCTGTCACCCGCTCAGCGGCGTCGTCCCGGTGCGGCAGAGGAGGAAGCCGGTGCGGAAGCTCTTGGCACGGAAGACGGGTCCGGTCGAGAAAACGGCGGACTGGGGCGGGTGGCCCTGCGCGGTGCCCCGATGATCTACGTCCACGCCAAGCTCTCCGTCTTCGATGACAGGGCGGCGATTGTCTCCTCGGCCAACCTGAACGGGCGCAGTCTCCGATGGGACACGGAAGCAGGTGTCGAGGTGGCCGCAGAAGAGACGCAGAACATTCGAGAGCGTGTGCTGTCACATTGGTTTCCGACCATTGATGGTGAGGCACGTGCCCTGATGCTCAACCCGGCATCCGCTTTCGAGGCCTGGATCGCCCAGGCCCGCCGCGATGCGGATCGTTTGCCCGAGGCGCGCGAAGGCTATCTGCTTCCGCATGATATTCGACCTGCCTCGCGCTTCGGCATGGCCGTGCCCGGTATTCCTGAGGAAATGGTCTGAACGGAAAGGCCGTTCCCGGGCCTCAGTTTCCCTCGGCAATCTTTTCGGCCACAGTGTCATCCAACTCCTGCCGCCGCTCCGCGGCCTCGCGCACCTCTTGGTCAGGCTTCATCAGGTCTGCCACCAGAAGCACCCAAAGCAGCACCGGAATGGCGACGAAGCCACCCAACGGCCCCCAGATCCACAGGAAGAAAACAAGCGACAGGAAAATCAGCAGCGGGTTCATGTTGAGCGTCTTGCCCACCAGGGAGGGCGTAACGAACTGGCCCTCGGTCACGTTCATGCAGACGTAGACGCACATGGGCACAACGGACATGAAGCCGTCGAACGCCACGATGCCGCCCAGCAGTAGAACGGTCGCAAAGACCGCTGGCCCAAGGTAGGGCACGAAATTTACGGCAAAGGCAGCAATCCCCCACATGATGGGAGAGGCCATGCCCAACATTACCATCGCCGCAGCCACGGCGAGCCCCAGGCATGCATTGATGAGAGTGATCGTGATGAAATAGCGTGACACCATGTGCTCGGCCGTCAGGAGCGATGCCTTGTAGCGGTCTCGCGACTCCAGATTGCGCCCGCCCAGGGCCTTCGCACCCCAAGTGTAAATGCTGTCCCGGGTGAAGAGGAAGAAGAACAGCACGCCGGTGAAGATCATCAGCTGCGCCGCAATGGTTGGTGCCATCGCAATGGCGTCGATGGCAGACGGCAGGGCAAGCGAGGACTCCTGCTCCTCTCCATCGTTGGCGCCGTCCGGGCTGATGGCCTCCTTGACGTCTTCCGTCATCTCGTTGAGGCCGCGCAGGGCGTCTTGAAGCTGCCTCAGCGTCTCCTGCAGTTCGACCCACACAAGCGGCAGCTTCTCCAGTGCCCTCCAGATGAACGGCTCCAGCAGGAGCGCAATGACGGTGAGGGCAACCAGGGCAAAGGCCAGAACCGCACCTGCCGCCGCCGACCTTGGCAGGCCAGCCCGCAGGAGCAGGCCGATGGCGGGTGAAAGGATCACCCCCGTGATGAGGGCCAGCACCGTTGGAGCCAGAAAGTAAGCCCCTTCCTTGAGCGCCGCGGTCGTCAGGATCGCGGCGATGATCGTCAGGGGGATCGAGATGGAGCGGCTGGCAATCACGTTCGGTATCTCCTCAGGGGCAAGGGCAGGAGGGAAAGGGCGGCAGCATGAATGTTACGCTAAAAAACGCCCCGGGGACGGATGTTTCCGATCCCCGGGGCACTCGCAAGGCGGAAGCGCCCCGCTGGACGAGGCGCTTCCAGGTTACTCGCATCAACCGTCTTCGTACTCGGGGAAGCTTTCCAGCTGCTCCTCGGTCGTGTTGACATAGGCGCGCAGATCATCGCCATCCGACTGCTGCTGCAGCGAGATGCCCTTGAAGCTGATCGCAACGGGCTTCTCGCCGATGCCCAGGAAACCGCCCACGTCGATCACCGCATCGGTGACAACGCCATCGGAGGAGATCAGGATCTCGGAGATCTCACCAACGCGGTTCTCGTTCGGGTCGTAGACGGCCAGGCCGGTCAGGTCTTCCGACGACAGTTCGGTGACCATCACTTCGGAATAGCCTTCACGGGTGAAGCCTGTCATGTCGCCTTCCTGCGAAGCGTCGGCCATCTCGGTTTCACCTTCAACGGCGGCTTCGGTGTCTTCGGCGGCGTCAGCCATCTCGTTACCGGCTTCTTCAGCGGCACCTTCGATTTCTTCGCCAGCTTCGGCCATTTCGGCTCCGGCTTCGTCGGCCGCCGCTTCGACTTCTGCACCGGCATCGGCCATCTCGGCTTCCGCTTCATCGGCCGCAGCGTCGATTTCGGACCCCGCCTCAGCGACTTCCTGCTCGACTTCCTCGCCAGCGTTTTCCATGGCGTCACCCGCCTCTGCCATCTCGGCTTCAGCGTTTTCACCGGCTTCTTCGATGTCCGCGTCGGCTTCGGCGACGTCGTCGGTCATCCCGGTGTCGGTCATCCCGGTGTCGGCGGCATTGTCTCCGGTCTCGGCCATTTCAGCCTCTTCACCGGGGGTTTCTTCCAGCGGAGTGGCCATGCTGCCGTCGGCAGCTTCTGCCTGCTCCATCTCAGCAGCGGGATCGGTGAATTCGAACGCGGGCGCCTGGTCCAGCGCTTCACGGCTCGAAGACACGGTGACGAAGTAGTCGCCGGGCGAGTTGCTGTCGGCGACGAGCTGCAGGGAGTCCATGGTCAGGGCCACGGGCTTTTCACCCATCCCGAGGAAACCGCCCACGTCGACGATGACGCCTTCGACTTCGCCGGTGCGGGCCAAGATCACGTCGCTGACCTCACCTATGTCATCCCACTCGGCGTCAGCCTGTTCGACGCCTTCTTCGCCGTATTCCATCTCGCCGGACATGGCGTAGACGCGCTTGCCGATGAAGTCACTGGCCATCACGTCCTTCGGGTCGGCGGTTTGGATGAAGCCGCCATCGGCCATCATCTCGGTCCCGGCCTCGGGTGCGGTTGTCTCTTCTGCCGTCGTGGCGTCCTGCGCGAAGGCAGGCATGCACAGCGACGCGGTGAGCGCGGTTGTTGCAAGAATGCGTTTCATTTGGTCTCTCCGGTATTTCTGGTTTCAGAAACTGCGGCGCTTGGCCGCTTGTGGAGAATGAACCGGAGCGGAAAGGGATTGTTCCTGAGATAAAGCCGGGAAACGAAGGGAACAAAAAACGGACCGGTGCGTTTCGTGGGACTTTCCTGATTTCACAAGCGGTAATCCGCCGATGCATTTGGCCAGAACAAAAAAGGGGCGCTGTGCGAGCGCCCCTTTTTCTATCTTTTTATTGCCACTGACGTTCAGGGCGTGCGACCCCGCATTGCCCGGGCAACCATGGCCACCACGAACAGGATGAGGAACACGAAGAACAGCACCTGAGCGATGCCAGCACTGGCGCTGGCAATGCCACCGAAGCCAAACAGTGCGGCGATGAGTGCGATCACGAGGAAGGTAAGGGCCCAACCAAGCATTTTCTTTCCTTTCATTCTATGTGCATTGGGGAAGAGTTTTCCCGCGTCTTGTCTCCACAACAGAGATTAGTCGGAGCAGGTTCCCGAAATTGTTTTCACATCCCCATTGGAACCTTCCAGGCAGAACGCGGTTGAATTGTCGAATGACACATCCGAATTGAAAAGGAGACGTCAAATGGCACAAGCCAAGACGACCGCAGACAGTACCTCCAGCTCATCGAAGCCGGAAGATGAAGTTTCGGCCCAGATTGCGGCCCTCAAGTCCGACATTTCCGCCCTGACGAACGCTGTGGCCGAGCTTGGCCGCGCCAAGACATCGGAATTTCAGAGCTACGCCAAAAGCAAGGCGTCCGAGGCCAAGGCAAAGGCCCATGAAGGTGCCGACTACGTGAAGCACAACGCCGAATATGCCTACGGGCGTGCCAATGATTTTGTCACCGAGCGCCCGGCCACTGCCATTGGTATCGCTGCTGCCGTCGGTTTTCTGATCGGCCACTTTTCTTCCAGGAAATAACATGCTGGCCCGTTTGCAAATGAGCCTGGCGCACGCCATGCGCCGGGTCGCCTTTTCCGCCGGTGCAGGCATCTGCTTTCTCGTCGGCGCTGCCTTCATGACGGTGGCTGGCTGGATCTACCTCGTCGAGACGACATCCACCCAGACGGCAGCTCTCATCGTGGGCGCAGTCTGGCTTGCGCTCGGGTTCGTGTTGCTCGGAATGTCCCGCATCCGTCGCGTTCCCCCGGTGCCTGTTGCCCAGCCCACGCCCGTTGCCGGCCCACTCGGCCTTGCCGAAGCGTTCATCGTGGGCCTTCAGGCCGGGCGTGGCACATCTAAGGGGAACTAGACCATGGCCACGGCATGCGACAATTGCCCGCTTCGGCGCAAACCCATCTTCAAACAACTCTCCGACCGGGAGCTGCGCTTCATGAGCGAGTTCAAATCGGGAGAGCTGAGCGTGGAGCCTGGCACGCCCATCCTGATGGAGGGATCGAACAGCCCCCAGCTCTACACCACGCTGCGCGGCGTGGGCCTGCGCTACAAGCTGCTGGAAAACGGCGACAGGCAGGTTGTCAACTTCGTGTTCCCCGGTGATTTTCTGGGACTTCAGGCCGCCGTTATGGGGGAGATGGGTCACTCCGTTGAGGCGACAACGGCGATGACTTTGTGCGTCTTCGATCGAGGCGCGTTGTGGGATTTCTTCCGTGCCCACCCCGAGCGGGCGTTTGACGTTACATGGATCGCTGCAGAAGAGGAGCACTTCCTCGGCGAAGCTCTGTTAAGCGTTGGCCAACGCAACGCGGTTGAAGCCATTGCCTGGGCGCTGGTGAAGCTGCACCAACGTGGCGAAGCGCTGGGGATGACGCGCAATGGCGAAATGACATTGCCGTATCGCCAACAGGACTTGGCGGATGCCCTCGGGCTGTCACTCGTGCACACGAACAAGAGCCTCGCCAAGCTGCGAGACCGCCAGTTGGCGACGTGGCGCAATGGAAAGCTGTTCCTCCACGATATGGACGAGTTGCGAAACATCGCCGGGATCGAGCAGGAAGAGCCGCGCGTTCGCCCCCTCATGTAACCCTGTCAGCGGGCCGCTGAGCGCGCTGCGGCAAGCGCTTCGCGCAACGTGCCCATGTCACCGACATGATTGGCGAGGATGAGGATGAGCCTCGCGTTGAGTGCGGCGCTCTGGTCTTCGCTCAGCCCGTCGTGTGCGGCGATGAGTTCGGCATAGAAGCCATCGGGGTCGGAGATGTTGGGGTCTGTTCTCAGCATATTGTCACTCCATGGCCAAGGCGTGCCGCAGCGCGTGTGCCACCTCTGAAGGGTCCGCATGATGCCAGCGCGCAGCTACGTGCTGATCGGGCCGGAGCAGGTAAACGGCCTTCGTGGCTGTGCCGAGATAACGCTCTGCGAACGCCTCGGTCGCGCCAGCCTCGGTTTCGACCGTCACACAGGATACCGGCACGGGCAGGTCATCGGGGGGGGCGTGGCTCTCGCAATTGATGTGCAGCAGGGTGAAGCCGCCCTGTTGCAACCGCGACAGCAGGAACCCCTCCGACAGCGGCGCATCGGGGCAGGGTGCCCCGGGCCGGGTGCGGGCCGGGCCGCCCGGAAGCGCGTCCGGACCGTTCAAAGGCCCGTGGTCATAAACGCAGGGCAAGGAGAGCCGACCGGAGTTGACGAGCGGGCGGGCGAAGGCGTGGTGTTCGGCCAGGTCCAGCACTGCGTTGCGGAACAGGTGGCTGACGGGCGATTTCGGGGTGATGAAATCTGTGGAGCGGGTCGAATTGAGAATGTTCTCATCCGCACCATGGCGCCGCTCGGCACAGTAGCTGTCCAGCAAGGCGTCGGGCGCCTCGCCGCGCAGCACCAGCCCGAGTTTCCAGCCCAGATTGTCCGTGTCCTGCATGCCGGAATTGGCGCCGCGCGCGCCGAATGGGCTCACTTGATGGGCACTATCGCCTGCAAAGAGCACCCGGCCATGGCGAAACGCCTTCATCCGGCGGCACTGGAAGGTGTAAATCGATGTCCAGACGATATTGTATGACACATCGGTCCCGAGCATCGCATCGAGCCGGCGGCGCACGTTTTCTTCTTTCAGCTCTTCCTCGCGGTCCACGTCCCAGCCAATCTGGAAGTCCACGCGCCACTCGCCGTCGGGCTGCTTGTGCAGCAGGGTGGACGCGCCAGCGCCGTGGGACGGCTCGAACCAGAACCAGCGTTCGGTCGGGAAGGGGGCATCCATGGTGATATCGGCGATCAGGAAACTGTCCTGAAAGACCCGGCCTTCGAAGTCCAGGCCCATCAGTTTTCGGGTCGGCGAGCCAGCCCCGTCGCAGGCCACCACGTAATCGGCCTCGATCTGGTAGGGGCCGTCGGGAGTCGTGATATCCAGCGTCACGTGGCTTTCGTGTTGGGTGAGCCCGTCGAGCCGGTTGCGCCCGCGAAGCTCGATTTGCGCGCCAGCTGCGTTGGCTTGCCGGATGCGTTCAACGAGGAACTTCTCGAAGTACGGCTGCTGCAGGTTGATGAAGGCCGGAAACTTGTGGCCTGCCTCGGGCAGCAGGTTGAACTCGAAGACCTTGCGATCTTCGTGAAACACCTTGCCGAGGTTCCAGACGACGCCCTTTTCAAGCGCCTGCTCCCCGAAGCCGTAGCGATCTGCGATCTCCAGGCACCGCTTGGAGAAGCAGATGGCGCGCGAGCCCTGGCCCACGCCCTCGTGGTCATCGAGCACAACAACGGGCAGGCCCTGCAAGCCGAGGTCCAGCGCCGTGGCCAGCCCGATGGGCCCGCCGCCGATCACCACGGCGGCGTGGCGCACCGGCTTGGAGGCCTGCTGGTCGGCGTGTTTTTCGTAAGGGTAGAGCTTGAAGGCTAGCTGGTAACGGTCGTGGATCATCTTGTTCCTCCCGGGATGTGCACCTGAAGGTGCACCCTGCGTGGCGTGCTGCGGCTCAACCCTGCAATGCAGCCCACATCTCCTTGTCGCGCTCGGCGGTCCAGATGCGCGGCGTGTCGATGCCCTGTGCCTCGTCGAAGGCGCGGGCGACGTTGAAGGGCAGGCAGTGCTCGTAGATGGCATAGTCGGCGAACTTCGGGTCACATGAGGCGCGCACGGCGTCCCAGGCCTCCTTCAGCGTCCCGCCCCGGGCCGCGACCTTTGCGGCGGGGGCATAGGTGGAGGCGACGAAATCGCGGGTGTTCTCGAGGGCGGCGTTGACCATCTCCTTGCCCACGAGGGCGTCGCCCCGGCCCGGTGCGATGGCGTCGAGGTCGTAGGCCTTGATCGCATCGAGCGTTTTGCCCCAGTCGCCGAAGTGGCCGTCGCCGCAGTAGCAGGCGGAGTGGTATTCGACGATATCGCCGGTGAACATGACGTTCTGGTCGGGCACATGCACCACGATGTCGCCCGCCGTATGAGCGCGGCCAAGCTGCATCAGGTCGACCCGGCGTTTGCCGAGAAACACGCTCATCCGGCCGGTGAAGGTAGTGGTGGGCCAGGTCAGGCCGGGGATGCTCTCGTGGCCCTCGAAGAGGCGCGGGAAGCGGTCAAACTCGCTGTCCCAATCCTCTTGCCCACGCTCTGCAACCATGCTGCGCGCGGTGTCGGACATAATGATCTGATCGGCCCCGAAGGCCGAGGCGCCGAGCACCCGGACGGCGTGGTAGTGGGTGAGCACCACGTGGCTGATAGGCTTGTCGGTGACCGAGCGGACGCAGTCGATCACCTTGTTTGCAAGGCGCGGGGTGGCCTGCGCCTCGACGATCATCACGCTCTCGTCACCGATGATGACGCCCGAGTTGGGGTCGCCCTCTGCGGTAAAGGCATAGAGGCCCTCACCGACTTCGGTGAAGCTGATTTTCTTTTCGGTCATGTCTCCGGCGGAGGCGAAGGCTTTGGCCATGGTGCGTTTCCTTTTCTTCATGCCGGCGGTGTCGCGCGTCCGGCAGGGTATTGAGAGCACGGGGTGCTCAGGGTTCGAGAAATTCAAGGCGGTTGCCGAAGGGATCTTCGGAGAAGAAGCGTTTGCGGTCGGGGATGCTTTCATCCCAAGCCACCGGGTGGCCCGCCGCCTGCAGGGCCTGAGCGGTTTGCTCTGCGTCGGGCGTGGTAAGGCCGGGGTGGGCCTTCTTTGCCGGAGCGAAGGGCGTTTCGACGCCCAGGTGCAGCTCGGCCCCGGCAAGCTCAAACCAAAGTCCGCCGCGCGCCTTGAGCGCCTCGGGCTTCTCCAACTCAGCCAGTCCGAGAATGCCGCACCAGAAGGCGCGGGCTGCCTCTTCCTCTCCGGCAGGCATCGCCAGTTGCAGGTGATCTAGCCCAAGGGTCATGGCGCAACACTCGGCGCGAAAACTGCCGCCTTGATATAGGCTTGCGCGGCCCTGCGTGCTTCTGTGCGGCCATGAAACGTGTGCACTACGGTTATTGGGTGGCGCTGGCCGTTACGGTGGCCATGGCGGCGGTGCTGCTGTGGTGGGGGCGCGAGCCGATCTGCAAATGCGGCTATGTGAAGTTCTGGCATGGCGCGGTCGTGTCGAGCGAGAATTCGCAGCACATCACCGACTGGTATACGCCGAGCCACATCATCCACGGCCTGCTGTTTTACGGCCTGCTCTGGCTGGTGGCCTGGAAGCTTCCGCTGGGCTGGCGCTTTGCGATTGCGACGGCGGTCGAAGCGGGCTGGGAGCTTTTGGAGAACACCGACAAGGTGATCGAGCATTACCGAAGCGTCACCATCTCGCTCGATTACTACGGCGACTCGGTGCTGAATTCGGTGAGCGACATCGCGGCGATGTGGGTTGGCTTTGCGCTGGCGCGAAAGCTGCCCGTTTGGGCCAGCGTCTTGCTGGCCCTGGCGTTTGAAGCCTTCACAACATGGATGATCCGCGACGGACTGGCCCTGAACGTGCTCATGCTGCTTTACCCGCTGGAGGCGGTGAAGGCGTGGCAGGGTGCAGGTTAGGGCCATGCGATCGCCGGAAGGATCTTGCCAGTACATTCTCCGAAGCCCACGCGGTATCCATCGCCTTCACAATGGCCTGCCAGCGTGAGCGTGTCGCCATCTTCGATGAAGGTGCGGGTCTCGCCGGTGTCGAGAGGCAGCGGCTCCTTGCCGCCCCAAGTGACTTCGAGCAGGGAGCCGTAGGACGATTTTTCGGGGCCCGAAATGGTGCCCGAGCCAAGCAGGTCGCCTGCGTTCATGGCGCAGCCGGAGGTGCTGTGATGGGCAAGCTGCTGGGCGGCGGAGTAATACATCTCGCTGTAGTTGGTGTTTGAGAACACCGTCGCCTTGGCCGCGCCCTCGGGCTGGATCGAGGCCGAGAGCTTGATATCGAAGAGGCCGGGGCGGGGCTCTTCGAGGTAGGAAAGCAAGGGCTTCTCGCGCTTGGGGGTGGAGCAGCGGAAGGGCTCCAGCGCGGCGGTGGTCACGATCCACGGGCTGATCGTAGTGGCGAAGGCCTTGGCCTGGAACGGGCCGAGGGGCTGGTATTCCCAAGCCTGAATGTCGCGGGCGGACCAGTCGTTGAGCAGCACGTAACCGAAGATCATGGCCTCGGCCTCGGCCACGCTGACGGGCTGACCCATCTCGGAGGAGGTGCCGACCACGGCGCCCATCTCAAGCTCGATATCAAGGCGTTTGCAGGGGCCGAAGCTGGGCAACTCGGCATCGGGCGCCTTGGTCTGGCCGTTGGGGCGATGCACCGGCGAGCCGGAGACGACCACGGTGGAGGCGCGGCCGTTGTAGCCGATGGGGATGTGGAGCCAGTTGGGCGGCAAGGCGTTTTCGGCCCCGCGGAACATGGTGCCTACGTTGGTGGCGTGCTGGCGGCCTGCGTAGAAGTCGGTGTATTCGGAGACGAGGAAGGGCATGTGCAGCTCGGCCTCGGCCATCGGCACCAGCATGGGCCGCAGGGCAGCGGCCTTGGCGGAGCCTTCGGAGAGCAGCTCGGTCAGGGTGGCGCGCAACTCGCCCCAGGCTTTGGGCCCGAGCTCCATCACTTCGTTCCAGAACGGCACGTCGAAGACCGGCACATCGGCGAGGGTGACGAGGCCAGCTGCTTCGGCAGCTTCCATGTCGAGGATCATGTCACCGATGGCGACGCCGCAGCGCGGCTCTTCGCTGCCCACGGAGAAGACGCCGTAGGGCAGGTTGTTGAGCGGGAAGGGGTGGTTTTCGGCGTTGGCCGAAGTGACCCAGCTTTTCATCAGGGGCATTGTGCGCGCATTCCTTGGGGTAATGATGTTTCGCCCACCCTACGCCGGGCGCAGGGTGGGATGAACCGGCCGACGTTACTTCTTGCCAGGGGTTCCGTCGAACTTCTTGGCCAGCGTCTCCCAGCAGTCGATGTAGTTGTCCTGCAGGGGCGCCTCATCGGCGGCGAAGGCCGTGAGGTGCTGGGGGAAGCGGGTTTCGAACATGAAGCTCATGGTGTTGTCGAGCTTTTCGGCCTTCAAGTTGGCGTTGGAGGCGCCTTCGAAGGCGTCACGGTCGGGGCCGTGAGGGAGCATCATGTTGTGCAGGCTCATTCCGCCGGGGACGAAGCCCTGCGGCTTGGCGTCATACTGGCCGTAGATGTTGCCCATCAGCTCGGACATGATGTTCTTGTGGTACCACGGCGGGCGGAAGGTATCTTCGGCCACCATCCAGCGCTCGCGGAAGAGGACGAAGTCAATGTTCGCCGTGCCCGGCACCCCGGACGGAGCGGTGAGCACGGTGAAGATCGACGGGTCCGGGTGATCGAAGAGGATCGCGCCGACGGGGCAGTAGGTGCTCAGGTCGTATTTATAGGGCGCGTAGTTGCCGTGCCAGGCGACGACGTCGAGCGGGCTTTGCGCGATCTTGGTTTCATGGAACTGGCCGCACCATTTGATGGTGAGGGTGGAGGGCACCTCGCGGTCTTCGAAGGCGGCGACGGGAGCCTTGAAGTCGCGCGGGTTGGCGAGGCAGTTGGCGCCGATGGGGCCACGGCCCGGCAGCTCGAACTTCTGGCCGTAGTTCTCGCAGACGAAACCGCGGGCGGGGCCTTCCAGCAGTTCGACCCGGTAGACGAGGCCGCGGGGGAGGATGGCGATCTCCTGCGGGGCCAGGTCGATCACGCCGAGCTCGGTGGCAAAGCGGAGCTTTCCCTCTTGAGGAACGACCAGCAACTCGCTGTCGGCGCTATAGAAATAGGCGTCTTCCATCGAGGCGGTGACGAGGTAGATGTGGCTGGCCATGCCGACCTGCGTGTTCACGTCGCCCGCCGTGGTCATGGTGCGCATGCCGGTGAGCCAGGTGAGCGGTTCGTCGGAGTGCGGCACCGGATCCCAGCGGTACTGGCCGAGGGAGGTGACGTTGTCGACCACGTTGGGGGCGGAGACCCAGTAGGGCAGGTCGATCCGCTCGTAGCGGTGAGAGTGTTTGACGGAGGGCCTGATCCGGTAAGTCCATGTGCGTTCGGGCGGATCGGCGGTGAAGGCGGTGCCCGAAAGCTGCTCGCCATAGAGGCCGTAGTTGCACTTTTGAGGCGAGTTCATGCCCTGTGGCAGAGCGCCGGGCAGCGCCTCGGTTTCGAAGTCATTGGCGAAGCCGGGCATGTAGCCGGGGGTGGTGCCGATGTGGCTCGGAGCCTGGGTCAGGCCGGCGGGCTTGGATTGGTCGTTCATGGCGCGTCCTCCTTGGCGCGGTGATAATAGTTGAAAATGTAACTAACAAGAGGCATCACGAGAGAATGAGCTTTGATCTGACAGACTTCCTTCCCTACCTGCTGAACCAGGCCGCCGAGGCCGCGAGCCTTGAATTTCAACGGGAATACAAGGCGCGCTACGGTATGCTTCGCACCGAATGGCGGGTGCTGTTTCACCTCGGGCGCTACGGCGAGATGTCGGCGCGAGACATCGTGGAGCGGGCGATGATTCACAAGACGAAGGTGAGTCGGGCGGTGGCGGCGCTGGAGGGGCGGCGGTTTCTGACCCGGCGCGAGGTGGAGGAGGACCGGCGGCGTGAGGTGCTGTCGCTGACCGCTCAGGGGCGTGACGCGTTCACGGAACTAACGGCACTGGCGGAGGCCCATGACGCGACCCTTTTGCGCGGAGTGCCTGAGGCCGATGCAGAGGTGGTGCGCCAGGTGTTGCGGCAGATTGCGGGGCTGTAACGGGGCAGCCCCTCAAGGCCCTTCGGCCTTTCCTAGCAGCTGCGAAGAGGGCCGAACGGACCGATGAGCTGCACGGCGGGTCAGCCGAAGGCGGCGGCCAAGGTGGCATGGGCCTCGGCATAGGCTCGCAACTTCTCGGCCACCTCCGGCGTGGGCGGGGCGGAGCGGCGGGTGGCCATGTCGATGTGCAGCAGAAGCTGGGTGCAGGTGGCGGAGAGGGTGTTGCCGACCCACATCTCGTGGTGCAGCCTGAGCTTCTTGCCCTCGGCGAGAAGCACGGCGGTGCGCACTTCGCAGGCCTCGCCCGCGTGCACCTCGGTGAGATATTTGATGTGGTTGTCGACGGTAAACCAGCTTGCCCCCTGCGCACCCGGGCTGTCGGGGCCCATGCCGATGGTGACAAGAATCGTGTCGCCCGCGTCCGACCAGAGCTGGCCATAGCGGCTTTCGTTCATGTGTCCATTGTAGTCGGTCCAATCCACCGGGATCGTCCGGCGCAGGGTCAGGAGCGGCTCAGGGCCCGGCGGCGGGGGCGGTGGGGTGATGGATTTGTCATGCGTGTTCAGCAGCTTGCCCGCGCCGGCATCGCGCTGCTTGAGGGCGCGGAGGAGGGCGACGAGGTTGTCATCGCGCAGGGTCGTCAGCTCGGCAGTGGTCATGTGGCCCGATTGCGCATCGGATTGCGCGGCGATCTTTTGCACCAGCGCATCATCGAGGTCGGGAACGTCGGTCAGGTGGCTCCAGGGCCATTTGAGTGCGGGGCCGAACTGGGCGAGAAACTGGGCAAAGCCGCCATCGCCGCCGCCGAGGCGGTAGGTCTCGAAGAGGCCCATCTGCGCCCATCGGAGGCCGAAGCCCATGCGGATGGCCTCGTCAATCTGCTCGGTGGTGGCGACGCCGTCGTTGACCAGCCAAAGGGCCTCGCGCCAGACGGACTCGAGCAAGCGATCCGCGATGTGGCCGTCGATTTCTGCTGAGATCTCAAGCGGATACATCCCGATACTGCGCAACAGTTCGGCAGCGTTGCCGGTGTGTTGCCCGACCAGCTCGACCAGCGGGATCAGGTAGACCGGGTTGAACGGATGGGCGACGATCACCCGGCCCTTGCCCTCGTTGAGCGCGGTCGGGGTGAAGCCGGAGGTGGAGGAGGCCAGCACCGCATCAGCCGGGGCGTGGCGCTGCACTTCGGCCCAGATTTCATGTTTCAGATCAAGGCGTTCTGGCGCGCTCTCCTGCACCCATGTCGCGCCGTCGGCGGCCTCTTCCAAGGTGACGAAACTCAGCGCTCCTTCGGGCGGCAAGGCAACCTCGGAGAGCATCGGAAGAACCCGGCGGGCGGCGTTGAGCGTGGCCGAAAGCCGGGCCTCGGCGCCCGGTGCCGGATCGTGCACTGCAACATCCCAGCCCGCAAGCAGGAAGCGGGCGGCCCATCCGGCGCCGATGACGCCTGTGCCGAGGATCGCGGCCTTCAGCGGCATCGCGTGCGCTCGACCATGTAGCCCTCATCCCACCAGAACAGGTGATCGTCGGCCGAGAGCATGAGCAGCACATCGCGCTCATAGCTTTCGCCTTCGCCCATGCAGCTCATCGTCACCGACCAGGCGGAGCCGGAGGGGTGCGGCTCGGCCACCACGATATCACAGCCGTTCTCGTAACCCAGGAACTCGGTGTCAGCCAGGTAGATCGGCGCCTCGGGCACTTCCCCTTGCGTGTTTGCGCACCAGGCCGGGTCTGCGGCCCAGTATCCGGCCCAGGGCGGGACTTCGGCGGCGGCGGGTGTGGCGAGGCATGCGAGGGCAAGGGCAATACGTTTCATCGAATAGTCTCCCTGAAATGGTTTACGAAATCTCTAAATGGTGGCGCGTTTGGTGAGAGACAGCTTGTCACGCATTTCCTGCGGCGTCATCACCCGAGCCCCGAGGCTCTCGATCACCTGCACCGCCCGCTCGACGAGCTGGGCGTTGGTGGCCAGCTCTCCGCGTGAAATCATCAGATTGTCTTCCAACCCGACACGGGCGTGTCCGCCCGCGAGGACCGCGGCGGCGACATAGGGCATCTGATCGCGCCCAAGGGAAAAGGCGGAGAAGGTCCAGCCCTCGGGGATGCCGGAAACCATGGCGTTGAAGGTCGTCAGATCGTTCGGGGCACCCCAGGGCACGCCCATGCACAGCTGCACCAGTGCGGGGTCTTCGATCACGCCTTCGAAGACAAGCTGCCGGGCGAGCCAAAGGTGGCCGGTGTCGAAGGCCTCTATCTCGGGTTTGACGCCGAGGTCGGTCATGGCCTTCGCCATCGTGCGGAGCATGCCGGGCGTGTTGGTCATGACGTAGTCGTTCTCGGCAAAGTTCATGGTGCCGCAGTCGAGGGTGCAAATCTCGGGCAGGCACTCGGCCACGTGGGCCACACGCTCTTGGGCGGTGAGGATCACGCTCTCCTGCGAGAGAGGCAGAGGCCGGTCGGGCGGGCCGAAGATGACATCACCGCCGAAGCCGCAGGTGAGGTTGATCACCATGTCGGGCTCGAGGTCGCGGATGCGCTCGACGGTTTCGCGGAAGAGGGCGGGGCTGTGAGCGGGTGCGCCAGTTTCAGGGTCGCGGACGTGGACGTGGACGCAGGCGGCCCCGGCGAGTGCCGCGTCACGGGCGGCCTCGGCAATCTGCTTTGGCGAGCGGGGGACGTGGGGCGAGCGGTCTTGCGTGCCACCCGCGCCGGTGAGGGCGCAGGTGATGAAGACCTCGCGGGACATGGTGAGCGGCATCGGTTGGTCCTCCCTTTGGAAGGAGGTTAGGGACGATGTCGCCTCGGCGCAATCACTTGAGGCAATCCGCGTAAGTGGCTGCGATATTTTGCAGAAGCTGGGTGTACTGCTGCGGGCCGGGGGCGATGTCACGGCCCAGGGGATCGAGGAAGTGGGCCTCGAGCGCCGTGCCTTCGGTCAGCGTGGCCACCGTGGCCTCTTTGGTTTCGGGCTCGGTGATGAGGCAGGTGATCCCGTCCTCCGCGGCCTCACGAACCTCTTCCATCGCACGAGGCCCGGCCGCGCCGCCGTCGATGCCGGTGAGGGCTTGGGCAGGGGCGAGGTGGAAGCGGGCCTCGAAATAGGCGAAGGCCCGGTGGGTGGCGAGGTATTCGCGGCCCTCGAAGGGCGCGAGGGTGGTTTCGATCTGGGCGGTGAGCGTGTCGATGTTGGCAATCGCGGCTTTGGCGTTGCTCTCGTAGGTTGCCGCGTTGTCGGGATCATGTTCGGCGAGTTCCTCGGCGATCAGCGCGAGCCAGGTCTTGGCGTTTTCGGGCGAGAGCCAGACGTGAGGGTCTTCGGGGCCGTGGTCGTGGTGATCGTGGCCGTCTTCGGCGTGGTCGTGATCTTGGTCGTCGTGGGCTTCCTCGGCATGCGCCGCATGGTCGTCGTCATGCCCCTCTTCGGCGTGCTTATCGTGGTCGTGATCGTGCCCCTCTTCGGCGTGCTCATCGTGGTCGTGGTCATGCCCCTCTTCGGCATGCTCCTCGTGGTCATGATCGTGGTCATGGCCTTCCTCTGCATGATCCTCGTGATCGTGGCCCTCTTCGCCGTCATGGGTATGCGGCTCGGAGTCGGCGGTGTCGATGATGAGTGTGCCGGGGGCCGTCATCAGGGCGATGACATGGGCGTTTTCGCCAAGAGTTTCAAAGGGCTTTTCGAGGGCGGGTGACATCGCCGGGCCGATCCAGAAGATCAGGTCGGCCTCCTGTGCGGCACTGGCCTGCGAGGGGCGCAGCGAGAGGCTGTGGCCGGAGCCGCCCTGATCGAGCAAGAGGGTCGGGGTGCCGACGCCCTCCATGACCTGCGCGACGAGGGAATGGACCGGGGGCAGGTCGGCGATGACCTTGGGGTCTGCCAGCGCGGGCGTTGCAATGATTATGGCGGCGAGGGAAGGAATGAGGCGCATCTGGGTCTCCGATATGAGTCGGAGCGGGTGTAGGTGTAATGATATAACATCGCAAGTCGTTAATTGGCGATGATCGGCGCGACTGGATGAGAGTCGCGCCGTAAGTTATTGTTAAATCATCCTTCCAGCACCACCAACGCGTGGCGTTTCTTGCCGGCAGAAAGCTTCACCGGCGAAGACAGAGCGGCGGCGTCGAGCATCAGGCCCGCGTCGGTGAGCGGGGCATCGTCGATCCGGGCGCCGTTGTCGGCGATCAGGCGCTTGGCTTCCTTGCCGGATTTGGCGAGGCCGGAGCGGGTGATGAGCTGCACCACCGAAATTCCTTCGGCCACTTCTGCCGCCGTCACGGTGAGGGTTGGCAGATCATCGCCCACGCCGCCCTTCTCGAAGACTTCGCGCGCGGTGGCCTCCGCCGCCGCTGCCGCCTCGGCGCCGTGGCAGAGGGTTGTCACCTCATTGGCCAGCCGGATCTTGGCATCATTGATCTCCGACCCTTCTAGCGCGCCGAGCCTTTCGCATTCATCAACGGGAAGCTCCGTGTAGAGCTTGAGGAAGCGGCCCACGTCGGCGTCGGTGGTGTTGCGCCAGAACTGCCAGAACTCGTAAGGGCTGAGCATGTCGGCGTTAAGCCACATCGCGCCGCCCTGGCTCTTGCCCATCTTCTTGCCGTCCGAGGTGGTCAGCAGGGGCGAGGTGAGGCCGTAGATCTCGTGGTCGAGCACGCGGCGGGTGAGGTCGATGCCGTTGACGATGTTGCCCCACTGATCGGACCCACCCATCTGGAGCAGGCAGCCGTAGCGGCGGTTGAGCTCCAGAAAGTCATAGGCCTGGAGGATCATGTAGTTGAATTCGAGGAAGCTGAGCGATTGCTCGCGGTCGAGCCGCGACTTGACGGACTCGAAGCTGAGCATCCGGTTGACCGAGAAGTGCCGACCGATATCGCGCAGGAATTCCAGATAGTTGAGGCCATCGAGCCACTCGGCGTTGTTGAGCATCAGCGCATCGGTGGGGGCATCGCCGTAGCTGAGATACTTGGCGAAGACGCTCTTCATCGAGGCGATGTTGTCGTCGATTACTTCGGGCGTCAGCAGCGGGCGCTCATCGGCGCGGAAGCTCGGATCGCCCACCTTGGTGGTGCCGCCGCCCATCAGGGTGATCGGCTTGTGGCCGGTCTTTTGCAGCCAGCGCAGCATCATGACGTTCAGCAAGTGGCCGACGTGGAGCGATTTGGCCGTGGCATCGTAGCCGATATAGGCCGGGACCACGCCTTGAACCAGTGCTTCGTCGAGGCCCTGATAGTCGGTGCAATCCGCCAGGAAGCCTCGCTCTATCATCACGGCCATGAAGTCCGATTTGGGGTGGTAGGTCATCGCTCTTTTCCATGTTGCGAAGTGGATTGAGCCCCCCTCATACTGGCAGGCAGGCAAGAGGGGAAGGCCATGTTGAAAAAGGCCAAGGGACAGGCCCGCATGAGGGCATTGGGGGCGATGAGCGGCACCTCGCTGGATGGCGTGGATGCGGCGGTAATCGAGACCGACGGGGAGGAGATTTTTGGCTTTGGGCCAAGCGCTTACCGCGAATACTCAGGGCCCGAGCAGGCGGCGATCCGGGCCGCGCTGGGGCGCTGGCCGGGCGAGGCGGGCGTGGCCGAGGCGGCTGAGGTGGTGGAAACCGCCCATGGGGTGCTGCTGGAAGAGCTGATCGACGGCGTTGATATCGTTGGCTTTCATGGCCAGACGCTTGCGCATGATCCGGGCGGGCGCGGCACCCATCAGGCAGGCGACGGGCGGGTGCTGGCGGAGGCGCTGGGGCGGCCTTTGGTCTGGGATTTTCGCAGCAGCGATGTAGACATGGGCGGGCAGGGCGCGCCGTTGGCTCCGGCCTATCATTGGGCGCTGGCGCGCTGGATCAAGGCGGAAAATCCCCTTGTTTTCCTGAACCTTGGCGGCGTGGGCAACGTCACATGGATCGACCCGGCCCGGGGGCCGGAGGCGATGCTGGCGTTTGACACCGGGCCTGCGAATGCACCGGTGAACGACCTTGTGGCCACGCGGCTTGGGCTGGCCTTTGACGAGGGCGGACTCCTGGCCGCGAAGGGTGTTGTGGATGAGGCGGTTCTGCAGCGGTTCGCGGCGCATCCCTACTTCTTCAAGCTGCCGCCGAAGTCTCTCGACCGGGGTGATTTTCATGCGCTTTCTCAGGAGGTTGCGGGCTTGTCGGACGCGGATGCGGCGGCGACTTTGACGGCGGCGGCGGCGCTTGGGGTGGCGCTGGGGCAGGAGCATTTTCCGGCGCCGGCGGAGCGGGTGCTGGTGACGGGCGGCGGGCGGAAGAACCCGGTGCTGATGCGGATGATCGCGGAAGGCCTCGGCTGCCCGGTGATGCCGGTGGAAGAGGTGGGCCTCGACGGAGATATGCTGGAAGCTCAAGCCTTTGGCTACCTCGCGGTGCGTGTGGCCAAGGGCCTGGCAACCTCCTGGCCGGGCACCACCGGCGTGCGGGCGGCTGTGGGCGGTGGCGTTGTGTCGGAACCCTCCGGGAGCTTTGCATGAATGCCATGACGGCGTGCCGACTGGGCGCATTAACCGTTATGAGATGCTATGCAGAACTGATGCACATTCGATGCACATCCTATGCATATGCACTTTTGCAAAGCCCCGGCAGGTAAATCCGCCGCGCGGCCTGCATGACGGCATTCGTCACGTGACCCCCGGCAGGTTCCGGCGCTAGCACTCGTGGTCAAGGTGAAGGGCCTTGGACATGAGGAGACGACAATGAGAGTTCTGGGAACGGTTCTGGCGGTGCTGGCCGCCTCGGCGATGATTGCCAGCGCGGGTCAGGCGGCCCCCGTGGCGAGCGCAAAGAGCCACGGCTATCGCGGCGAGGATGCGGCGAAGTATCAGCGGCTGGTTGGCAAATACAGCAAGCAGCGGTGTGGCGCGCTGGCGAAGGAATATGGCAAGGCCGCAAAGATTGCGGGCAAGGGCGCCGCGAAGGGCAAGGGCCTTCAGGTTGTCGGCGCCTTGATCGGGCGCGGCAAGAAAGCCGGGATCGCAGCCGAGATTGGCGGAAACGTGGTGCAGGATGCCGCTATCCGCCGGGATGCGTCGCGGGCGGTCTACGTGGCCAAGGGCTGCCGCTGAGAGGTTTCAGGTACAGAAATCGGAATGTCGCTGAGTGGTCAGCGGAGGCTGCGGATGTAGCCCCGCGTGAAGGCGGCATAGCCCGGGCTCACTTGCTGGAGGTGAGCCCGGGTTTTTTCGTGGAAGGCGGGCAGCGCATGGAAGGGCACTGCCGGGTAGGCGTGATGCTCGGCGTGATAGGGCATGTTCCAGGCCAGCGCTCGGACGAACCGGGTGGTCAGCGTGGTGCGGGTGTTTGCGAGCATGTTGGCGACCGGCGGGCAGAGGCCATGCTCGGCCAGCAGGTAAAGCCGCAGGGCGGGCTGGCCGATCAGCAGCGGCAGGAGCCAGAGGGTGAACGCCTGAGCGGGCCAGAGCGCGAGCAGCGCGGCATAGGCGGCGATATGGGCGCGGGCCTCCCATGTGACGGCAGCGCGCTTGCGCTCGGGCACGTAGCTGGCGGTTTGCCCGAGGGCGTTGCGGGCAAGCACGGTGAGGTTGCCGCGCCAGTAGCCCCATCCGGTGAGGTAGAGCGCCATGGCGGCGCGGGTGCCGGGCCGGGGGTGGCCCGCGATCTCGGGGTCGCGCGCCGGGTCTCCCGTGTGGCGGTGGTGCGCGAAGTGGAAGTGGCGAAACCACAGGAACGGCAGCAGGATCAGCGCGCCGGTGGCATGACCCGTTGCCTCGTTCAGCCAGCGGCTTCGGAATGGCGTGGCGTGGGTGCACTCATGTTCCAGCGTGAAGAGAAAGCTGAGCGCGATGCCATAGGGCAGGAGCATCAGCCACCAGAGCGGCAGGGCGGCTGCGATGTAGGCGGCCATCAGGGCAAGCGCGCCGAGCTGCGCCGCGAGGCGGGCGAGGGCCGGGCCGTTGCGCCGGGCGGTGAGGCGGGCGCGCTCTTCTGCCGAAAGGGTGGCGAGGAGGGCCTTGTGATCCATCGGGCGGTTCATCCTTCGGGGATGTCGAAACCGGGCGGCGCGAGGGTGAACCCTTCGAAGGAGAAGCCGGGCGAGACGGTGCAGCCGACGAGAGCCCAGCCCTCTGGCGCGGCCTCGGCGGCCTGCCAGTGGTCTTTGGGCACGATGAGCTGGGGCGCTCCTGTGGCGAGGTCAGGACCAAGGGTGTGGCGCGTGGCGGGGCCGGTTTCGGATTCCGCAAGGCGGAGGGTGAGGGGGGTGCCCGCGTAGAAGTGCCAGATCTCTGTGGCGTCGACCCGGTGCCAGTGGCTGCGTTCACCGGGCTTCAACAGAAAATAGATGCAGGTGCCGGAGGGGCGACCCGTGGCGGGTGTTTCGACCCATGTTTGCCGGTAGTGGCCGCCCTCCGGGTGAGGCTCCAGCCGCAAGCGGTCGATGATCTCTTGTGCGTCCATGGCGAGAGGCTAGCCTTGGGTGGAGAGAAGCGGAAGAGGTGCGCCATGGGCGAGCGGGTTGTGATTGTGGGCGGCGGGCTGATCGGGGCGAGTTGCGCCTATCGGCTGGCGCAGGCGGGCGCCGAGGTGGTGGTGGTGGTGGCCGGTGCGCCGGGCGGTGCGGCGACATCGGCCAGTTTCGGCTGGATCAATGCGAGCTTCTATCACGACGCGCATCACTTCGGGCTGCGGCAGGAGGCGATGGCGGCCTGGCACAGGCTCGAGGATGAGCTTGGGCGGCTGGTGGACTGGTCCGGTTGCCTGAACTGGGAGAGCGTAAGCGTCGCCGAGTTGGAGGGCTTCGGCTACCCGGTGGAAGCCTGGACGGGGGCGGAGCTGCGCGAGGAGGTGCCCGGGCTGGAGGCGGTGCCGGAGCGCGCGTGGTTCATGCCATCGGAAGGCGTGGTGGAGGCGGCGGCGGTGGCGCGGCATCTGCTGGAGGCCTCGGGAGCGCGGGTGGTGAGCGGGTGCCGGGTGGAGCGGATCGTCGTGGAGGCCGGCCGGGTGACGGGTGTGGCCGTGGCGGGCGGCGTGGTGGCGGCAGACCGGGTGCTGGTTTGCGCGGGCACGGGCGCGGCGGAGTTGGTCGAACCGCTCGGCGTGGCGCTACCGATGCTCACCCGGCCCGCGGTGGTGCTGCGGACAACGCCGGTGGAGATGCGGTTTGCGCCGGTTCTGGTGCCGGGCGGCATGGAGATCCGCCAGGATGCGGAGGGCTGCCTGATTGCGCCCACCTCGCCCAACCATCAGGCCGATGCCACCGAGGCGCTGCCAGAAAGCGCGGAGGCGATGGCGCTGGCCACGCTGGAGCGGCTCAGGGCGATGTTCCCCGGTGTGGCGATGGAGATGGCGGAGGCGCGGCTGGCGTGGCGCCCGGTGCCCGGGGACGGCCTGCCGGTGGTGGGCGCCTGCGGGCCGGAGGGGCTGTGGCTGGCGGTGATGCATTCGGGCGTGACGCTGGGGGCGCTGATGGGCGAGCTGGTGGCCGCCGAGATGGGCGGCGCGGTGCAGGAGCTTCTGGCGCCCTATCGGGCGGCGCGCTTCGGGTGATCCTTTTGGCGGCTTGCGCGTTGAAGCGGGAGCTTTGAAAAGGAGAATGCGATGCGCGATGTCAAAAAAGGCGACCGGGTGGAATGGGACTGGGGGCAGGGCGTGGCCGAGGGCCGCGTGCAATCGGTTCATGCAGAGACGGTGGAGCGCAAGCCGCAGGGCGAGGCGGTGACGCGCAAGGGCACGAAGGATGATCCGGCCCTATACATTGAGCAGGCCGATGGTGACATGGTGTTGAAGCTGGCCAGCGAGGTGCGCAAGGCGTGAGGCCCTGCGTCAGGGGAGGCTCACCGCCTCGAGAAGAGATTCTCCTGCCAATGCCTCGGGCGTGAGGCCGCCCCAATAGCCGGTGCGCAGCGCCTCGTAGGCGCGCTGGGCCTCCTCGCGGGAGGGGGCGGCGGCGCGGGTGTCTCCGAAGAGGGCGATGTTGATCTGGGCCGCGAGCAGGCCGTTCTGGGCGGTGATCTCTATCGCGTGGCTCTTGGTCAGGATGAGGCGCTGGGCGACGGTGGGCCGCTCGGTGACGAGATCGCGGCGGAAGCAGGTGAGCGCCGTGGCGCTGTGCGTGCCGTGGTGCGGCGGCGGGCAGTAGCGGGCCTGAAGCGCGGCGAGGCCGTGTGCTTGCCAGGGGGCTTCAAGCTGGGGTGTGAAGCGGGTGACGAGGCTCGCCTCGCCCAGCGGCGTGGCGAGATCGAAGAGCTCGACGGTGAGGGTTGCGGCGGGTTTGCAGGAGAGGTGGTAGGGGAAGGCGGCTTCGGCGGCGCAATCGGGATGATCGGTGCCGAAGAAGATGGCGTCGGCGCGGGCGATGCGGGCGAGTTCGGCATAGTCGCCCTTGAGGGTGAGCGCCTCCCAGATGGGTCGTGTGGCGAAGGTGAGGCCCTGCTCGGTCGTCCCGGTCTGGGTGAAGCCCTCGGGCAGGGTGAGCCGCGCGCGACCGTCGAAGAGGGGCTCGGCGGCGGCCTGGGTGGCGAGGAGGAGGACTGTGGTGATGAGGCGCATCGGTGAGCCGGGCTGCTGGGGTGCGCCCAGCCT